>JBNJJQ010000010.1:0-166376 GCA_051750385.1 Bacillota bacterium | reverse complement strand
GAGCTGACGAATACTAATCGATCGAGGACTTAACCCAAAAACAATGAACAATGAACGACATCTTGTGAATCTTGATAAGAAAAACGTTATCTAGTTTTGAAGGAACATAGCAAAAAAATGCTTGATTTTCTTCAAAGATATATTATAATAATATTTGTCTGGTAATGATGGCGAAGAGGCCACACCCGTTCCCATACCGAACACGGAAGTTAAGCTCTTCAGCGCCGATGGTAGTTGGGGGCTGTCCCCCTGTGAGAGTAGGACGTTGCCAGGCTGATATTGATCCACCATAGCTCAGCGGTAGAGCATTCGGCTGTTAACCGAAGGGTCGTAGGTTCGAATCCTACTGGTGGAGCCATATTATGGAGAGCTGTCCGAGTGGCCGAAGGAGCACGATTGGAAATCGTGTAGACGGTCAACGCCGTCTCAAGGGTTCAAATCCCTTGCTCTCCGCCATTATTTGTTGGCCCGTTGGTCAAGCGGTTAAGACACCGCCCTTTCACGGCGGTAACACGGGTTCGAATCCCGTACGGGTCACCATAGTTTTTTTCCCACAAAGGAAATTAACATTCCTTTACATAGGAGGATTAGCTCAGCTGGGAGAGCATCTGCCTTACAAGCAGAGGGTCGGCGGTTCGATCCCGTCATCCTCCACCATTAAGTTTTTATAGAATACTAACTTGAAACTTAATTAATATTATCGCGGGGTGGAGCAACGAGCATATGCTTCTTGACATCACTTCGAGTTGTACCGATCGACATACATCCCTGAATCAGCTTTTAGAGGTCGGGACAGTCGGTTGAAATGAGCATAAGTATTCTAACTTAATTAATATTGTCGCGGGGTGGAGCAGTCTGGTAGCTCGTCGGGCTCATAACCCGAAGGTCGCAGGTTCAAATCCTGTCCCCGCAACCAAAATGGTCCCGTGGTGTAGCGGTTAACATGCCTGCCTGTCACGCAGGAGATCGCCGGTTCGATCCCGGTCGGGACCGCCATTTTAATAATCTACGTTATGTAGAGGGTTGAAAGAAGCTGACGAAGAAGTTCGCAGCTTATCGCAAGCCAAAGATGGCTCGGTAGCTCAGTTGGTAGAGCAATGGACTGAAAATCCATGTGTCGGCGGTTCGATTCCGTCCCGAGCCACCATTTTTCTTGAAAAGTTTTCATTTGCCGGTGTAGCTCAGTTGGTAGAGCAACTGACTTGTAATCAGTAGGTCGTGGGTTCGACTCCTATCGCCGGCACCACATATATGGAGGGGTAGCGAAGTGGCTAAACGCGGCGGACTGTAAATCCGCTCCTTCGGGTTCGGCAGTTCGAATCTGCCCCCCTCCACCATTTTTTAAAAAAGAGTAACATATTCATCTATAGGGGCATAGTTTAACGGTAGAACAGAGGTCTCCAAAACCTCCGGTGTGGGTTCGATTCCTACTGCCCCTGCCAATTTTATTTATATTGTGGCGGTTGTGGCGAAGTGGTTAACGCACCTGATTGTGGTTCAGGCATTCGTGGGTTCGATTCCCATCAGTCGCCCCATATTTTTCAAATGATTGATTTAGTCATATAGATCAATACAAATAGCATAAATATTAAAAGCATTATTATTGGGCTATAGCCAAGCGGTAAGGCATCGCACTTTGACTGCGACATGCGTTGGTTCGAATCCAGCTAGCCCAGCCATTTTGCGGAAGTAGTTCAGTGGTAGAACACCACCTTGCCAAGGTGGGGGTCGCGGGTTCGAATCCCGTCTTCCGCTCCATATAACATTCAGGTGGCATAGCCAAGTGGTAAGGCCAAGGTCTGCAAAACCTTTATCACCGGTTCAAATCCGGTTGCCACCTCCACTATTCAAAAAACGAAGGCTTATATAGATATAAGCCGGGGTGGCGGAACTGGCAGACGCACAGGACTTAAAATCCTGCGGTAGGTGACTACCGTACCGGTTCGATTCCGGTCCTCGGCACCATTTGAATAGTTGTTTTATTGTTATGCCGGTGTGGCGGAATTGGCAGACGCGCACGACTCAAAATCGTGTTCCTCTGGAGTGCCGGTTCGACCCCGGCCACCGGTACTTATTTTATAGACAAGTTATCGAACCTGTCTATGCGGGTGTAGTTTAGTGGTAAAACCTCAGCCTTCCAAGCTGATGATGAGAGTTCGATTCTCTTCACCCGCTCCATACATATTATATAACGCAGTGTCTCGTTTCTTGAAAACGATGCATTGCGTTTTTTAGTTTGTTCATATAAGGCTGCAAATGCAAAAGGCCCCTTCTAGTTAAATGAAGAGGCTCTCGATTTATATGCTGTTGTTTATGTGGGACAAGGAACCTGTCCCCACCATGACCACACGTCCCGTGCCGCCATGGACTTGGGTGAACATTTTTAGAATGGCGTCCAGCATTTCTTGGCATTCTGCTTTGTCCATGGAGGGCTTAAGGTATATGATGTGTACTGCTGAGGTGGTGGCTTCTGTGATGGCGGTTCTTTTGCTGTCTACAAAAGGACTGCCGAAAGAGCTTGTGGCGTCTTTTGTATGTACCATGTTCTTGAGGCTGATTTCCCGGCCGTTCAGTCCTTCGTAGGTGCTTTCTGCCTCTCCGACCGTGATGGAGATATCCCCGTTAATCTTTGTGACGTCATAGATACCTAGGGGGATTTCGTATTTCAGGGAAAAGAAATTATTCAGGTCTACAGCAGAGTTGAAAGGCTCCAGGAACTGTCCTTTTTTAATACGGCGATAAAGGGCTTCAACCGAAGGACGATATCTGGAAGGGTCTGTGCCGGTATGCTTAAAGACAGACCGCCATTCCATGATTCCTGGAATGTCTTTCATTTCTTTCTCAAGCAGGTCAATGTTCAAGGATTCCTGGAAAAGGCGGATTCTTCCTTTCAGCATTTGAGGGGAGCTGCCAATTGTGATATCTTCATAGAATATGATTCCGAATTTTGCATTCGGGATAAGTTCTTTGACTGTAGATTCCAGCGTTACTCTCATACATTTTCATCCCTTCCATTGTTTTCAATATGGTAAGTGTACCATATTTCGTTTAGGATATAGAAATGATGAAAAAAAGAGAGGCTTCTAGCCGTATTAATAAAGGAGGTGTTTATTTTGAATATAGCAAACCAAAGGCTAAAGAATGAGATAATAGCTTTTAGCAAAGAGATAGGTATCGATAAGATCGGATTTGCAAGTTCGGGTGTTTTTACCGGGTTAAAAGAGAGGTTGCGGGTGCAGCAGGAAAACGGGTTTCAGTCTGGCTTTGAGGAGTCTGATATTGAGAAGAGGACGAATCCTGAATTACTGCTTCCAAGAGCCAAGTCAATCATTGCCATCGCTTTGGCTTATCCGTCGAAGCTGAAAGATGCTCCACGAAGTACTAGGGAGGATCGGAGAGGGATTTTTTGCCGTGCTTCCTGGGGAATGGATTATCACCATATTCTGAGAGATAAGCTCCAACAGCTGGAGGCATTCATAAGGGAGAAACAACCGGACGCATCTATGAAATCAATGGTTGATACAGGTGAGCTTAGTGATCGTGCTGTAGCGGAACGTGCAGGGATTGGCTGGAGCGGTAAGAACTGTGCAATCATTACTCCCGAGTTTGGGTCTTATGTGTATCTTGGGGAAATGATTACGACCATTGCCTTTGAACCTGATCAGCCTTTGGAAGATAATTGCGGTACATGCAATAAATGTGTGGAGGTATGTCCGACAGGTGCGCTTGTTCAAGGTGGGCAGCTCGATTCGAATAAATGCATTGCGTTTTTGACGCAGACGAAAGGTTTCTTGGCAGAGGAGTATCGGACGAAGATAGGTAACCGACTTTATGGCTGTGATACATGTCAGACGGTATGTCCTGAAAACAAGGGGATGGACTTTCATTTGCATCCTGAAATGGAGCCCGATCCAGAAATTGTGAAGCCAACGTTGAAGCCTCTTCTTACAATATCAAATAGAGAATTCAAGGATAGGTTTGGAAGGATTTCAGGCTCGTGGAGAGGGAAGAAGCCCATTCAGCGTAATGCCATTTTGGCGCTTGCACATTTTAAGGACAAGACGGCTGTTCCTGATCTATTGGACTTGATGAAGAATGATACTAGGCCTGTTATTCGTGGTACTGCTGCTTGGGCTGTCGGAAAGATAGGAGATCTATCTGCGTTGGAAGCATTAATCAAGTTTAAAGAGACAGAACAGGACGAGGATGTACGGTCTGAAATCGATAAAGGAATGGCGATGCTAAAAGGCGAGGGGTGAAACTCTTGTCTTTTTTGTATTCCAACTTTTTCTAATGTTTATCAATCCCCCATCATACTATGAATATAAGGATAATATGATGGAGGGTTGTTCATGAGGGAGAAGCTTATACTGCATATTCAGAACAGGTTGGAACAATATGTATCTAAAAGCAGGCATTCAGGTAGAGCTATAATTAATGAAGATACTATTTCAAATAAGCAGGAGATGCATCGTAGGCGAGGTGCGGAAATCGTAAAATGTTACGCAACGGGGAGAATCCTATCAATGAACAGGGATATGGACGAGGAGGCAGCCATATATGAAGTGCATGTAAGGTATCTCATAAAGCTTAATGAAGAGCTGTATATGGAGGAAGAAGCAGATCACCGCTATGCAGTTTGGCACGGGGAGGATGTTATCCAGGATATACCCTTGCATGAAGAGGGGACGAATATGCAGGAGGTCTCCCTTCCTTCCGTGGAGGAGGAAGAATCGGATAGGAATGTGAGATTTACTTACAATAGGATGGAAGCGGTTCGCTACGCGGAGCAATGGTGGAACACCTATAATCCGAAGTACAAGAAATTTGATGTGGACTGTACAAATTATATTTCTCAGTGCTTGCATGAAGGCGGAGCTCCAATGATTGGATATCCGAAGAAAAGCGGTGCGTGGTGGATGAGGAACAAAGACTGGAGCTACACGTGGACTGTTGCGAATGCTCTCCGCTGGTACCTCCCTACTGCCAAATCAGGGATGAAGTCAAGAGAGGTGGCAAGTGCGGATCTGCTCATGCCAGGGGATGTCATCTGTTATGATTTTCAAGGAGATGGACGATTTGACCATAATACGATTGTGGTAGCCAAGGATCCGAACAATGAGCCGTTGGTTAATGCGCACACTTATAATAGTAGAATGAGGTATTGGAAGTATGAGGATTCCACCGCTTATACACCGAATATCAAGTACAAGTTTTTTCATATCATCGACAGGAATTAAAGGTTGATTCTCATTCAATAAAAAGGTATTGTTGTATAGGAAATATTTGAGGTATAAATTGAGGTGACGATTGTGGGATTACATGTTGTACTATATCAACCAGAGATTCCAGCTAATACAGGGAACATTGCACGTACTTGTGCAGCTACCAACACTACATTGCATCTGATCCGACCTTTGGGCTTTTCAACAGATGATAAAATGCTGAAAAGAGCGGGTCTGGATTATTGGGAATTTGTGAATGTGTTGTATTACGATTCTTTGGATGAGTTGTTTGAGAAGAATAAGGAAGCGGAATTTTTCTATATTACGAAGTATGGAACAAAGCCGCATAGCTCTTTTGATTACAGCAGTCTGGATAAAGACTACTTCTTTGTTTTCGGGAGAGAGACGACCGGTTTGCCGAAGGACTTGATTCAGAGTAATTTAGAGAAGTGCCTGCGTTTGCCGATGACGACCAATGTCCGTTCGTTGAACCTATCGAACACGGCAGCTATTTTAATATATGAAGCTTTGCGTCAGCAGGGCTATCCGGCCCTTTCCATTGAGTGTCCGGAAGTGTAAATAGAAAAGGCCTTCCATTAGTGGAGGCCTTTTTTGTATGTGCTCTAATTACTTTTTACGAGTACCTGGTTTTCCTTCAAAGCCAGCAGTGAAAATTGCTGTAAGGAATGCAAGGCATACGGCAAGAATCAGGAATCCGCTTGTTCCCATAGTTAATTCCTCCTTATGTAAGGTAGTTTCAAGTAAGCATACTATCTATATTATATCCCAAAGGACAAGTAATGTGAATGGAATGTGTGGATAATTTATGACAGCCTTTTTTATGTCGGGGCTGAGCGAGCCGGCTCCGCTTTTTTAGCATGTTTCACTCAGGATGAGCATAGAGTATATTAATCACGCAATCACGCTCTTGAAGATGTAATAAAGGGGAGGTCCTTATGGATATTTTAAGAAAAATTGAAAAGTATCGGGAAGAAGAACAGCGGCTGAAGTGGGAAGGAACCTTCGGAGAGTACTTGGAGATTATAAATAAGGAACCATGGGTAGCGCAATCCGCTCATTCAAGGGTTTACAATATGATCAAAGATGCTGGTGTGGAAGAGGTAAATGGCCAGCGGAAGTATAATTTCTTCAGCAGTGCTTTGTTCGGCTTAGAGGAAGCATTGGAGCGCTTGGTAGAGGAGTATTTCCATCCAGCAGCAAAGCGGTTGGATGTCCGAAAAAGGATTCTTCTTCTGATGGGACCTGTCAGTGGGGGGAAATCTACGCTCGTCACCATTTTAAAAAGAGGATTGGAGCAGTATTCCCATACAGAACGTGGAGCAATCTTTGCGATCAAGGGGTGCCCGATGCATGAAGATCCCCTTCATATGATCCCGCACCATTTAAGGGATGAATTCTATCAGGAATATGGCATTCGAATTGAAGGCAATCTTTCGCCATTGAATATGATGAGGCTTGAAAAAGAATATGGGGGACGTATTGAGGATGTATTGGTGGAGCGGATTTTCCTATCAGAGAATCAGCGTGTCGGTATTGGTACCTTCAGTCCTTCCGATCCGAAGTCGCAGGATATTGCAGATCTGACTGGCAGTATCGACTTTTCAACCATTGCCGAGTTTGGTTCTGAATCCGATCCGCGTGCATATCGTTTTGATGGAGAGTTGAACAAGGCGAATCGTGGAATGATGGAGTTTCAGGAAATGCTAAAGTGCGATGAGAAGTTTCTATGGCACTTATTGTCTTTAACTCAGGAAGGTAATTTCAAAGCAGGTCGATTTGCGCTCATCAGTGCGGATGAACTAATTGTGGCTCATACCAATGAAACGGAATATCGTTCTTTTATTTCCAATAAGAAAAACGAGGCATTGCACTCTCGTATCATTGTGATGCCAGTTCCTTATAATTTGAAGCTGTCACAGGAAGAAAGAATTTATGAAAAGATGATCAATGAGAGTGATGTAGCGAATGTGCATATTGCGCCTCATACGTTAAGGGTGGCAGCGATGTTCACGATTTTGACCCGCTTAAAAGAAGCTAAGCGAGGCGATATTGATCTGGTCAAAAAGATGCGCCTGTATGATGGAGAGTCTGTGGAGGGCTTCAATTCGGTCGATATTCAGGAGCTGAAAAAGGAGTATGCGGATGAAGGAATGAGTGGAATTGACCCTCGTTATGTGATCAATCGTATTTCGTCCACGATTATTCGAAAAGAGGTGCCATCCATCAATGCGCTGGATGTGCTGCGTTCCTTGAAAGAAGGACTGGATCAGCATGCTTCGATTTCCAATGAAGACCGTGAACGATTCCTGAACTTCATTTCCGTTGCCAGAAAAGAATATGATAATATCGCGAAAAAGGAAGTACAGAAAGCGTTCGTTTATTCCTATGAAGAGTCTGCGAAGACATTGATGGATAACTACCTGGATAACGTGGAAGCGTATTGCAATAAAGCGAAGCTGCGCGATCCGTTAACCGGGGAAGAAATGAGTGCGGACGAAAAACTGATGCGTTCCATTGAGGAGCAAATCGGCATTTCGGAAAATGCGAAGAAGGCATTCCGTGAAGAGATACTGATCCGCATCTCCGCCTATGCGCGCAAAGGGAAGCGGTTTGACTACAACTCCCATGAGCGCCTGAGAGAAGCGATCCAGAAGAAGCTGTTTGCTGATCTGAAGGATGTGGTGAAAATAACGACTTCATCAAAAACCCCGGATGAGACGCAATTGAAGAAGATTAATGAGGTAGTGGCACGCCTGGTGGATGAGCATGGCTATAATTCCACCTCCGCCAATGACCTGCTGCGCTATGTTGGAAGCTTGCTGAATAGATAGTGACTCAGGCATGTGAAAAATAGAATCAACGTTAAGGTCTTCATCCTATTGATGAAGGCCTTTTTGCATGGAGATGGCTACGTATAAGTCCATCATCTCCTCTTGCTCCCATAGTAGGTAAGAAGACATAATAAAACGCTTAATGGTTTCATATTCACACAAAATGGGAAAATTAAGAATAAGAGGTGATAATAATGAAAAAAGAAAAATCTACTGAAATTGAAAATACAATGGCACCAAACGAAAAGGAAATGGAAAAGCTGGCAAAGGAAATGGAGCAGCTTAAGGAGAATAAAACGAATCAGGAACGGGATCCAAAGCAGCATGAAGACAATGCAAAAAATGAAAAAGAGTAAAACCTTCCAGGAAACTGGAAGGTTTTTTATTTTTCTATATCAGTATAAAACGAGCTGCTCTAAGCATAAATCTAGTAATACTAAGAAAGCATTGACGCTTGTCTAATTTTGACGTATTAAGAGCCTAATTATCTAAATAATCTGTCAATTATTTCGTTTGCGTGCATAGGATAGAGTAACCAACCTTTCTTTCGATAGAAGGTTGGTCTCTTTAAAATTTCAACAAGATATTGTATGTGACTTATGACAAAAATGTTCCGGTAAGTGTAAAAATGTTTATTTAACCAAATAAAAGGAGGGATATCGAATGACGAAGTCAGATGAGACGAATTTTGTAGTATCCAAAGAGGATTGGTCCCTCCATCGAAAAGGCCACGACGACCAGAAGCGCCATCAGGAAAAGGTCCAGGAGGCTATCAAGAATAATTTGCCAGATCTTATTACAGAAGAGAACATTGTAATGTCAAATGGCAAAGAGGTCGTAAAGATTCCAATCAGGTCTTTAGATGAGTACAGAATTCGTTATAATTATGACAAAAACAAGCACGTTGGCCAAGGCGATGGAGAAAGTCAGGTAGGCGATGTGGTTGCCAGGGACGGGTCGGGTCAGCAGAAGGGTCCAGGAAAAGGGCAGGGAGCAGGAGATCAGGCTGGTGAGGATTATTATGAGGCGGAAGTATCCATGATGGATTTGGAGGCCGCATTATTCAACCAGCTGGAGCTTCCGAATCTGCAGCAGAAGGAACGAGATGAAAATATAATAGAACACTATGAATTCAATGATATAAGACGCACCGGATTAATGGGGAATATCGATAAGAAGCGTACCATGATGTCGGCATATAAACGGAATGCCATGACAGGAACTGCCAGCTTCCATCCCATCTTTCAGGAGGACCTGAAATTTAAAACATGGAATGAAGTAGTGAAACCGGACTCTAAGGCTGTGGTGCTAATGATGATGGATACAAGCGGGTCCATGGGCATGTGGGAGAAATACATGGCCAGGAGCTTCTTCTTCTGGATGACACGCTTTCTTCGCACGAAGTATGAAACAGTGGAGATTGAGTTTATTGCCCACCATACAGAAGCGAAGGTCGTAAGTGAAGAGGACTTCTTCTCCAAAGGGGAGAGCGGCGGTACCATCTGCTCCTCCGCGTATCGAAAAGCTCTGGAACTTATAGATTCGAAATACAATCCAACACGATTTAATATTTATCCGTTCCACTTTTCCGATGGAGATAACCTGACCTCTGACAATCAACGCTGTGTGAAGCTGGTAGGGGAGCTGATGAAGGTATCCAATATGTTCGGCTATGGAGAGGTAAATCAGTATAATAGGCACTCCACTCTCATGTCAGCCTATAAAAATGTAAATGATGAAAAGTTCCGCCATTTTATTTTGAAGCAAAAGCCAGATGTATTTCATGCGATGAAGGAGTTTTTTAAGAAAGAACAGGAAATGAAATATGCATAAAGAAAAACCAGCCTATTGAGCTGGTTTTTCTTTTGCCTGCCAGAAGGAGAAAATGAAACGGAAAGCGAAGTAATAGAAGTAATAATAGTTACATAATTTAACGTCGAGTCTAGGCCTGTAGGAGCGTTGGTATGTTTGAAAATATCGGACACGTTTTATATCATGTCTTAATCATTTTATTTCCTATTCTTTTTTATCATCAATTTTTGAGCAAAGGCATAACGGATTTCACGAAAAGAATCAATTATGAATTTCTTATGGTATTGCTGATTATGCTAATTTTTACGATGTCCTTTCCGATTGAAGTGACCAATGGAGCTACCTATGACCAGAAAATCATTCCAATCATCCTAGCGTTTATGTATGGGGGATGGATCCTTGGAATTACCTTGTTGCTTGCGATGCTGGGATATTTGTTTATTTTGGATGAACCTGGCTTTCTGATCATGGTGGTGAACTATGCTATCGTGGCGGTGCTGTTATCCATCTTTTCAATGTGGTTTGGGGGTTTAGAGAAAAAAATTAAGATTCTGGTTGTCAGCATTCTATTCTTCTTCATTACACTAACTAGGACCGTACGTCTAATCCTGATAAATGAACATGACGAGATCTTCGTCACCTTCCTTGTGTCCTTGGTTACATGGGTGACCTTGTTAACAGTGATGCTAATCATTGAAAATTTAAATATGCAGATGAATTTACAGCGTGAATTGCAGCGGTCTGAAAAGCTGAAGGTCGTTAGTGAGCTTGCAGCCTCCGTAGCACATGAAGTGAGAAATCCGATGACCTCCACACGCGGATTCCTGCAACTGATGAGCAAGGACGGAAATTTGAATGATGCACAGAAAAAATATATTGAAATATCGATAGGAGAGCTGGATCGGGCACAAGCCATCATTCAGGATTATCTTTCACTTGCTAAACCGAATAAACAGGAATTCAGTAGAATGAATCTGACAAAGGAAATTGAAAATGTGGTGCAGCTGATGTCCACTTATACGAATATCCAGAGCATCACTTTTCAGCATTCGATTGAAGAGGAATTATACATTAAAGCAAATAAGGATGAAGTGAAACAGGTTCTGATAAACATCATCAAGAACGGAATAGAAGCCATTGGCGAAGGGGGGACCATATCTGTCCATGCTTCTCGAGAAAAAGAAAATGTGGTTATCGAAATAGCGGATGACGGAGTCGGAATGACCTCTTCCCAACTGAGCAAAATCGGGACTCCTTTCTATTCGACCAAAGATATGGGAACAGGTATCGGTTTGACTATTTCCTTCCAAATTGTTCAACTGCTGAAAGGGAGAATTGATGTTTCGAGTGAGTATGGAAAAGGAACGACTTTTAGGATAAGAATACCAATAGCGGAGTGATATATATTTCAAAATAGTAAATCAACTGGGATTCTCTCTTTGAGAATTCTTTTTTCTTGTAAATTTATCCAAAAACAGTTATCATGTAATTAAATAAGTAATTACTTAAATACTTAAAAGGAGAATCGCCTGTGTCAATCAATGAATTGTTTAAAGCGCTGTCTGATGAAAACCGCAGAAAGATATTGGATCTGCTTCGAGACAGGGATCTGACTGTGGGAGAAATTGCGGATCATTTCGAGATGAGCAAGCCGGGCATTTCCCAGCATCTGTCGGTATTGAGAAATGCGAATCTGGTTTTTGCCGAGAAAAAAGGGCAGTATGTGTATTATTCCTTAAATTCCAGTGTATTTCAGGATGTCATGAAGTGGATTATTCAATTTAACCAAAACAAGGGGGAAGGAAGAAAACTATGAGGAAAAAAAGTCTGATCGTATTACTTATACTTATTTCTTTTGGAGCAAGTATCTTTTTTTTAGGTTCGGATATGCAGGTGTTGGAAGAAAGGTACGGAAGGGAGGAAGTAATCATATTGGTGCTTCCCTTAACACTGGTTCTTTTGAATAGCAATTTGCTATTGCTTTCCAGACAAAAGGCAATGCAAAACTACTATGCAAGATATAAAAACGGCCTAGAAAGTATATTCCTTTCTTTTACATTTCTGTTTTTCCTGTTTCATATAGCGCTCTTATATACCGTTTCTGGCAACAGCTTCAACCTGCTGATAATGGTGCCTCTGATTGTCGGATTTTCCCTTATTGCTACTGCCAATACTCTTCCAAGATTCAAGCTTCCAGAAAAATCACCTCATAATGTGACAGTCCATTCCATGAATCATTACTGGAATAAAATTATTCGACCTGCTTCCTATCCTATGATTATCGGAGGACTCTTGATGGTTGCAAGCATTCTATTGCCTGAAGCCATGACATTGCCAGCCTTTTTCATTTTACTGGCCCTGACTCTGCTAAGTATCCTCATTGTCTCTTATAAAAAGGTCCAATCCTCATAGAAATGAACAAAGAAAAGATCCTCCGCTTCCTGGAAGTGGAGGATCTTTTTATGAAACGATTATTTTAATTTTACATCCTTGAAGAATGGAGTACCACTGAAGTTTACGAATAAACCAGAAGCAACACCATTTGTTCCGTAGATGAAGTCCGGATGTTGCAAGTAAACCATTGGAGCTTCTTCTACTAGGATTTCAGAGATTTCTTTGTATGCTTCGTCACGCTTAGCTTGGTCTGTTTCAGAACGTCCAAGGTCAAGAAGTTCGTCAACTCTTTCGTTTTTGTAGAAAGAACGGTTACCAGGTGCTCCGAAAGCGGAAGAATGGAACAATGCATATAGACCGTAGTCCGCGTCAGCAGTTACAGTAGTCCATCCAAGGATGAATAGCTCATGCTCACCAGCAGCAGTCTTCTCAAGGAATGCACCCCACTCGATTGTTTCGATGTTTACAGTGATTCCGATATCTGCTAATTGATCTTGTACAAGAAGCGCAATATCAGAACGCTCTTTGTTTCCTTCGTTTACGAATAGAGTAGTTTCAAAGCCGTCAGCGAATCCAGCTTCTTCCATCAATTTCTTCGCAGCTTCTACATCATAATCCAGTGGTTCAAGTTCTTGGTAGTTACCTACAACTGTTGGAGCAAGTGGTCCTACAGCAGGTACACCTTGGCCATCCAGGATTCCGTCAACAACGTCGGATTTGTTGATCGCCATGGAGATTGCTTGACGCACTTTCAGGTTGTCGTAAGGAGCTTTGTTCATGTTAAATCCTAAGTAGTCCATACGAGTACTTTTTTCGGAAGTGATTGTTACATCGGCCATTCCTTTAGCACGCTCAACATCAGATGCACCAACTTGTGCTACGTGAGCATCACCAGTTTCAAGCATTGCCATACGAGTAGCTTGCTCAGGTACTACTACGAATTTTAATGTATCTACAGCAGCTTTCTTTTCTCCCCAGTAGTCAGCGTTCTTTTCAAAAATCATTTCAGATCCAGTGGACCAGGAAACGAATTTGAATGGACCAGTTCCTATTGGTTTTTCAGATACCTTCACACCGCCGCTTTTTTCTTCTTCAATTGCAGAAGGAGCGATGATAGAACCAGCATTATGTGCTAAGTGAGCAGGTAGTGGAGCAAATGGTTTTTCTGTTTTGAATTGAACAGTGTAGTCATCTACTATTACTACTTCTTTGATCATGTTTAATACTACGGCACGTGGAGATGCGAATTCAGGATCGATGATACGCTCGATCGTCATTTTAACGGCATCTGCTTTGAAATCAGTACCGTCATGGAATTTTACGCCTTCACGTAATTTGAATTCCCAAGTAGTGTCATCCACCGCTTCGAAAGACTCAGCAAGTGCAGGTACTACGCTTCCATCAGCAGCATATTCCGTTAAACGGTCAAATAGTTGAGTTGTTGCATTTGTAGTTGCAGTGTCGTTCATTCCGTGAGGATCAAGTGTCGGCGCATCTTGAGAGATTACAAATACTAACTCTCCGCCTTCTTTACCGGCATCTTCACCAGTAGTATCCCCATCTGTTTTGTTGCTGCTGTTTCCGCCGCTACATGCTGAAAGGACCAGCATCAGTGAAAGAAGAAGCATCAAGAATACATTCTTTTTTGACTTCATGTTCTGTTTACCCCCCTGAAATATGTTTGTTACAAAGCAAATCCGTGAATTACATGGATTAGCCTGACTGAATTTTATAATAATCTAAAAATTAGAAATTCACAAGAGCCTAATTTGTAGAATTTTTAATATTTTCGTAATAATAATTTCGTATTCCGAATTTTTATATTACATTTGTGTAAAAAATGGGATATTTAGAAAGAAGAATTATTACTTTTATTTCACAAACAAAAGTAATTATTATGTAGGAACATTGATTGAAAACTATTGTAATATTGTGACTTTCTAGCTATTATAGAATCTAGTTATTAAAATTGTTAGAAAAATTTTAATGTTACAAACCTATGAAGGGGAGAAAAAGGATATGGATCAACCGCAACTTCAAACATCACCACCAGGAATTCCTATTAATGGCCAGAGCAGTAAAGCTTTACGCTGGAAAGCTCTTTACAAGAAGCTGGCCAAGAACAAGGCCGCAATGGCCGGTGCTTTCATTGTTTTGTTTTTTATTCTAATGGCAATCTTAGCACCAGTACTGGCAACCCACGACCCTAATGAAATGGTGGTTACCAATAAATTGCAGTCTCCATCCTCCGAGCATTGGCTTGGAACGGATGATGTTGGACGTGATATTTTCAGCCGTTTGCTTTATGGAGCAAGGGTATCCTTGACAGTTGGATTTCTATCTACTATTTTAGGTGCGATTGCGGGGGTTGCCCTTGGAATTGTGGCGGGATACTACGGCAGATGGATAGATACCCTCATAATGAGGATTTGTGATGTGCTCCTTGCTTTTCCTGGTATTTTATTGGCCCTTGCCATTGTGAGTGTTTTGGGAGCAAGCACCATTAATGTTATCTACGCTGTCGCGTTCTTTGCCGTTCCAACCTTTGCTCGTATTGTTAGGGGGTCGACCCTTTCTGTTAAGAAGCTAGAATTCATCGATGCAATCCGAGCGATGGGATCAAGCGACTTCCGTATTATTTTTAAGCATATTCTGCCTAACATCCTCTCACCGATTATCGTACAGGCTACTCTTTACATAGCTTCAGCGATTATTACGGCAAGCGCCTTATCTTTTTTGGGATTAGGTACAAAACCACCAACTGCTGAGTGGGGAGCAATGCTGAGTGCCGGTCGCCATTATATTTCACAGGCTCCGCACATTACGCTATTCCCAGGTTTGACAATCTTATTGGTGGTAATCGGATTTAACTTGTTTGGCGATGGACTGCGTGATGCGTTAGATCCAAAAACGAAAAATAATTAGTGAGAAGGTGAAACAGCATGCTAATCTATATCATTCGTAGACTTTTTCAGACCATACCAGTAATGATAGGTGTAACTTTAGCCGTATTCTTAATGATGCATCTTATCCCTGGTGACCCGGCACAAATTATGTCAGGAGAGCAGGCAAGCCCAGAACAGGTTGAAGCAATGCGTGATAAATTGGGGCTGAATGACCCTTTTCACGAGCAATACTTCCGTTATGTGGCGAATGCTGTACAGGGTGACCTGGGTAACTCCATCCGTACAAACCGCTCGGTGACAAGTGAAATTTTCGATACAAGATTTTGGATCACCTTGGAACTGGCACTTTGGGGTACGTTGCTGTCGGTTATTCTAGGGCTTGTAGCCGGAATCATTTCTGCAACCAGAAAATATACGTTTGCAGATACCTCCATTATGATTGTTGCTTTATTCGGGCTTTCCATGCCAAACTTTTGGCTTGGCATCATGTTGATCTATTTTTTCTCTGTTAACCTCGGAATCCTGCCTGTAGCTGGATGGGGCAGTGATTGGAAGCAGATGATTATGCCTATTATTACGATCGGAACCGGTGGAGCAGCCATTATCGCCAGGATGACACGTTCGAGCATGCTTGAAGTTATCAATCAGGACTATATCCGGACAGCTTATGCTAAAGGTGTAAGTGATAGATTGGTAATCTATAAGCACGCTCTGAGAAATGCTCTTATTCCAGTAGTAACGGTAGTAGGTTTACAGTTTGGTGGATTACTTGGTGGAGCGATTATTACAGAAACGGTTTTTGCGGTCAATGGATTAGGCCGACTTATCATTGAGTCCATCAGCCGACGCGATTTCCCGATGGTACAGGGAACCATTCTCGTATGTGCCATACTGTTTGTGGCAGTAAACTTTATAGTGGATATCACATACCGTTTAATTAACAAACGTATTGACTTGAACTAAGGACGGTGAAAAGAGATGACGTTAGCAAAGAACGATAAAATATTAGAAGTGAAAGATCTGCGTACTTCCTTTTTTACGGACGATGGGGAAGTGAAGGCGGTTGATGGTGTTGATTTTTCTATTGAAAAAGGAAAGACGCTAGGAATAGTTGGGGAATCAGGTTCCGGGAAAAGTATCACCTCCTTATCCATTCTGCGACTATTACAGGAGCCCGCTGGTAGAGTAGTAGGCGGCGAAATAAATTTCAAAGGTGAAAATCTATTAAATAAAACGAAAAAAGAAATGATGCAGATCCGCGGGAACAATGTGTCGATGATTTTCCAGGAGCCGATGACGTCCCTCAACCCAACGTTGACCTGTGGGGAGCAGATTGCGGAGTCCATCCGTATACATCAAAAGCTCGGACGTAAAGAAGCCTGGATGAAGGCGGTTGATATGCTGCGTCTCGTAGGTATTCCTTCTCCTGAAAAACGTGCAAAGCAGTATCCGTTTGAACTTTCGGGCGGGATGCGTCAGCGTGTCATGATTGCGATTGCTCTGGCCTGTAATCCAGAACTCCTGATTGCCGACGAGCCGACAACAGCTCTCGATGTGACGATACAGGCACAGATTCTTGACCTGATGAAAAAGCTGCAAGGGGAGCTTGGAACCTCTCTGATGCTGATCACACATGACTTGGGTGTAGTAGCGGAAATGTGTGACAAGGTGGCTGTCATGTACTGTGGTAAAGTGGTGGAATATGCTGATGTACAGACCATTTTCACAAGTCCGAAGCACCCATATACAGTAGGCCTCTTAAATTCCGTGCCAAAGCATGATGAGGATGTGGAAGGAGACTTATCGGTGATCCAGGGTTCTGTCCCTAGTCCGTTCGACTTGCCGAAGGGCTGCCGTTTTGCTCCACGCTGTCCACATGCGAAAGCAATCTGTCTGACCGAATTGCCGACGCTTGAAACAGCTGAGGATGGAGATCAGGTGCGATGCTGGATCTATACGGATAAATGGGAGAACCAAGAGGAGGTTGCCGCTGGCCATGAGTAATCAGACGTTATTAGAAGTAAAAAACCTGAAACAATATTTTCCTATTAAAGGCGGCATCTTCGGACGTACGGTCAACCATGTAAAAGCCGTTGATGATATCAGCTTTACGGTTAAAGAAGGGGAGACAGTCAGTATTGTTGGGGAGTCCGGCTGCGGAAAGTCCACAACAGGCCGTGCCATCCTTCGCCTTGATAATCCTTATGCAGGTGAGGTCAACTTTCAAGGGGAAGATCTTCTAGCCTTAAATAAGGCTCAAATGAGAAAGAAGCGGAAGGATCTGCAGATTATCTTCCAGGACCCTTATGCTTCTCTGAATCCTCGTCAAACGGTCAGTCAAATATTGGAGGAAGCATTGGAAATCCAGAATGTAGTTCCGAAGAAGGACCGTCGCAAAAAGATTATCGAGTTGCTGGAGACGGTTGGCATTGGGGCACATCAGGTGGATCGTCATCCGCATGAATTCAGTGGAGGGCAGCGCCAGCGTGTAGGTATTGCCCGCGCGCTATCGGTGAATCCGAAGTTGATCATCTGTGACGAGGCAGTCTCCGCACTGGATGTTTCCATTCAGGCACAGGTATTGAACTTACTGAAAGAGCTGCAAAGAGAATTCAAGCTGACTTATCTTTTCATCTCCCATGACCTGGGTGTGGTCCGTCACATTTCTGACCGTATTATCGTCATGTACCTTGGGAAGATTGTAGAAATTGCCGATAAAAAATCTCTTTTTGAAAATCCGCAGCATCCTTATACAAAGGCTTTGCTATCTGCGATTCCTAGTACAAATCTGGGGCAGAAGAGAGAGCGGATCATCCTTAAAGGGGATGTCCCTTCTCCGATCGATCCACCGGCCGGCTGTCGTTTCCATACACGCTGTCCATATGCGTTCGATCGCTGCAGAACAGAAGAGCCTATCCTGCATTCGGTTACAGGCAGAGAGCAGCAGTCAGCTTGCCATCTTGTAGAGGGTGGATCGGTAGATTTTTCACAGTTGAAAACGAACTATTAAACTAAATGAATGAAAAAAATGAGCGGACCGGGTTAATAGGTTGGGCCGCTCATCATATAGACAACTGGCGCGCACCGATATTTATCGGTGCGCGCTTACTTAATAGCTATTGTACAGGCAATCCTTCATTCACTGAATTGCACCAATCTTCTCTTTTGCTCCCGATCGCATTCTATAAATCGCAAAAACTGTACTGTATATAAAAGCGACCAGGAACATGGATGCCACCATGTCCAGCACCACATGCTGTTTAATAAAAATCGTTGAAAGAATAATAAGGCTTCCCATTATATGGATGAAATACTTGTTTAAATTATGTTTATTTTTTATATGGAAACTAGCAAGCATAATGGCGTAAGTTGTCAGTACATGGATACTTGGGAAGCAATTAACTGGGCGGTCATGCGCATAGATGTACTTCATCAACATGACGAATAAGCCGCTCCCTTCGATTGTTGGCCTGGGAACTGTTGTTTGAAAAAAGAAATAAATAATAAAGCAAATCAATTCGCCGATAACAATGGTAATAAGCGTTCGTAAATATACATCTGTATCTTTGAAGCAAAAGTACACTAAATAACCGAATATAAACACATACCAAATAATATAAGGAACGACAAATGCTACAATGAACGGGATATCGTGGTCGATAGGCAATGGAATCTGCGTCACTTTCCTCGGACTTTCATTTAATATCGTATATATCAAGCCCAGTAATGGCATGACAAGCAATAATAGCAGATATGGCAATTTCTTTTTAACACTCATGAACTTCACACTCCGCAATGTAAGGGGACCGTTCCCGACAACCTGACAATATTTCTATTCTATAAGAAATACCCCAATTATAATAATTTATTCTACTAAAATATAACACTCACAATGTATTAGACGAAACTTCCATAAAAATGGTTCAACTTGAGACAAGAAGACTTTCGAAAAAAAATACATGTCCAAACGTGGCCCAACCAATCATCAAAAAATAGCGGCTATTCCATCCTGGATTATGTTGGAACAAAAATATATGACATAAAAAAAAGCATACGAAGTTTCGTATGCTGAAGGTATTCCTTCCACTCAAAGCAGAAGCTTCTTATGTGAGGTCAGTTCGGTATTGAAATTTCCCGAATTAGACGCCCATTTTTCTTCTTGTATTACTTGGCTTCTTTGTTTGCTGGCTTTTCATTTTTTGCTGGGACTTAGGACCATTCATGTTTCCTTTTCCGCCAGCCGCCTGGTTTTTCTTTTGCTCAAGCTGCTTTTTGATTGCATCCTGTAGGCTGATTTTCTTCTTTGGTTCTGTTGTTTGGTTCTGTTGGTTTGATTCAGTCATAAATACTGCCTCCTAAGCAGATGTAATGGTACATACAGTATATACTATTTTCGTCAGGAAAGATAACTGGTTGACAGGATTTTTCTTGGGAATTATTATTATCAGAAAATATAGAATATATTTAATTCAGGGATAATTATTGAATCTATTTTAGTATAATGATAAAGTTATACAGGTATTATATAACACGAGCAATTAACGGTGATGTTGTGTTATAAAACGAATGCTTCTTTATGAATATAGAAGTATTTAATAGGCAAACTTCAAAGCTTTTCTATTAAATATTTTTATCCGCCATAACTATTGGTAGCGCTGCCAATATAGTTACACTTACAAACAACTTGAGGTGAACAGCATGATGAATACTATTTTAGACTGGACGAATAATTTTCTTTGGTCTTACGTACTAATTGCTTTATTGGTTGGTTTAGGGATTTATTATACAGTTAAAGCAAGGTTTGTACAATTTAAACAGATTGGTGAGATGTTCAGGCTTTTGAAGGAAAGTCCTTCTACCGAAAAGGCAAAGAAGCAGGTGTCATCTTTTGGTGCATTCTGTATTAGTGCAGCAACGAGAATCGGAACTGGAAACCTTGCAGGTGTTGCCATTGCGATTTCTCTTGGTGGACCTGGTGCAGTCTTCTGGATGTGGATCGTGGCATTGTTTGGAGCAAGCTTAAGCTTTATTGAGAGTACACTTGCTCAGGTGTATAAAGTGAAGGATGCCAATGGCTATAAAGGTGGTCCGGCATATTACATGCAAAAAGCTTTAGGGGCCAGATGGATGGGCGTTTTATTTGCCGTCCTGATTACGTTCTGTTTCGGGCTTGCTTTTACATCCGTTCAGGCCAATACGATTACGGTCGCTTTCCATGAAGCGTTTGGGACAAACCGCCTTGTGCTGGGGCTAGTGCTGACAGCAATTGTAGCAGTGATCATTTTTGGCGGAGTAAAGAGAATCGCCAAGGTTTCACAGGTGGTTGTGCCGATTATGGCTGTTTCCTACCTCTTACTGGCTGTATATGTGATTGCACTGAATATCACAGAGATTCCAGGCTTGATTGGTGTGATTGTTTCTAGTGCATTCGGCTTTAATGAGGCTGTGGCTGGTGGAATTGGTGCAGCAATCATGAATGGTGTCAAACGTGGACTATTCTCCAATGAAGCGGGAATGGGTAGTGCACCTGTAGCAGCGGCAACCGCTGAGGTCAGCCACCCTGCAAAACAGGGATTCATTCAGACGCTTGGAGTTTTCGTCGATACCATTCTTATCTGTAGTGCGACAGCTTTCATCATCCTGCTTGCCGGAATTCCGACAGGGGAAGAGATGGAAGGGATTCAATTGACACAAATTGCATTGGCCGAGCATGTAGGGCCATGGGCGAGCATCTTTATCGCAATCGCGATTCTATTGTTCTGTTTCAGTTCCATTATCGGTAACTATTATTACGGTGAATCCAATATTGAGTTCATCAAAGAAAGTAAAACTGCAATCTTTATTTTCCGTCTGGCTGTACTTGGAATGACTGTTTTCGGTTCAGTGGCAAGCCTAAGCATGGTGTGGGATATGGCAGATTTGTTTATGGCACTGATGGCCATCACCAACCTGATTGCTCTTGCATTCCTTGGGAAAATTGCAATAGCTGTCCTGAAGGATTATTTGAGACAAAGGAAAGAAGGAAAAGATCCGGTTTTCTATGCGAGTAATATTGAAGGATTAGAGAATGTCGAGTGCTGGCAGGATGAAAAAGAAATAGAAGATAAAGTGAAGTTAAGAAAAGAAGCATAGTTAGGATGGGGCCATCAGTTTATACTGGTGGCTCCATTTTTTATTTTTGGGAGTAGTAGTGCAACAAGTTCCTTGAAAGCCAACGTATCGATCAATTTTTTTAAGGTTTATCCGATTTTACAATACGTGTAGCATTCCATCCTTTATAATAAAATTGTTATGAAAATATTGGAAGGGGATTCGATATGGGATTTCAGGAAGCGTTTGAGCATTTAAATTTTATTGCAATACTGGTAGCTGCCTTATCCGCTTTTTTTATTGGAGGTATCTGGTATTCCTTGCTGTTTGGAAAGCTGTGGATGAAGTTGCATGGCTTCACTGAGGAACAGCTGAAGAAAACGGCTGGGAAAGTTTTTGGCGGATCTTTTGTGTTAGCACTCATTATTTCTTTCTTTTTAGCTATGTTTATTGGTCCTGATAGCACTGGGGTATTTGGGCTGATTGCCGGTTTTATGGCTGGTGCCTTTTTTGTAGCGGCAGCTTTAGGGATTACCTATCTGTTTGAACGCCGTCCGCTCGTGTTGTTTTTACTGGATGGAGGATATCACATTGTCACGTTTTCCGTGATGGGCTACATACTTGGAGTTTGGTCTTAATAGGATGTAAGAAGAGGGGATGGGGATTCCTATGACAAATGAAGAACTTTTATTTAAACAAATGGATTTTGTTAGAAACCGTACTGTGCTTATGCTCGAGTCCACTGCCGATGAGCTGGCAGATCAAATGCCTTCTGGCTATCGCAATTCCATCAGATGGAATGTAGGGCATATTTTTCTGTCCCAGGATACGCTGATGTACTCGTTTGCGGGAGGGGACCATCAAGTTCCGGAACACTATTTTCCATTGTTCCAGATGAACACGAGCCCTCTTGAATGGAAGACGGAGCCTCCTAGCCTGGCTGAATTGAAAGAAAAACTGGCAGTACAGCCCGATCGGATAAGGAGAGACTTTTCCGGACGTCTTGAGGAGAAAATTATCAGACCATTCCAGATCGGGGAATACCGCCTGGAGACTTTGGCTGAGGTGCTGGCGTTTGCTAATTGGCATGAAGGATTGCATCAGGGTGTCATCATTAGTTTGAAACGAGCTTGTGGAATAGATAATCTATGGGGGAAGTAATTACCTTCTTACAGTTGAAAGACAGCAAAAGCAGCAACCCAAGGGATGCTGCTTTTATTTGTTTATTCGGGTTCTGCTTCTAGCCAGGATTGAGCCCACTTTTCGGTCTCTCTTAAAACCGGCTCCAAGGCATGACCTTTTTCTGATAGGGAATACTCTATTCGAACTGGTGTCTCCGGGTATACATCCCTTTTCACAATTCCTTTACCTTCGAGATCTTTTAAACGTTCTGAAAGAACTCTTCCGCTAATTCCTTTGATGCCGGATTCCAAGGTGCAGAAGCGTTGAGGTCCTGAAAGTAGTCTGTATATGATTAAACCGGTCCAGCGTTGACTTAATAGACTTATGGCTTTTTCAAATCTAGGGCAAATTTGCGATTGGTTCATCTTCATCACTCCTATAGGCTATAGTATATCATATTTTTCTGAAAAATAAGCTGATATAGTTAGGTAATTAAGTTACTTGACACACTTAAGTTATAAAAATATAATTAGTTACATAAAGTAAGCGGAATTACAGAAGCAGTTATTATATATAGAGAATGGATTGAAGGAGGAAAATTACATGACTGGATTTCATGAAGCGCCAAACACATTTGTTGGGGAAGTTGTTATTAACGTGGAAGACATAAAGCGTTCCTTGGCATTTTATCAAGAAATCATTGGATTTAGGGTGTTGGAAAAATCTGAAAAAAAGGCAACCTTCACGGCAAATGGTGTAACTGCTCTGTTAACGATTGAGCAGCATGAAGGGGTTAGACCGAAAGAGCGACGTACAACCGGACTCTACCATTTTGCAATTTTGTTACCTGAAAGAAGGGACCTGGGGAGTTTCATCCAGCACTTGATTCAAAAAAAACACTCCGTCCAAGGTGCGTCCGATCATCTGGTCAGTGAGGCTTTATACATGGCTGATCCGGATGGCAATGGAATAGAAGTATATTCCGACCGGCCATCAGCATCATGGAATTGGCAGGACCGAGAAGTCACGATGACTTCAGAAGCGCTGGATATCCAAAGCATTCTTGCAGAATCGGAAGGAGTCAGATGGAATGGACTTCCGAGTGGTACATTGATGGGGCACATCCATTTACATGTTGCAGATCTCGCAAAGAGTGAAAAATTCTACACGAGAGGACTTGGATTTGATATCGTGAACCGCTATGGAGGGCAGGCACTGTTCCTTTCTTCCGGACAGTACCATCACCATATTGGCCTGAACACGTGGAATGGGGCAGGAGCACCGATGCCCGGAAAGAATAGCGTCGGCCTTCAGCATTTTACACTTGTGCTGCCAAGTGAAACGGTAATGGAGAAGATAGTGGAGCAACTAAACAACCTGGGTGCAGAAGTTTCAAAAGATGTAGCAGGAGTATTTACAGTGGACCCTTCCGGGAATCGCATAAAGCTTTTGGTTGGCTGAAGACAGATTCCTCTTGGGGTCTGTTTTTTTATGAATAAAGGAGCCAAAGTTATCAAAAAATAGGCACAAACTATTTAATACAGGTTAGGAGAAGGACATGAAAGAGCATAATATTCAGCTTACTACTCCAGAGATTGCTGGGTTATGGACTTCCTACCTACAGCATAGTGCGACAATGTGCTTTTATAAGCATTTTTTGCAGCAGCTAGAGGATTCGGAAGTTATGGAAATAGTAAAAAGTGCTTTATATTTGGAGGAATTATATAACAAGGAAATTGAAAAAGTTTTTCAAAAAGAAGGATTTCCGGTTCCGGATGGATTCTCCGATAAGGATATTAATCTGTCTTCTCCTCCCTTATATACCGACCTGTTTGCTCTGAGTTATGTCTATCGTGTAGGGCAGATGGTGCTGCCGTTCTATTCGACCACACTCACCAAAGTGGCCCGGAAGGATATTGTTGAGTTTTACGAGGGGTGCCTTAAAACTTCTACTAAGCTTTATAAGAAGTCCCTGGATTTGATGTTAAGCAAGGGGATCTATGATCGGCCACCAAAAATCCCTTATCCAAAAGATGTGGAGTACATGAAAGTGGAGCCTACCCTTTTTGGCTCCATGTTTGGGGATAAAAGGCCATTAAATGTGATGGAATTGGGAGAAATATTCTATGCGATCGAAAGGAACTACATTGGGCTGGTCATGTTGATGGGATTGATACAAGTGACCAAGGACAAAGAAGTAAAAGAGTATTTGATAAAAGGAAAGAAACTTGCCGAAAAGCAGGTGGAGCTTTTCAATAAGATATTAAAGAAAGAGGAGCATCTGGGAAATATACCTGTAAGTATGGAAGTGACGGATTCCATGATTTCTCCTTTCTCGGACAGGCTTGTAATGTTTCTGATTACCGCTACCTCTTCAGCGGGCATCCAGTTGCTGTCCTATGCAATGTCCACCTCGATCAGGAGGGACTTATCTATGCATTATGCCCTGCTGATTGCGGAGATAGCCAAGTACGGAGGAGAGGGACTGGAGCTGATGATCAAGAGAGGGTGGATGGAACAGATGCCCCAATCCATAGACCGGAGTAATCTATATCAGTAATGCAGAGGCTTTATTCACATTTTCCTCTGTTTAATTGAGTGGTAGCTCCAGCTCATGCTATAATGAGTAACTTAGGATATTTTAATTGAACGGATGCCAAGAAAAGCCTCCGCAAAGATAAAATATGGAGGTGTAAGTGAATGAATAAACGATGGACAATTGGGAAAATTCAGGAATTTGTTGAGAAAAATTCCGAAAGTAAGTTACTATCGACGGAATATCACGGTTTCTCTCAAAAGTTACTTTTTAAATGTGCATGTGGCAGCAACTTTGAAAAAACTTTTACGAAATTTAAGAATAATGACCAACGTAAATGTGACGTATGTCAACCGCCAAAAGCATCCCGATAACGTATAGTGAATAAACGAAGTGCCGATTTCTATTTAAGAGAAGTTGGCACTTTTCAATGCCTGTCCCCTTTCTGCAAAAAATCAAGCGGCAGGTGCACTTCTACCGCTCATCCTTGCATTGCTTCTTTAATGATTATTATACCGGAAAAAAGACCTTCTGTTACCTGTTTATTAAGGTTCGGACACCGTGATAGATTAAGGCAAGTGCGAATACTAAGATGGTAATGACGCCGACAATGGTAGCAATAGGATCCAGCGCAGCAAATGTACCAGTAAGTGGCACTTTGATTAATGCGAATCCAGCTAGCATACTAGCAAAAAATAAAATGATTCTTTCCATGAGAACACCCTCCTTTCTTTTCCTTACTACTATATGCAGCATGCGATAAAGTGGTAGCGCTTTCATTAAAGAATGGGTTTTTGACCTAATTGGATAGCACTTTTTAAGTTATGTTAGGAAATAATAGGGTAATAAGTAATTAACAAGATTAATTGAAGGAGGGGAGCCATGGAAGATATAAAGGATTCCATCAAAGAATCATTTCTGGCGATTTTGCCGGTTTCGGTTGTCGTTATTTTACTTCAAGTTCTGTTGATCGGTTTGCCGTTGGAAAAGTTCATGCTATATTTGATCGGATTGGTGATGGTGACATTCGGGTTGATGTTTTTTCTGATGGGAGTCAACATCGGGCTTCTTCCTGTTGGCGAGATGATGGGGAAGGCCTTGCCTAAATCCCAAAAGACTTGGCTGATTATATCTGCAGGTTTGCTTTTAGGGATTGCCGTTACAGTTGCGGAGCCTGATGTAAGAGTATTAGCGACTCAAATAGAGGAGGTTTCAGAAGGGGGGATCACGTCTCTCATCCTGATATCTTCCGTCGCGCTCGGAGTTGGAATTTTCGTAGCTCTTGCTATGGTGAGAACCATATACAAAATCCCGCTCCAATACTTGCTGCTCCCTGGTTATCTTCTGGTATTTATCATTGCGTATTTGACACCCGATGCATTTGTTCCCATTTCTTTTGATGCAGGAGGGGTTACGACAGGTCCATTGGCCGTTCCTTTTATTTTGGCTTTAGGTGTAGGGGTTGCATCCGTCCTGAGAGAAAAAGATTCATCGGATGAAGGCTTCGGCCTTGTCGCTCTGGCGTCAATCGGCCCGATATTGGCTGTACTGCTGTTAGGGGTGATCTATCAATGATTCAGGACATTTTTGAGGGCTTCGGGTCCCTGATGTTAGAGGTTACTTTCGCATTGCTGCCATTACTGCTTTTCTTTCTCCTCTTTCAAATGATATTTCTAAAAATGGATAAAGAGAAACTTAAAAAGATTCTGCTTGGCTTCGGCTTTTCCTACATAGGGCTTGTTCTTTTCCTGCAAGGGGTCCATATCGGATTCATGCCGGTGGGCGAGAAAATGGGGGAGGATCTGGGGGAAATGACCCATGATTGGATCATCATTCCAATCGGCTTTGTTCTTGGGCTTGTTGCCACGATAGCAGAGCCGGCAGTAAGAGTCCTGAATAAGGAGGTTGCTGATGTGACTGATGGCTATATATCTCAAAAAGCGATGCTGATAACACTCTCCTTAGGTGTTGGAGTGGCCGTTGCCCTTTCTATGCTTCGTATCCAGTATAACTTCTCCATATGGTATTATCTGATTCCAGGTTACCTTATCGTTTTCGCATTGATGTTCTTCACGAAGAAGAAATTTATCAACATAGCATTTGATTCAGGAGGAGTGGCAACGGGACCGATGACGGTCACTTTTATATTATCCCTTGCAGTGGGAGCGGCCTCTGTTACGGAAGGAAGCGACCCCTTGACTGATGGATTCGGTATGATTGCGCTAGTAGCACTTGCCCCTATCATTTCCGTACTTATCTTGGGAATCATTTATAAAAAGGAAGTGGAAGAAAATTAGCCAAGAACAAGGAACGCCGGCAGATTTGTTACTCCCGGCGTTCCTTGCATATTTGACTCAATATATCTCAAGCGGACGGAGACTTGCTTCTATCTCCGCTCTTTTCGGTTCAAGGAAAGGTGGCAATGCAAGCCTTTCACCCATTGAATCAAGAGGTTCATCAGCAGTAAATCCTGGCGTGTCTGTGGATAGCTCGAACAGTATGCCGTTGGGCTCCCTGAAATAGAGAGCCTTGAAATAGTAGCGCTCCACTTCTCCCGAGTTAGGTAAGCGGGTTTCCCGTATGCGCTGTACCCATTTGTTGAACTCTTCGTCATCAGGAATGCGGAAGGCAACATGATGAACGCCGCCACGACCCAACTTCTCTGGAGGAAGGTCCGGTCTTGTTTCAATATGAACCTCTGCTCCCGGTCCTCCTTCTCCGGTTGCATACACCTCCACATCAGGAAATTCCCCTTTCAGAGAAGGGTAAGAACCTACATATCTGAAACCCATGATATTTTTCAGGATACTTGAAGTGGGAGGGGCAGACTTGACGGTTAACGTTACTGGTCCAAGTCCGATGATGGCATGATCCTTCGGAATATCTGATTTTTCCCATGGTACGCCTGCTGCAACACCCTCTTCTCCGTTATCTGCCACGAGAATCAGCTTGGTACCTTCAAAGTCTTCAAAATCGAGGGTGTCCCGGTCCGCCCTTTTAACAATTTCCCCATGCTTCACATTGAATGTCTGTAACCGTTCCTTCCAGTAGTGAAGCGACTCTGTAGTTGCGACTCGCAAGGAAGTGGAGGAGATGCTTGACACCCCTTCATAGGTGCGACCCAAACTCGGAATATCAAAAAAGGTTATTTCCGTTCCTGGATTTCCTTTCGCATCTCCGTAAAATAAATGGTAGGAGGAGGTGTTATCCTGGTTTACAGTCTTTTTGACCAAACGCATACCTAATATATCGGTAAAAAATTGAAAGTTTTTTTCGGCTTTACCTGTAAGAATAGAAACATGGTGGAGTCCTAAAAGGTTCATCGTCTTTTTCCTTTCGGATTTTATCTTGAATTCGAGATAATCATAACATATTCTGAGTGTGTTTGAAAACTTATAAAGAATTATGAATGACTTTTCAGGAAAATTGAAAAAATTTTAAAAAAATATCGCATATTTATTGCTAAAAGTGGTATTTGTAAATATATTTATAGTATCAATATGTAGGAGAGTGATGGAAACTTGGATAGTATACCCTATGACTCGATAATTTTATTAGGGGCATTGTTATTATTGTCAGGATATTTTTCAGCATCAGAAACTGCCATTACGAGTGTCAATAAAGTGAGGCTCCGTAATCAGGCGGAAAACAACAATGTGAAAGCAAAACGCTCATTGAAGATGGCCGATAATTTTGATCAGAGCATTTCAACCATCTTGATTGGGAACAATATTGTGAACATTGCACTGGCTGCGATTGCAACGAATATTGCCACCCAGGTCTATGGTAGGGAAGGCAGTACCTTGCTTATCTCCACCACGGTAATCACCATTCTGGTTCTGATATTCGGTGAGATTTTGCCAAAATCTTTAGCTAAACAATTTGCGGAAAAGTATCTACTATTAATATCAGCTTCTTTAATGACAGTCATGAAACTCTTTTTCCCGATTACATGGTTGTTTGTCCAATTAAAGGTAGGTGTCAACAAGCTTATCGGGGTTGGTAAGGATGAACCTACTGTAACAGATGAAGATGTAAAAGCAATGGTGGAAATCGGTGAAGAAGAAGGGACTTTTCTCACTCAGGAACGAGAATTGCTGCACAATGCCATTGCGTTTGATGATATCATCGTAAAAGATATCCTGACGCCAAGGCCAGACGTAGTAGCAATTTCCATCGAGACATCTATTGAAGAGATCAAGGAAATATTCATACATGAAAAGTATTCCCGTTTACCTTTATATGATGGCTCGGTCGACAATATTATCGGCGTTATCTCACACAGGGATTTCTTTGCTCAATATGTCCAAAATCCAAATTTCAGCTTAATGGATATTAGTCGGGCACCATTCTTCGTGATTGGATCCGCAAAAATATCCAACCTCTTGAAAGAGCTACAAAGCTCCCAGAATCATTTGGCGATTGTACTGGATGAGTATGGAGGAACGGCAGGAATCATTTCGATTGAAGATATTATTGAAGAAATCGTCGGGGAAATCTGGGATGAGCATGATGAGAACGAAGATTTTATCGAAGTCATCGATGATCGAATGTTCCGTATGGACGGCCGACTTCCGGTTGAAGAGTTTTCCGAGCTGCTGCAATTGGAAGTGGAGGAATCCTCCGCCAACACATTAAGCGGCTGGATATCCGACACCCTCGGTTATTTGCCGAAAAAAGGTGATAAAGTGGAATGTGAAAGTTTTACTATCCACATAGAAGAAGTGAAAAAACACCGTATCCAAAAGGTAGTAGTGGAAAGAAATCTCGAAATTGTCTTTTCAGCATAATAAACTCACCGCTTGAAGATGCGGTGAGTTTTTTTATGGGGACAGGTTCCGCGTCCCATTGTACAGACATCGACCATTCTTATATAATACGATTCATACAGCATAGGAGTGAAGTAATGACCATGACAAAAACAATAGGTTTTATCGGATGCGGGAAAATGGCACAGGCAATCATCGGTGGACTGCTGAAGTCTAAGCTCTATCAGCCAAACCACATAGTTGCCAGTGCGAGAACAGAAAAGACTGTGGCTCAGGTAGCTACTAAGTTTGGCATACAGGCTGGATTACATAATGGTGAAGTGGCAAAGCAGGCTGATATCCTGATTTTAGCGGTAAAGCCTGATTTACATGTAGCGGTGATTGAGGAGATTAAGGGATATGTAAAAGAAAATGCAGTGATTATTACCATTGCTGCCGGAATTACCTTGAACTTTTTGGAGGGGGCATTCAAAGAAAGAATCAAGGCGGTCCGTGTGATGCCTAATACTCCTTCACTTGTCGGTGAAGGAATGAGCGCCATTTGTGCGAACGAGCTGGTGGAGAGGGAGGAGCTTCAGGAGGTAATCCGGTTATTTGAAAGCTTCGGTCAAGCGGAAGTCTTGAAGGAACAACTCATGGATGCCGTTCCTGCGGTCAGCGGATCTTCGCCTGCATATGTCTATATGTTCATCGAAGCATTGGCAGATGGAGCGGTGCAGCAAGGGATACCGCGTGATCAGGCCTACAAACTCGCTGCCCAAGCGGTATTGGGGGCGGCCAAAATGGTGCTGGAGATAGGCAAGCACCCAGGCGAGCTGAAGGATAATGTCTGTACACCAGGTGGGGCAACCATTGAAGCCGTCACGACACTGGAAAAACAGGGCTTCCGTGCCGCAGTCGTTTCAGCCATGGAGGCATGCACAAAAAAGTCCAAGGTGCTGGCAGGCGGGAAGTAGGGGTAATACAAAAAGCACTTTTCCGAATATTTGGAAAAGTGCTTTCCATTTGGTCAGCCTACTCGAATAGTTCCGCAAACTCTCCGTAGCCTTCCTCCTTCAAATCTTCTTTTGATATAAAACGAAGGGCAGCCGAGTTCAGGCAGTAGCGGAGGCCGGTTGGTTCAGGGCCGCCGTCAACGACATGACCGAGGTGAGAATTTCCAAGTTTACTGCGGACCTCTGTACGGACGGTGAAGAGGGTGCGGTCCTCGAGCTCCACGATGTTTTCCTCCACCAACGGCTTGGTAAAGCTGGGCCAGCCAGTACCGGAATCATATTTGTCCAAGGAGCTGAGTAGTGCTTCGCCTGAAACGATATCCACATAGATACCCTCTCCTTCAAAATCCCAGTATTCATTGTTGAAGGGTTCCTCGGTGCCTTCCTCCTGAGTGACAAAATACTGTTCCTCGGTCAGCACGGATTTCAGTTCATCTTTGGAGAGGTGAAGCAGGGAGTTGTCTACAGCCTTGACAACAGGTGTAATGAAACGTTCCTCTCCCCAAATATTATCCAAAAAGTCGTCACGCCCCTAATTGCTCCGATAGTAATCATAACGGACCGGATTTTTCAGATAGTAGTCCTGGTGATAATCTTCTGCAATATAGAAGTTCTGAGCCTCAATGATTTCGGTCACTATCGGCTTGTCGAAACGACCGGAGGCTATTATTTGTTCCCTGGATTTTTCAGCTTCCATCCACTGTTCCTCATTGTGTATGAAAATGGCGGATTGATAAGGAGAGCCTTTATCAACAAACTGTCCTTCTGCATCGGTGGGATCGACCTGACGCCAGAATAAATCCAACAGTGTGGAGTACTCGAGAATGTTGGGGTTATAGGTGACAACCACCGCCTCCATATGGCCTGTCGTGCCGGTAGTCACTTCATTATAAGAGGGGTTTTCAACTTCTCCTCCAGTATAGCCGGATACGACTTCATAAACTCCTGGCAATTTCCCAAAAGGAGGCTCCATGCACCAAAAGCATCCACCTGCAAATGTGGCGTAGGCGATATTTTCATTTTCCTTATATTCAAATGGAACACTGCCAAGTGACTTTTGGGTTACAGAAGCGAAAATCTTGGGTATAAAAAAATAGGCTGCCAATCCAATAGCCACAAGAAAGATGATTCCCCAAAATTTTTTCATCACAGACTTCCTTACCGACACCTTTTCTTGCATTATACCTTAATGGACAAGCCATCTACCAACAAAGATATGCTCGATTAGAATCTTCAATATTTTCCAAGTTTTGATTTAACAAGGATTCTATATTAAGATTGTAGTAGTGTTGATTGAAAAATCATGTTTCAACAATGGAGGAACTTCTATGAATATATTTTTAACCGGTGCTACTGGATTTCTTGGGGGCAGGCTAATTCGCAACCTTTTGGAAGAAGGACACACCGTTCATATATTGGCTCGAAACCTTGAAAAGGCCAACGCTTTGAAGGGCAATCTTCCTAATCCCTTACAGGAGAGGGTGCATATCCTTCAAGGGGATATCGTGCTGCCGAATTTCGGAATATCAAAGGCTGTGCTGGATTCCTTATCGAATACAGTCGATATCTTCTACCATCTGGCGGCACTTGTGAAGTTCGACCATGACCTGTATGATACTTTAATGAAAATGAACTACACTGGAACGAAAGAGGCGCTTAAGGTTGCAGAAAAACTTGGCGCAGCGAAGTTCATTCATGTGAGCACCGCCTATACGGTAGGAAAATCCAATGAAGGTGTAGAGGAATTGTATGAACTTACTCAAGGATTCAATAATCCTTATGAAGAGAGTAAGGCTCTAGCGGAGCACGAGGTATTCCATTACCGGGAAAGAATGGAGGTTTCCATTTTCAGGCCTGCCATTATTGTCGGCGATTCCAAAACGGGAGAAGCGGATTCCACCTTTACCCTTTATGGCTTCATGAGAGGACTCGAGCTTTTCAAACGCCGTCTGGACCGCAAAGACAGTGTGGAGAAGGTGCATCTGGTCGGTTCGAAAAATGGCACATCCAATTTGGTGCCAGTCGATTATGTAGCTGATATATTAACCATTGCCGCTACCAAGGCCCAGAAGAATACAATCTATAATATTACGAATCCAACCCCTCCTAAAAACAGGGATATATTAAACACCATCAAAAATCATCTTCAATTCGATAGTCTGGGCATCTATGAAAAAGGGACAGGCTATTCGCTATCACCTGTGGAAGAACAGCTCAATGGCATGCTGCAAGTGTTTGATCCTTATCTTGATCGCAGTATTTCCTTTAGCGATCGCAATACCCAGAAGCTGATTGCTGATAGCCCGATTGCTCATCTAAATATGACCGATGAAATTCTGAATATAATTGTAAGGGCCTACTTTGAACCGGAATTGGAAAAGGTGGAGCTCTAAAAAGTGGAAGCTGGCCTTAGTGTGCCAGCTTCTTTTTGTTGCGTACAAAAAAAGAAGAGGAGTTGCATATGTGAGTCTGCAACTCCTCTGTTGTAAAATTAGGGCTTTATCTGGCTTCTTCTGAATGCTCATCTTCCTTTAATATCTGGGTAAGCTTTTTTCTGTTCAAGGAAATGACGCGCTCGGAAAGGGCCTTTTTCAATGAAAGCGGGTAATCCACTGCAAGCTCATTTCGGATAAAGGATAGATGTTGCTGCAACTTCTCCTGTAATAATGGGTTGCTCACTTTTATTCTATTTTCGGCACTCTTATCTCCTCTGACGTCCGCTGCTTGGTTCCTTTCCTGCTGCTCCACAAAATACTCCTCCTAAGGTAGAGTTGGTCTATTCTATATTATTCCCAGCAAGCTATAACCAATACCGCCCCCTAAAGAAAAAAATCTCCCCCCATGTATCCCTATGTCCTCCCCTCCAAGCACCACATCCCGGTGAATTTTCACTTCAATTGTATTACAATGGAATTAAATTATTGAATAAAATTATTGTAAGGGGCCAGACCCTGGAAGGTGAATGAACATTTATGGCGAATGTGCTAGCGGTTTTTGTTGGGGGCGCAGCAGGTGCTTATGTGCGGTATTTGATTAATGTTGGGTTGCTTGGTTTTGGTTTTCCGCTTGGGACGGTGGTGGAGAATCTGCTTGGGAGTTTTGTGCTGGGTTTTCTGAGCGGGGTGTTTTTGGTGGTGCAGAGCAGGGAATGGGTGAAGCTTGGTCTTGGAGTCGGGCTGTGTGGGGGCTTTACCACGATGTCCACGTTTGGGGGCGATCCTTTCCACTTATGGATAGATGGACGAATGCTGCACGCTGCATTGTATGTTTCCGTATCCGTGATCGGAGGGGTGGCTTTGGCCTTCCTGGGAATCCACTTTGGTTCGAAGGCTGGAGCGCTTTATAGTAAGTCCGGGAAGGTTGGGGCGGAATGATGAATGAAGGTGTTCTACAGCTGATGGTTATCCTTGGCGGTGGCACTGGGGCTGTTGCAAGATATTTAGCTGGAGTTGTAATAATGAAGCGCTATCCTTCCCCGCGCATTCCAGTTGCCATGCTCATGGTCAATTTAGCCGGGTCATTTGGATTGGGGATGTTGATGGGCCATCTGCATGAAGAACCTGAACTTTACAGCAATCTTCTTTTTCTTTTAGTAGGTATTGGTTTCTTCGGGTCTTTTACTACCTTTTCCACTTTCAGTATGGAGGCCGTGCAGCTGCTACGGGCAGGCTATTTCAAGAAAGCGGCACTTTATATCCTGATAAGTATATTTGGTGCAATTATTGGCTTTATAATCGGTTATAGCTTAATGGCCCAGTAAAACATGCAAGTCATTTTCTCAATTTCAAAGTACAAAAAGTCCTCCATCCATATAAAAATGGATAAGGACTTTTTTTCATCTTTTTAAGGAGATACAACTCTAGGGTTAAGCTGGCTTCTTTTCTTGATATGAGCAGGAAGTGTTAACTGGATCACGTTACTTCGGAAAAAGCCGCGTTTCACCTCAATATCACCATAATGAGCGAAAAGTACGGAAAAAGCGGCATTGACTTGGTCGTTATGTATATTTTCAGAAGGATACTGATAATTTTCAAGTTGATGAAGGGTGACTTCTTTCATTTTGCCTTCCACATCCACAATTTCAAAAATGACATCGTTTCCTCTCCGGAAGTTTTTCACACTGATCTTTCCTCCAGAAACCGGCATTGCATCCATGCAGATTTTGAGGATACTTGTGAAGGATTCTGACAGAAGTTTCATATTCCCTCGAAGACGAAGATTACGCAATGGTCCCCCATTAAGCTGGATATGATTATTTGCTGCGTAGGTGTGCAACCGATCTATTACCTCTTCCATCAGTTCTTTGGATGAAAGGGATTTGGCAGGAAATGTGTCTGTTGATTTTGCCAGATTGATGTAAGAATGGATAATGGACTCTGCACGGCCCAATTCCGAAAGGATGATAGGAACATATTCTCTGTTTGTTTTGTTCTGCTCCGCCCCGAGTAATTGAGTGAAGCCCTTTACCATGGTCAAAGGTTTTTGGACCTCTTCTGATATATCTGTAGCAATGCTGGTTACATGCTGCAACCTTCTCATCCGTTTCAACTGTTTTCTGAGATTACCAAGGTCTAGACAATATTCAATAAAGTAAATAAGGAGAAATAAAGAAAAGCATAGAATCAGCCAACACAATAGTCCGGTCAGGTAACTGTCGGGAACAGGTAAGTCTCCCGAAATTCCCTTGTAAAGAATGAAAACAAAGTAAATGGGCAGCTTGACAGTTATTATTAAAAAGGAAAGCAGATATTTTTTATTTTTATGATAACCCTTCCATCCTGGTTGTAAAAAAGCGGGTAAGAGAACGATAAATGGTACCGTCAAAAAAATGGAAAGAAAGCTGGTTGATTCTGTTGAAAACAACGGATAGACAAATATAAGTAGGGTCGTCAAAATTCCGGAAAGATAACCACCGTATAAAATGGATAAGATGACAGGAATAAGTGCCAGATTAAAAACGTAGTCATTCTGTAATTCAATAGGGAAATGCATGCATATGAGTACAGAAACAGCACAATACAAAAAGAACGTCCATTGCCTTTTGAATTCCGATATGGTAGGTTGGTATTTATTCTCGAAGTGGTAATATAGAAAAAAAGGTAGAAATAAAAAGAATAATTGTAGTAGAATATCTTTCAGTAGATTCATTGAGAGTCCCCTTAATCAGATGCGATAAGTACTATTATTCATTAACAAAGTACCATAAATAGAAAGAAAATTCTATATGTTTGACGAATTTTGTAAGAAAGTGGGCGGAAATTTTATGGAGAACCCGGATAGACTATTAGAGGCTTATAAGGAACTCTGGAGTAACCGATCATTATCTCATACTGCAAAACCCGGGACCGAGCAGCTTGAAGAAGCGATAAGGATAGAGCTGAAGGATGAATTGACCCATCCCCGTACAAGAAAATCACCATGGGCAAAATATTTTCTTGCGGTCAAGCGGATAAGTGGGTCCACCCTGAAGGAAACAGAGAAACTGGGATTAATACATCAGTTCAATCTTGTAATGGACCAACTGCTAGTGGAAGACAAAAAAAGAAGCTGACCATTAATTTTGGTCAACTTCCCTAAAGTCCAAAGATGGAGCGGAACATCCCGCGCCGTTTGGTTTTAACCGGTTGGTCGAATATAAGGGGCGATTCGTATTTCTTTACACTCGGAGTCTGCAGGGTAAGGATGATCACCTCCAATTCCCCTACTCTTTTTGTTAGATCTTCAATTTCCTGTCGCTGTTGGAGCAACTGGTAGGATACCACTTCGTCCGCTTTTTGGTCCAACAATCGTTCTACTCTATTTATTCTGTCATATAAAAGATTCATTTTCTGCTCCTTTGGCTCATTGGGCTGATGGATGATGGATGTAGGTTCTGTAATTGGAGGGGGAGACTCATATTCATCCAGTGACCCTGCAACTTCTGAACTGGCTTTCAAGGTTTCCAACAAGAGAATAGCTTTCTGATCATATACATAGTGACCATAATCATTTTTGCTGCAAGGGATTTTATATTTCTGTACCCATTTACGGATGGTTCTTGGAGCCATCCCCAACTCTTTTGCAACTTCATGTGTTTTTAATTCCATGTAACATCCCTCCCTTACACAACACTATTAAACATTCAGTGAAGAAATCCTTTATGATAGACAAAACTAGTTACTGTTCGTCAAATATAGTGGAAAAATAACAAGGATTAAGTATATGTGGGGAATGAGGAAATATTCCCATTAAAAATATGCCTAGAAAACTATAAATAATGGTTACTAAATGGAATTAAGCCTTTTATAATAGAGAAGAGACAGTTTTTAGTTACATAGACTCACACTCAGTAATCCGAATATTTAGAATATAGACATTGCGGAGGAATGGTCCATATGATAAAGATCGATCAACAATCTGCCAAAACAACTAAAATGGATATCGGTAGTAAGCTGAAGTTTTTTCGCATCCAGCGCAATTTAAAGCAAGAGGATTTGGCCAAGGGAATAATTTCGGTTTCTTATCTTTCCAAAATTGAAAACAATTTGACCTCCCCAAGTGAGGAAGTATTACAGCTATTATGTGAGAGGCTTGGAGTCAGTCTGATCGAGCAGCAGGACGAGACCATTCTTGGCGAGCTGATGGCCTGGTACAAGTTGATGGTCACAAGCAACAGTGACGAAATTAAGCTGCGCTACGAACAGCTCTCCTTGAAGATTCAGTCTGTCAATACGAAAACATACATGTATTTCATTCTATTTGAACTCCGCTACTATCTCTATCTGCGGGAGTTGGAACACGCCAAGCTGCTTATTGATAAGCTGGTGCAGTTCCATGATATTTTTGATTTGCAGATGCATTATTACTTTAAAAAGTTTCATGCGATTTTCAGCTACCGGCAGAACAATTACACAGAAGCCCTCGAGCACCTGAAAGCAGCCGAGAAGCTGCTGCAGCGGAGTGCAGATTTTGAAAGCGCGGAGGAAGCCGATCTCTATTATCTTTTCGGCCTCACCTATAGCCAGACGACAAAAGTCCCCTTGAGCATTACACATACAACGAAGGCACTGCATATCTTCCAGGCAGTCTATGATTTGAAAAGAAGTGCGGAGTGTCAGGTGCTACTCGGGATCTGTTATCGCAGAATCGGGGAATATGACCGGTCCGAGGAGAGCTATCTACTAGCACAGAAGCTTTCCGAATCCTTGAATAATACGTATCTACAGGCACTAATCTATCACAATCTAGGGAAATTGTACTCCATAAGGAAGCAACACCCGCGAGCAATTGAAGAATTTGAGAAGAGCTATTATCTGAAAGAGGGAAGAAACCTGGAAAGCAAACTGGATTCCATCTATTGCCTGCTGTTAGAGTACGACCATCTGGGAGATACCGAACAATGCAAGAAATGGCTTCAACTTGGAAAATCCCTGATGACAGATCCACAGGAACATATCGAGCATCATTATTATTTCACCATATTCGAATTCATCTTAGAAGGAAATTTTGATGACCTCGACACATTTTTCTTGGAAGTGGCGCTCCCTTTTTTCCAGCAGCATGACTTCAAGGAGCCTATTATAAAATATGCAGAAAAACTCGCTGTCTACTTTGAGACATGCTACAAATACAAAAAAGCGAGCTACTTCTATTCATTGTGTTACCAGGAGTTAAAGAAGCAAACATTTTTATACTAAGGAGAGGTTAAGATGAAAAAATCAGTACTAGTATGCTTGTTGCTTGGTTTCATTTTCTCTAGTGGTCATGATGTTTTTGTTTCACAGCCTGCCGAGCCTGTAGTAGAGGTGGCTGGAGCACCGGATATGGTTTCCCCTTTAAAGGATGAGCATCCGGATCCGCTTCCAAACGGTTGATTCATTTAAGAGCACATGTAAGTTCCCTATGGGATCTTGCGTGTGCTTTTTATTTTTGGCAGTGCTTTTCCATTGGGAAAGTAGGGCGGAAAAGTGCCCAACAGAATGCCTTTCAAGTCTGAATTTTCCCAATATAAAGTATTCCTTTTGTATGCTAAATTTAGGGGGAGTTACGAATCGAGAGGAGTGGAGTTCATGATGAAAAAGAAAAAGAAGGTGTTTTTATCTGTTCTATCAGCTGCAGCGATTCTTTCGTCTGTTGCGTTAAGTAATCCATCTGCAGGTGGTGCAAGGAATTTTGATTTGGATTTCAAAGGAATTCAGACTACAACAGATGCTAAAGGGTTCTCCAAGCAAGGGCAGACTGGTGCAGCTGCATTTCTGGTGGAATCTGAAAATGTGAAACTCCCAAAAGGATTGCAGAAGAAGCTTGAAACAGTCCCGGCAAATAACAAACTCCATATTGTCCAATTCAATGGACCGATATTAGAAGAAACAAAACAGCAGCTAGAGAAAACAGGAGTAAAGATTCTCGACTACATACCTGATTATGCTTATATTGTCGAGTATGATGGAGACGTAAAGTCAGCAACCAGCTCCATTTTGCACGTGGAATCCGTGGAGCCATACTTGCCAATATACAGAATAGATCCCCAGCTTTTCACAAAAGGTGCTTCAGCACTTGTAAAGGCAGTGGCGCTTGATACAAAGCAGAAAAATAAAGAGGTACAATTAAGAGGCATCGAGGAAATCGCAAAATACGCAGCAAGCAATGACGTGCTTTATATTACGGCAAAGCCAGAATATAAGGTGATGAATGATGTGGCGCGTGGGATTGTAAAAGCGGATGTGGCTCAGAGCAGCTATGGTTTGTATGGACAAGGACAGATTGTAGCGGTTGCCGATACAGGGCTTGATACAGGTCGCAATGACAGTTCGATGCATGAAGCCTTCCGCGGAAAAATTACGGCACTATATGCACTAGGTCGCACGAATAATGCCAATGATACGAACGGTCATGGTACGCATGTGGCTGGCTCCGTATTAGGAAACGGCTCCACTAATAAAGGAATGGCACCTCAGGCGAATCTTGTCTTCCAATCTATCATGGATAGCGGTGGAGGACTTGGAGGTCTACCTTCCAATCTGCAAACCTTATTCAGCCAAGCATACAGTGCAGGTGCAAGAATTCATACAAACTCCTGGGGAGCAGCGGTGAATGGGGCTTACACGACAGATTCCAGAAATGTGGATGACTATGTACGCAAAAATGATATGACGATTCTTTTCGCTGCCGGGAATGAAGGACCGAACGGCGGAACCATCAGTGCACCAGGTACAGCTAAAAATGCGATAACAGTCGGCGCTACGGAAAACCTCCGTCCAAGCTTCGGGTCTTATGCGGACAATATCAACCATGTGGCACAGTTCTCTTCCCGTGGACCGACAAAAGATGGACGGATCAAACCGGATGTCATGGCACCGGGAACGTTCATTTTATCAGCAAGATCTTCTCTTGCCCCGGATTCCTCCTTCTGGGCGAACCATGACAGCAAGTATGCCTATATGGGTGGAACGTCCATGGCTACACCGATTGTTGCAGGAAATGTGGCACAGCTACGTGAGCATTTTGTGAAAAATAGAGGGATCACTCCAAAGCCTTCTCTATTAAAGGCGGCACTGATTGCTGGTGCGGCTGACATCGGCCTTGGCTACCCGAATGGAAACCAAGGATGGGGCCGAGTGACATTGGATAAATCCCTGAACGTTGCCTATGTGAACGAATCCAGTTCTTTATCAACTAGCCAAAAAGCGACGTACTCGTTTACTGCTACTGCCGGCAAGCCGTTGAAGATCTCCTTGGTATGGTCGGATGCACCTGCAAGTACAACTGCTTCCGTAACGCTAGTCAATGATCTGGATCTTGTCATTACCGCTCCTAATGGCACACAATATGTAGGTAATGACTTTACTGCGCCATATAATAATAACTGGGATGGCCGCAATAACGTAGAAAATGTATTTATCAATGCGCCACAAAGCGGGACGTATACGGTTGAGGTACAGGCATATAACGTACCGGTTGGACCACAGAACTTCTCGTTGGCAATTGTGAATTGATAGAATAGTAGACAATGAACCGCTGGTAGTTTACGGCGGTTTTTTGTTTGAAATCAAGATAAAAGGGTAGAGGGACTATATAGTTTAAATCGTTGTTTGAATAAGAATTTAGTGGATTTTTTATACGAAAAGGAGAGGTTGGTTTTTATGAGTAGCGATGTGAAATTGGCAATCATCTATTACAGTTCCACAGGGACAAACTACAAATTGGCCAAAACAGCTGAAGAAGCTGCAAAGGAAACGGGTGCTGAAGTAAAGCTTGTAAAGGTTCCTGAGCTGGCACCGGAAGAGGCAATAAATGGAAACTCAGCTTGGAAGGCGCATTTGGAGGAGACGAAGGATGTTCCCAATGCGAGCCTGGATGATCTCGTATGGGCGGATGCGTACATTTTCAGTGTACCAACGAGGTATGGAACAGTTCCGTCTCAAATGAAGCAGTTCCTGGATACAACAGGTGGGCTCTGGTCGAAGGGGAAGCTGGCCAATAAAGTTGTCAGCGCGATGACTTCCGCAAGCAATCCCCACGGAGGACAGGAGCAGACGATCCTAAATCTCTATACCACCATGTTCCATTGGGGAGCGATTGTAGCGGCACCGGGATATACGGACGAATCGATTTTTGCTGCAGGAGGGAACCCTTACGGTACAAGTGTAACGGCAGATCAGGAAGGAAACTGGAAGGAAGATGTGACAGCAGCAGTACAGCATCAGGCAAAGCGCACCATCCAAGTGGCAAGCGCCGTGAAAATGGGAATTCAGTAAAAGACAAAAAACTCATCACCCAGCTATAGAGACGCTAGGTGATAAGTTTTATTTATTAGGATCTGTTAAATTATAGGGTTGATTTTGGATGCATAGCTGTTGATTGGAGCAATAGGCGAAGACTCCGGCGGGTGTTGCGTTTAGTGGAGACCCCACAGGCAAAGCCGAGGAGGCATTCGCAAGCCCCTTGGGTCGCTGCGCCTAGTGCGGAAATCAACGGCGGTGTTTAACAGAGTCATTTATTCTTAACTTGAAATTGTCTGATCAAATAGGAACGCCTTACAATAAGGTACGAAATCAGGACTGTTACACAGAACATCATGACTATCAGGTTGAATAGCATCCCGCCGAGGTAAAGAAGTCCACCTACTCTTATGGTCAGGTAGTACCATATACTGGTGGTCACAAACCAGGCAGCAACTACAAAGGAGAGGCTTATTACAGTGTGGAACAGGAATGCTCCCTTTTTCAGAACCATCTGTGAGACATAAAGGTAACTGATCATCGTGGAAGAGACAATCACCAACACATTCAAGAGCATCAAATAGTCATACATCTCCATCGAAAACTCCTTTTTTCTATGTATATCCTGGGACAAAAAGAAGTGTGAATCCGAGCATTTAATTTGCAACTTGCCGGAAATCGGTCATAATGAGCTTATTAATGAATAGGAGGCTGATTCCTTTGTTATATGGTTTAACTTCAACAACGACTTTAGATAATGGGGTGGAAATGCCCTGGTTTGGACTAGGTGTATTCAAGGTGGAAGAGGGACAGGAAGTGGAAAGCTCCGTGAAAATGGCTATTCAAGCCGGTTATCGCAGCATCGATACGGCTGCCATCTATAAAAATGAAGATGGTGTGGGCAAGGCAATCAAAGAAGCTGGTGTTCCTCGTGAAGAATTGTTCATCACCACAAAGGTATGGAATGCCGATCAAGGATATGAATCTACTCTTGCTGCATTTGAGGCAAGCATGGAGAAGCTTGGCTTGGAGTATCTGGATTTATATCTTGTTCACTGGCCGGTAAAAGGCAAGTACGTGGACACTTGGAGAGCATTGGAGAAGCTTTATGCGGATGGAAAGGTTAGAGCAATCGGAGTTAGCAACTTCCACATCCATCATCTTCAGGACATTCTGGAAGTGGCAGAAGTGAAACCGATGGTGAACCAGGTGGAATATCACCCTAAAATATCTCAAGTTGAATTGCTTAACTTCTGTAAAGAGAATGGCATCCAAATGGAAGCATGGTCTCCGCTTATGCAGGGTGAACTGCTTCAAAACGAAGTGCTGATGGAGCTTGCAGAGAAATACGACAAGTCGGTTGCACAGATTATCCTTCGCTGGGACCTGCAGAATGGTGTCGTTACCATTCCTAAGTCTGTAAAAGAGCACCGTATCAAGGAAAATGCCGATATCTTCGACTTTGAAATCACGGATGAGGATATGCTGAAGATCCATGCGTTAAATGAAAACAAGCGTGTTGGTCCAGATCCGGATAATTTTGATTTTTAATATACAAAAAAGGATGACCCATGAGGTCATCCTTTTTGTTATTCCACTTCGAGTTCTTCCAACTGGTGCTCATGAAGTTCGTCTTTCACTACATGGATCTGAACATTATGCATGCCCTTTTCCTTAAAGGTGGTTTTCGCTTCATACACTCCCTCGCTAACTTCGGAGGCATCGATATATTCATGCTTTTCGGCATCCGCATGCCACACCTCAAAACGAACGGTAGCGTCCTTTAGAGCTGCATTGTCTTTTTTCAGCTCTGTCGACAAAGTGACTTCCTGGTTTACTTTTACTGCTTCTTTATTATTAAGTGTCATCATTAATGTTGCTTCGTGTTCGTGCTCATGACTTTCATGGTCTGAATGAGTTTCCTCGTCATGGCTGCCTTCGTGATTGGAATGCTCGGAATCATGGTCATGACCTGATTCCTCGTCTTCTTTAGTAGCTGGATCAGGATTACCCACGGTCACCTCTACTCTCGGCATGACATGCATGTCTCTTGCAGTAGTATGAGCCACGACAAAGTAAAAGCCTTCTTCTTCAAAAGTCTTCGTAAAGGAATAGATGCCGGAACCGTCATTTTTTCCTTCAATCATTTCGTGGTCCTTTTCTTGTCCTTGTTTCCAGACCTCAAAGGTTACCTCGTTCGCATCCTCGACTTTTTCCTCGCCTTGGGTAACGAGCGCTTCAATTTTCACTTCTTCATTCGGTTCCATCTTTTCAGGAAGAAGTACTTCCACTTCCACCATTTCCGGAAGTTTGTCTCCATTTCCTTTTGTGGTGTCTGAGTTATTGTTTCCGCAAGCTGTTAACAGAAGAACAGCAAATATGCTTAAGAATATTAATGATTTTTTCATCGTTAACTCTCCTTTATCTATATGCCTTCATTATATCTATAAAAATAACGCCCAGATTCAAAAAAAAGATCAATCTTGTGAATTTTTACGGTACTATAGTGTTAATTGCCATACCAGCGTTTATTTATACATAGGAGAGTGGAAGTAGAATGATCAAGCACCTTCAAACAAAAGAGGAATTACTGCAGGGCTATCATGTGTTAAAGGAACTGCGGACAGACTTAACAGAAGAAACTTTTTTTGAGATGTATGAAAAAATGAAACAGGAGGGCTATGAAATCCATGCTTGTTATGAAGGGGAGGAAGTCACTGCTGTCACGGGAATCATCCCTCTGACAAACTATTATGATGGCTATCATATTTATGTGTATGATCTGGTGACACCAAGTCATGCCAGATCCAAGGGTTACGGGGAAAAGCTGTTGTCATATATCGAAAGGCTGGCAAAGGAAAAGGGCTGCCATACCGTTACGCTTTCTTCAGGACTGCAGCGCAAGGATGCGCATCGTTTTTATGAAGAGAAAATGGAGTATGATAAGACAAGCTATGTGTTTAAAAAAGAGCTGTAGCACAAGTATGCTACAGCTTTTGCCATTCGTCTGTAAGAGTGACTGGGGCAAAATCAATTGGAATCGGTGCCTCAACGGTGATGGAACCACTTTGAAACGGATGCGGAACAGTTAACTTCCAGGCATGCAAACTGTGACGGGAATGTTTGCTTTTCGCTCCATACAAGTTGTCCCCAAAGAGCGGGTGGCCGAAGCTACTCATATGGACGCGTATCTGGTGTGTCCTGCCGGTATCGAGTGTGAGTTGCACCAGTGTAAGTTTTTCTTTCTCGAAATTCTTCAGTACTTTAAAATGGGTGACTGCTTTTTGGCCGCTTGGTGAAATCCTCCGGCGGGAAGCATGGTGTCGGTCTTTACCGATTGCTTTATCGATGGTGCCGACAGAACTGGACAAAACACCCTCAACAAGGGCAACATAAGTTCTTTTTATTTTCCGTGCCGCAAGCTCCCTGTCTAAAATGGCTCCACTTAAGCTATGCTTCGCAAAAAGGATGGCTCCACTTGTATCCTTGTCCAGCCTATGGATATGACGGACTATTGCCTGTATCCCATTTTCCACGAAATAGTGAGCAACTCCATTGGAAAGCGACTCCTGATCGGTTTCAGAGGAAGGATGCGTTTCCATATTCGCAGCCTTATTTACAATCAACAGATGTTCGTCCTCATACAGAACGGAAATGTCCATGATGTTCGGATCAGGACTTACTACTTCGGGAAACACAGGAAGAATGATTGTATCTCCGGTCTGGAGTAGGTGGGTCCAATTGGGGATTTCTCCATTTACTAGCACCTTTTTCGACATACGCAATTCATGAAGCAGCCCCTTTGGAACCCCTACTATATCCTTTAGATAGTCCTGTAAGGAGGGGGCATTCTTCATATGGACACTTAAATGTATTTTCATAGGTAAAACTCCTTTAAATAAATAGAAGGGTTGTCCTTCTTTTAGTCGTTTCAAGTCTTGTGATTCCATTAACTACCTACGCAATAAAACAATCATTTATGTTACTCTTTTGTTATAGAGAAGTTACAAAGGTGGGTTTTAATTCGTGAAAGTAGTTTATGCATCTACCCCAGAGCAGGAGGACCATATTGGGGAACTGGTCCAGCACCTCTTAACGAACATTCTTCCATATTATTTCACAGATAAAGAGATAGAAAACCTTGAGAGTCAGTTATCCCTCCATACAGGTGCCGTCCATGACACATTTACTGTTTATAATGGAACATTGAAAGAAGCATTTCATATCATTTCCTGTCTTCAGGCAATCATTGCGGTAATCGAGACAATCCAGGATGAGGGCATCAAGCTGAAACACCGTGAACTATATAAGAGGAATGTCAACATGTTATTGGATTTCGGATTTTCCTTTCCATTTGCCATTGAGCAGTTTACACAACAAACAAAAAATCCTACAGTGCTCAGCAAGTTCATTCGAGCATCCAACCAATTCCTAGTGTAACAAAAAAGAAACTACGAGCGTATTATTCGCCCGTAGTTTCTTTTACTTCTTCAAACCAATCAGAAAAAACAGTTTGATCCTGGTGGAAATTTTCTAAACGGCTAACCTCTTTGCCATCTTCAAAATGGATGAATGTAGGTGTAGATTGGATTTTATAGTCATCCCAGCCTTGCTCAAATTCCAGGATGTTATAAAGTTCAAGATCCACATCCATCTCTTCGGCCATTGGCACTACAACGGGACTTGTCTGTTTACAAGCTGGACACTCCGGGCTGTAGAAGTAGACTGTCGCTGATTCTCCATTTTCCACTTTTTCTTTGAGCTCATCCGGAAGAATGATGTTTTGGTACAATGGATCGTCCAACTGCTCCTGTGTGGATGGTCTGATTTTATCTTTTCCAAATGGATTTCCTTCAGACTGTTGTTTCTGCTGGATATTCGTAATGACGGCTAATGCAATAAAGATAGCAACAATAATAGATACGATAACTACAATTTTCTTCAAGATTATTTTCCTTCCTTTACATTCAATTTTTTAACCATGAATAGGATGATTGTGATAAAAGTAAAACCGATAAGTGCCAAAAATGGGATGGTGATGAAGCCTAACCAGTTGATATACTGTCCTGTACATGGCACAACGCCACAAGACACCGAATTTTCCCCGATGAAATCCACTTTTTGTACAAGAAAGTGGTAGATGGAGATTGCTCCGCCAAGAATGGATAACGGAAGTACATATGTTGCGATGCCTGCATCTTTTTTAACTGCAGCTATTCCTAGAATCACAACAAGCGGATACATGAGAATACGCTGGTACCAGCAAAGCTCACAAGGTACGTACAATAGAATTTCGGAAAAATACAAGCTTCCCAATGTTGCAACTAAAGCGACAACGGAAGCTGCTAATAGAAGATTTTCAATTTTTTTGGAGTGATCCACTTTTTATTCGCCTCATTTATCTTGGTTTCATATATCTTGGATTCTTTCTTGTTTTAAATTATATTACTTGTCCTTGCGCATTGCAAAGCTAATCCAACTTTTAACCTGTGAACATTTCATGACAGGAAAGAAGAGGAGTGGATGTAGAAAAAAGAAAGCGGTTTCCATTAGAAAAGGAATCTTGTACAATAGGTTATGGAATCGATTTCATTCATATATAACCAAAAGGGTAAAGGAGACGGAGCAATGACACGCCAATGGTGGAAAGAAGCAGTTGTGTATCAAATCTATCCTCGCAGCTTTAATGATTCGAACGGAGATGGAGTAGGAGATATCAGAGGAATCATCGAAAAACTCGATTATCTGAAGGAGTTGGGTGTTGATGTGGTGTGGCTATCGCCTGTCTACCAATCCCCCAATGATGATAATGGCTATGATATCAGTGATTACAGAAAAATCATGGATGAATTCGGAACGATGGCAGATTGGGAAGAGATGCTGGCTGAAATGCATAAAAGAGGCATCAAGCTGATCATGGACCTTGTGGTGAACCATAGTTCCGATGAGCATGACTGGTTTAAGGAATCGAAAAAGTCCAAAGACAATCCTTATCGTGACTATTACATCTGGAGACCTGGTAAGGGAGTGCGGGAGCCTAACAACTGGGAAGCGACTTTTGGCGGCTCTGTGTGGGAATATGACGAGACAACCGATGAGTATTTCCTTCACCTGTTCTCCAAAAAACAGCCGGACCTGAACTGGGAAAATCCAAAACTTCGCCAAGAAGTATACGATCTAATGAAATTCTGGCTTGATAAAGGGATTGACGGCTTCCGGATGGATGTCATCAACTTCATCTCCAAGGTAGACGGCTTGCCGGATGGGGAAAATCTGGAAGGGAAAAAATATGTGTCCGGCCATCAATATTTCATGAACGGCCCACGTATCCATGAGTTTCTTCAGGAGATGAACAATGAGGTTCTATCCGGGTATGACATTATGACGGTTGGAGAAATGCCTGGCGTTTCCCCTGAGGAAGGGAAGTTTTACACGGGAGAAGAACGTAAAGAGCTTAACATGGTATTCCAATTTGAACATATGGACCTCGATACACAACCTGGTAAAAATAAATGGCACCTCAAACCGCTTGATCTAAGGGACTTGAAGATATCTCTTGGCAAATGGCAGTTAGAGCTCGAGGATAGAGGATGGAACAGTCTTTACTGGAATAACCACGATCAGCCACGAATCGTTTCCCGCTGGGGAGATGATAAGGAATATCGTGTCACTTCAGCCAAGATGCTAGCAACAACCCTGCATATGATGAAGGGTACCCCTTATATTTATCAGGGGGAAGAGATTGGAATGACCAATGTCCGTTTTGAGTCAATCGGGGAATACAAGGATATTGAAACGTTGAATATGTATAAGGAACGTGTGATTGAAAACGGGGAAACCGTGGACGATATCATGACATCGATATATACAAAAGGCCGTGATAATGCGAGAACTCCTGTCCAGTGGGATGATACTGCCAACGCCGGCTTTACAGAGGGTACACCTTGGATCAAAGTGAATCCGAATTATCCGGAAATCAATGCCCAAAAAGCACTGGAAGACCCGGATTCCATTTTCCATTACTATAGAAAACTGATTGAACTTCGCAAGAAGCATGAGATTATCGTATACGGGGCATTTGACATGCTCTATGAAGACCATCCAGAGGTATTCGCCTATACTCGAACATTGAACGACGAAACCTTATTGGTTGTGACAAATTTCTCAGGAAATATTCACCGTTTTACATGGGAGCATCCAACACATTTCGAGGCAAAGGAACTACTTATCAGCAATTATGATGTGAAAGACGAGGATGTAAGAGAATTTACTCTACGTCCTTGGGAAGCCCGAGTATATAAGTTAAAATAATAGTGAAGACCGGCAGCAGTTTTCGCAGCCGGTCTTTTATAGTGCTTTTTGTTTCAAATTGACCTTGCAGTATGCAAAACTAAAAAAGGGAGTGTTTTGTATTGGTGATAATGGGGAATAAGTAATATTGGGTAATTCTCCTTTTTTACAGAAGGCTCTATTAAAGAATAGTGTTGATTTTAAGTATCTAGCTGTTGATTGGAGCGATAGGCGAAGGCTCCAGCACCGCCCCTTGGGTCGCTGTGCCTAGTGCGGAAATCAACAGCGGTATTTATAGCCTTAAAGAAAGAGCCCAATATGAATTCCATTTATTTTGCACAATTAAGAGGAGATGGTGTTTTTGTCTAAAATCGACTTGTCTAAATTCGAGAAAAAAATGATGATTAGAAATATAGAAATGAAAGACATAGATGATATCATTGCCCTGCAGCACTTATGTTTTCCAGGCATGGATCCTTGGAAAAGAGAGCAGCTGGAAAGTCATTTGATCATGTTTCCGGAAGGGCAGCTATGTGCGGAGTATGATGGGGAAATAATCGGTTCCTGCTCAAGCCTGCTTATCAACTTTGATGAATATGATGATCGACATACATGGGATGATATTACCGAAGAAGGATACATAACGAATCATAATCCAGATGGCTATAATCTGTACGGAATTGAAGTAATGGTGCACCCTGGCTTCCGGAGAATGAAGGTCGGACATCGCCTTTATGAAGCAAGAAAAGATTTGGCGAGAAGGCTGAACCTGAAGAGTATCATTATCGGAGGAAGAATTCCAAACTATCATAAGCATGCAGACGAAATGTCACCACGTGAATACGTCCGTCAGGTGATGCGCCACAAAATCTATGATCCGGTGCTTTCGTTCCAGCTTTTGAATGAATTTACATTGATGCGGATCAACCCAGGCTATCTGCCAGATGATCTCGCATCCAATAAATATGCAACACTGATGGAATGGAACAATGTGGAGTATACCCCGAAAACGAAGCGTCATTTTAAAACTTCCTTCCCTGTTCGGGTCTGTGTGGTCCAATATATGATGAAGCCGATCAGTTCATTTGAAGAGTTCGCCACCCAAGTGGAATACTATACGGATGTGGCCTCTGATGGAGGAGCGGATTTTGCTGTCTTCCCGGAAATATTCACGACCCAGCTGATGAGCTTCCTGAATGAAAGGTCACCGAGTAAAGCCGTACAGCGCCTGACGGAATATACTGAAGATTATATCCAGCTATTCACCGATTTGGCTGTAAAATACAACGTCAATATCATCGGTGGTTCTCATTTCGTCGAAGAGGATGATAAAGTATTCAATATTGCCTATCTGTTCCGCCGTGATGGGACGATTGAGAAGCAATATAAAATCCATATCACACCAAATGAACGAAAATGGTGGGGAATCAGCCGCGGTGACACAGTGAAGGTATTTGATACGGATTGCGGTAAAATTGCGATTCAGATCTGCTATGATATTGAATTTCCAGAGCTTGCACGTATTGCTACTGAAAAAGGGGCGAATATCATCTTCTGTCCATTCAACACAGAGGACAGACAAGGCTATCTTCGCGTTCGATACTGTGCACAGGCACGTGCCGTCGAAAATCAGATCTATACGGTCATTGCCGGAACATGCGGAAACTTGCCACAGGTGGAAAACATGGACATCCAATATTCCCAGTCCGCCATTTTTGCCCCATCCGATTTTGAATTTGCCCGTGACGGAATTGTCGGTGAGTGCAACCCGAATATAGAGATGGTGATTATCGGGGATGTGGATCTCGAAATCCTGCGCCGCCAGCGTCAATCTGGAACAGTGCGTCAGCTGAAGGACAGACGGCGTGATTTGTATGAAATTAAATATAAGAAATAAAAAAAGCAGTCGACTTCTGATGGGAAGTCGACTGCTTTTTTTATTTTGCCGTCCGTCTACGATATTGAAATTGCTGCCATTGGAAACGGATAAAGCAGCCAACGCAGAATCCTAAAAGTGCAATACCAGAGGCTACTGCCACCATGATGGAGAAAATATAGCCCATGGTCGTGATTCCTGCATAGAAGCCGACCAGTGACAATGCGAGGCAGCTCACAGCGATTGTCTGATTGAATTGCAATTGCGCTTTATCCTCCTGGATATAGGAGGAGCCCGGCTTGGAAAGGAACGAGCTTGCAAGCTTCAAAACGGGGTTGTTGCCGGTAAGAAGACCTAGTAATCCAGCCAATAACGGCAAGAGTAATATAAAATAAAATCCTGTGGCCAAAGTGAGAACGACAGAAATCAAAATGAACCATTGATTAAAAGTAACGAGCGGTTTAGGAATTGTCATTGATTTATTCATAGCTTATTAATCCCACCTGTATAATCGGAATAGTTATAGTTTACTCCATTACCCTTAATTCGTGCAAGTGAATAGCTTGGAGATTATTAAGTGCCACGAAATAAATCCCTGTCATTTTTCAGGAAATTTGTTAAGATAGAAAAAAACTACAACATTGAAATAGTAGCAGATTGCGAGGATATTCATGATTTTTCTAGACGTACTATTACCAGTTTTTCTTATATTTTCGATAGGTTTTATCGGTCAAAAAACACTTGGATTCGATACGAAAGCCTTATCGAAGATGGCATTATATTTGTTGTCCCCGGTACTTGTGTTCCGTACATTCTATACGAATGAGTTTACGAGCGAGCATCTATATATAGTGCTATATACGATCTTGCTGTGTGTTTCTCTTATTCTATTTGTCTACCTGTTATCCTGGGTTAAAAAGTACTCAAGGGCTGAGACATGCGGGCTGATTCTGTCAGCGAGTTTCATGAATAACGGAAACTATGGAACGCCACTTGCCCTTCTATTGTTTGGTGTGGTGGGATTTGAATACGCTGTTGTCCTGATGGTCGCCCAGCAGATGCTGATGGCGACTGTCGGAGTGTATTATGCGGCAAAAGGGAGCCCGGAAAGTGATGGTTTCCGTTCCGCTGCAAGGGCTGTCGTAAAGATGCCTATCATGTATGGGGCCTTGATTGGACTGAGTTTTCAATACCTTTCTGTACCGGTATCCTATCCCATTATGGAAGCGGTAAATCTAGTGGCAGATGCAACCATTCCTGTCATTATGGTCATTCTCGGCATGCAGCTTGCGAAGATCTCCATTAAAACGGCAAAAAAGGAGAAGCTGTTTTATGCAGTGGGAATCAAGCTGATTGTTTCACCTGTTATTGCTTTTCTCATTACCCTTGTCTTACCCGTTGATGAGTTGATCAAGCAGCTAATGATAGTGATGGCGGCGATGCCGGCAGCAGCAAACACGACCATGTATGCGGTGGAATTCAATACGGAGCCTGAGTTTGTCTCGAGTGCAACCCTCGTAAGTACGGTATTGACCTTGATTACGCTTCCGGTGCTGTTTTGGGTGGTATTGTAGAGGGTATTCAACCTAAAATCAAGGAACGCACAATGTAAAGAAGGATTTCTCCCCACCTCGGGCGAAAAATTACAAAAAGGAATACGGAAAGGAGCGGAAAACTCATGGAATCATACATTCTATCCCTTGATCAGGGAACCACAAGTTCGCGCGCTATGCTCTTCAATAAAAAAGGGGAAGTAGTCTATACGGCTCAGAAAGAATTTAAGCAGTATTTTCCTAAGTCTGGCTGGGTGGAGCATAATGCCAACGAAATCTGGAGCTCCATCCTTGCGGTGATTGCCTCGTGCATTTCAGAGTCCGGAATCAAGCCGTCCCAGGTTGCGGGAATCGGCATCACGAATCAGCGTGAAACAACGGTTGTCTGGGAAAAAGAAACAGGGGAGCCCATCCATCATGCCATCGTGTGGCAATCCAGACAGACTGCTACGATTTGCGAGGAGCTAAAGGAGCAGGGACATGGAGCTCTTTTCCGTGATAAGACGGGTCTTTTAATCGATGCATATTTTTCCGGAACAAAAGTGAAGTGGCTGCTGGATAATGTGGAGGGTGCGAGAGAGAAAGCAGATAACGGAGATCTGCTATTTGGAACGATCGATACTTGGCTGATATGGAAGCTGTCAGGTGGGAAGGCACATGTAACAGACTACAGCAACGCATCAAGGACGTTGATGTACAATATACATGAACTCAAGTGGGATGAGGAACTTTTGGAAATCCTGCAGATTCCAAAGTCCATGTTGCCTGAGGTAAAGGGCTCTTCGGAAGTCTATGCGAAAACGGTGGATTTCCATTTCTTCGGCCAGGAGATCCCGATTGCCGGGGCAGCAGGCGACCAGCAGGCGGCATTGTTCGGTCAGGCCTGCTATGACTCGGGAATGGCCAAAAATACATACGGGACTGGCTGTTTCATGCTGATGAATACAGGAGAGAAGGCGATCAAGTCCGAAAACGGCCTATTGACCACCATTGCATGGGGCCTCGATGGGAAGGTTACGTATGCGCTGGAGGGCAGCATCTTTGTCGCAGGCTCTGCGATTCAATGGCTGCGGGACGGACTACGTATGTTCAAGGATGCAAGCAAAAGCGAGGAATATGCAACAAGAGTGGAATCCAGTGAAGGCGTCTATGTGGTGCCTGCCTTTGTAGGCCTTGGAACTCCGTATTGGGACAGCGATGTGAGAGGTGCGGTATTCGGATTGACACGCGGCACCTCCAAGGAGCATTTTGTCCGGGCCACACTGGAATCACTTGCCTTTCAGACAAAGGATGTCCTGAGGGCGATGGAGCAGGATTCTGGTATCTCGCTGAAGGCGCTTCGTGTGGATGGGGGAGCTGTCAAAAATAACTTCCTCCTGCAATTCCAGAGTGACATGCTGAGAGTGGCTGTGGAGCGAACGACAATCAATGAAACGACCGCCCTTGGTGCAGCCTATCTTGCAGGTCTTGCGGTAGGGTTCTGGAAAAGCGAAGAAGAGATCGCTTCACAGTGGCAAGTGGAAAGAAGCTTTGAGCCCAAGATGTCAGAGGAGCAACAAACAGAGCTTTATGACGGATGGAAAAAAGCCATTCGGGCAACTATGGCATTCAAGTAAAAAGAAGAATATGGTATAATCGGTGTAAGTCAATATATCGGTCATAGTCGGGGAAGAGATCACAGAACATAATCAGAGCAAGGGCTTTGTCTATGTTTGATGTGCTCTTTTTTTGTGTAGTAATAACTAGAAGAAAACTTTTGGAGGCAATTATCCTATGAAAAAACTATCCTTCTCCAGCACGAATCGTACGATGATTTTAGAGAAAATGAAGGAATCTACATATGACATCCTAATAGTCGGTGGCGGAATAACAGGATGCGGCATTGCGCTGGATGCAGCTTCCCGCGGGATGAAGGTGGCGCTTGTGGAGATGCAGGACTTTTCTGGAGGAACGTCAAGCCGCTCGACAAAGCTTGTGCATGGCGGTCTGCGATATTTAAAGCAGTTGGAAGTAAAGATGGTAGCCGAAGTGGGAAAAGAGCGGGCTGTTGTATATGAGAATGGACCACATGTCACAACACCGGAATGGATGTTGTTGCCCATTTACAAAGGAGGAACATTCGGCAAGCTTTCCACATCCATCGGACTTCGTGTTTATGACTATTTGGCTGGTGTCAAAAAGTCGGAGCGGAGGAAAATGCTCACGGCATCTGAAACGTTAAAAAGAGAGCCTTTGTTGAATAAAGTAGGGTTAAAAGGCGGAGGCCTTTACGTAGAGTACCGTACAGACGATGCCAGACTAACAATCGAGGTGCTGAAGGAAGGCGTGAAACATGGAGCGGATGCCGTGAACTATGCAAAGGTGGAAAAGCTGCTTTATGAAAATGGCAGGATATCAGGGGCAATGGTGGTGGATCAGGCCAGCAGGAAAAGCTATCAGGTCCGTGCCAAAAAAGTTGTCAATGCAGCCGGCCCGTGGGTAGATTCCCTGCGTGATATGGATAAATCAAAAAAAGAGAAGCATCTTCAATTGACAAAAGGGATACATCTCGTTTTTGATCAGAGCAAATTCCCTTTAAAACAGGCGATCTATTTTGACACAGAAGACAAGAGGATGATTTTTGCAATTCCGCGTGACGGAAAAACCTATGTCGGAACAACGGATACAGTCTATAAGGAGGATATGCTTCATCCACGGATGGTCAGGGAGGATAAGGAATATGTACTCGCGGCAATCAAATTCATGTTCCCTGCCCTGATTATCAAGGAAGCGGACATCGAATCCAGTTGGACAGGAGTGCGACCGCTCATTTATGAAGAGGGAAAGTCCGCTTCGGAAATCTCTCGAAAGGATGAGGTGTGGGTTTCCGATTCGGGGATGATTACGATTGCTGGCGGAAAGCTGACCGGATACCGGAAAATGGCGGAAATGGTAGTGGACCTGATAGGAAAGCAGCTGACCAAAGACGATCAGGTAAAGTTCGATTCATGCAGAACGAAAAATCTCCCCATTTCAGGGGGAGACATCGGTGGGTCCAAGAGTATGCCAGCGTTTTTAGAGAGAAAGACGCAAGAGGGACAAAAGCTTGGATTATCACAAGAAGATGCACTAGCCCTTGTTTCCCGGTATGGATCAAATGTCGATAAGCTATTCAGGATTGCAGAGAAGGAAAATGGAAAGAGGAATGGATCCGCATTGCCATTAGATATCCATGTACAGCTGCTATATGCCATTCATGAGGAAATGGCCGTGACACCGCTGGATTTTTTCATCAGGCGCACGGGTGCACTTTTTTTTCATATCCAATGGGTGCAAAAGTGGAAGGGGAAGGTTCTGGAAGTAATGGCAAGGGAACTTTTTTGGACAAAAGAAATGACAGAACAGCATCGAATACAATTGGAAAACCATATCAAGGATGCGGTAACGGTAATGGAAGATGATGGATGAAACGTGTATACCACCTCTTTGAGGAATTGCCGATGCGATTCCTTTCCTTTTCTAGTATAATAATAATGGAAGCGTTCACGGTGCACAATTTGTCGCAAACTGACGTATTATATTTGCAGGATGTCGTACCAGCTTAAGAGAAGTCTACAGTATCCTGATAATTGCAAGGAGGAAAAGAAACATGAACTGGATGGATAAATACGAACTTTGGGAAAGTAACTCGAACCTTGACGAGGAAATGGTCAAGCTTTTAGAAGAAATGAAAAATGATGAAAAGGCTAAAGAAGATAGCTTTTATAAAGAGTTGGAATTCGGAACAGGGGGCATGCGCGGAGAAATTGGCGCAGGCACGAATCGCATGAATGTATATACGGTTCGAAAAGCATCCGAGGGACTAGCTCGATACATAGAGTCTTTTGGGGAAGAGGCGAAAAAAGGCGGAGTGGCGATTGCCTATGATTGCCGTCATAAATCACCTGAATTTGCGATGGAGGCTGCTAAAACATTGGCAAGCCATGGCATTCAAACGTATGTGTTTGAAAGCCTGCGTCCAACACCGGTATTGTCTTTTGCCGTTCGCGAGTTAAAAGCATTTTCCGGAATCGTGGTGACAGCGAGCCATAACCCACCTGAATACAACGGCTATAAGGTTTACGGTCCCGATGGAGGTCAACTGCCTTTACTTGAAGCGGATCAAGTGATTGGCAAAGTGCAGGAAGTGGAAAATGAGCTGGAGATCCAAGTGGAGTCGGAAGAGGCACTAAAAGAAAAAGGGCTTATCAAAATCATCGGCGAAGAGATTGACAATGCTTACCAAGAGAAGCTGAAAACTATCTCTGTACACCCTGAACTGGGTCAGGAAATGGGTGACAAAGTGAAGGTGGTATTCACGCCGCTTCACGGTACAGCCAATCTTCCAGTGCGTGAAGGCTTGGAAGCTCTGGGATATACCAATGTGAAAATTGTAGCGGAACAAGAATTGCCTGATCCTAATTTCTCTACGGTCTCTTCTCCAAATCCGGAAGAGCATGCGGCGTTTGAGCTTGCCATCCGTGATGGAAAAGAGATGGATGCAGACATCCTTATCGCGACAGATCCCGATGCGGACCGACTAGGGGTTGCGGTAAAGAATGAAGCAGGAGAATATGAGATTCTGACAGGAAACCAGACCGGAGCCTTATTCCTACACTATCTCTTAGCGGAGAAGAAAGCGACAGGAACGCTACCGGATAATGGTGTGATGCTGAAAACGATTGTTACGTCAGAGTTTGGCCGTACGATTGCAGATAGCTTTGATGTTGCAACAGTCGACACACTGACAGGTTTCAAATTCATCGGAGAAAAAATGAAAGAGTATGAAGCAACAGGTCAATACTCTTTCCTATTTGGCTATGAGGAAAGCTACGGCTCCTTGATCGGGGACTTTGCTCGTGATAAGGATGCAGTCCAGGCAGCAGTTATGGCTGTAGAAATATGTGCATTCTACAAAAAGCAGGGCAAGACGATGTATCAGGGTCTGATGGATTTGTATGAACAGTATGGCTACTATCTGGAAGGCATGAAGTCCTTGACGCTGAAAGGAAAAGAGGGTGCAGAGCAAATCGCAAGCCTTCTGACTGCATTCAGAAATGCAGCACCTACGGAAGTCAATGGCTATAAAGTAGAAGCTGTTGAGGATTATGCGGTACAGGAAAAAACGGTGACCGCTTCCGGGAAACAGGAAAAGATCGAATTGCCGAAGTCCAATGTGCTGAAGTATTTCTTGGAGGATGGTTCATGGGTTTGTGTACGCCCTTCAGGTACAGAACCGAAAGTGAAATTCTATTTTGGTATCCAGTCGGAAACTTTGGAGCAAAGTAAGGAAAAGCTCGAAGAAATCTCAAAGGCCTTCATGGTGAAGGTAGAAGATCTTTTAGCAGCACTGAATTCAGCAGGAAAAGCTTAAATATTTTAAAGGAAAGGCTCTGCGCCTTTCCTTTTGATTTTCAATTTTACAATTGGTGCAGAACTATCCAATAGCATAAATGAGGATGCTGGAAAGAGGGGTCGAACCTATTTAGGGGTCTGGCCCCTCTTTTTGTGTAATCACCTGAGACTAAAGTTGTAGAAGAGTGTAGACTTTTTTCCAAGGTGAAAAGGGGAAAGGCTTGTTAGAATAGAAAGATATGAAGAAGAAGTTTAGGGGTTTGAGGGGGAGTGGCTTTGTGAGTGAGGTACAGAGGATACAGGAATTACGTGCGCTGAAGATTATTGCAGAGTCTTTAAACCAAGCCAATGATTTGCAGACGATGCTAAGTGGAGTTTTGGAGGAACTATTAAGAGTTACAGGGCTTCAGACTGGCTGGATCTACTTGATTGATGAAAAAGGCTCCTATACATTAACTGCTGCCTTCAATCTTCCAGAGGCGCTGATCAAGGACAATAAAAAGCCGATGTGCCAGGGAGGATGCTGGTGTTTGGATCAATATAAAGATGGTCGATTGAAGCGGGCATCCAATATCATTGAATGTAAAAGGCTGGAAGACGCCGTAAAATATGAAACGGGAGATACAGGTGATATTACTCATCACGCTACAGTTCCTCTCCGGGCAGGTGAAGAGAAGTTTGGCCTGTTGAATGTAGCATCTCCTAAAAAAACTCATTTTTCTGATTCAGAGCTTGCGTTACTGGAATCGGTAGCCTATCAGATAGGAACTGCGATAAAGCGAATCAGGCTTGCAGAGAATGAACAGCATCTGCTCGTGATTGCTGAACGGAACAGATTGGCCAGAGATCTTCACGATTCCGTCAATCAGCTGCTGTTTTCCCTGATGCTTACAGCACGTGGAACGAAAGAACTTACTGACAATCCTCAAATTAAAGAAATGCTGACCTATATGCAGGAGCTTTCCCAGGAAGCATTAAGTGAAATGAGAGCACTTATTTGGCAGCTCCGGCCTGAGGGGCTGGAAAATGGACTGGTGAGTGCACTGATGAATTACGGGAAGGTGCTTGGGATGGAAATTGACTGTGAAGTGAAAGGCGTCATAGATCTGCCAACTCATATTGAAGAATGCTTATGGAGAATAGGCCAGGAGGCATTCAATAATTGTAAAAAGCATGCAGGCATCCGACAGGCGATGCTCCGGATTGTAGTAGAAAATAAACAAGTCATTTTTGAAATCGAGGATGCAGGGGCGGGATTCTCCGTTCATGACAGCAATGAGATACCATCTTTGGGATTAAGAAGCATGAAGGAACGCTCAGAAGCTTTGGGCGGATGCTTTTCTGTTTGGAGCAAGTTAGGCCATGGAACGAAAGTACGAATAGAAATGCCTGTAAAAAGGGAGGAAAACCGATGATACGCGTCCTTATCGCAGATGACCATCACGTTGTACGCCGTGGATTGTTGTTCTTTTTGAAAACACAAAAGGATATTGAAATAGTTGGAGAGGCTAAAAATGGGGAAGAAGCTGTTGTACTTGCCTCATCATTAAAGCCTGATGTGATATTGATGGATCTTGTTATGCCTGAAGTGGATGGGATCGAGGCCACAAGAAGGATTATGGAACAGGGTCTGCCATGCAGAGTATTGATACTGACAAGCTTTTCCGACCAGGACCACGTCATTCCTGCCATCCGTGCTGGAGCGGCAGGGTATCAGCTGAAGGATGTGGAGCCGGATCAGTTGATAGCAGCCATACATGCAGTTCATCGAGGGGAAAGTCAATTGCATCCGAAGGTTACCTCACACGTGATGTCCCATTTAACAAAAGGTGCAGGCAACAATCGTTCTCTGCACGAAGATTTGACAAAAAGGGAGCTGGAAGTACTAGGGGAGATTTCAAAAGGAAAGAGCAACAAGGAAATTGCGGCCTCTCTTTTTATTACTGAAAAAACAGTCAAGACCCATGTGTCCAACCTCCTGGCAAAATTGGAGCTTGCAGACCGTACACAAGCTGCCTTGTACGCCGTAAAGCATGGCATCGGGTAGAGTTCTACAACTTTAGTCGCAGAATTTGATCCGAAAGCTCCTCCCTTTTTTGTAGGAAAACTTAGCCATATTTTCCGATTTCGATTATCGGGTATACAGATATACTAAGAGTATCAAGAAGTTGGAAGGGAGATTTATAAAATGAACATCGTGATCATTAATGGAAGTCCGCGTAAAAGCGGCAGAACAGGCATTGCTGCAAGATATATTCAACGCACCTATAGCACGGATATGATTGATCTGAGTGAAGGAGATATTCCTTTATATAATGGGGAAGCGTACCAGGCTGAACTGGAGAGTGTGGCAGCATTACGTAAAAAGGTGAAAGAGGCAGATGCAGTTTTACTGCTTTCACCGGAATACCACAGTTCCATGAGTGGAGCCCTGAAGAACGCGTTGGACTTTCTGGGAAGCGAGCAGTTCCATCAGAAGCCTGTTGGACTATTGGCGGTTGCCGGTGGCGGAAAAGGCGGCATCAACGCACTGAACAGCATGCGCACAGTCGGCCGCGGGGTGTATGCCTATGTCATCCCGAAACAATTGGTGCTGGATCCGCATTGCTTTGACCACGAAAACGATGCTGTCAATGAAGAAAGCGCCAAGCTTGTGGATGCCCTTTATAAAGAATTGGTGATGTACGCGGAAATGCGCCAATATATGTTAGCGAAGGAAGAGGCCTGAGTAAGGGGCCTTTTTTTATTTTAGTAAAGAATGAAAGTTGTCGAAATTTGGCATTCGGGCGAAAAATAGGTAATTACGGGCGGAAAGCTTCCTAAAACGGGCGAAAATCCTTCAGAATCGGGCGCAAATCTAAATAATCGGGCGTAACCGCAATGCTTTCTTAGCTATATGGTGAAAAGATGGTGAGAGGGAGTGGGGTACCCCACCTCACGCCCCCGCCACATCCAAAAAGCAGCAAATCAGGGTCGAGTAAACCCCATTTTGCTGCTTACAATAATAGATCAAACTCCCTACACCATATATCCATGGCTGACTTCGGCATGTTCATCATGATCTGCTGAGCTTCTGTCGACAGCGTGATCGATATAGCGCAGCAATTGATACAGGTGCTTCTCGATTTCCCGGTAGTCCTTCGAGAAATTGTAGGAGTGAAGAAAGTGTTCAATGTTTTTCGATAAAAAATCGTCTTTCGTTCTTACCATTAAGATGAGCAGATTATCCCACTCCGAACGGTGCGTATAATACAATGCTCTATCATAGTCGACTGAGTTCATTTCCCTTCCTCCTCTTGGTAAGGAGTGATATTATTTTGCGTCTTTTTGACCCGGAATCCTCATTGTAAATGTTGGTCGTATCTCCATACGAATACTAAGGAATAATAAGCGAAAGTGAAATGTTGAGGTGATGAATTTGGCAAAAAAAGCAATCCTCTTGTTTTTCCTCTTAATCCATTTTAATCCTTCACTCTTCCATGCTGAAGTTGTAAACAGTAAGGAGTGGTACACGTATGAAAAAATGGTGGAGGATCTTAAAGCGCTAAAGCGCCAATATGGTAGTGACCTCGACATTGATTCGATCGGGAGGAGCGAATTCGGGAAGGATATCTGGGCCGTCAAGGTGGGAAAGGGGAACGAGACCGTCATTATATTGGCAGGTCACCATGGAAGAGAGTGGTTGACGTGCAGCCTGGTGATGACGATGCTCGAGCGATATGTGCATGCTTATTCTGATGAACAGCACCGGTACGGATATGATACTTCCATCCTGGACGATGTAGCTATCTGGTTTGTGCCGATGGTTAATCCGGACGGGATCAGGATTCAGCAGGAAGGGGTCCACTTTTTGCCGACACATCTTCAGGAAAAGCTGATTAGGATGAACGGGGAAAGCAAAAATTTCGAAAGATGGAAGGCGAACGGGCAGGGGTTGGATCTGAATAGACAATATCCGGCAGGATGGAACGCGATCAAAGAAAGTATTCGTGTACCCTATTATCAGTTCTATAAGGGGGATTTTCCGCTGCAGGCAAAAGAGACAAGGGCTGTTGTAGATTTTACACGCAGCATAACTCCATTGATGGCTGTTACGTATCATTCATCCGGAAGGGTTCTATATTGGAACTTCACTAGTGATCAAGCCATTTTAAAGCGAGACCTGACTGTTGCGAAAAAGTTATCCAATATTACCGGATACAAACTGGATTATCCAGAGGAGCATGCTGTGGGAGGCGGGTTCTCCGACTGGTTTGTTACGGAGTTCAAAAGACCATCCTTCACCCCGGAAATTTCCTATCCAGTTGAAGAAACCAACCCTCCATTGTCCGTTTTTCGGGAGGAATGGCAGCGGAATAAAAGGGTGGGGTTGTTTTTAGCGACAGAATCAAAAAAATTGTTCCTGTCAGGTAATGATTCTGTACAGTTTGAGGAAGAATAACCAAGAAAAAATGTAATGGGGGTTATTATGCATTAAAAAATGGGTATTAGGTTTGTTAAGCGTTTTACTAGTGCTAACCACTGCAATCAGCGTGGCGCAGGCAGAAAAGACCGATTATGAGAAATGGGGAAAAATCGCAATCCAGATTGCCAAAGAGAATTATCCAGAAGCGGAAGTTTCCGAGTACCAGTATCAGGGACGTGAAGAAATCTCTGAAACGGAAGCGAAGGACACCTTTCATTTCACTGTCAAGCAGGATAACAAGAGTACGGAGATCCATGGAACGCTTACATTCAATCCTAAGACTGAACAGCTTATATCGGTAAATTTCGTAGAGAAAAAACAGTAACCGAAAAAGGTTGACATAGCCGGTTTTTCCCTTGTAAAGTAAGAGTTGTGAAAACACTTGAACCTTCGTTAGGTGAGGCTCCTGTGCTGGAGATACGCTGCTGCCCAGAAACGTCCAAAGACGCCAACGGGTCAACAGGAACCATCGATATAAGGTGGTTTTTAATGCAGCTGGAGATATTCCTATGCCACACAGTGCTAAAGCTCTACGAATGAGGGAATCTATAAGGGTAACTTTGCCTTTATGCGCCTTCATTCTGTGGATGAAAGGTGCTTTTTTAATGGGGAAAATAATGAAAAGGAGCTGGTAGTGAAAATGGATAGTAGTCCGAGTCCGAGGACAAACACAAAGGCAGTACAGGATACATATTTATTTTTTGTTACCACTCCTTTGGTGGAAAAATAGAATGAATCCTTGTACTTCCTAGCAGGCAGAGGAGGTAGCGCGCATGGTGCATAACATGACAGAGGATCAAATCATTTTAAATATCATTACCTTTTTAAAAGACGGGAAACGGAAAGGTTTCCAGGATATAATTGAAGAATTACAGCCGTATGATACAGCAATCATTTATCAGCAGCTGCCTGAAAAGCACCGTGTCCGCTTTTTGACGTACCTGACAATCGACCAGCTGACAGCTCTTATTCAGGAGTTGAATCAGGAGCAACAGCTTGAGGTGCTTCAGAAAATCGGTGTAGACAAGTCGGCAAAAGTAATGGATCGCATGGATAACGATGATCTTGCTTCCTTGTTTGATGAAATGGAACCTGAGATTAAAGAAGCCTTTTTATCAAAAATGAACAAAGCAGAATCCACTGCAGTACAGGACTTGATGAAGTATGAGTCCGAAACTGCCGGTCGATTGATGACGAATCGATATGTATGGATTCCTCAGGAATATACCGTTCGCGAGGTTGTGGATAAGCTGAAATCCTTTGCGGAATTGGCGGAAACAATCAACTACTTATACGTCATTGATGAAGCGAATCGGCTGGTGGGGGTTGTTTCCTACAGAGACCTAATTTTGGCGGATGCACATGAAAAAATAATGGACATCATGTTCTCCCGTGTCATTTCCGTTCATGTCGATACGGATCAGGAGGAAGTGGCACATATCATTGAACGCTATGACTTTTTAGCTGTACCGGTTGTGGATGATGAAAAGACATTGATCGGGATCATTACCGTCGATGATGTCATTGACGTCGTGATCCAGGAAGCGAACGAGGATATTGAAAAGCTTTCCGCATCAGGTAAAGACATCGATTTTGATACACCGGCGCTTGTAGCGTCCGCGAGAAGATTACCGTGGTTGATCTTATTATTATTTATTGGACTTATATCTGGAAGTATTATTAGTGGTTTTGAAGGTACATTGGATGACGTCGTGGCTTTGGCATTCTTTATGCCGATGATTGCGGGGATGACCGGTAACACAGGAACGCAGTCATTGGCTGTAATCGTACGTGGACTTATTTCCCGTGATTTGGACAAAAAAGTGGTCACAAAGGTTGTTTTCCGTGAGTTGGGTGTGGGTATTACCATCGGTGTGACATGTGCGATTCTTATTTCAATCATTGCCTATGTATGGCAAGGGGATTTGATTCTGGGAATAGTCGTAGGTGCTTCCCTTTTTATAACCTTAATTATCGGTACTATGGCGGGAACGATTATTCCACTAATCTTATACAAATTGAACATTGACCCTGCTATTGCATCAGGTCCGCTGATTACAACGGTTAATGACATTTTGTCGCTATTGATCTATTTTGGGATTGCGACAGCGTTTTTGTCTTATATTACGTGAAATACTAAAGGGCTGCTCCGAAGTGAATGACAATCACTTCGGGGCAGCCCTAATTTCTTTTAATAGATAGTTGGTGGAAAAACTATGGGATGAAGGGCTTTTGGCGCCGTGGACCTTGATGAAATGCCCATCATAAGCTTGATGAAGAGCTTTTTGCAGTGGAAAGCGGCTTGAAAAGATCATCATAAGCATAATGAAGAGCTTTTTGCCCGTACCACGACGCCGAAAAGCTCATCATAAGCCCGATGAAGAGCTTTTTGCCCAAACCGTCATGCTGAAAAGCGCTTCATAACCTCAATGAAGCGCTTCTTCCGCAGTACACCCCAATTAAACGCTTATCATAACCTCAATAGAGTCCTTTTTTCAGCCATTCGATTCCACCAGATCCTGTTTAAATATCCGGAAAAACATGAATATGTTCATCGTCAACGTATAGCAAGCTAGAACCACGAGTCCCAGCACGGTATACTCCGTCATGTTTATGATCAGGCTCGCCATTGTACAAATGTAAAGAATGCCGAGCAGCCGCTGAATGGTTTGATTTTTCACATAGGATGTAGCTTTTGCCCCCAGCTGGGAACCGATAATGGCTCCGGCAATCAGTAGGAACCCGGTGTCATAATGAATCGGTATGTTGATGGCATATGTAGTAAATCCGGCAATAACAATTAATATCACACTCGTCAGGCTGGTTGCGACAGCATTCCTCGAAGGAAGTCGAAGGAAACTGATCAGTAGCGGAACAATGATGAAGCCGCCTCCTACTCCAAGTGCAGTGGAGAGGAATCCTCCAATTAATCCGATAATCATCAATGGGATAATGGAAGTAGATCCGTGCTGAACATTGCTTCCCCTAGTCGATTGTTTCAACATCGTGAATGCGAAGTAGCTAAGCAATATCAAATACATCGAAGGTATCACCGTTTCGTCAAATCCGGTGGAATCCAGCCACTCGACAAAAGGATAGGCCATTTGTGTAGCCACAACCCCGCTGCCCCCAATAATCAGAGCCTGCTTCCATAATATATTTTTCATTTTAAAATGCGCGTAGACGCCTGAGATGGATGTGCCAATCGTATATAAAAGGCTTGTCGAGATCGCCTCGATGGGACTGAACCCCATTAACATGAGTACTGGTGTCAGAACGAAGCCTCCCCCAATACCGAAAAAGCCGGATAACATACTGATGGAAAACCCCATAAGAATGAATAATGCAAACTCCAAAAAAAACACTCCCTAAAAAAACACAATAAGAAAAGTATAACATGTTACATCCCTATTCTTTCCCAGAATCAGAAAAGAAGTTCATAAAAAAGCAATCCCTTTTCATCATATCAGAACCTTGTTCATACATTGTGATAAGAGGAAAAGGGAGGTTGTAACATGAGAGCAGATGACGAAAAAGCGTTATTTCGGGCCATCGATGAGATTACCGAGATTGCAAAAGGCTTTGGCCTAGACTTTTACCCGATGCGTTATGAGATTTGCCCAGCCGATATCATCTATACTTTTGGAGCATATGGAATGCCAACTCGTTTTTCCCATTGGAGCTTCGGTAAACAATTTCATAAAATGAAGCTTCATTATGACCTGGGGCTCAGTAAAATCTATGAGCTTGTAATCAACTCCAATCCTTGCTACGCCTTTTTGTTGGATACAAATTCCATTATTCAAAATAAGTTGATAGTGGCGCATGTGCTTGCCCACTGTGATTTTTTCAAAAATAATTGCCGTTTCCAGAATACGAACCGGGACATGGTGGAGAGCATGGCAGCAACCGCTGAAAGAATCAAGCAGTATGAGCAAGATCATGGAAAAGAAGAGGTGGAGAATTTTTTAAATGCCGTCCTGGCCATCCAGGAGCATATTGATCCATCATTGGTACGCTCCAAGCTCGCCTGGAGCATTGATGATATGGAAGAAGAGGAGGAAGTGAAGAAAAAGTCGAGTGCTTACGATGACTTATGGAACCTCGATTCGCGTAACAAGCCAAAGGCTGTTCCGAAAAAGAGGAAAAAGAAATTTCCGCCGCAGCCTGAAAAGGATATCCTACTCTTCATTGAGCATTACAGCAGTGAACTCGATGACTGGCAGCGAGATATCCTAACGATGATGCGCGAAGAGATGCTCTATTTCTGGCCGCAGATGGAAACGAAAATCATGAACGAAGGCTGGGCTTCCTACTGGCACCAACGCATCCTACGCGAGATGGATCTCACAAGCGGCGAAGCGTTGGAGTATGCAAAATTGAATGCCGGTGTTGTGCAGCCATCCCGCACAAGCATCAACCCATATTATCTCGGCATCAAAATCTTTGAAGACATTGAAGAACGTTACAATAATCCCTCAGAAGAGATGAAGCGCGACGGCATCAAACCTGGCTCCGGGCGTGAAAGAATGTTTGAAGTTCGTGAAGTGGAATCGGACATTTCGTTCCTGCGCAACTACCTGAACAAAGATCTCGTCATGCGTGAGGATATGTATCTTTTCCAAAAGCAGGGCAAGGACTATAAGATTGTCGACAAGGCATGGGAACAGGTGCGGGACCAGCTGGTGAATATGAGGGTGAATGGGGGCTTCCCTTATATTACGGTCAATGACGGCGATTACCTCCGTACAGGCGAGCTTTATTTGAAGCATTGGTTTGAGGGGATAGAGCTTGATCTCAAATATCTCGAAAAGGTTCTGCCATATATTCATCAAATCTGGGGCAGACCGGTGCATATGGAGTCGGTGATTGAGACAAAGAATGTATTGTTTACTTATGATGGGAAGAGTGTGCATCGGAAATATATTTGAGCCACGGGGACAGGTGCACTGTCCCTTTTTTCTTTCCATTTCTGAGACATCTTGCTTGCCAGGCTATAAAGTAGCCTGTTATTTATCGGGAGACTAGATATCTAGTCTCTTTTCTTATGCTCGTTTTTAACAGTTTTTGAACGTTATTGAAACTTAATGGATGTTTTTGATTGATTTTTGAAAGGGCTTGCATTAAAATGAGGGTACTTACTTAAGTCCTATAAAAAAGGTGATGTTCATGTTAACTCCAGAGAGGCAGCAGAAAATTATAGATTTGGTATTACAGAATGAAATAGTGAAATTACAGGAATTAGTTGATATAACAGGGGCTTCGGAGTCGACCATTCGTCGCGATCTTAGCCAGCTGGAAGAGGAAAACAAATTAAAACGCGTGCATGGCGGTGCAGCAAAGCTTCATCAAAAAGGCGAGGAACCGAGCATTCTGGAAAAATCCTCGAAAAACCTGGATGCTAAAACAATTATTGCCCATGCGGCGGCACAGATTGTAAAGGACGGGGATTGCATTTTTCTTGATGCTGGTACCACCACGTACCAGATGATCCCGTTCCTTGCGGGCAAAAGGATCACTGTTGTGACAAACGGTTTTGCCCATATCCAAGCACTGATGGATAAAGGTATTTCTACTTATATTGTTGGAGGTTTCATGAAAAATAAGACGGGTGCCATCATTGGAAGACGAGCGACAGAAAGCTTGGAGGCCTACAATTTTGACAAAGCATTCATTGGTGCAAACGGCGTTCATCTAAAGAGCGGCTATACGACGCCGGACCCGGAAGAGGCGGCTGTGAAAAGCATTGCGATGAAGCAGGCACAAGAGGCATATGTACTTGCAGATGAGACCAAAATCAATGAAGTGACCTTTGCGAAAGTCGGAGCATTACATGATGCGGCCATTATTACCAATACGGTGGATGCTGAATTGCTACAAGAATTTGAAGCAAAAACTTCAATTATGGTGGTGGAAAGCAAATGATTTATACCATAACGTTAAATCCTTCCATTGATTACGTGATGGAGGTTTCGGATTTTAAGGAAGGATCGGTCAACCGTGCTGATCAAACCATGTATTACCCAGGCGGGAAAGGCATCAATGTCTCGCGAGTGCTGAAGAGGTTGGGGGCAGATACAATGGCCCTTGGGTTTACAGCAGGGTTCACTGGCGATTTTATTAAAGAGCAATTAATAGAAGAGCAGGTGGCGGTAAAACTTATTGAGGTGGATGGAACCTCGCGTATCAATGTGAAATTGAAGGCAAGGGAGGAAACCGAAATTAATGGATCCGGCCCTATTGTCGACGAGCGTGCAGTATCAAGATTGATCAGCCAATTGGATGATTTGCAACCGACCGATTTTGTCGTGATTGCTGGAAGTCTACCGAGTACGGTACCATCGACAATCTATCAAGCTATTGTAGAAAAGTGCAAGCATCATCATGCAAATGTAGTAATAGATACCGGAGGCGCTTTACTTAAGGAATTGTTGGTCTATCAGCCATTTCTAATAAAGCCGAATCATCACGAACTTGGAGACCTTTTCGGCGTTACCATTCGGACGAAGGAAGAAGTCGTGGAATATGCCAGAAGACTTCATGACCAAGGTGTGCAGAATATCATTGTTTCGATGGCAGGAGAAGGAGCGATTCTTTATTCGGAAGCAGGGGTATTTATCGCAAAAGCTCCAAAAGGCAATGTGAAAAATTCGGTTGGAGCCGGGGATTCCCTGGTAGCCGGATTCCTGGCAGGGTACGAAAAATACGCCAATATCCAGGAAGCACTCCGATATGGAATTGCTTCAGGAAGCGCAACGGCTTTTTCGCATGACCTTTGTCAGAAGCAAGAAGTAGATAGTCTTTTAAATCAAGTAGAGATAGAAAAAATATAGAAAGGGGAGTTCATGATGAAAATTACGGATTTATTGACAGAAGAAACGATTTCCCTGCGACTGAAGGGAAGCTCCAAGGACAGTGTCATTCGTGAGTTGGTGGATACGCTGGACCAGGCGGGCAAGCTTTCGGATAAAAAGGGATATGAAGAAGCGATCCTGGCACGGGAAGCACAAAGCACAACAGGAATAGGGGAGGGCATTGCCATTCCCCATGCAAAAACAAAAGCGGTTAAAACTCCCGCAATTGCATTCGGTGTTTCGGGTGCGGGAATCGACTATGAGTCCCTGGACGGTCAACCAAGTCATCTGTTCTTTATGATAGCTGCAAGTGAAGGTGCGAACAATGCCCATTTGGAAACACTATCACGTCTTTCTTCCATGCTGATGGATACCGATTTTCGTGCTGGGCTTTTGAGTGCTGCATCGAAAGAAGAGGTTATCAGTTTAATAGATAATAAAGAAAAAGAATTGTTCGAAGAGGAAGAAGTGGTTGAAACATCCGAAACTAAAGGGATGATTCTTGCTGTTACAGCGTGTCCAACGGGAATTGCCCATACGTATATGGCTGCTGATGCCTTAAAGCAAAAAGCAAAGGAACTATCGTTTACGGTAAAGGTGGAAACAAACGGTTCCAGCGGAGTCAAAAACGAATTGACAAAGGAAGATATAGAATCTGCAGCTGGAATTATTGTGGCAGCTGATAAGCATGTCGACATGGAGCGGTTCCATGGCAAAAGAATCATCCAGGTTCCGGTTGCACAAGCAATCCGCAAGCCGGAAGAGCTGCTAAGAAAAGCGAGCAGAGGGGAAGGAACAACCTATTCCGGAACAGGAAAAGGGGAGTCAGGTTCTGAAGAGAAGAAGGGGCGCTCCGGATTCTACAAGCATCTGATGAACGGGGTTTCCAACATGCTTCCGTTTGTTGTGGGTGGAGGTATTTTGATTGCCATCTCCTTCATGTTCGGGATTGAAGCGGCGAACCCGGATGATCCAAGCTATCATTGGTTTGCAGAAGCACTTTCTACCATTGGTGGAGGAAACGCCTTTGGATTGATGATTCCTGTATTGGCAGGTTTTATCGCGATGAGTATTGCTGACAGACCAGGTCTAGCTGCCGGAATGGTAGGGGGATTGATGGCTTCAACCGGTGGAGCAGGGTTCCTCGGTGGTATCATCGCAGGTTTCCTGGCGGGTTACATTATCCTTGGTTTGAAAAAAGCATTGAATGTCCTTCCTTCTTCGTTGGAAGGAATCAAACCGGTGCTGTTGTATCCTTTATTCGGTATTTTCTTTACCGGGATGATCATGCTTCAGGTGGTTGCCCCATTAAAGGCTTTCAATGAAGGACTGACATCATGGTTAGGCGGATTGGGCTCAGGTAATCTCATATTCCTTGGACTGCTTTTGGGAGCAATGATGGCCATTGATATGGGGGGACCTATCAATAAAGCGGCATTCACATTCGGTATTGCGATGATTGACGCAGGTAACTATGCGCCGCATGCTGCAATCATGGCAGCGGGAATGGTACCGCCACTTGGATTGGCGATTTCGACTACCCTATTTAAAAATAAATTCAACAAGCAGGAACGTGAAGCGGGAAAAACGTGTTATGTAATGGGAGCGACCTTCATTACAGAGGGAGCAATTCCATTTGCTGCAGCTGACCCGATGAGAGTCATCCCTTCCGTTGTGGTTGGTTCAGCGATTGCTGGTGCATTGACGATGCTATTCGGTATCGGTTTGCCTGCCCCTCATGGCGGAATCTTTGTCATCCCGATCATTACGGGGAGTATTCTACTTTACATCCTAGCTATATTAATTGGTGCATTTGTAACCGCAGTGATGGTTGGCTTATTGAAAAAGAAAGCAACCGTCTAATCAATATAAGACCGTCCCGACAAATGGGACGGTCTTTTCCATAGACATTTTTATTCCAAAACAATGGAGTCGCTATCTACCATACCGTCCTTCACCTTCAGCACAGTATGTTCCTCGTTTTTGGTGATGACGAAGAAGCCGTTTAGGAAATCGGTGGATGCTTCTTTGTAAAATACTCCATTGAGTGCATTCGAAAAGCTGGAGTCAAAGACAAGCTCGTAATCCGTAGATTTTTTCACGAGCTGCGCTTTTATGCCTCGATCATAGTCCACTCCTTGCACCACTGCTTCGCGTCCGACTTCCACCACATGAATGTCGATGCCCTCAACAATTTGAAATATCTCGTTAATTAAGGAATTTTTCATCATCATTTCAAATTTGGATTGTACAGGCTGCCCTAAAATAATCTGGGTAATGCCTTTTTTATGGGAAACATCTGCGACTATGGAAGAAATCTTTTTCCCGCCTGCTGACTCTACTAGCATGGTGGCATGATACTTTACTGCGATAGTCTGAAAAAGCTGTTTGGTGCGAATATGATTCAGATCCAGTTCATCTTTTTCCACTGAACATACATAGAGTACGTAGCAGTCCCCGCCAAATGCGTCAGCAATGATTTTACCCCTTTGGACCAATTTTTCTACGTTATTAGGATTGCTCACACAAACTAAAATGTTTTCCTTCATTTTTTCACCTCTCCAATTAAATATCATATGTTTCTATTATTATACTAAAAATGGCAGAAAATGTTGAATGGTCAAAAAACTAAAGGAATGATTGTGCCCTCCTTTCATAAAATGATAAGAGGAAAACATGTTGAAAGGAATGAAAGAGTTGAACAATTACTATTATCCTTATTACACAAGAGCTCCTCAGGATGAGACATTGATCACCAACATTGCAAAAGCCATTAACGGGGAATGCAGTGCGGTCCAGTGTTATGAACAGCTTGCAAAGCTGGCACCTACAGCAGAGGTTCGAGAGCAGATATCGGAAATCAGAAAAGATGAGATAAGGCATCTGAATACGTTCTCTCAAATCTATCAATCTTTGACAGGCAAGCAACCAACTCCCGAAATTAGCGAGGAATGTCCGGATAATTTCAAGGACGGATTAATTGCTTCTTTCAAAGATGAACAGGAAACCGTGGATTTCTATTTGGATATTGCAGATTCCACACAAAACCCCTATATAAGAAGAGTGTTTAAAAGGGCAGCTGCGGATGAACAGAATCATGCGGTCTGGTTTTTGTATTATATGATGGAAAACAGATGAAAGATGGACAGACCCTGGGCTGTCCAATTTTTTTGTGCTAAGAAATCTAAAACAGTTTGCATAAATAAAAGGATTATCTATATTTTAAACGAATTATAGGACAGAGTTGATTTTATCAAGCATACAATTGAGGTGCAGAAAACATTGGAGAAAAACGGAAATTTAATAGATGCATTCAAACAGACCAAATATCAAGTAGCAGGGCATGGTCCAAGAGACATTCAGGTAATGAAAGAAGCCTTGGACGCTGTCGATGGACAGCAGGAAAGTGATATGTATGGGAAAGGTAAGATTATCGAAGATTTTCAAGAGAAAATGGCAACGTATTTAGGAAAAGAAAATGCAGTGTTCTTCCCGAGCGGAACCATGGCACAGCAGATTGCATTAAGGATATGGTGTGACAAAATAGGAATAAAGAAAGTGGCCTATCATCCACTAAGTCATTTGGAAATCCATGAAGAAGATGGGTTGAAGGAATTGCATAGGATACAGACTGTTCTGTTGGCAGATGCGAGCAGGTTGATACAATTCGAAGATGTCATCAATATGGAAGAGGAAGTTGCCTGTTTGTTGCTCGAATTGCCTCAGCGTGAGATTGGCGGGCAGCTGCCGGATTATGAAACACTTGAATCAATCTCTGCATATTGCCGTGAAAAAGGGATCAAATTGCACTTGGACGGTGCTCGGCTTTTTGAAATTCTTCCTTTTTATAAGAAAACGGCAGCTGAACTCTGCAGCCTTTTTGATAGCGTGTATGTTTCTTTTTACAAAGGAATTGGAGGAGTTGCTGGTGCGATTCTTGCAGGCGATGCACCATTTGTAGAAGAGTCGAAAATATGGAAAAGACGGTATGGCGGGGATTTGATAAGCCTTTACCCATATATAATCAGTGCTGACTATTATTTCAATAATAGGCTGGATAAAATGGGGCAGTATTATGAGGAAGCGAAAGAACTGGCTGGGCTTTATAACGGTTGCCAAGGAATATCGACTAAGCCATTTGAACCTGTCACTAATATGTTCCACGTCCATTTCCATGTTCCCAAAGAGAAGCTTGAACCTATTCTAATAGCCATTTATAAAGAGACCGGAATCGGTTTAACAAGCTATATAAGGGAAACAAGAGTTGAAGCATGCTACTATGAGGTTAGCCTAGGGGATCGATATGCTGCTGTACCCAAAGAGGAATTGCGAAAAGCGTTCCATTTGCTTGATGAGTGTTTGCGTAAAATAGGACATTAATAAGCTCAAAGCTCTTAAAAGTAAATCAAAATAATAACTTATAAGGAAAAATTTATGTACTATATCTCAATCGTCAACAAAAGAAAATTAACACCAGACTTAGCACGAGGTTTTATGTTGTTGTTTATTGCGTTGGCACATGCCAATCAATTTATATTTTCAACTGAACAAAAAATTACTTTAACCGACCAGTTAACTGTATTTTTCAGGCAAGTTTTCATTGATGGACGTGCCTTCCCTTTATTTGCCATACTATTTGGATATGGGCTCCATCAAGTATTTAAAGGTCAAGAAAGAAAAGGGACCAGTTGGAAGGATACAAAAAAAATTTTAAAACGTAGAGGAGCTTGGATGTTAGTGATAGGCTTTTTCCATGCAACTCTTTTCTTCGCGGATATTATCGGGGTGTATGGATTTATCGCTCTCCTTTTTGCAAGTTTATTTCTTCGATTATCCAATAGAAAAATTATTATTATAACTGTGTTTTTTCTTGTCTTGGTGGGAGTGTTTGCTCCGTATATGCCTAGAGGTTTTGATACATTAAATATGGAAGTCACTACTTCGGCTATTATTATAGACCCTATTGAGGCATCAATTACTCGGATGTTTGATTGGCTGTTCTACACACCTGTGCTTAGTTATCAAGTAATCCCAGGGGTGCTTATTGGTATATTACTGGCGCGTTTTCAGGTGATAGATAACCCTAAGACCCATAAGAAGGCACTTATCACGGTTGCTACACTGGGACTTTTACTATCTTCAGCTGGCGGTATTCCGATGGCCCTAATGTCCTCTTTGTTTTGGACAAGTTACAATGATGTATTGGAAGTAACAGCAAAATCACTTCATACAATCACTGGTTATGCAGGTGGAGTTGGATGGACGGCGCTGTTTGGATTGCTAGTCATTAAGGTGGAAGGGAAAATTGGAAACTTTACAAAGGCGATTGTTGCCCTTGGACAACGTTCACTGAGTTTTTATCTATTTCAGTCCATTCTGTTTGTGCTCATATTAGCTCCATATGCTGGTGGTCTTGGTGGACAAATTAATCAATTGTGGAGTGATATGATTGCGGTATTTGTTTGGTTTTTTTCAGTAATAGTTGCTAATTTTATGCATCAAAGGTCTATGAGAGGACCATTTGAAACCTTCTTAAGGAAGAAGTCAGCAATTTAATAAAAGGGAGTAAAAGTGTTTTCACTTTAATATATGACACATAGTAAAATGCTCGGAGATTATTCTCCAAGCATTTTTTATTAACTTTAAAAGTGTGATTTAACGGTTATTTTGTGTGCCAATTTAATGACAATTTCCACAGCGAATAAGAGTATTCACTTCAAAGAAGAACGTTTGAGCTATGAGCTAAGTCCGTTACACTAGTGTCATCAAAGTCCCGCCGATCGCTCCTGTCACCACGATGACCCATGGTGGAAGCTTCCAATAAACAAGCATGAAAAACAGAATGGCAGCAAATGCAAAATCAATGGGAGCAAGGATGGAACTCGTCCAGATTGGGAAATAAAAGGCTGATATCAGTATTCCGACAACAGCCGCATTTACACCCATCAAGGCTGCCTTAACCTTTACATTGCGACGGAGAGCATCCCAGAAAGGAAGGGTTCCTAAAATGAGCAGGAATGCTGGAAGAAAAATGGCGAAGGTTGCTAAAAGCCCGCCTTTCCAGCCATCGATAACCGCTCCGATATATGCGGCAAATGTAAACAAGGGACCTGGTACTGCCTGAGTAGCACCGTAGCCGGCAAGAAATGCCTCTTCGCTGATCCAGCCTGTTGGAACAAATTCTCTTTCCAATAATGGAAGGACCACATGCCCGCCACCAAATACAAGCGATCCGGAACGGTAAAAGCTGTCAAACATGGCGATCCAATTTAATGAGGTAGCCTCCCTTAGAATAGGAAGCAGTACCAATAGCCCGAAAAATAAGGCTAAGCATACAACAGCGAAACTTTTGGAGATAGGGAATCTAATGTGATCGGTATCACTATCTGCGTGCTGTTTGAATAATAGGAATCCAATTAGTGCAGAAATCAGGATGACAGCAACTTGAGAATAGGCCGTCTGCCATAATAGGGTTCCAACCAGCGCAAAAAGCGCAATGGCTTTACGCTGAAGATCTGGAGTCAGGTTCTTCGCCATCCCCATAATCGCATGTGCAACGACTGCAACTGCGACGATCTTCAACCCGTGAATCCAGCCCGCACTGCCAATATCCATGGTATTCAGTACCAGGGCAAAGATGATCAGTGCCAATACCGAAGGCAAGGTGAAGCCGATAAAGGAAACAATGCCTCCTAGTACCCCGGCCCTCATCACGCCAATCCCTATTCCGACCTGACTGCTTGCAGGCCCAGGCAGAAACTGACAGAGTGCCACCAGGTCTGCATAGCTTTTCTCATCCATCCATTTTCTACGACGGATGTATTCAGTATGAAAATAACCTAAATGTGCCACCGGACCGCCAAAAGAGGTCAGCCCCAATCTTGTGGATACAATAAGTATTTCGAGCAGAGACTTTAATTTGTTCATGTTTCATCACCTTCTTTAATTTCTTTGAATAGCTCATATGCTTTGTTTCTTGCTTCATGAAGAATGAGATTTCCTTTTTCGGAGGTTGTATAATACTTTCTGATTTTGCCTTCCACCTTTTGATCCTCTTTTACTAATAGACCATCCGACTCCATCGTGTGAAGAATGGGATAAAGGGTCCCAGCGCTGATGTTATAGCCATGTTCTCTTAGTTCCTCCAGCATCCATAATCCGAAAATGGGATGTTCTTTTGCATGATGGAGTATGTGAATCTGAATAAATCCAAGGAACAGCTTGCGCAGTACTTTCTCTTCCAAATTTTCGCCTCCCATAGCATATTGGACTTCGATATCGAACTTCGATATTGGAAACCGATATGTTGATATTAACATACGATAAATACTTGCCCAACCCTTTCAATTAAAATTTACAAAAGCTTAACGTTTTATCAAAAGCGTGCAAACATTTGACCTCTCAAACGAATTAAGATATGATGAACTTAACAAAAATGAATGAACTCATCCCAAAGGGGAGTAGCTATACAACAAAGTCGTCATTACGGGATTTCAGATCCTCGGCTTTGTTGGCAACGTCAAGTTGTTTGCGAGACCTTTGTCAGTACTAGCATTCTGGCAAAGGTCTTTTCTATTCCAAGAGGCCTTCTACCAGAAAAGTGGTAGAAGGCCTCTTTTCTTTTCATTTATAGAATTGTGATGAATGTTATAGGCTTGCTTAGCTGTTGATTGGAGCAATAGGCGAAGACTCCTGCGGGAAGCGGCGTTTCTTGGAGACCCCGCAGGCGAAGCCGAGGAGGCTCCAAGAACGCCCCGCGGAAAGCGCAGCCTATTGCGGAAATCAACAGCGGTGTTTAACGGGGCCTTCGGGAGAAGAGAAATCAAAAGGAGGGGAAAACGATGATCAAAAAGTTAGTGAAGGCACTGATTTTGAAAAAAGGTGCCAAGATTGCCAAACAGAAAGTATTGCCTGTTGTGATGAAAGAAGTAAAGAAAAGAATGAAGAAATAATATAATAGGAGTGAATGAGCATGAAAAAATTAATAGTGATTCTTGCAATTATCTCATCGGTACTTCTCAGTGGCTGTTCACTTTTGGAAGAGGTCAATAATTCTCTGGAATACGCGAACAAAGCAACAGAACATATCAATACATGGCAGGACTTCGGTCAGGAGGCACCTCAGATGATCCAGGAAGCTACTACAGATCCTGAGATTAAGCAAGAGTTGGAAGCGGAGCTAAATGCCTTACTGGAGGAAATTGACGAATTCAACAAGACAGAACCGCCAGCTATTGCGGCAGACCTGCACCAGCAAATAGTCGAAAAGAATGAAGCTTTACAAGAAATCATCAATGATGCGATGGTAAACGGGGAGTTGGCTATAGAGGAGCTTCAGAACTCTGAGTTGATCACGACAATCAATGAAATTACAAAGCTGATGAACTTGGTGGAGGACTTGGGGAACTAACCTTCTTCCTCCCAAAAGCTTCTTAAGAGAGTGAGAGGTTTAGAATGAGACATAACACCGAGCTCCTGCAATCTTATGATGCACTTGCAAAAAGTGTCGTGTTTGTTCACGGTAATCAGGGTGTTTCCTTGGTGGATTATAATAAAGTGGAATTAACTCCTATTGGTTATGGGAGAAGCGCATATGTTTTTAAAATTAGCGGGTCAAACAGGGTGCTTAAGGTTTTCTACCCGCCTTTTGAAGACATAGCAACAAAAGAAGCAGAAATTTATCAAAGCCTAAAAGGAAATTCCTATTATCCAACTCTTTATGGTTATGGAGAAAACTATCTTGTCATAGATCATATAGAGGGTTTGACACTTTTTGAATGTCTGGTTCATGGCAGGAAAATGAATGAGCGCCACGTGGTACAGATAGATGAAGCTCTCGGGATGGCAAGGGAAAGAGGCTTGAACCCCTCGGATATTCATCTGCACAATATCATCATCACCCCGACAGACGAGGTGAAGCTGATAGATGTGGCACGATTCAGGCAGGAAAAGCTCTGTACACAATGGGAAGATATAAAAACGGTATTTTTTAAGTATTATATAAAAAAGTATTTCCCGAAAAAATGGCCTGCTCTAGTATTGTACTTTATTGCAGCTTTATACAAGAAGAAACTATTGACTAGATTCTATTAGAAAGGAAGCATTACTCCAATGATGGAGGTGCTTCTTTTTTGTTTTTTGGCTTTATTAAAGAATATTGTTGATAAATCTAAATGAAAAGGTCTTCATCCGGTTTATGAAGACCTTTTTTCTACACCAAGGCTGTAGTTTTGGTCTTCATCCGGGTAATGAAGACCTTTTCTATCCACAAGGGCCGTAGTTTTGGTCTTCATCCGGGTAATGAAGACCTTTTCTCTCCACAAGGGCCGTAGTTTTGGTCTTCATCCGGGTAATGAAGACCTTTTCTCTCCACAAGGGCCGTAGTTTTGGTCTTCATCCGGGTAATGAAAACCTTCTATCCCCATGAAGCCCGAGGATTGTTTTTCTACCGGTTTATGGTGATTGGAAGGAAAAGTGCAGACTCCTTGAAAAGATGCATTTTCTTCGTGCAATGTGTCCCTACCGTCGATTTCCTAATCCGGCGGGGATGTAGCGGTTGGAGGAGAAGATATCGGGACAAAGTCCGATCTGGAAATCAACAGCGGTGTTTAACAGAGCCTTGTTTTTAAAAATTTGATACATAAGTGCGATAAAATGGAGATGGATTCGTCTATATGGTTAGAAACTGCAAGATACGGGGGAAGAGGATGTCAGACAAACAAGTCATTTCTAAATGGTTTTATGAATATAGCGATGATATTTATCAATTTTTGCATTTCCGGTTAAATGCCAAGCAACATGACATAGAAGATCTTGTACAGGAAGTATTTATTCGGGCTTTAAAGGGGCTGTCCCACTTTAAGGGGAATTCGAGCCCGAAAACCTGGCTTTTTTCGATTGCAAGGAATGTAGCGATCGATGAAGGCAGGAAGCGGACAAGAGACAGATGGAAGTGGTTCCTTTCCTTTGATGACAGCCACCAGGAGCCCTACCACACAGAGCAGACACCAGAAGAAATCCTTACTGACAAGGAAGGGCAGAGGGACTTGATCGCTGCAATTCGATCTCTCCAGGAATCTTATAAGGATGTGTTGATCATGAGGAGTATTAAGGAGTTTTCGATACAGGAAACAGCAGAGGTGCTTGGTTGGAGTGAGAATAAGGTGCGTTCGACACACCATCGTGCCAAGGCAGCCTTGCAGCAGAAGTTAGGGGGGGATCAACGTGAATAGAGGGCCAGACCATTTGGATGAAAAACTTAGAGGCGTCCCGAAACCACGACTGTCCTCAGAAAGAAAAGAACAAATCCATGACAAACTGATGAGTGATGAATTCCGTGAAGAAAGAGGAAGCTGGTTGAAGAATTTGAAAGGAATCGCTGCAGTATCGGTAAGTGCGATTGCTGTCATGATTTTGTCCTTCATTATTTTTACAGGCGTGGAAGGGGGAGCTCCTAGATCATCTCATCCAAATGAGGACTATATTACCGAACTAAGTAAAATAAATTTGCATGATGAATTTTCAAGCAAGATAAACTATGTAGGCAACAATGGTGCTGTTATTGATATGGCGTATTTACTGCCAGGAAATGACGCAGAAAGGACATTCGAGCTTCAGACAAAGGAAGAGCCCTATGAGATCAGGATTTTTTATTCATTGGATGAAGAACATAAGGCTTTTTCAGAGGAAAATCTGCCAACAACTTTACTCTATGATTCAACAGCCTACTTTAGTTTTTTTCACAATTTAGGAATCCTTACACTTCATTTTGAAGAGGTAGGTGCAACGGGAGGCAACCGGACCTTTACTATGACACGCGAACAGTTAAATGAAATTTATGGGCAGGACCTTACAAGGTTTGCAGAGGATGAGGAGCTTTGGAAAAGCGAAGTGTTGGAAAAAGTGATGAGGGATCAAGAGAGGATTGATGATTTTTATTTTAAATTAGCAGCTACTGAATGAAAGCGGTCTGGGCATTTTGTCCAAACCGCCTTTTCATTTTGAATGGTCCTCATAATAATATTCCGAAAAAGTCGCAAAATAAAAACATGTTGAATAACAGGAGTGTGGGGGTGGTCATTTGACATCTCCCCCGCATTTTAATATTATTAACTTAGTAGTTTAAGAGTGAAACTATTACTCTACATTAGAGTTTATAATACTCCAAAGGGGAGTAGCTAACAGTTATGTCGTCAATCCGTGATGTGTGATGCATCGCCGGCCTAACTGGCAACATTCATGTTGTTTGCGAGACCTTTGCCTATTCGGTAAAGGTTATATAGATGGAAAACCTTTACTAATTAGCTTGGTGAAGGTTTTTTTTATGGTAAATAGGAGGGAAGAACCATATAAAATGTAAAAAGTAATTTATTCATTTGAAAGTAAAAATTAAAATTTCACGGAGGTGAATCCCTCAAAATAGAGGGAACCAATTGGACAGTATAACGATTATAAACTTGCTTTTAGTAGCTTTGTTAATTGCACTAACAGCATTCTTCGTAGGATCTGAGTTTGCAGTAGTTAAAGTACGTATGTCTCGAATCGATCAATTGATAGCAGAAGGAAACAAAAAAGCGGTTAGGGCAAAAAAATTGATCCATGATCTGGATTACTATTTATCAGCCTGTCAATTAGGTATTACCGTAACAGCATTAGGTTTAGGTATGTTAGGTAAGCCGACAGTAGAAGCCCTTATTTATCCTTTCCTTGAAAGTCTCGGAGTATCACCTTCTATGATAAGTGTAATATCATATGCAGTAGCCTACTCATTAGTAACATTTTTACACGTAGTGGTAGGGGAACTTGCTCCAAAGACTTTGGCTATACAATATGCTGAGAAAATGACACTGCTATTTGCTTCACCACTATATTGGTTTGGTAAGCTGATGTATCCATTTATTTGGACTTTGAATGGTTCAGCGCGTATCCTTCTTCGTATTTTTGGTGTACAGCCAGCAAATCATGAACAAGCTCACTCAGAGGAAGAATTGAGAATTATTATGGCGCAAAGCTTTGAAAGTGGAGAAATTAATCAGACAGAACTTTCCTATATGGAAAATATTTTTACATTTGATGAAAGAGTTGCAAAGGACATTATGGTCCCTCGTGTTCAGATAATCACTTTATCACAAGCGTTTACTCGTGAAGAGATTATTGCAATCCTTGATGAGCACCAATATACCCGCTACCCTGTTACTGATGACGGGGATAAGGATAGTATCATTGGATTTGTAAACGTAAAAGAAATGCTGACTAGCATTGTTGCAGGTCGCGAAGGCCAGTTAAAAGACTTCCTTCATGAACTGCCGCTTATTCACGAGTACACTTCCCTGCAGGATGCCTTATTAAAGATGCAAGAAGAACAGGTCCATATCGCGCTTGTTATTGATGAGTATGGGGGTACAGCTGGTATCCTTACAATGGAAGATATTCTTGAAGAAATCGTTGGGGAAATCCGTGATGAGTTTGATGCAGATGAAGTCCCTGAAATTGACCAGCATGGTGAAGGTCTATATCATATAAACGGACGAGTATTGCTTTCGGAAATCGAAAATGAATTTGATATTACGTTTGAAGAGAGCGACGATATAGATACAATCGGCGGTTGGATTCAAGTGCAATTGCAGAATGCCGAAGAGGAGAACATTGATACCTTCGAGCATGATAACAACACCTGGACCATTCTTGAGATGGAAAATCACCAGGTAAAGCAGGTAGCTCTGCAGCTTGGAGCTTTATCTGAAAATAGATGATGTTAAGTTCTGAGCCCCGTTTTCATGGAAAACGGGGCTTTTTAGTGCGCCATGATGAGTAGCGAAGTACGTCGGAATATGCGTTTTATCGATATTCAACCTGTTTTCGTGGATATTCTGACATTTTCATTGATATAAAATTTTTTCCGTTGATATCGCCCACGGATTCGTGGATATATTGAAATTTTCGTGGATATCCACAAAGAAAAAAACCCAAATGAGCTTGATAACAAAAAATGGGTAAAAAATCACAGATTTTCTGAAAAAAATACCAAAAATACCAAAAATACCTTTCGTAATGATGGAATTCATTTTACAATAAAGTATATACTAACCATTACAATGATGGAGGTGAATGGAATGGAAAATAAGCCTAATCACTATGATGGCAGCATTCAAGCGGTAAACGGGAATCAAGATCCTTTATCGGAAAATGAAACGTTGATCGTAACGGATGAAATGAGAAAGAATATTGCAGCTAATCCGTTTGTACTACATAATGAGGAGTAATTGGTAGGGATTTGTCTTTTGGGCAAGTCTTTTTTTTATATAGAAACAAATAACTTGCATCAGACAGATATATTTAATATTATTATCTCGAATTAAAAATAAATTCATTCAAGATAGTTGTTAAATTTTGCGTTTTAAGGCAAACTAAACTGTCTAAATTTCTTACATGGAAGGGATAGATTTAAAATGGCAAAAGTTTTATACATCACAGCACATCCGCATGACGATACACAATCCTACAGTATGGCGGTAGGAAAGGCTTTTATCGATACGTACAAGGAAGCAAACCAGAATGATGAAGTAATTCATGTTGACCTATATCGTGAGAATATACCTCAAATTGATGTTGACGTGTTCAGTGGATGGGGAAAGCTTCAATCCGGAAAAGGATTTGAAGAGCTATCTGAGGAAGAAAAAGCGAAGGTCAGCCGTCTTTCAGAACTGACCGAGCAATTTATTTCAGCAGACAAGTATGTATTTGTTACACCTTTATGGAATTTCTCATTTCCCCCGGTTATGAAGGCGTATCTTGATTCTGTCGCGGTGGCAGGAAAAACGTTCAAATATACAGCGGAGGGCCCGGTTGGTCTTCTGACGGATAAAAAAGCTCTTCACATTCAGGCTCGAGGAGGAATCTATTCCGAGGGTCCTGCTGCAGGGATGGAAATGGGACATCGATATTTGACTGTCCTCATGCAATTCTTTGGCGTTCCATCATTTGAAGGCCTGTTTGTCGAAGGACATGCTGCAATGCCTGATAAAGCCCAGGAAATCAAAGAAAATGCGATTGTACGTGCAAAGGATCTAGCTCATACGTTCTAAACCCAAAAGAAAGGAGCCACGATATTGGCTCCTTTCCTCTTTTAATGGGCATCAGTTGGCTTCTTGATCTTCTTTGTGACTTTCACCTGCTTTAGCACATTATCCTCCATAACAACTACTTCAAAATGCAGATGGTGGTATACCATTGTTTCGCCAACCTCAGGGATATGACCAATTTCTTTAAAGAAAAATCCGGCAATCGTATCCTCGTCTTCAGGTACCTTCGTTTTGAAAACTTCGTTAAAACGTCTGATTGCTAACTTCCCATGGCAGATAATATGATTTTCAGTCAATTCATCGATGAGAATATCGCCGACTTCATCCGTTTCATCTTCAATTTCAAGTCCAATCATCGCCTCAATGATATCCTCATGGCTAATGATACCCGTTGTTCCGCCATACTCATCAATGACAATGGCCATGTGCTTCTTTTCCTTCAGCATCATTTTGAACACTTTTTCAATATTGGTGGATTCAGCCACGAATAGGGGGCTTTTGTCCATAAAATCCCTAATAGTCAAATCTGGTTCAAGGGACCAATTGAGCAACAATTTTGCATGAAAGACACCTACGATATTATCCATATTCTCCTTATAGACGGGGTATCTGGTATAGCTGCTATCCATGACAAAATTTCTCGCTTCTTCAAATGTAACCTCGCAAGGCAGTCCATGAATCTCTATTCGTGGTGTTTTCAGAGCATCCCGAACATCTTTTGTATGGAAATCGATAGCGCCTTTGATTATTTGTGATTCTTCCTGATAAAAGGTTCCTTCATTTAATCCGATGTCCACCATGGTCTTGAGCTCTTCCTTTGAAAGAGTTGCCTCTTTTATCATTCCTTTGGAAAGCATTCTGATTACATAGTTGGTGAAAAGGGAGAGGAGGAAAATCACCGGCTTTAGAACGATAAGTAAAAGGGATACGACCGGTTGAACTATGTATGCTACTCGATTGGCAAAGGTTGCTGCGATGGACTTTGGCAGCACTTCTGCAAAAATAATGATGACCACCGTCAAAATGGCAGTCGCAACTCCAATATTGACTTCGTATTGAATCGCTATTAACGTAACGAGTGTAGGAAGCATGATATTGGCTATGTTGTTCCCGATGAGAATTGCTGTAATGAATTCATCAGGCTTTGATATCAGTTTCAACAGTTTTTTGGAACGTGGATCATTGTTCTCCGCCTGTGTATGTACTTTCATCTTATTTACAGCGGTCAATGCTGTTTCACTGCCCGAGAGAAAAAACGACATAAAAAGGAAAAATAATAATGCAATAATCAAGTTTGTTGCCTCCTAAGAAATAATAATAGTAATTTCCCCTTTTCCTTCTAAAGAATACTTTATTTTGGCTAAAACTACATATTTGAAATAGTGGTAAAATGATTGACTATACCCCGATACTCGAATATGATTTATTCGATAAGAAAACATATAGAATGTAGGAAATGTACTATATTATTAGATAATAATAGATGAAGTAGTAAAATCCTAATTATTTGCTGAAAATGGAGTAGAAGAATGTGGATTATAAAGATAAACAACAATTAGATGTCACGCTCATTTTTTTGATGATCATGATGGTGCTTGCCAGCTTGATTGCACTTGATAGTATTGAACCGACCTTACCTAAGGCGTTGCAAGGTATAAATTTCATGGAAAAGCAGCTTGTCTGGTTTTTGGTAGGGGCAGTCGGGATTGGCCTATCCCTGCTTATTCACTTTGATTACCTTCGTAATCTTGCATGGATCTCTTATGGAATCGGGATATTCTTTTTAATAGGATTGGAATTGAACTTTCCGGGTACGCTTGAAATAAAGGGGGCAAGAAGCTGGTACAGCATCCCGGGCCTTGGGAATATCCAGCCCTCTGAATTAATGAAAATAGCGCTTATTCTGGTATTAAGTAAAATAATTGCAGACCACCGCACCAAATACGAGAACCCTGAAATGAGAGATAGTTTTTATCTTCTCTTCAAGATGGCTGCTGCATCCCTGGTGCCTGTCCTTCTTTTGATGAGGCAGCCTGACATGGGGACAACCATGGTGTACCTCTCCATTATTGCTGCTTTGGTATTGGTGTCAGGTATACGTTGGAGCATTATTGTTGGGCTTATATCTATCGGCGTGGGCTTTGCCGCAATATTTATCTATATTTTCATCCAGTACCCTGATTTTTTTCATACGTATTTCATTCCTGAATATCAACTGGACCGATTCTATGGCTGGTTGAATCCTTATGAATATCAGGATGAACAGGGGTTCCAGTTGGTTCGTTCCCTGCTGGCAATCGGGTCAGGTGAATATACGGGTGCCGGATATGGCTCGATGAATGTGTATCTCCCAGAAGCCCATACCGACTTTATCTTTGCCGCTATTGCCAACCAGTTCGGGTTTATGGGAACAACTGTCGTATTATCGCTGTTCTTTCTGCTATTGTATAAGATTACATTCGTTGCCTTGCAATGCCATGATACTTTTGGCAGTTATCTCTGTACGGGAATCATTGGGATGATTACGTTCCAGGTTTTCCAAAATATCGGGATGACAGTTGGTCTCTTGCCGATTACGGGTATTCCGCTTCCATTCTTCAGCTATGGTGGGAGTTCACTCTTAACCTATATGATTGCGATAGGTATTGTATTGAATGTTCAATTGAGAACAAGGAAATATGTGTTCGCATAATCTTTTTGAGAAACAAAGATCTAATGATATAATGGTGAAATGTTTAAATATATCTTCTTGGAGGCATTATGTTAACTTTTGAACAAAAACTTGCAATTATCGAATCCTTTCCGGAGCTGGAACGTAAGGACGTATCTTTGAAACGTGTCAATTTTCAATTCGAGGAAAGCTTAAGTGACAAGAAAAATGTAGTGTATCACCTGCATCCCAACGGCAATGGGTTTGTTTATGCCAAGGGGATCAAGGGGTACCGTACAGATGAAAAAGGTATGGTCAATATCCGCGAATTTTCCGAAGAAGAGTTAAAAGAGGTTATCGCAAAAGCGATCGAGGTTTTGAGTGTGGAAACCAACTCGGAAGTGTCTGATGAAGCGGAAGCTTTTGAAGATGAGAAGTGGGCAAATGACGAAGGTCAGACGCTTATGCTGGTACTAGAGGATGATATGTGGAATGTCTACGCAGGTCAGAACTTGGATGGGACGTTTCCTTCCTATAATGAAGCAAAGCAGTATCTGATTGAGGAAGGCTTCAGAAAGCGATTCTATTGAGGAATCGCTTTTTCGATATGAAAAAACTTAATCCATTAAACAAAAAAATGCTCCAGGCAAAGGGAGCATTTTTTTACTTTGTATCAGCCTGTCAACAGGTCCTCGTTAGGGTAGCGGATCTTAGCACGGGCTGGTTTTGCCAGGGAATAGGCGAGGGTCAGTGGACCGAGCTTCCCAAGCAGCATGATGAAAATGATGACCGCTTTTCCAATTAAGGTGAGATCAGCTGTGATTCCCATGGAAAGTCCGACCGTTCCGAAAGCGGAAACCACTTCAAATAATAATAGTAGAAAGTCCATTTTTTCGGTAATAGTTAAGATGAATAAAGATAAAAAGACGAACAGTAGACTGATGATCGTGATTGCAAGCGACTTGAATACATATTTTTGATGGATGGATCTTCTAAAAAGCACTATTTCCTGTTTGCCTTTTATAAATGTGATGACCGCCAGCATGATAATGAGAAAGGTTGTGAGCTTTATCCCGCCACCGGTTGATGTGCTTCCTGCTCCAATGAACATCAGTAGTATCATAAATAGGATGGATGAACTCTCCATCGCTCCTATGTCGATAGAATTGAATCCGGCTGTTCTTGTTGTAACTGCTTGGAAATAGGAGGCCCAGAGTTTCTCCATAAACGTCAAATTAGCTAGTGTGTCCGGATTGAAGTATTCCAGTGAAAAAATGACCAGCATGGCCAACAGGTTGATACCGAGTGTTCCAAACAGCATAATCTTCGTGTGCAAGGAAAGCTTCCTGAATTCTTTTGTGTACCATAAATCCGTAAGAACAGTGAATCCAATACCTCCAATGATAAAAAGGAAGGATATGACGATATTTATGACAGGATCTCCAACGTATTGGGTCAATCCATCGGCCCATAAAGCAAATCCAGCATTATTAAAGGCGGAAATGGAATGGAAAATACTCAAATATATCCCTTGTCCCCACCCATATTCCGGTACCCAGCGATAGGACAATAGCAGTGCAGCTATTCCTTCAATCAGCAAGGAAAAGATGACAATCCTGCGAACAAGGAGGATAATCCCCCCAACAGAAGTCTGATTCAATGCTTGCTGCAGAAGCAATCTTTCCTGAAAGCCGATTTTTTTGCCGAGCATCATGAAAATGAGGACTGCAAATGTCATGATTCCGATTCCGCCCAATTGAATTAATGCCATGATTATGATCTGCCCAAATACCGTATAAACGGAAGCGGTATCCACCACGACCAATCCTGTGACTGTCATGGCTGACATGGCGGTAAACAAGGCGTCAATGAATGATATGTGCTCGGTAGTGGAAACAGGGAGCATAAGCAGCACGGATCCGATAAAGACAAAAACGATGAAAACTAGAATGAGCAATTGAGGCGGACTCAGTTTAATACTCAGGTTACGCATCCTTTACACTCCAGTCTCCTCAAATCGGTGGATATCTTCATTTCTTCCTAAAATGATCATTAAATCTCCTTCGCGGATCACTTCATCTGCCGCCGGAGAAAGAATAATGTCACCGTCCCGTTGTATTCCAATCAAGGTACAACCATACTTTGCACGTATATCCAGTTCCATCAAATTCCTATTCGCCACCTTTTGGGTTGCATATAATTCTGCAATACTATGGTTATCGGAAAGCTCGATGTAGTCGATGATTTTATCGGAGACCACATGGTGTGCAATTCTTTTTGCCATATCGCGCTCCGGCTGGATGATACGGTCGACTCCGATCTTTTCCAGAACTTTTTGGTGATATTTATTGTTCGCTTTTACCCACACTTTTTTTAATCCCATCTCTTTTAACAGGAGGCTGCAGAGGATGCTGGATTCGATATCATCCCCCATGGATACGATGGCGTGATCAAAGTTTCGAATGCCAAGTGAATTGAGTGTGGCCTCATCTATTGCATTGGCTTGCACAGCATGAGTCGCATAAGGACTGATCTTATTGATGTTTTCCTCGTCTTTGTCGATTGCAAGCACCTCAACACCAAGAGTGGAAAACTCTTCTACGATGCTGCCTCCGAATCGTCCTAATCCAATAACGACAAACTGCTTTTTCATGTTAGTTCCTTCTCCCTTTGAACATAAAAAGACCATTCCTTGACAACACAAAGAATGGTCTGACTCGTTCATAAATTAGACCCTTCTCTCAATAAGCTTACGAGGTTAGCTGTCGGGTTAGAGGATGAGAGTCCTCTTCGCATATCTGCAATTCACCCCAAGATAATGAAAAAGTCCATTATCAATATGGTTCCCCCGCTCTTAAAAGATTAAGCAATAGGTTTATATGTTTTCGTATGATGTATTATAATTTACTCCCCTTTTTTCCGTTCGTCAATATGTTTTTTTGTAAATTTTTTATGAAGAAAGAATCAGACATTTGGTGATATTTTTGGATAGGGAATGTAAGGCTACTCTGAAAATAAGTTGTTCTGTTTAACTCCCTGTTGATTTCCGTTCCAGGTGGCAGCGATCGCGGGGCGGTGCTTGAGCCTCCTCGGCTTTGTCTGCGGGGTCTCAAGTCTACCGCTATCTCCCGCAGGACAAGGAAGGCTTCGGCAGCGATACATCGCACGAAGAAAATGCTCGCATTTTCGAGGAGTCTCACACCTTGCACTACAATCAACAGGGGCGTCAGGTGACGCATAACGTCTGCACTATATTTTTTTATTTCTAATGGTGTCAATCTTGTACAATAGGGTCTCTGTTAGTGACTAGTATTGATTTTTTTAGAATCTAGCTGTTGATTGGAGCAATAGGCGAAGCCGAGGAGGCTCCACAAACGCCCCGTGGGTCGCTGCGCCTAGTGCGGAAATCAACAGCGGTGTTTTATCAGGACAAAATATAAAAAAGGCCTCTCCACCATGTAGTGGGAGGCTTGGAATGAGACTTACTCCTTGGAACTGCGGATTTTCCGTTGATAGAAGATGAATATCGGCAGGGGAATGACGATCCAGCCGAAGCTTTTAATCAGCGTGTTCCATGCTCTTTCCTTGTTGCGTTCTTTATCCTGTTTCACCACCATATCGTACTCCTTAAGCAAGTCCTCTTCGTCTATTTCCGGGGTTGAAATCGGCTTCCCGTTTTCATCATACTTGGTCTTGTTGGCAATCTTCATTTCCTTGTATTCCATGTAGCTTTGATAATAGCTTGGTGGAGAAACGATATCAGCGATTGCCATGAAGGCGGCGACGCTTCCTCCGATGGTCATCATTAAGGTCATGAACAGAATCAAATAGTAATATACCACTCTAATCATGCTTGCACCTCGACTTTTCTCTGAAGTAGTTTTTCTTGCGTAGCTTCCTGCCATGAAAAGACAGACACCCAATAAAACAAGTATCATAAATGGGATAAATAAAGCTGCTATACTCATACTGATCATGCTGGCCCCCTTTCTTTACTAGGATATTGTGGTTTTTGAAGTAATAGACACTCTGTAAAGTTAGAAACTTGCAAAAATTATTGTGAAAAGCATAAACTTTAAATGAGAAGATAGATGTGTACGGCTATTAAGGAAGGGAGTGGGGCGAATGTGGACATTATTTTTCATTCAATTGGCAGTTTCACTTATATTTTTAGGATTGGGATGGCTTATACTTTTCAAAAAGGCATATGGACTTATCTCCAATTTTCATTCACGGCCTGAAGCAGAGAAAAAGCTGTTGATTCAAAATGGATATCCTCAAAATACAGGCAAAATGCTGATGATTACAGGGCTGGGAATGCTGATCCTGCTGCCATTGCTATTCACGGATTTTGCCTACGCCTTGGAAGTTCAGATTGTTTTCATGCTTGTCATGCTGCTCGGCGGGTTCATCTACCTGTCAAAATATGAAGTGGCAGCAAAGAGAAAGAAAAGCTATATCATCAGTTCATCCATATTTATCGTGACAATCGGATTTGTGAGTGTCCTGACCTTTATAGGCTATCAGGATTTTCAGTTGGTGCAAAAGGATGATACTTTTGAAGTAACTGGTGTCTACGGTGATGAATGGCGATACAACGAGTAGAGCTTCTACAGGTAATGCCAAAGGTGGAAGTGAGGAAAAATGGTTTTGGAATGCCGACGATGTCAAAAGGGCATTTTATAGTAAAGGGATACGGCAGTAGCCTATTGTACATATATAGAGGAAATGCACCATATTTATATGTGGAAGTAGGAGACGAACAGATATTCATTAATGCTAAATCGGAGTCCGAAACAAAAGAATGGTTTGAGCAGCTCGTACAAAGGTCGGAGCTGACCAACTAATACAAAGAAAAGGAATCGAATGCTATGACATATGTGCTTCTAGTAGTAGGCTTTGCATTATTAATTAAAGGAGCGGATTTTTTCGTGGAAGGTGCTTCAAAAATAGCATCCCTGCTGAGAATTTCTCCGCTCTTGATCGGACTTACCATCGTTGCTTTCGGGACAAGCTCCCCAGAGGCTACGGTAAGTATTCTGGCAGCCCTTGAAGGCAGTGCGGAAGTGTCACTTGGAAATGTTATTGGAAGTAATATATTCAACATCACGCTTGTAGTAGGTATTACGGCACTGATAAATCCATTGAAGGTAGAGAGCGCCACTATCCGAAAAGAAATTCCATTCACCCTGTTGGGAAGTATGGTATTGCTTGTTGTAATCAGTGACATTGCGTTACAGGGATTCAGTTCGAACCTCATTACAAGAGGCGACGGCTTCATATTTTTATTGATATTCTCCGTGTTCATGTATTATATTTTTGAGGTTGCCAAAAACAATAGAGAGCAAATAGAAAACGAAGATGTAACTGAAAAAAGTTCTTGGGGAAAAGATGCAGCCAGAACAGTACTTGGCCTTGCCGCCATTATTTTCGGCGGGGAAATGGTAGTCCGAAACAGTACGGAAATTGCTGTTTCCCTTGGCATGAGTGAAACACTAGTAGGTTTGACAATCGTCGCAGTCGGTACATCTCTGCCTGAGCTTGTCACATCCGTAACGGCTGCAATAAAAAAACAAAGTGAGATTGCACTTGGGAACATTGTAGGAAGCAATATCTTCAATATTTTCTTTGTTCTCGGAACGTCCTCAATCATCACTCCTCTACCAGTGAATGGTAAGATATTTTTGGACATATTTATCATGCTATTCCTTACAATTGTCCTGCTTATCTTTTCACGTACAAGATACCGTATCGGTAAAATAGAAGGAAGTATCCTTGCAACGGCTTATGTGTTATATTTAATTTTTATCATTATACGAAATTGAGGTTTTTTCATTATGGAAGAAATTATGTTGCTGTTAAAATATTTGCTATTAGGAATTTTCCAAGGGATCACCGAGCCGATTCCAATTTCATCAAGTGGTCATGTTATGATTCTTCAGGAACTGCTAGGTATGAGAATGGAAGGGTTGACCTTTGAAATTGTCGTGAACTTTGCATCACTGCTTGCAATCCTGATTATCTATCGCGAATCCATCGCCCAGCTTTTCTTTGGGGCAACAAGGTACTTGGTTAAAAGGGATGAAGCGGATAAAGCAGATTTCCGATTCTCCCTTTACCTTATTATAGCTACAATTCCTGCAGGTGTAATCGGAGTAGTATTTGGTGATTGGATTGCGGAGAAGCTCGATGATAATATCAAGATTATCGGAGTAACACTTCTTGTAACAGGGGTTGCCTTGTTCCTGATCCGAAATCTGCGAGGCAGAAAAAATGACGCTGAGCTATCCCTTAAAGATGCCATCATCATCGGTTTGGCCCAGGCTGTTGCCCTGATCCCCGGTATCAGCAGATCAGGTGCGACCATTGTAGCTGCAATGGGTCTTGGCATGAAGCAGGAAACAGCATTAAAGTTCTCGTTTTTGCTATTCATTCCTGTCAGTGTAGGAAGCATCATTCTAGCAGTTTCCGATCTTATCAAAACCCCGAATCTTGGGGAACTTGCCCTGCCATATACCTTGGCATTCCTAGGTTCCCTGGTGGCTTCATATTTTTCCTTGAAATGGTTCATGAACATCATGGCAAAAGGGAATCTTGTCTATTTTTCCATCTACTGTTTTATCGTTGGAACTCTAGTAATACTATTTTTATAGAATTAAGGAAGAAGCCTTTCATTGTGGGAGGCTTTTTTTATGCTGATAAACGGTTATCAAAAGGGGAATCTTTAGAAGATAGCAGCAGTTTTTATAATCATCTGAAATTATTTATCTCGAAATGAGCAAATCGATTAAATGTTACATATACATATGCTATAATAAAGTTAAGTAACATTAGGAGGTGGATTTTAGAATGGAGTATGTGGAGGCTTTAAAGGATATACACTACATTCATGCGATGAAAGAGTATCTTAAAAAACATTCATTAAGGGATAACCTATTTTTTGTAATGGGTATAAATATGGGGCTTCGTGTAAGCGAACTGCTTCAGCTTAAGGTTCAGGATGTAGTGGAAGGAGAGGAAAGCATCAAGGAGTTCTACTCAGGCAATGATGATTATTCTCCTTCCATCTATATCAACAATCAGGTAAGTTCGGCATTGACCTCCTATATTCAAACAGTGGAGATGGAGCCGCATGATTATCTTTTTAAATCAAAAAAATGTGCATCACCAATAACCCGTCAGCAAGCCTATCGGATCATTAACCATGCCGCCAAGGAAGTAGGTGTGCCAGGAAAAGTTGGGACGCATACGCTTCGCAAAACCTTTGGCTATCACGCTTATCATAGTGGTGTTGCAATTTCCATCCTTCAAAAGCATTTTCACCATACAACACCTTCTGAGACACTTCGATATCTGGGAATCAAAAAAGCAGAAAACACATTGGTCAAGATAGATGTGAACTTATAGTTTTAAGGGGGGATACGATGATTTCTGGAGCTTTAAATGTAGACTACTTTATATTATTGATTGCATTGTTATTGATTGTTGGAGTACTAACTACAAAATTCTCTTCTAGAATGGGTGTTCCTGCGCTTGTTCTCTTTATTATCGTAGGGATGGTTGCAGGTAGTGACGGACTTGGATTCATCTATTTTGATAATGCAAAATACGCCCAGCTGATCGGTGTATTTGCACTTGTCATCATTCTGTTCGAGGGTGGTTTGCAAACCAAGTGGAAGATAGTGAAGCCTGTCATCATCCCATCCTTATCATTGGCAACCTTTGGTGTTATCCTTACAACAACCATTGTTGCATTTGCTGCTAAATTGATATTGGACGTGACGATGCTTGAGGCCTTCTTGTTCGGAGCCATCGTTGGCTCCACAGATGCAGCAGCCGTTTTTGCAGTATTGAAGGGTCAGAACATCAAAGAGCGCATGGGAGCGACTCTTGAGGCTGAGTCAGGTACCAATGATCCGATGGCTGTGTTCCTGACATTGGCATTCATCGAACTGATACTTGCACCGGAACCGAGCTATCTCGGATTTATCGGCAATTTCTTCTGGCAAATGGGATTTGGCCTACTTCTTGGATTACTGTTAGGAAAGTTTGCTTCCTATGCCATCAATAGAATTAATCTTGACTCGAGTGGACTCTATCCCGTCTTTGCGATGGCGTTTGCACTGCTCACTTATAGTGCCGCAGCATTGATGGGAGCCAGTGGCCTGCTTGCTGTTTATGTGGCCGCTCTTATCATCGGAAATAGCGAACTGACGTATCGCCACTCCATCTTCCGGTTCAACGAAGGATTTGCATGGATGATGCAGATACTCATGTTTATCATTCTAGGACTATTGGTTTTCCCAGGACAGTTGTTTCAGTTTGATATTATGGTGAAAGGGTTGCTGGTATCCTTTGTGCTTATTCTGGTAGCAAGACCCCTGGCGGTATTCCTATCCACCATCGGCATGGATTTCGATATGAAGGAAAAAGTATTCCTATCATGGGCAGGTTTGCGGGGAGCTGTACCAATTGTTCTTGCAACTTTCCCGATGCTTGCAGGAATTCCGAACAGCCAACTATTTTTCAATGTCGTGTTTTTCGTTGTATTGACATCCACACTAGTTCAGGGGTCCACCATCACCATGCTTGCGGCTAAGCTGAAACTGATGGGTCCCAAAAAGGTTTCACCGCCTCATTCCCTGGAGCTCGTTTCCATTGGAAAGGCAAACGCTGAGATCATTGAGGTGGAAGTGGAGGACAATGCCAAAATCATCGGTCAGTCTCTGGCAGATATCAAGTTCCCTGAAAACACGCTGATCAATGCCATCATTCGTTCTGGCATACTTGTGACACCATCGGGAGATACCGTTATTCGCGAAAAGGACTTTCTCTATATATTAACTTCGAGAAAAAGTAAAAAGAAGCTTGAGGAGTTTTTGAAGGAAAAGAAAGCGGATGATGAGGATCATTATGGATCTGAGCAATTAAAAATGAAAATGTAGAGTATGAAGAGCCAGGTTTTCTCTGTGAGGGGGGAGGACCTGGTTTTTTTGAAAAACGTTGTATTGATGGCCATAAAGGGGTTTTGAGACCACGAAAACGGAAAAGTGGAGGAATGCTGGTCTCAAAGTAGGGTTTTGAGACCACGAAAACAGAAAGTTGGTGAAATGATGGTCTCAATTCTGTTTTATCATCATTTCCTTATTCAAATACAATCCAACGCAAGAAGACCAGTCAACTGCACTGGTCTTTTACGTTATATTTTCCTAGTCTTATAATAAGCAGATTTTTTGGGCAACTTCGATGCTCACTCGAACCAATCTATAAATTCAACGAGTCAGTTGGGACTCTCTATATTTCCATAGCCTGGCCCGTAACCGCCGCCAAAACCAGGTCCGCCACCGAATCCAGGACCACCGCCGCCAAAACCAGGTCCGCCACCGAATCCAGGACCACCGCCGCCAAAACCAGGTCCGCCACCGAATCCAGGACCACCGCCGCCAAATCCAGGTCCGCCACCGAATCCGGGACCACCGCCGCCAAATCCAGGTCCGCCACCGAATCCAGGACCACCGCCGCCAAATCCAGGTCCGCCACCGAATCCGGGACCACCGCCGCCAAATCCAGGTCCGCCACCGAATCCGGGACCACCGCCGCCAAATCCAGGTCCGCCACCGAACCCGGGACCACCGCCGCTAAATCCAGGCCCACCAAAGCCGAACCCAGGGCCAACCCCGTAACCTGGGAAGCCACCGTATCCTCCACCGTAAGGTCCGCCAAATTGATTAAAAAGTGCACTGCCGACGAGCCCTCCGACTAATCCACCAAGTAGAGGGAATCCAAATCCGCCAAATCCGCCGATTCCTCCAGGCCCACCAAATCCGCCAGGCCCACCAACCCCGCCAGGACCACCAAACCCTAATCCTCTAGAACGGAATGCCAAGGGTGATGGACCATTCCAACGATGTGCTATCATAATTCTCCTCCTCTCGCTTAGGTCTACTAGGTATTCTATGTACAAATGTCCAATCGGTGCCCGACCAATGCCCCCCCTTCTTACATCCGCACAAAAAAACAGCTCCTCGAGAAAAGAGAAGCTGTCTGTTACGATTCAGGTTAAGAAGCGATATTCTGCTGTTTTACTAGAATTTTCTTGTCGGCCTTCACTATACTTGAAGAATGCTGGTATGCGCAATAGACCAGAAACACAGAAACAAGCAAATAGCCAATCGCAAATTCCGGTGAAGCGTTGAATGCAAGCTTTGGAGCATGCATGAAGCCAACGAATGAAAGCAGCGCACCAACAAGTGAAAAGGCCGCAGCTTTTCTGAACTGCTGATCGATTACATAAACCGTGATGGCGCCTAACACAATAGCCGTGAACATCGCCCCTTGACCGAGAGGAACAATTCCTTCAGAAATACCTGCTACCACTTCGCCAGCAGCATTATTGAAGCGTGTCATCACGTAGTTGGCAAAGTAAGGGAGCATGGCAATTGCCACTGCCGGGAAGTATTTCTTTTCATTGGATTGAAAGGCTGTAGCCACCATGGATATTCCGACGAAAACAAGAATCGGAGCAACGGCTGCTAAAGGAATGATGGCGGCCATTGCTGCGATGACGCCTGTTACCGCTGCTACCCCAAAGACAAGGGCATTCAGAATGCTGTATCCTCGACCTGCTCCCATCCATTTCGAACCGACTGTTGCAATATATACGGTTGTAGGGAATAATCCACCGAATACAGCACCAAGCATGGTTCCGACACCATCCACAGCCTGACATTCACGAACGTCATAGGAATCTCCTGCAGCAGACATGGCATCAACGTTGTTCATCGTTTCAATCGCATTATATAGAGTGATTGGTAGTATGATGGCTAAAAGGCCGACTAAAGCGCCGAACAAGTAAGTCATTCCATCAAATGCTGCAAGTGTTGGCAATAATGGATAAAAGCCGATATTTGCAAGGCCTTCACTTATTTTTTCGGGAGATTGATAGCCCAAAGTGAAAGCAAGTATGGTACCGATGATAACTGCAAATAAAGAGGAAGGGATATTGAACGGCATGGACATCTTTCCGACAACCCCAACGATGATAATGACGAGTGCAACCAGACCCACTACAGGGATGGAAAAGGTGTTGAACAGCATTTCCCCTGCGATAAATGTCAGGGCAACCCCTGCAAGTGCTCCAAGCATGGCTGCTCTAGGAAGCTGATTGCGGACCCAGTTTCCTGTAAAGCTTACCAGGGTTTCCACAAGCCCACTCAGGAAAGCGGCTCCCACGGCAATTTTCCATGCAAGTTCAGGATCGCCAGTCAGCGTTTTGGCAGGTACGAGAACACCAAATAAAAAGACGAACATGACTGGTGTACTAATCCCATAGGAGAGGGCGGTCACATCGGTACGGCCTTCTTTTTGTGCAAGACGGTTTGCCAGGTAGGCATAATAGAGATTTCCGACCATCACGGCTACTGCAGCACCAGGTATGACTTTTCCGAATACAATGCTTGCAGGAAAGCCCAAGCCTAGCATGGTAACAGCGATGATGACGAAATTTGCCAGGTTATTTTGAAAGAGTGCAAAAAATGCATCTGTGTCTTCTTTTTTATACCAAGGGTAGTTTACGGTTTTTGTGGACATGCACAATACCTCCAATTATGAAATTATTTAGCTATGGATAGCGTCCTTCTGAAGAAACGTAACGGTTTCATTGTGCAATGCTGCAATTCTTGCCAGCGATTCAACACGGTAGCCTGCTGATTCCAGCTTTTCTCTGCCAGGCTGAAAGGATTTTTCTATGACAATCCCTATACCCGCTACAGTCGCACCAGCCTGTTTCACTACATCAATCAAGCCATGTGCTGCCTGACCATTTGCCAGGAAATCATCAATGATCAGAACTGTGTCATCTTCATGCAGAAATTCTTTGGCAACAGTAATTTCACTCTTTTCCTGTTTGGTGAAGGAATAGACGCTGCTTGTATAGAGGTTATCCTTTAGAGTGAGAGATTTCTTTTTTCTCGCAAAAATCAGTGGTGCCTTGAGCTCATGAGCAGCGAAGAAACTCGGTGCGATCCCTGATGATTCGATTGTAATGACCTTGGTGATGCCACAATCATTGAATCTATGTGCAAATTCCTTTCCAATCTCGATCATTAAACCGGTATCTATCTGATGGTTTAGAAATGAGTTAACCTTCAGTACCCCACCTGGAAGAACAGTGCCTTTTTCTTGAATGGCGTTTTTTAATGCATCCATCTCGTTGCCTCCTAAAAATGAATAAATAAAAACCCGAAAGCTGGTTGGCACTTTACTACAAGTGACCACCAAGACTTTCGGGTTTAATGGAAAATAAACAATACAAGCGCAGCAGGGAATGACTGTTGCTGACTTGTACCATGTCAGGGTATCACCCGTAGTCAAGCCATTTACGGTAGCTTGGTAGAGACTTGTAGGCCATATTCCCACTATTATACGAGTTTCTAATATGAATTTGTTTGGATTATGTAGCGATTATATCGGAAAACTCGATAAAAAGAAACCCCTGAAAAGTAAAAAGCGAATTAAATTATAAAAAACAGATAAAATAATTCGGTTTCTGCACAAGTGGAGAAAGTGGATAAGAAAAAAACGCTCCAGTGAAAAAAGAATCACCGGGAGCGTTTTTTACGCATCAATCGCATCTTTAAGCTTTTTCATTTCCATCATCAAGTCTGTTTTTTCCAGCTTGTACTCCTTGGCAATGTCGCGGAAGGATTGACCATCTTCCTTTTTCTTCAGAACTTCTTTCAGCTCCACTCCTGCAAGCTTTGATACAATAGAAGCTTTTACGAGAGTATGAAGCTTTGCACCATCTTCAAGGTAGCCATTCAACTCTGCTTCCTCTTTAGCGAGGTAAGTTGCTAAGTAGGGCATTACCTTGTCCTTATTTTTCTCCAAATAGAGATGGTGTTTTTTCCAGTCATGATGATGCTTTACTTTAGTGGGGTCCAAGCCAAAATGAGTGGCAGTTTCTTGCCATGACTTGCTGTTTTGATGGAATGCAAGAATTTCTTCCGCCTTGACATTCGCCTCTTTTGAAAGCTTCAGGGCAACAAAGATATCATGCTTGGAGTAGCCAAGCTTGATCAGTTCTTCCACTTTTTCTTTTTCTCCGGCTTCCCATTCCATTTTATGCTTATGATGCTCCATATTTGCTGGGTGATTGGCGTGATCCTCAGCATGGACCAAAGAATATGTTCCGACAGTTGATAAAAGCCAGCAAGTAATCAAACTGAATACTAATTTCTTCAATAGATACCCTCCTAAAAGATTTCTCCTCCTTAATCTGTCCAAATTATATTAAAAAATGCAATAATTTCCTTATTAGCAATATGTATTTCCCATCTGAGGAAAATCGTCAGAGGGAATTGCGAATTAAAGTCTAAATAGAGTTGCAACTTTCCCAATAGCTACCGAAGAAAACTTGTTCTATGATAGAAGATGAGGCTATAGAACTAAAAAAAGTAATTTTTTTCTAAAAATTTGGATCTTGCAGAGGGGGGGATTACTTGAGAAAAGTAGCAGTGCTAGTTTTTTTCATTGGTATTATCGCAATTGCAGCGGGTATTGTTCACCATTATGACATCTACTCCATACAGCACTCCGAAGCAGACATACAACACTTTCTTCATGAATGGTATTTAGAAGATGAGCCTTTATTGCTGGAGATTCACACCATTGATAATTCCACCACCGTTATTGCAACCTACTTACATAAAAAGGATACCATCGGTGCGATGATTTTTGAAAAAGGAATGAACCGGCAATTAAAGCTGAAGAACGTTTTGGATAATCAAGCCTTCTATTCAGAGCTTGTGGAAACGAATAAAGGAAGCTATGCTTTTTTTCTTGGAGAAAACCGTGAATTGGCCATTAAGACCATTCTTACTGATATTAGGGGTGAAAACGAAGTGAAGAAAATAACAGTACCTCCTCAAGCATACTTTACTAGGATTGAAAAAGCGGAATCCTTCATAAAAAGCGGAGCTTCCCCCATTTACTATTACAAAACCCTGCAGGGAGCATTAGATGCTTCATTGGATTATACCGGGATGGAGCTATTGTTTATGGATAGAGTGAATCAAACCTATATGCTTCATTCTCTTGAGAATAATAGTTTGAACACTATTTTGGGAAGCTTTGAACTTGCAGAGGAAGGCTATCGAATAGCTTCTGATAAAGAAAGGGATACCTATTCGATGGTGGGAGAGAAGACTTTTTGCTTTGAAGAAAAACAAGTGAAAAGTGCAGATGGTGAGCTGAACTATATTCATGGGCTGATCCCGAATATGGGGGAAGTGCAAAAAGTGGTGTTGGAGGTGGAACTCGAAGATGAAATGATTTTCCAGGCCGCAAGCGATGTGAAGAATCAGCAATTTCTCCTGCATGTTGAAATCCCTGAACACATTATCAAAGAGGGAAAAGTGGTGAGAAAATTTCATCTTTATGATAGAGAGGGAAAATTTCTGGGGACGGAATTGAAATTATGAGGGAAATGTTTTGGTAGGAGAGCTGGAAACCCAGTTCTTTTTTTTCGGAACTTTCCCCGTCTACATTACGTATATTCGATGTAGAGGTACTAAAAGGAGGAGTATTTATGATGACAGACAATATGGGGATGCCGGGTGGATTTTTTGCAGGGGATTTCCTTTTTCAGCTTTTTCCGATCTTTTTTATTATCGTTCTCGGAATCATTCTTTTTTCACTTTTTCGTGGTATCAAAGAGTGGAACAAGAATAATCAGCAGCCGAAACTGAGTGTAGCAGCAATCCTCGTAGCCAAGCGGACAAGGGTAAGAAGACATGGGGGGACTCATAACCATGATCATCATCATCATTCTCACACATCCACTGATTATTTCTGCACCTTTGAGGTGGAGAGCGGAGACAGGATGGAATTCATGATGAAGGAAGGTGCCTTTGGCTTATTGGCAGAGGGTGATAAGGGGAAACTGACTTTTCAGGGTACAAGATTTCTCGATTTTGAGAGGGTAGCGTGAAGTGGTTGAAGCTGGCAGTACATAATTATGACATGCAAAAGACCGCCCGATTAAATAGTAAAAGGTGCGGTCTAGCTATTTGCCGGCTCTTCACTTGTATAAATATGTTTGTAAACGGAAATGTTTTGCAGAATACTGATAACCATCAAGGCAAACATTACCCAAAAGTAACCAATGTCTTGAATGACAAAGGCTATGACCGAGGCAACTAGCATTAAAAAGCTTGCCATGATGCTGATAACAAAGATAATTTTACTTAACCTCAACAGTCCATCCCCCGTCCATGAATAATATATAAAAAATTGGAAAAATGTATGTAACGGTTTATAGCCTAAATTATTATAATTGCACGTTTCCTATTATACACGATATTGATATGTCTCTTCATTACATTTTTGTAAAAACTAACAATAGCAATGGCTAACCTTAAAACGAAAGGAAAAGGTTGAAAGTTCTAATATACATGAAAAAAACTGAGAATAGAAGGAATGAGTTAAGATTCGTTGATTTTCACGAGTTCGTGAATGTCTTTCAAATACTCCGCCTCTGTTTCATGACGAATCCAGCCGACCTGTGGTACAAAAGTGGAAGTACCTTTTCGTAAGACCTTTCCTTCTTTATCCTTTTCTTCAAAATCAATTACAATGGTTTGGTTGAAGATTTTTGCCGGTGTTTCCAAGGTAGAATCAATGGAACGAATGTGGTAGGAGATGGAGACGCTCAAGTCTTCCAGATTTTCTGTCCATTTGCTTCCAACCTCAAGAGGATATGCGATGATTTTGGTCTTTTGAAATTTTTTAATATCCATGGCAGTCCAATCTTTAGGGAAATCCTCTGATAGAACCACATATCCATAAATTCCATCCTTCAGTTCTTCATAAAAATTATTGGTTTCGGAAATTTCTGTTGAATCCAGCTTTTGGACAGTTTTGACCTGAACAATTTTGCTGTCCGGTACTTGGCTGTACAGCACACGATATTCCGTATGCTCTTTATCTTCCACATAACGCAAAAAAGTATAGTCCCCTGATACCGGCAGCAGGGGAGCCTTTTCTGCTTGCCCTTTATCTGCGGAAGGATCTATATTCTTTGTGCTGCACCCAGCAAGTAAGGTTACACTAACACAAAATGCGAAAAGGAGTAGGTGACATTTTCTCATTATTGGTCCTCCAAAATAGATAGATATTGTTAGTGTAACCATTTTTCAGTATTACATTATAGGGTCACCCCTAATTGCTCCAAAAATGGACTAGCGTCCTCTTTAAAATAGTAAAACATCGGATTCTTTTTCTGCTCATTAAAAAGAAGCAAATAGGGCCGTTCCCCTTTTGGAATTAGGAAGATGACCTCCTTCACAGGATCCTTGACCAGAATATTGTTAAGGTTAATGGTGGAATCGAATGGAACCTTGATCATGATACCTGATCTCGGTGTCGCATTTATCTTGGGAAATAGGGATTCAACACTTCTCACTAGCCTGATGGCTTCATTTTTTTTATCTTCATCAAGTGGAATGGACTTTACCACCTTGCTTTGTGCTACGTCAAACACTTCTATTTGAATATCCGTTTGAGCAAAGGACTGTTGGCAAAGAATCAAGCAGACGGTAAAAAGAAGGAGTGAAATTTTTTTCATCATTATTCACCTCTTCTTTAGTATGCACGGTCCCATTCCATTTATCAGTCTTCGTGCCCCAAAAAGCGGTAGCCTACATATAATATGATCATGCAAACTAAGGTAATCGCAAGTAGATCATACCCTACACAAAAGCCTTGGATGCAAAAAGAGTCCATCTTCATTCCCCCATCCTATTAATAACAGCATCATACCTTCACGCTTGATAAAGTGTATGGTTGCATGTAAACGCTCAGCACCAGAATAGAAGAAAACGCTTTCAAGTTGAGGATAATAAAAGGTCGAGCCGTCAGGGGATGAAGTTTCAAACCCTTTGGTCGACCACTTTTATTCCTCTTTTTCCTTTTCCTCTTGTATCAGCTCTTCAAGAAGTGCTACCGCTTCATCTTTATCATAAGTGAACATAATCATATCGTCCGTCAAATAACCTGTGTATTCAAAAATGGCATAGGCGGGAGTCTGCTCAAAATTGTAACGGGAGTACTTTTCATTTGCTTTCGCAAGCCCCACAATCACTTCACCATTTCTTAATATCAGATCGATATCTTCTATTTCAGACAGAGAAGCATCCTCTTGCTGTTCTACCACTTCCACAAAGGAATACCGCTGCTTGATCTCAGGAGGTTGGCCACATGCTGTAAGAAAAAGGAGGAACACAGAGAGAAGAAACAACTTCTTCATCGTCAGTCACCTCATTCATTTTGACAATCTTATATACGATTCGACAAAAAGTAAGAAAATCCTTTTTGATTTCCAAAAAACTTTTCGATAGCCCGGAAGCTTGTTTCATTTTTATGGTGATTAATAAGGACTTGCTTTCATACATATAAGGAACAACATACCAAAAAAGAGGCGTGATAAATGGAACATTTCTTTCTATCGGTTTTTGAGCTTTTTACTGGATTGGGTGTACTTGGTATTGCACTTGGATTGATGATCGAGATTATCCCCAGTGAAATTGTGCTTGGATATGGGGGGTATTTGATTTCCAAAGGTGAGGTAGGATTTCTGGCCGCTACAGTAGCTGGTGTAGTGGGAGGAACACTTGCCCAGCTCTTTTTATACTGGGGTGGAAGCATTGGCGGTAGGCCGTTTCTCGAAAAGTATGGAAAGTTTGTATTCATCCATCCGAAGCATCTGGATGTTTCGGAAAGATGGTTTCAGGAATATGGACCCATTGTCATTTTTACGGCCCGTTTCATTCCTGTAGTTAGACACGCGATCTCCATCCCCGCTGGTATTGCAAAAATGAGGTTTATCCCTTTTTTATTTTTTACGGTAGCAGCGGTGATACCTTGGACGATTCTATTTTTATTTCTGGGATTCCAGCTTGGGGAGAATTGGCGGGAAATCAAACAGGTCGCACAGCCTTTGATCATTCCGATCATGATCCTGATCATTCTTGGTGCCATCACTTATTTTGTGTTCGATCGTAAGAGAGGGTAAAGGGAGGGAGCTATTTTGTCAAAAATAGAGGCATTCATACTTGGGATTATTCAAGGGTTGACAGAGTTTCTGCCAATTTCAAGTACAGGACATCTGTATTTGGGCCGAAGCCTTTTCGGGCTACAGGAGGCAGGTCTATTACTGGATACCATGCTGCACTTTGGTACGTTGGTCGCCGTGTTGTACTTTTACAGGGAAGAGTTTGCAAAAATTATCCGCAACCCCTTTCATAAGCTTTCCTTTCTGTTGATTATCGGGACCATTCCGGCGGTTGTCATTGGCTTGACCTTTAAGGATTATTTTGAGGAGATTTCCAAAACAGGTGTTACCATCGGATGGGAATTTCTGATCACTGGAGCATTTCTATGGTTTGCAGACAGCATCAAACAAGGCGCTAAGAAAATGGAGGATATTTCGTGGAAGGATGCTCTGTTCATCGGCTCTTTTCAGGCTGCCGCGATTTTTCCTGCCATATCACGATCTGGACTGACGATTGTGGCAGGACTATTCCGGAAGCTTGACCGTGAAACAGCAGCCTATTTTTCCTTTTTGTTATCCACTCCAGCCATTGCGGGCGCTGTATTCCTTCAGACTGTGGAGGTCGCGCAGACAGGTAAGGAGGATATTTCTCTTATGGCCTTGATGGTCGGCATACTTTCCTCCTGCCTTTTCGGCTATTTTGCCGTCAAATGGATGATCAATTATTTAAAAAAGCACTCATTGCGCGTGTTTGCAGTGTACGTATGGATATTGGGCATTGCAATCATTGCCCTGCAGTATTTTAAATTGTTCTAGTTGTTGACAGTCGCATTTCTAATAGTAAGATGGAGTTATGGTTGTAATTACCAATCGGAATGCCGATGTCTTAATATTGGAGTGAGTATATGGATCAGGATTCAAAAATGAGCGAACTGGAAGAGAAGTTGAAAGTCTTGGAACAAGAGCTATCACTTTTGCAAGCGAAGGTGAAGGATATAGAGGAGAGGCCAGTTGAGGCTGGTTTCAGAAAAGTGCAGATCAAGCAGGCTGAGCCTATACCATATTCAGAAAAAAGTGAAGGGCAGGACTCGGTTATCAAAAGAAAGGCGATACCCGAGCCATTCAAAACAGAACCGAGGGATTGGGAAAAGATCCTGCTGCAAACCTGGCTTCCCCGTATATTCATTTTCGTCTTTATTGTCGGGGTGGTATGGGGCTTTAGAGCGGCATCTGATTATGGCTGGTTAAATGATTGGGTCAAAGTTAGTCTTGGCTATCTTACTTCAGCGGGTTTGCTGTATACCGGTTACAAGCAGATGCAGCACAAGCGGGAAGTATTGGGGCAGGTCCTGCTTGGTGGCGGCATATCGGTGCTGATCCTTGCCACTTTTGCCATGCATAGTCTATATGGAATGATTGGACCGATACTGGCCTTTATCCTTCAGGTGATATGGATCATTGGCGGCGTGTGGATGACCACGCGTTTTTCCTCTCAAGCACTGGCGATCATCAGTGTGGTAGGGGGATTTCTTGTACCTTTTTTGATTGAGAGCAGCAATCCGTCCATCTACATATTTGTCGGATATGAAACTGTGCTGTTTCTTGTGTTTTTGTTTCTAGCGATACGGCTTCGATTTATTTATTTGTATGTGGCTTCCTTTTTATTATTAAATGGAGCTTTACTTTTTTATTATGCATTTTCGCCGGAAATGGAAGGAAGCTATCTGCTGCCGACTGCCATTATCATTCAGCATGCAGTACTCCTGTATTTCTTTCTGACAACGGAGCATTTCATGAAGGTTCAGGCAGGCACGGTATTTAGTAGTGTGTTTATTACGTACACATGGGTGTATGGAATATTCCAGGACCTTTCCATTACCCTTTATCTGCTTTTTGGAATTGCAACATATGCTGTATTGAGTTTCCTTTGGAAGCAGCAGAAACATAAAGTCGATCAGCTAGCTTTTAACGGATTACTGTTTTTGTTCTTCTTTTTCTTCCATTTCTTTTCAGATGAATATTTGGGAGCCTTGCTTCTGCTCCAGGGTATCGGTGCGTTTTATGCAGCTTTCAAATACAATAGCTTGGCGAGTAAGGTGCTGTCCGTATTTATCTTCCTGATAGGGACGATGGTGGTCTTAGTGGATCCAATTATGGAACCTTTATCCTTCGAGTCGGTACAGTGGCTGATTCTATTGGTGACGTTTGTACTCGGTATCTGGGTTGTCTGGCAGTTTAATCAGGATGTGCGGAAACGGACGTTGACCATTGGAGGTCTGCTATTCACCTTCTTCTCGTTGGTGTTCGTTACTCAGCTTACGATGGCGATGACAAGTGATCTGGCCTATGAAAATCAGACTCTATGGCTTAGCTTTGCCTGGATGACCCAAGCGGTTGTTTTCATTGGACTGGGTATATGGAAGAGGTTCAATCTTGCAAAATACATTGGTGTAGGATTATTGGTATTGACGCTTGTAAAGCTTATTCTGCTGGATCTGCCGTTTATTTCAATTCAGTTTAAAGCGATTCTTTTTATTGCTTTGGGGCTGATTGGGCTGATAGCTTCGAGGGTGTTCTATAAAAAGAAATAAAGTGGGGGAGCCTGCAGCTGGATGGTGGAATAATCCGGATGTGGGCTTTTTTATTTTTTTGTTAGGCGGTAAGAAAGGGAGTGAATCGTGCCGTCATCCGAAGGTATCTGTCTGTTAGACGGTACGAGAGGGAGTGAATCGTGCCGTCACCGGAAGGTATCTGACTGCTATGCGCTAAGAAAGGAAGTGAATCGTACCGTCATCCGAAGGTATCTGTCTGTTAGGCGGTAAGAAAGGGAGTGATTCGTACAGTCATCCGAAGGTATCTGTCTGTTAGACGGAACGAAAGGGAGTGATTTGTGCCGTCATCAGAAGGTATTTGCCTGTTAGGTGGTAAGAAAGGGAGTGATACGTGCCGTCATCCGAAAGTATTTGTCTGTTTGGCGGTAAGAATCTGTGCTTTCATACAATACACTCAGCATTAAGACCTGACAGATTATCAAAAAACGACTTTTCTCGAAAAATTCTGTTAAAATAAATATATACATACATAAAAATCTTTATTTTATGCACCAAATCAAGGGGGAAGATCGATGTTCAAGGATATAAAATCACGAAATAAGCCATTTGTTATATTGCAGCTGCTTTTATTTTTTTCTGGACTGATTTTTGGTGGTATTGGTGTCTACACAGATAGCACATTGTATCTTGGATGGATGTTCTGTCTGGTGAGCCTGGCTTTTCTCTTGAGAGGCCTTGAAGTCTGGCTCTCACACAAACAGCAGTATATCGGCTATGTGGTGTTGGGGGTAGTGTATCTGAGTGTGTCGATATTTTTCTATCCTGTATGGTAATCAAGAAGGCCGCAAGCTTAATGAAAGCTGGCGGCCTTTCCTGATTCTATAGCTCATCAAATCCGTTATCAACAACATTCACTTTTGTATACTGACGGGATTTCTGTTCGAAAAAGTCTGATTTGCCAAGGTCGACGTCCTCGTATGCCTTGATCCATTTCAAAGGATTGGTCCTGTATCCATCGAATGGGCGCGCGTAGCCGAGCTGATTGCATCTTACATTGGCATAGAACCTAATATAGGCCTCAACTTCCTCGATATCAATTCCAGCAATCTTGTCTCCCAGGATATGCCTTGCCCAGTCGATTTCAAGCTCTGCTGCCTCGACAAAGGTTTGTGTGACAAAGCTTGCCAATTCATCTGTATCATATTCCGGATACTCTAGGAGTACCTCTTTGAAGATTTTCACGAATAGGTCCACATGTATCTGCTCATCACGGTTGATGTAATTGATCATGGTGCTGGATGCGACCATTTTCTGCTGTCTTGCCAGATGATAGAAAAATGCGAAACCGGAATAGAAAAACAGTCCTTCCAAAATAACATCATAGACGATGGAATGAAGAAAGCTCTCCACATCAGGCTTTTCTGCAAATGCGGCATATCCATTTGTGATAAAGTCGTTTCTTTTTCGGAGTGTCGGTTCAGTCCGCCAGTATTCAAAAACCTCTTCCTGTTTTTTTCGGGAAACCAGACTTGACAACACATAGGAATAGGAATGATTATGAATGACCTCCTGCTGGGCGAGCATGATCATCAGTGCATTCAAGCTGGAGTCGGTTAAATAGTCAGCCACTTTTCCTGCGTAATCCGTTTGTATGCTATCCAACAAGGCAAGAAGTCCGATGATTTTCAGGAATGCATCTTTTTCGTCCGATGTAAGATCGGGAAAATGTTTGATATCCTGGGACATATTTATTTCAAATGGTGACCAGAAATTTGCGAGCATTTTTTTGTATTTGGGATAGGCCCAGGAAAAGGCGACATCGTCCCAATTCAACACGTTCGAGCTTTGGCCGTTTATTATTTTCGTCGATCGATTTGGAGCGTTTGCGTCCATCAGTAATCGTGAAGTCAGTGAAGCGGTCATCGTTGTTTCCCTCCTAAATTATCAGCTTGCGCATGAATCGCATTCTTCTATTTCCTTTGAAGTGGACCTGACATAGTAGGTTGTCTTCAATCCCTGCTTCCATGCATCCAGATGCAGATCAAGGAGCGCCTTTGCTTTAATCGCATTTGTCACATACAGGTTAAACGATATCGCCTGGTCAATATGCTTCTGTCTGGCGGCGTTCTGGGCAATGCTCCAATGCTGATCGATATGGTAGGCAGATTTATAGAGCCAGGTAGTGCTTGCATTCAAATCAGGGGCAGTCACCGGAATTTTGTAATCCTTTTTTTCCTCGGAGTACACTTTCAGGAAAATGGGGTCAATGCTTGCTGTGCTGCCTGCGATAATAGAGGTGGTCGCATTTGGGGCCACTGCCATGAGATAGCCGTTTCGGATGCCGCTAACAGCTATTTCCTCTTGTAAGCCCACCCAATCAAAAAGGTCACCTGCTTGATAGCCTCTTTTACTGAAATACTCCCCATTATGCCAATCGGAGCCTTCAAATCCTGGGTATGCGCCTTTTTCTTTTGCTAAGGCTGCACTTGCCTTAATTGTATAAAAGGCGATTTCTCTATAGAGTGAGTCTGCAAATTGTACCGCTTCTTCACTTTCCCATTTGATTCCCTGCAAGGCCAGAAGATGATGCCAACCGAATGTTCCCAATCCGATCGCACGGTATTTCTCATTGGTCAGCTTTGCTTGAAGGACCGGAATGTTGTTAAGATCAATGACATTGTCGAGCATCCGAACCTGAATAGATACCAATCTCTTTAGAACTTTAGCGGGGATTGCCCGCGCAAGGTTGATGGAGGAGAGGTTGCATACAACAAAGTCTCCAGGTGTCTTCACCGTCACTATCGCGCCGTCTTTTACAAATTGCTGGTTCGTGGTGGTGGCACTTTGGTTCTGGGTGATTTCTGTACAAAGGTTGGTGCAATAGATCATCCCAAGGTGATGGTTGGGATTCATACGATTGACCTCGTCGCGATAAAACATAAACGGACTTCCTGTTTCAAGCTGGCCACGCATGATGCTTTTCATCACATCGATGGCTGGCACCTTATCATGATGCAGGGAAGGGTGTTGCACACACTCCCAATATTTATCGCGGAAGCTGCCCGCACCTTTTTCTTCATCAAAAAAATCCTCCAGCGAATAGCCCATTACATTTCTCACTTCATGTGGGTCGAACAGGTACCAGTCGCCACGGCTTTCCACCTGTTCCATAAATATATCGGGAAGACATACACCATTGAATAGATCATGTGTACGCAACCGCTCATCGCCGTTATTGAGCTTGCTGTCGAGAAAAGGGAAAATATCCTTATGCCAGACATCCAGGTATACAGAGATGGCACCTTTGCGCTGTCCCAGTTGATCTACACTTACGGCAGTATTGTTCAACTGCTTCATCCAGGGAATGACCCCGCTCGATACACCCTTAAAGCCTCGAATATCACTTCCTCGACTGCGGATCTTTCCTAAATACACGCCGATTCCGCCACCTGACTTTGATAGATTGGCAATATCTGTGTTACTGTCATAGATTCCTTGTAAACTATCATCCACAGTATCAATGAAACAACTCGATAGCTGGCCATAGCTTTTCCCGGCATTGGAGAAGGTAGGTGTCGCGACCGTCATATACAGGTTGCTGAGTGCCCAGTATGCCTCTTTTACTAGCTCCAGACGATTGATTTCTTCCTTGGCCATCAAGGTCATGGCAATAATCATGAACCTTTCTTGCGGAAGCTCCCAAAGAGCCTTGTCGTAGCCTCGGGACAGATAACGGTCTGCCAGTGTCTTGAGGCCGATGTATGTAAAAAGCTTGTCCTTTTCCGGATTGATGGACTTTTCCAATTCTTTTATTTCTTCGGTGCTATATGATTCCAGAAGTGACCGATCAAAAATCCCCACACCCACCAAGGAATGCAAAAGGTAATGAAAATTTTCATAGGGGGTATCGGTGCCTCGAGTTTCACATGCTTCTTCATATAATTGTTTTAAAAGGATCCGTTCTGCAACAAAGGTCCAATCGGGCTCTCTTTCCGAGATGTAGCCAATCGCCTCCAATGTTAGGTGCTTATAGATTTCCGTATTTTGGCTGCCAAACAATTTATCTGCTTTTTCATTGAAAGATTCCGTTTTCAATTGAGGGAATTCAGCCAATATACCATGAATCCAAGCTTTGGTGTCCAAGGCCTGATTCGTACGATTTAAAGTTGAAGTAATCATATGCGTTTCACTCCGTTTCCCGTTTATAAATAAAAAAAATCCACCCAGGATTGAGTGGATCAAACGATATTAGAATACGGGATATCAAAATACCTTCCATAAATAATTAGGGAATGGGTATGAAGACATACAAGCTTCTAGCACCGTTTCATCATCTCAACTCCCGAAGAATAAGAAACTAGTTCGAAAAGGCAGGTCTCCTGACTTGTGCTTCTTCCTACATTGACCCTTCCCATATAAGAGCCGTTAAGCCTACTTATACAGTGGTGATTCAATTCGTCTGCACTTACAGTTGCGGGGACAGTTCCGGATTTTTACCGGATTCCCTATTAAGTCTTGTTAAAGACACCTTTTTCGCAAAATATACTATATATAGTTTTAATTTTTATTAGGATAACTATATTTTGTGTTTAGTGATAAATCTATCATAATCCATCTTTAAGCATATTACAATCAAATAATAAAAAAAGAACAGCAACTAGCGCGGCTCCTATCTTTTCACTTGTTCATTTGAAAATCCTGCAGAATCTGTTCGATGGATCCTGTAATCTGGATATCTGTCAAACTAACACCAGTGGAGATGAATTGCAGACTGAGTTCCGGTCGTAATCCTGTAATAATAGGTGTGATCCCGATTAATTTCAGGGAACGGATAAGCAGGTCTAATGTGTGCACTACCGTCTGATCCAATTTATATACGCCTGAAAAGTCAACAATCAACTTATTGATGGACAAATTCTTGCTTTTTTGCAAAGTCTCTTCAATCAGTATGCTTGCTCTTAGCTCATCGATCTCTCCCACCAAAGGCAGAACCGCCATACCTTCGAAAAGTGGCACGATAGGGATGGAAAGTCTGATGAAACTGGTCCTGGTGTCCTGTATCTTCTGTTCGGTTGCAACTGTGAATGCGTGGCTGAAACCGTAGACGATGATATTGAAAATCTCATCAATGTGGATGAAAATTTCAGTCAGATGATTGAGATGAATACCTTCCTTGGCACCTTCCTCCTGAATGAAGGTCAAAAGAGCCCGTTTATACAGCGTCATATTGGATAAGGCATCCTCCAAGGAACCTCCTGCCTGAACAGACATGATACCAACGGATTCGCCCCAGTTTTTTGCCTCATCCAATACTGTATTAACCGGGTCTTGAACGTAATTCCCAATAAATTTAATAAGAGTCTGGAAGATTTCTTTTATTGCTGCCTGGTGATGTGGGTCTCGGTATTCCGAAACTTCAGGATGTGCAAGCCTAATTTCATTAAGTATTCTATCTGATAATTCAATCTCAGATTCTAGCAATCTCTTCCCAATCTTATGGTGTACCGCAGTAGGCATAATAGTATCCTCACTTTATGTCAATTTTTATCTATCTTTTATTCTAATCAATAGTAGAACAGATGTATATCTTTACATGCTTCATATAGTAAAAAAGATTTATTTTTTGAGATGTATTCCTTCTATCAATTAAATTGGTAAATTCTCCGGCAACCTAGTATAATCCATTTTGAAGGAATAAAGGAGTGGTGATAATTGGAAAAGATACAGCTGTCTAAAGAAGTTTCCATTTCCAGGATTGTCCATGGGATGTGGAGATTGCAGGAATGGAACTATACGAACGAGCAAACACTCTCTTTTATGGAACAGTGTCTGGAAATGGGCGTGACCAGTTTCGATCATGCCGATATTTATGGGAATTATATGGTGGAAGAAAAATTTGGTGAAGCTTTGGCCCTCAAACCCTCTCTGAGAGATGAAATGGAGCTGGTCACCAAGTGCGGCATCAAGCTTATTTCATCCAATAGACCGGAGCATAATATCAAGTACTATGATACAAGCAAAGAGCATATCATCCTGTCGGTTGAAAAATCATTAAAGAACTTCCAAACGGATTATTTAGATTTACTGCTCATCCATAGGCCGGATCCATTCATGAACCCGGAGGAGGTAGCAGAAGCCTTTACCTCTCTTAAGGAGTCAGGGAAAGTGAAAAGCTTTGGTGTATCAAACTTCAAACCTGCAGCTTATCAGCTGTTGAACTCCTATTTGGATTTCCCGTTAGTGACCAATCAGATCGAAATCTCTGCCACACATCTGGAGCATTTCGAGGCAGGAACCATTGAGCTATGCCAGCAGGAAAGAGTGTCACCGATGGCCTGGTCGCCACTTGGCGGAGGCTCGATTTTCACAAGCCAGGAAGCTGGTGTCGTCAGGGTAAGAAAAGTGCTAGAACAGGTAAAAGGGGAGATCGGGGCTGCCTCTATCGATCAAGTATTGTATGCATGGCTGTTAGCTCACCCGGCAAAAATAATTCCGATTATAGGGTCTGGGAAAATAGAGCGGGTGAAAGCGGCTGTAGAGGCGACAGAGCTATCTATGTCCAGACAGCAGTGGTTTGAAATCTATGAAGCGTACAGAGGACGTGAAGTGGATTAAAGTCGTAAGCTTTGTTAATGACTAGTGTTGATTTTTTAAGAATATAGCTGTTGATTGGAGCAATAGGCGAAGGCTCCTGCGGGAGGAAGCGTTTAGTGGAGACCCCACAGGCGAAGCCGAGGAGGCTCACGCAAGCCCCGCGGAAAGCGAAGCCTAGTGGGGAAATCAACAGCGGTGTTTAAAGCGCCAATTAAAAAAAGCAGGCATCAGGCCTGCTTTTTTTTGTGTGATTAATACTTCAATTGGTTGTTTCTTTTATTTATGAATTTCTTGAATATGTCAGAGAAAAACATCAATCCGATAAAGCCGAAAATTAAGTAAGACAGGTTGAAGTAAAGGGCAGGATCGATTCGAACGTGATCTGTAGCGGCTGCTACCTTGATGATCTGATAGGAATCGATGGCCACTTTTGCTGCAATTAGAACAAATATTGCCACCATAACTCTCCAAAGTAATTTCAACGAAAACCCCTCCATCTTTCTGCATGAAAATTTTTCTATTTGTGAATGCTATAAAAGTTTAATTAATGGGTAAATAAAAGTAGAAAATCGTTGTTAACTATATCAAAAATTTGAAAAGATGACAACCCGACTTTCGTACCTGATCTCTGTAATATAACACATGGCGCATAAGTTAATCTATCATAACGCACTTTACAGATTATTATATTAGACGTAGAATGAAAAAAGTCGCCTTTTGTGAATTACATACATCTCCTGTAATTTTCTTCAAAAAAACATTATATCACTATTGCAAAGGGAGGAACATCATGTGAAAAAGAAGAAAAAAATATCACTCACGAAAAAAATAATCATCGGTCTTATTTTAGGTATTCTAGTAGGTCTTGCAATTAATTTATACGCTCCGAATCTATATGAACCTTTAGATAAATTCTTGTTTCAGCCACTAGGTACGATTTTCCTTAACTTGATCACCATGTTGGTGGTTCCAATTGTCCTCATCTCCATTACGCTCGGTGTCGTGGGCCTTGGGGATACCAAGAAGCTTGGATCTATCGGTCTGAAAACCATCTTGTTCTTCCTGGTTACCACTTGTATCGCCATCACCATCGGACTAACATTGGCTTCTGTAATTGAGCCTGGAAATGCAGGGAATTTTGAGGATATGCTGGTGGATGAGCTTGCAGATGATCAAAAGCCTGAAGAAGCTCCACCAGTGCAAGAAACCCTGCTGAATATTATTCCTAAAAATCCGGTAGAAGCACTTGCCAAAGGGGAAATGCTTCAAATCATCGCTTTTGCAGTCTTCCTTGGATTTGCCATAAATGCGTTGGGAGAAAAGGCATCCGTTGTCAAAACCTTCTTTGAACAAGCCAATGATATCGTCATGTACCTTGTGCATGTTGTAATTAAAACGGCGCCATATGGAGCATTCGGGCTGATCGCTTCAGCGGTGGGCGGCCTTGGGATCGATGCTATCAAGGCGATGAGCGCCTATTTTATGGTAGTAGTGCTGGCATTGTTGATCCACTTTATCGTGACATACGGTGGAGCTGCATTATTCCTGGGTAAAGTAAACCCGATCACTTTCTTTAAACGATTTGTACCTGCAATGAGTGTTGCATTCAGTACTTCAAGCAGTAATGCCACTCTTCCTGTATCCATGGATGTAGCCCAGGAAAACCTAGGTGTGCCTAAGCGTATAAGTAGTTTTGTTCAACCGCTTGGTGCGACAATCAATATGGATGGAACGGCAATCATGCAAGGGGTAGCAACAGTATTCATTGCACAGGTGTATGGAATAGATTTGACGCTTACTCAATTGCTTACGGTTGTAGGACTGGCTGTAATTGCAAGTGTCGGGACAGCCGGAGTACCTGGAGTAGGATTTATCCTATTGGCCATGGTTTTACAATCTGTAAACCTTCCAGTTGAAGGTATTGCTTTAATACTAGGAATTGACCGTCTTCTTGACATGACAAGAACAGCGGTGAACATTACAGGTGATGCAGTTGCTGCCTACGTTGTTGCGAAATCGGAAGACAGCAGTATACAGATACCTGAAAAAGAAATGGATTAATAGAAAAGCCACTCCGCGGAGTGGCTTTTCTATCATTTTGTTTTACTTATCTGGACTTTACGAGGTTATTTTCAATCCCACTACCCCAATGATAATCATCGAAAGCAGGAGCATGCGAATGATACTTTTTGATTCCTTAAAAAGAAACATCCCTAGAAGAACACTCCCCGCTGAACCGATACCTGTCCAGATGGCATAGGCCGTACCCATCGGTATTTCCTTCAGTGAAAGCGAAAGAAAGTAAAAGCTCATCATTCCAATTACAATAAAGAGGACAGAAGGAAGTGGACGCTTGAATCCTTCAGCCTTTTTAAGCGAAAAAACGGCTCCAATTTCACAAAAGCCTGCTATCGTCAAATAAATCCAAGCCATATTATCCTTCCTCCCCTTGAACTTCTGCAGGAGTCGTGAGTTTCAATCCGATAATTCCTGCAAGCATCAGTCCTATAAAAAAAAGCTTGGAAGGACCAGCAGACTCCTCAAAGAAAAGTATTCCGACAATTGCTGTCCCTGCTGCACCAAAGCCGGTGAAAATGGCATAGGCTGTTCCTATCGGCAAAAACTTCAAAGATTTCGAGAAAAGGTAAAAGCTGACGGCAAGTGTTGCAATGGTAACCACGCTCGGCACAAGCTCCGTAAAGCCGTTGGAAAAGCGCAGTCCAAGCACCCACACTATTTCAAGTAGTCCTGCTATAAAGATGAAGACCCAATGCATGTTATATTCCTCCTTGATGTATTCCCTTCCAGTAATGATCAAACGCATGGGAAACTTTTGTTTCGTATTCTTTAGGCTGGTAAAAAAATCGTTGAACGAAAAGTCCATCTATTAAACAATAAAAGGCATCAATCAATGGTGGAATAGCCTGCTCCTTTATTTGTTCTGTCCGGATGGCCTCGATGAATATCCGGTTTAGAATTTCGGTTGTATGTGCTTCACTCTGTTCGAATTGTTCATGTGTCAACTCTTGAAATTGTTCTTCTGGGAATAGCATCGAGCGCTTGTAAAGAAGCCCAAGCTCCTCATCCTTCCAAAAATCAACCATGGTTATTACCATTCCAAGCAATTGTTCTCTGATTGACTGATGATGGGCATTTTGATAGGTCATGGTGATTTTCTTTGTGAATACATCCACCAGTTCAATAATGACGGTTTTATATAGTTCATCCTTGTTCTTAAAATGCGCATAAAGGGATGGCTTTTTAATTCCCACCATATTGGCCACATCATTAAGCGAGGTACCATAGTATCCTCTTTGGGCAAAAAGCTGGAGCGCACTTTTTTTTATCTTATCGTAAGTGGAAGGGGGCAAAATTTATCGACACCTCTCTTGTTATTTTTAACTACCTATCGGTCGTTAGGTTATAAACATATACTACAACCAACTATCGGAAAAAGCAATCTCCATGTTTTATATAAACGATATGGGGTAAGTAAAAGATAAGAGATGAGGGAGGAATTGATGTGAAAAGAAGGTTGAAGAAGAAGCTTGAAAAAAGACAAGCCCTATTCAAGTCCCATGCTGAGCATCGTGCCATCGGGCATACGCAACGTTTGGTCAATGCACATCAAAGAACTCAAAGTAATACACATAAAGCGACAGCAAGAGAACAATGAGGAGGGTATTTCCTTGAGTGAAAACACATTACGGACAAAGTATCAGAGTTTATCGGAAAAGGCGAAATATGCCGAGGACGGATCCTCCTTAAAAAAGGATGCAAAAAACGTGAGCAGGATCAGTCGGCATATGGAGCGGGAAAAGAAGCGGAAAGAGCAGAAGGCCCTTCAGCCTGCCTATGAAGTTTTTGTGAACGACAACTCTTTCCGTGTCACAGGAGTAAAATCAGAAGAAGAAGCCATTGATAAACTTTCCAAGTGGAGCGCCTTCCACAATATGGTCAACAAGATGAAGCAAAACGACGAAGAAGTAAATATCCATGCCAAGAAAATTCAGGGATGACAAAAACACGCCACATATGAATCGTGGCGTGTTTTTGTCGGTTTCGATAAGATTCCTAGAAACACTGGAATGATCTGATTCTATTAGTGTCAATGCCAAAGTAGACCCATGTGAAGAACCACCAGCGGTAACCGGCAACAGATCTTCTGCCGATAAAAGTGGGCCAGAACCAGAATGTTTCTCCATTATTTAATCTAACCCACGTATAACGACGTAAGCATCCCCACATCGCTCCCGGATCGACTGCAAGTGCCGTTGGTCCACCTGCGCCATAACCCATTACTTGTGGTGGAGGAGATGATGGTGGAGGTCCCGGAGGTGGTCCACCCTGCCCTCCACCTTGTCCTGGGGGTCCGAATCCGCCCGGTCCTTGCCCTGGGGGTCCGAATCCGCCTGGTCCTTGCCCTGGAGGTCCAAATCCTCCGCCTGGCCCTTGCCCTGGCGGAAGCCCGAATGGTGGGGGTCCACCTTGCCCTTGCCCGGATCCTGGTCCGAATATTGGAGGCAATCCAGGTAATTGTCTATATGGATACATAGGGATATCTCCTTTCGTGTAGCATCTATATACGGTATGCGTTAGCCTATGGATTGGTGAAGATAGGCGTTTGAAAGCACAAAAAAGCCAGGTCTTTTCCAGAAGGAAAGACCTGGCTCAGCCGTTTATCACTTTGCAACAAGTACGGGACAGGTGGCGGAATTTGTGACCTTATCGCTGACACTGCCCAGAATTAGTTTCTTTAGTCCTCCTAGTCCGCGGCTCCCGATAATGATCAGGTCATGATTTTGCGTTTCGGCGAATTTAGAGATGGATTTGGCAGGGTCTCCAAACATTACTTCCACCGGCGCTTCAACACGTTCCTGTGCCAGCAGTTCCCGGATTTCCCTGGATGCTTCCTCAGTCGGATCATTGTTGATAGCCTGTGGAGACCGGTCGGTTGGGACACGCTCTTTGACATTGTTGGCGTACATATTCATACCTTCGAGTCCAAATCCTCCGACAGGCATGACTTCAGGCTGCCTTGACGAAATGGGGGCACCTGACATTTCTTCCTCAAGTACCTGCAAAACTGTAATATTTGAATCGAGTCTTCTCATCATGTCGATGCCTAGCTTGAGAGCTTTGACGCTTCCTTCTGATCCATCATATGCAATGAGGATGTTGTTGAATGAGTGCATGTTATTCCTCTCCTTTTTTTTATCTGGTCGTTTGTAATTTAAGTACCCTGTACCTAGACTTTTAAACGTAGACGAAGAGAGGAGGGGAAGGAATTTCTTGTAAAAAACTACTGGGTGGAAATATGTCTGAACTCTGTTACATCAAACAATCCTGATTCGGTAAGCTTTAGTGCAGGAATAACAGGCAGGCTCAGAAATGAGAGTGTGACAAATGGATTGAAATCAAGCTCTATCCGGATTTCCGTTAATGCGTGATGAAGGTTGTGTAAAAGGTCTAAAACCTGATTCAAAGACTGTTCTGACATCAAGCCCGCAATTTCCAAAGGGAGGGTTGCAATTGGCTTTTGATTTGACACAATGACCAATCCTCCCTGTATATCCTGAAGTGTTTGAATGGCAACAAGGAGATCATCGTCATTGGTTCCAACCGCAACTATATTATGAGAGTCATGCGCAACGGTGGATGCAATCGCTCCATTTTTTATCTGCAGGCCTTTCACAATGCCTATGCCAATTTTTCCGGTGGCTTTATGCCTTTCGACTACTGCGAGCTTCAGGTGATCATTCTCTGTGCATGGAACGAATTCTCCTGCACTTGTTTGTACCGTTTCTTTTAGATGGTTGGTGACAAGGCTGTTAGGGATGATTTCAATAATGCTGCAAGGTACTGAGCCGTCCACAGGAAGCTTCAATTTTTCCTTTGAGCACGAGTTGATGTGAACAGATTTTGTGAGTTCTTTAGGGGCGGAAAGAGGCCCCTTCGATAAGCGCTCTGATTGGCCAGTTACAAGTTTTCCTCGTTTTAGGACTTTTTCTATTTCTAGGTTCTTTAGATTCCCGACTAAAACAAGGTCCGCGTGGTAGCCTGGCGCAACAGCACCTTTTTGTGGGAGTGAGTAGCATTCCGCTGCATTCAATGTGGCCAACTGAATGGCAAGCAAGGGATCCATGCCCTCTTGAATCGCGAGACGAATATTATGGTCGATGCTTCCTTCTCGAACAAGATCGTCGAGGTGCTTATCGTCTGTGCAAAACAAAAAGCGCCTCGCATTTCGGTTATTGACAGCAGGCAACAGTGCCTTCAAGTCTTTGGCAACCGATCCTTCCCGAATCATGACATACATCCCGCGCCTGATTCTGGCCAAAGCTTCCGCTGCAGTAACGCATTCATGATCCGTTTTTATTTGGGCGCTGCGGTAGATATTGATCCCTGTTTCGGTCAAGCCAGCAGCATGCCCATCGATATGCTTTCTTTCATTCCAAGCATGGGTCAGTTTTTCCAGCATCATTTCATCGGTGTCCCTGACTGCCGGAAAGTCCATCACTTCAGCCAGTCCCAATACTCTATCATTCTCGTAAAAAGGTGCAAGATCCTTTGCATGAAGAGTGGCACCATTCTGTTCAAATGGTGTAGCAGGGACACAGGAAGGCAGCATGAAAAATACATCCACTAAGGAAGTCTTAGTTGCATCAATCATGAACTGCACGCCGGCTGCCCCGCTGACATTGGCAATTTCATGAGGATCGGTGATGATGGTGGTTACGCCATGTTCAATTAAAGTATTGGTGAAATGAAAAGGGTGAACCATCGAGGATTCCATATGGACATGTCCATCAATGAAACCGGGACAAATATATGCACCTTTGGCATCCAGGTAATCTATAGCTTCGTAGTCTCCTATTCCAATAATCATTCCGTCTTTTATTGCTAGATTATCCTCGATGATTTCGAGATTGAACACGTCAACGATTTTCCCGTTTTTGATGACAAGGTCAGCGGGAGTTGATTTTGCAGAAGCTTTGATAAGATTTGTCAGGTTGGTTGTATTCATTTCAATCTCCTCCAATAAAAAATAAAAAACTCCATGGAAATCCTGGAGTTTGACAATAGAGAAGTGGCAAAAAGGCTATAATTTGTTTCCGTTCTACATAAAAAGTAGGTTTTTGCCGAAAACATACATATAGTATTTGCTCCATCCCGTAGTCAAACTGTTTAAGGCAGTTTGGTAGAAACTTATGGACCATATCTCCAAGATTATACGAGTAGCACTTTATACTTATTCATTTAGGTAATTGTTCATCATTATAGTGGGTGAAAAGAAGGGTAGTCAAGAGAATAGGAATTCGCGCAATTATTAGAATTCTAATATTGTGGTTCATCTTCTTGTAAAATGGGTAAGTAGTAATGTTCAAGTAATAAAGAATGCGGGTAATACAGGGTTCCGTCGTATTTAATTCTAATGGATGAAGCGTGGAATTATGTATGCTTACCCTAAAAAAATTAGGGGATGCTCCGAATTACTGTAAAGATTTTTGTAGTGAAATAGGGGGTTCTTATGGCGAAGAGAGTAGAAAGAAATAAGAAAAAGGTCAGCCTGCGAGCCTTGTTTTTAATCGCTGGATTATTCGTGCTAATCGTATTGCTAGGTATGCAATTATATATTAATACAAGGGATGTCAGCGCTTTGACCGAACCTTTGCCTCAGGCTACGGTAATCTATGACCGTCATGGTGAAGTTGCGAGTAAACTGACTGCAAGCAAAATAGAGGGAGTATCGAGTGAGGATATTCCGGATGTGATGAAACTCGCTGTCGTAGCGGTGGAGGATCGTCGTTTTTATGAACATGACGGGTTCGATTTTGTTGGTACCCTCCGTGCATTTTCCTCTAATGTCAAGGCAGGGGGAGTTGTACAGGGCGGAAGTACCATTACACAGCAGTTGGCGAAGAATGTATTTTTGACACATGAAAAAACATTTAAACGGAAATTTGATGAGTTTTTCCTGGCCAAGAAGGTGGAAAAGGCCTACACAAAGGATCAGATTATTAGCCTATATTTAAATCAGATCTATTTTGGTGAGGGAGCATGGGGAATCAAGAATGCAGCCTCTGTTTATTTTGCAAAGGATCCAAGCGAATTGACGCTGCCGGAAGCGGCCACCATTGCTGGTTTAATTAAAGCACCATCAGCCTTATCGCCGTTGAATAATCCGGACCGTTCCATTGAAAGAAGAAATCTGGTCCTGCACTTGATGTATGATCAGAAGTTTATTACCCTTGAAGAACTTGAAGCCGCCAAAGAGGAGGAGTTGAAGCTCGAAACGAGAAATGTAGATCCATATGAAGGGAAATATCCAAGCTATATGGATTACATTCTCGAAGAAGCCAATAAAATGTATGGCATCAGTGAAAGTGAACTATTGGCAGGTGGCTACAAAATCTACACTTCCCTTGAGCCTAAAGTACAGGAAGCCTTGGAAAAGGTGTACGCCGACCCGGCCAACTTCCCGACGGCACCGAACGGGGAAGTCGCGCAGAGCAGCGGTATCCTCATGGATCCCAAGACAGGGGGAATACTGGCGCTTATTGGTGGAAGAGACTACAAGTTCCGGGATTTCAACCGGGCTTCACGACTCGCCAAGCAGCCTGGTTCCACGGTAAAACCATTATTGGTTTATACTCCTGCTCTGGAAAAGGGCTATGATATGTACGATATGTTAAATGATTCACCGATTGATATAAACGGATATAAGCCTTTGAATCATACACTTGATTATCGCGGGGAAGTATCCATGTTTGATGCAGTATTGAATTCCTATAACGTTCCGGCTGTTTCCCTTCTACATGAGATGGGGATACAGACTGGAGTGGAAGCGGCGAAGAAATTGTATCTGCCGATTACAGAAAATGACCATAACCTTGCAGCACTTGCTCTTGGTGGATTTGATAAAGGAATCGCCCCTAAGCATCTCGCAGAGGCCTATACGATTTTTCCGAATAAGGGCGAGCTTGTCGAATCCCATGCCATTTTGAAAATTGAAACAGGAGACGGCGATGCTGTTGCTAACTTCGAAGGGGAAAAGGAACAGGTCGTTTCCAAGGAAGCTGCCGAAAAAATGACCTATATCCTTCAAAATGTCATCGAGGAAGGCAGTGGGAAGAACGCCATCATTCAAGGCAGGGAAGTGGCAGGAAAGACCGGTTCCACCCAAACAAATGACAATAACCATAGAGCCACCTCCAACCAGTGGTTTGCTGGCTTTACGCCACAAGTGGTCGGGGCTTTCTGGATCGGATTCGATAAGCCGACAGAAGATCTGTATCTTCCGATTATCTCCGGGGCAGGCAGTCCCTCAGCGAAGCTCTTCCAGCAGGTAGTGAGTGAAGCATTGAAGGATGAACCGGTGGAGTCGTTCAACCTTCCTGCTTTTGGAAAACCGAAAGCGGCTGTAAAGAAGGAGGAAGAGTCGCAAAGACCCTCTGATAATCAAGGCGAAAGGAAAAAAGAAGAAAAGAAAAAAGAGGAAAAGAAAAAAGATAAAGATAAGAAAGATCGCGGGAAGAAGAAGGATAAAGACGACGATGATGATGACGAAGACGATGACGATTAACCACTGATCATTGAGAATTAGTGCCAAGTCCCTGATTTAGGACTTGGCATTTTATGTTTGCGAACCGCAGAAAATGCTAAAAAAGCAAATGGCTGATATCCCTCATGTTTCAGCCAATATATGGATAAATCGGCCGATACCGGGTATGGAATGGCTGATATATGAAAATTTCGGCTGAAATCAAGATTTTTGCATCCCAAGTCATCATGATAGTATATTGAACGATGAAGAAGGCTGGAATTTTGAATAGGAAATGGAGGAAATTCTAATGAAAGCACTGGTGTTTGATAAATTTGGCGGACCGGATGTTCTGTATTACACGGAAATTCCGGGCCCTGTAATAGGTGATCATGACATTCTGGTTAAGACTGAAGCGGTAGGTCTGAATTTTGCGGATATCTATCGTAGAAAAGGCAACTACCATCTTGCAGGTGAGCCGCCTTATATTCTTGGATATGAAGGGGCAGGAGTGGTATCAGCAGTGGGAGCTGCTATTACGGACATAAGGGTCGGTGACAAAATAGGCTTTGCAGATGTACCATATGCGAATGCGGAATTTGTGGCAGTACCTTTCGAGAAAGCAATTCCTCTTCCTGATAAGATTTCTTGTGAAACGGCTGCTGCCGTTTTGCTTCAAGGACTCACGGCACATTACCTTGTGCACGACAGTTATCCTGTTAAAAAAGGGGACACAGTTCTGGTGCATGCAGCAGCTGGAGGAGTCGGTCAGCTTTTGACCCAGATGGCTAAACTGCTTGGCGGCACGGTAATCGGATTGACTTCCACTGCGGATAAGGCGGATATCGCAAAAGGTGCAGGTGCGGACCAGGTGTTTCTGTACGGTTCCGATTGGGTGGCAGACGTGAAGAAGGCAACTTCGGAGCAAGGCGTTGAGGTAGTGTACGAGTCAATCGGTTCGACCTTGGCATCAAGCTTTCAAGCAACAAAAATTGGCGGGACGGTTGTGTTCTATGGAATGGCAGGGGGCGATCCAGCACCTGTCGATCCAAGGATGCTGATGGACACCTCTAAGACCCTGACAGGCGGCGACCTTTGGAATGTGCTGACTTCCCGGGATGAGAGGGTAGCTCGTTCGCGCCAACTGTTTTCCTGGATTGCAGAGAATCAGTTGAAAATTGCGGAGCCGACTGTTTTTTTCCTAAGTGATGGAGCCAAAGCACACGAGCTTTTGGAGAACAGAAAAAGTACCGGAAAAATATTGCTGAAGCCTTAAGATGACGCTTGGTAATCCGTTTGGATTGCCGGGCGTTTTTTTGATAAAACGGCGATAAATTGAAACACACCCTTCCATACCGCCACCCAGCAAAATACATAGGGATGACGGAACGAACCGCCCTCTTTCGAACCGCCACATAGCAAAATATTTGGTGGTGACGGAACGAAACCCTCTTTCGTACCGTCACCCAGCAAAATACATGGAGGTGACGGAACGAAACCCCCTCTTTTGAACCGCAACACAACCAAATACTTGAAGGTGACGGAACGAAACACACCCTTTCACCTCTGACGAACCATTCAAATAAGCCTCCATCACTACCCGTCTCTCCTCCTTGAGACCGATAGAAAATTACCCGTAAGTCCGTTACCAATGTTTACTAATCAAGGTAAAATGATGCTAGATAACAAGATGGTGGTGGGGGATAATTCGATGAAAAATATGGTGCAAATCTTTAAAAATCGTAATTACAGTCTTTTGTTTCTGGCAGCATTTACTTCGCAGATGGGCAATATAATTGGAATTGCCGCTTTTATGCTTTACCTGTTGGATAGATTTTCAGAAAAGCCGTTCTACGCGGCCATTACGGAGCTTATGTACTCCTTGCCGACCTTGGCAGTATTTTTCCTGGTAGGGGTGCTCGCAGACAGGATGGACCGGCAGAAGATTGCTGCCAATAGTGATTGGATCTGTGCTTTCTTGTCACTTGGATTGCTTGGTGCATTCTACATAGACTGGATGCCGCTGATTTTTGCCCTTTTGTTTCTGCGCAGCGCGGTTTCAAAGTTCTTCTATCCGGCGCAAGGAGCGATGATACAAGGCATTCTCTCCAAGGATGAATATACGGTGGCAGCAGGATTAAACCAGATGACCAGCAGTTTGTTCATGCTTTTCGGAAATGCTCTCGGTATTTTCATCTACTGGACGATAGGACTTCAGGGGGCAATCATTGTCGATTTCGCCACATACATCATCAGTGCCATATTAATTAGAGCATGTGTGCTTTCCGAGGCAGTGCGCCTTCCCAATGGAAATCACAAGTGGAAGGAGATCAACATCAAATTTGTAGCCAAGGATTTTAAGGAGGGGCTCCTTTACATCCTGAAAAGCCCGCTGCTCGTCTATTTGATCATTGGATTCTTTGTATTCGGAATTGTGAACGGCGGGATGTCTGTCATGCCGGCCTATATCTTGAAATATAAATTGGCTCCCGACAATTATGAGGAAATCATGGTCCTTGTAGGAATTGTATTTGGTATCGCGGTACTATTGGGCAGTATCATTGCTTCCGTCCTTGCCAAAAAGCTGAAGCTCTATCAAATGGTCATCATTGGAGTAGGGGTATCCGGAGCTTTTGTTATCGCCTCGGGGTATAGCACGTCGATATTCTACTACCTGGCATTCAGTGCACTTGTTGGATTAAGTCTGCCATTTGTGAACATCGGAATTGGGGGCTGGCTTCCAAGAATCGTAGATCCGAAAATGATGGGTCGTGTGCAGGGGTGGATTACGCCTGTGATGATGCTTTCGCAGTCAATCACACTTGGATTTATTGCGTTGACTTTCCAGAAGGTTGTCAGCGTCGAAGGAATCTATGTGTTGGTAGGTGGATGTCTGCTTTTTGTCTCATTTTTCTACATGGCCACCCTTCCAAAACATTCAGAAGAAGAAGATGAGGCGCCGGAAGCTCTTGAAAAATCAGCCTCGGTTTGAGGAAGTTGAAAAAGATGTTATCCATACTTCGGTTAGCATCTTTTATTTTGAAGACCCTGTAAAACACCGCTGTTGATCTCTGCACTAGGCTTCGCTTTCCGCGGGGCTCAAGCACCGCCCCGCGGAAAGCGAACGCCTGGAACAGAAATCGACAGGGAGTCAAACAGAATACACACTTATTTTCTGGGGAGCCATTTTGAAAATATATATTTCCATAATTTTCTTATGATGTTAAAATATCCAATGGAACACTCAGTCGGAATAGAAAGTATGATTTTGCGAAATTTTCACAATAGTAAACGAACCTGCAGGAGATAGTAAGGAAAGAGAGAAGATTACCAGTAAATTCTTAGGGGATATGTGAGATGAAAAAATTAATCGGCTTTTCATTGAAAAACAGAGCTGCAATAATCATTATGGTATTTCTGGTTTCAGTTATGGGGGTCTATTCCACTACGAAGCTGCCAGTTGAATTTTTGCCTTCCGTCGATAATCCGGTCATCACGGTTACGACGCTTGCACAGGGGATGGATGCGGAAACGACTGGAGATACGATAACAGAACCGATAGAAAATGGCTTGAAACAACTTGCGAATGTGGAGCAGATGGTTTCCTCTACAAGCGAAGGACTTTCAAGAATAGATATTTATTTTAATAACGAAGCAGATCTGAAAGAGTCAAATCAAGAGGTGGAGAGGATCGTCAATCAGCTGCCATTGCCACAGGAGGCGATGAAACCCTTTGTTGTCCTGTTGAACACCTCGATGATTCCGATTGCGCAGATCGGTGTTCAAACAGATGAGGGAATGACACTTGAAGACGAAAATGTAATCAAAGAGAAAGTCTTGCCGCAAATGGAAGAGGTCGAAGGAGTATCCACTGTCTCTCTTTACGGTCAATCAAGCACGGAGCTTTTGATTGAAGTAGATCCGGCAAGTCTCGAGGAGAAGCAATTGACTGCTATGCAGGTAATGATGGCGCTTCAAGGCAAAACCATTTCAGTTCCATCCGGACAGTTGAATGTGGATGGCTCCTCTACCGCTGTGAGAGTGGTTGGGGAAATCAATGATGTGAGTGACATTGAAGCAATTATGCTTGCTCCCAATGTCAAGTTGGGTGACGTCGCAGCTGTATCAATCAATCAATACTATGAGGCGCTTACCCGTATCAACGGTGACGATGGATTGGCGTTTATTGTCACCAAAGAAACAAGTGCAAATGCTGTGAATGTAGGTAAGGCACTGGATGAAAAAATGGTGGAGCTCGCAGAAGAGTATCCCGATTACACTATTAACATGCTCTTCTCCACTGCAGCCGAAGTGGAAGGTGCAGTATATGGTATGGCACGTGAAGTGGGAATCGGGGCAATAGCGGCTACATTTGTCATCTTATTGTTCTTAAGAAATATCCGAACAACTTTTATCGCAATTGTCAGCATACCGCTTTCCATTTTTATCACGATGTTCCTTTTAAAACAATCAGGGGTAAGCTTGAACATTCTGACCCTTGGAGGATTGGCGGTCGCTGTTGGTAGACTTGTAGATGATAGTATCGTGGTCATGGAAAATATCTATCGAAGACTGCAGCTTGAAAAACTTTCGAAAGAGCTTGTCATCGATTCGACAAGAGAGGTGGGAATGGCGATTACCGCGTCAACCCTTACCACTATTGCAGTTTTCCTGCCGGTTGGATTTGTATCAGGCTCGCTTGGTGAGTTTGTCCTTCCGATGATCTTGGCGGTTGTCTATTCCATCATGGCCTCCTTGCTGGTTGCTTTGACTGTGGTACCGATGCTGAGCTTTATGCTGTTGAAGAAAGTGAAGCAGCAGGAGGAAAAACCAGCATTAAGATATAAGAAAGTCCTACAATGGTCACTGTCTCATAAATTCATTGTCCTTGCAGCTTCTTTCGTGATATTTCTTTCATCCATTGGAGGCTATTTCCTGATTCCCCAATCCAATGTGGAGTCCGAGGTGGAGTCGGCAGTAAGTGTCAACCTTACTTTCCCTAAGGATATGGATCCTGAACTGGCAAGGGAGAACGCACTTCTTTTTGAAAAGGAGCTCCTGAAGGAAGAAAAAGCGGACCAAGTGCTACTTCGGATGGGGATGGCACGGGAGGATGCGGAATTTGGCCAGGTAACACAATCGAATGTCGCAGCATTCTTCGTCATGTTTGAAAAAGGGAAAGATGTGGACGCTTTTATCGAGAAAACAAAAGAGAAGGCATTGACCTTTGACGCGGTAGAAGTGGAAGCCATGAAAAATTCATTTGGGGGATTTGGCGGAAGCGGGATCCAAATCGATGTAACAGCTGCCAATGAAGAAGAAAGGGTAGCTGCAGCTGAATTGGTGCTGCAGGAGCTGAAGGAAATAGATGGCTTGGATAAAATCGCTTCCAACTATGAAGAGATGCAGTCCGAGTGGAAGGTGGAAGTGAAGCAGTCTGAAGCCGAACAAGCGAGATTGTCTGCCCAGCAGATCGGGGAACAAGTGAAAATGGCGTTGGCCAAAACGCCGATGGGAGAAGTGACGGTAGCGGGGGCAAGGCTCCCTGCAAGCATCAAATATAACCACGAAGGACTGGATACAAAGGAAGAACTGCTTGCCTTGAAGCTTGCCTCCCCTGTGGCAGGTCCGGTAGAACTTAGGGATGTAGCAACCGTTATGGAACAGAATATTAAAACGCAGATTTTCCACAAGGATGGGAAAGAAACGATACAGGTTTCTGCAGAGATTGTGGGAGAGGATGTCCGAAAAATCGGTCTAGAGGTAGATACGATAATCAAGGATCTTGACCTTCCGGATGGAGCGAATGTGGCTGTTGCCGGTGTCACCGAATCGATGCAGGAAACCTTTATGGACCTGTTCAAGATGATGGGGATTGCCATTCTGCTTGTGTATCTGATCATGCTCATTACATTTGGTGAAGCTCGTGCTCCATTTGCCATTCTGTTCTCGCTGCCGCTTGCGGTGGTAGGTGGAGTGATCGGATTGATCGTGACGGGAACTTCGCTTGATATGAATGCACTGATCGGAGCGTTGATGCTGATTGGAATCGTGACAACCAATGCGATTGTGCTATTGGAGAGAGTCATTCAAAACAAACAACGGGAGTTTGCAACACGAGAAGCGTTGCTTGAAGCAGGTGCAACCCGACTGCGTCCGATCGTGATGACAGCAGTTACGACTATCGCCGCGATGATGCCGCTTGTTTTCAGTCATGCAAGTGCCAGCAGCCTAGTATCAAAGAGCTTGGCAGTTGTCGTAATCGGAGGGCTGACCGTTTCCACGGCTCTGACTCTGATTGTTGTTCCGGTTGTCTATGAAATGCTGGATGGTTTCGGGAGGAAATCCAAGAAGAAACGTAGATGGTTTGGGCGTAAAAATAAGGATAAAAGTCCAATCGAAGTCAGCGGTAATTAAAAAGTTTTTGACAAACCGGAGAAAGCTGATATAAGATGGGTATCAGAAAATGGATTCCACCTTTTTCACTAACTTTATAGTTTTCTACCACTAGGGGTGCCTTCAAAAGGCTGAGATTAGAGTGAGACTCTAAGACTCTTAGAACCTGATCTGGTTAACACCAGCGTAGGGAAGTGGTCGGTCGAGCTCTCCATCTCTCTATTTCGAGTGGCAGAGAATTGCGAAATATACTCAACCACCTTTCCTGCGTAAGCGAGGAAGGTGGTTTTTTGTTTTTTCAAAAAGAAATGAACAGGAGGAAAAAGGATGAAATTTTCACAGGAATTACGCATGAAGGCAGATCCTATCTGGGAGGCTAGTTTTCACCATCCATTTGTAACAGGGATAGCTGATGGTACTTTGTCGTTGGAGTCATTCAAATACTACGTGCTGCAGGATGCCTACTATTTAAGCCACTTTGCAAGAGTGCAGGCCTATGCAGGAGCCAAAGCGTTCGATCTACATACTACATCTAGAATGGCTGCCCACGCACAAGGTACGTATGAGGCAGAATTGTCCCTGCATGAGAACTTTTCCAAGAGATTGGGAGTAACAGCGGAGGAAAAAATAAACTTTAAAGCGGCGCCTACTGCACACGCCTATACCTCCCATATGTACCGTGCCGCCCTTACCGGGGGGCTTGGGGAAGTCATTGCAGCCCTGCTCCCATGCTATTGGCTATATTACGAGATTGGAGAAAGACTGAAGGATGCCACACCTGACGAGCCGATCTATCAGGAATGGATTACTGCCTATGGTGGGGAATGGTTCCGTGAGCTTGTGGAGGAACAGATTAATAGATTGGATGAGCTTGCGGAAAAAGCGACGAAAGAAGATCGGGAAAGAATGATGGAGTATTTTATTATCAGCAGCCAGTATGAATATTCATTCTGGGAGATGGCCTATACATTGGAAAAGTGGCCGGTTGAGGAAATTCAAATAAATGCGTAAAGGATGAGGAAAATGAAAAAGGGATTAAAATTGACGGATATTCTCGTTACTATTGTGATTGCATTGGTGTTTGGAATTGTCTATAAGATCTGGGGACCGGTATACAGTCTGTTAACCCCATTGGGACTGCAGATTCAGGAGCTATCCTATGGCATGTGGTTCATCGCAGCATCTGTTGCCTATCTGCTTATCCGAAAAGCCGGTGTCGCCTTCTTGGCGGAAGTGGCTGCTGCCTCTGGTGAATTTTTGGTCGGTTCTGAATATGGTTTGATGGTACTTGTTTATGGAGTGGTGCAGGGGCTTTTCGCAGAGGCTGTATTCATGGGCTTCCGCTATAAGCGTTTTGACATGATGGTTGTTTCACTTGCAGGTGTTGCTGCAGCAATAGGGTCCCTTTTGTTGGACTTGTTCAGAGGCTACTTGTTTGATTATGTGTGGTGGAACGTCACACTGTTGATTTCTTTCCGTATCATCGGAGCAATCCTTTTATCTGGAGTACTTGCCTATATCTTGGTAAAAGCGTTGGAAGCAACAGGTGTCACGAGTTTATTGCGTCCTGCGAGCAAAGAGGACTACGATTCCTTGAGACAGTAATAAGGAGGCAAACATGGAGCCAATCATCAAATTGGAAGATTTACGGTTGAAGTATCCAGGGGGCAGGCAATTGTTCCATGACTTTTCCCTGTCTGTAAATAAGGGCGAGAAAGTACTGATCCTTGGGCCATCAGGAAGTGGCAAATCGACCTTGCTTCAGGTGATGTCAGGCTTGATTCCAGAAGTGCTGGATGTCCCGATGGTTGCCAAGGAAACGGTGTCTCCAATTTCCTTTGGCTATGTTTTCCAGGATCCCGATACCCAATTCTGCATGCCATACGTCGATGAAGAGCTGGCATTTGTCCTGGAAAATCTGGCGGTTCAAAGAGATGAAATGCCTCAGAGAATTCGTCATCTCCTGGAACTGGTTGGACTGGATCTCGATGATATGCATACAAGCATCGGGAAGCTATCAGGCGGTATGAAACAGCGCTTGGCGATCGCATCCGTTCTTGCCATGGAGCCCGAAGTACTGTTTCTCGATGAGCCCACCGCCATGCTGGATCCGGAAGGGACACAGCAGGTATGGAAAACGATAAAGGGAATAGACGAAGAAAAAACGGTGATTATTGTTGAGCATAAGGTGGATCTCCTCCTTGATTACGTGGACCGGATTGTGGTGCTTGATGAGGAAGGATATATCGTGGCGGACGGTCCAACAGCCAGCATCTTTCAGAATCATATTCCACTTTTAAAGAAATATGGCATCTGGTATCCGGGAGTATGGGGGGATTACCTGATGGAAAGAGAGAAAGATACTGTCGTAGTTTCCATTGAACCCGAACAGTTTCCTATTATTTCCTTAGACGATTTTTCTGGTTATAGAGGTAGAGAGAAAAAAATCGAGGTAGAGGGAAAGGTTATCCATAGCGGAGATTGGATAGCTATTATAGGAGAAAATGGCGCTGGCAAAAGCACCTTGCTGGAGTCGTTGATGCAGTTGGTCAAAACGAAAGGTGCATATACCTTGGACGGCAAGTCTGTTAAAGGCATTCCTTCCGATCGGATTGGCTTTGTCTTTCAGAATCCGGAGTTCCAATTTGTCACCACCAGCGTATATGAGGAAATCGCATACTCTTTGCGTATAAAAAAGCAGAAGGAAGACGAGATAGAGGTACGGGTCGAGGAATTATTGCAAAGGTTTCGGCTTCAGCATCTGAAAACTCAGCATCCTTACCAGCTCTCTATGGGTCAAAAGCGGCGCCTTAGTGTCGCTTCTGCAGTCATCAACGAACCTGATGTCCTCCTGCTCGATGAACCGACTTTCGGACAGGACAGCAAAAATACGTTTCGAATGCTGGAATGGCTTTACGCAATGAAACAGGCAGGGGTAGCCATTGTCATGGTCACTCATGATCTTCATATTGCGGAGAACTTCGCAGATAGAGTATGGGTGGTAGAGAATGGGAAAGTAAAAGAAGAGTTCCAGGGTAAAGAACTTTGCAGTATAGCTTGGAGTAGGAGAGAGAAGCATGCAGTTAGCGTTAACTAATAAACAATCATGGATGCATGGGGTGAATCCAAGCCTGAAGCTCTTGATCATGCTGCTTGTTTTTATCGGCATCATGTTCATTCATAATGTGGATGTCATTGCTTATGTGACGCTGTTATTCCTGTTGGTCTTCCTAGCTTCCATAAGGTACCCTGTAAAAATAAAAGTGATCCTGCTCCTGCCTATTTTGTTCATCTTCCTGACGAGTTCACTTGCGATGATCATGTTTGGAAAAGGAGATACGACCTGGTTGCGTTTTGGACTCATACATGTGACTGAAGAAAGCTTTTTCAGGGGAGTACATCTCGGCCTTCGTTCGATGGTGTTTGCTTTTTGCGGCCTGCTTTTTGCGCTTACCACAAAGCCGGTGCTGCTATTCTATTCCTTGATGCAGCAAGGAAAGCTTCCTCCAAGGTTTGCCTATGGCTTCATGGCTGGAGTAAGGCTGCTGCCCATAATGGTGGAGGAGTATCTTACATTAAGAAATGCTCTTTTGGTCAGAGGGGTGGAGCAAAAAAAAGGGCTGTCAGCGCTCATTTATAAGATAAAGCTTTTTAGCATTCCCCTTCTATCCCAGAGCATCAGGAGAGCCCATCGTGTAGCGGTCGCGATGGAGGCGAAACGATTTAGTAGGCAGAAGGAAAGGACCTATTATTATAGAACGGGGTTTTCCAAAAAAGACATCTGGTTTGTCACTCTTTTTATCAGCATGTTTATGGTAGGCTTTGCAGCAGCAACCTACCTGCCGATTTTTTCGATTTCAGATGTCCGTTACAAGTAGGTCAGAGTGAATTCCTTGAAGATTCGTAATCGTGTGTTAAAATGAAGGTATCAATTGAATATTTATCACTAGGGGAGTCATAAGTGACTGAGATGGAAAGAACGATTTCCAGACCCTTCGAACCTGATCTGGTTAATACCAGCGTAGGGAAGTGGAGCCGTTCTATTTTGGATGAGGAAAGTACATACCATTGATAGACTAAACCACTCTTTACGCGAAGAGTGGTTTTTTTATGGGAAAGTTTTGTTAAACAAGAGTGCTGATTCTTGTGGATACTAGCTGGTGATTGGAGCAATAGGCGAAGACTCCTGCGGGAGGCAGCGGTAGGCTGGAGACCCCGCAGGGCGAAGCCTGAGGAGGCTCCAGCATCGCCCCGCGGAAAGCGCAGCCTAGTGCGGAAATCAACAGCGGTGTTTAACGGAGCAAATAGAAAAAAGGGTGTTGTGAATGACGCTGCATGTTATTACAGATGGAAAAAGAACAGATGATGAACTGGTATCCATTCTTTGCTCGATTCATTCCTATGTTGAGCACATACATGTAAGGGAAAAGAATCGATCAGCAAAAGATTTATATCAAATAGTAGAAAGATTGATTCATGGTGGAATTCCACCTAAGAAGCTCATCATCAATGACCGGGTGGACGTGGCCCATACACTCGGAGTTGGAGGAATACAGCTGGCTTATCATAGCTTAGGTGTTACTGAGGTTAGGAGATTTTTCCCCGGTCTGCAAGTCGGAAAATCGGTCCATTCGTATCAGGAGGCAGTAGAAGCGGAACAAGATGGAGCTTCGTTTTTGCTCTATGGGCACGTGTACACTACTAAGTCAAAGGATGGTCTGAAGCCAAGAGGAATGGAGGAGCTCAGAGCTATTGCCTCTACCATAACGGTTCCAGTGATTGCAATTGGTGGGATTACGCCAGACAAGAGTGCAGAGCTTAAAGCCATTGGCATAAAAGGTATTGCCGTCATGTCCGGGATCATGAGTGCAAAGGATCCTGTGGAGGCGGCCATCTTCTATCAAACTAGTTGGAGACAGGAGGGATTGGATGGGCACAAGCTATGACGTCATTATTATAGGTGGAGGTGTCAATGGGTGTGCATCAGCCTATCACTTAAGCAAAACCGGAAAAAAGGTTCTCCTATTGGAAAAGGAGCGGATTGCTTCAAAGGCATCGAGTGCCGCTGCAGGCATGCTCGGTGCTCAAGTGGAGGTGACCGAGGCAGGTCCTCTTTTTGAACTTGCTAAAGAAAGCAGGGCCATGTTTCCCCACTTGCAACAAGACCTGAAGGAGTTAACCGGTTTAGATATAGAGCTTGTCCAGAAAGGGATGCTGAAGCTTGCGTATCACGAAGAGGAAGTTTTGTCGCTTAAAAAGACGATTGCTCTTCAACAGGGACTTAGAGAAAAGGCAGCTTGGATTAGTAAGGAAGAGGTTTTGAGAAGAGAGCCCGAATTAGGGATGGAGATGCTTGGCGCCATGGATATCCCGGAGGATGGACACGTCAATCCGAAAAAGCTGACACACGCATTTGCCAAGGCTGCCATCACGCTCGGGGCAGAAATCAAAGAATATGTGGAAGTGTATTCGCTACAGGAGCTTAATCAAGAAATTGTAAAAGTGGATACAAGTGAAGGAAGCTTTTCAGGGGATTCCATAGTGGTAACCGCAGGTGCATGGAGCAAGAGAATCTTATCCGAGCTTGGTTTGAATCTCCCATCCTATCCGGTTAAAGGGGAATGCTTTTCAGTACTGACAGATAAGCCGGTTTTGGAGAGTACTATTTTTACAGACTCCTGCTACATCGTACCAAAAAGCGGCAACCGGCTGGTGGTGGGTGCCACGATGGTGCCCCATACTTTCTCTGAAAAAGTTTCAATTGGAGGATTGGCTTCACTTATGAACGAAGCGATTCGAACACTTCCGGCAATCGAGCATGCCAGTTTCGAACGAGCATGGGCAGGAATCAGGCCGCAAACGGGTGATGGGCTACCGTTTTTAGGGAAGCATCCAACCTTTCACAATCTCTATATTGCCACAGGTCATTACCGGAATGGAATACTGCTTTCACCAATCACTGGGAAGCTGGTGGCCGGCATGATGAATGGATGGAAGCTGCCGGATTATACTAGTGCATTTGGACTTGATAGAATACAAATACCTTCAATGAGGTGAAAAAATGAAAATTTGGATTAATGGCGATCAGCTGGAGATTCCAAACGAAGTAACCACCGTTGCGGAATTATTATCACATTTTCAGCTTGATCAAAAGGTAGTTATTGTAGAAAAGAACAAAGAGATATTGCAAAAGGATCTTCATGCAGCGGAAACAGTTGCAGAAGGTGACCAGCTGGAATTAGTACATTTTGTAGGAGGCGGATGATATGTTGAAAATTGGTTCATACACATTTAATTCTCGTTTATTGCTTGGAACAGGAAAGTATCCGGACTTTGATATTCAACAGAGGGCGGTGGATGTATCCGAATCGGAGATCCTGACGTTTGCCGTAAGAAGAATGAATATTTTTGAAGCGAGTCAACCGAACTTTTTGGAAAAGTTGGATTTGGAAAAATACACGCTTCTGCCAAACACAGCAGGTGCCAAAACGGCAGAGGAGGCGGTACGGATCGCGAAGCTCGCAAAAGCATCCGGGCTGTGTGACATGATCAAGGTTGAAGTGATCGGGTGCTGGAAGACGCTGCTGCCAGATCCGGTGGAAACCTTGAAAGCAACAGAAGAATTGTTAAAAGAGGGATTTACTGTCCTGCCGTATACGTCTGATGATGTCGTTCTTGCCCGAAAACTCGAGGAGCTTGGTGCACATGCCATCATGCCAGGTGCATCCCCGATCGGATCTGGCCAAGGAATCATCAACGAATTGAACCTTAGCTTCATCATCGAACAGGCGAAGGTTCCTGTTATTGTCGATGCAGGAATCGGATCCCCAGCTGACGCAGCAAAGGCGATGGAATTGGGTGCAGATGGGGTGTTGTTGAATACCGCTGTTTCAGCCGCGAAAGATCCTGTGAAAATGGCCTATGCAATGAAGCTTGCCATTGAAGCGGGACGCCTGGGATATGAAGCCGGCCGAATGGAGAAAAAGTCCTATGCTACAGCAAGCAGCCCGACCGAAGGAATGAGCGTGGGATAATGGAACGCTATTCTCGTCAGACCCTATTTTCACCAATCGGGGAAGACGGTCAAAAGCTTTTAGGTCAAAAGCATGTCCTTCTGATTGGTGCGGGTGCACTTGGAACAGGAAATGCCGAGGCGCTGGTTCGTGCAGGTGTCGGCAGGCTGACAATTGTCGACCGTGATTATGTCGAGTGGAGCAATCTTCAGCGTCAGCAGCTCTACAGCGAAGAGGATGCAAGTGAAAAGCTGCCCAAGGCGATTGCTGCAAAAGACCGCTTGGGAAAAATCAATTCGGAAGTGGAAATAAATGCACTGGTAGAGGATGTCACAGCAGAAAGTCTGGAGAATTTCGTCAAAAACGAGCAGGTATCCCTGCTTCTTGACGCCACCGATAATTTTGATATCCGTCTGATCATGAATGATATTTCGCAAAAATATGAGATTCCCTGGATCTATGGAGCATGCGTTGGGAGTTATGGCCTTTCTTTTACCGTTTTACCGGGAGAAACGCCTTGTCTTCAATGCCTGTTGAACACCGTTCCGCTAGGGGGAGCAACGTGCGATACGGTCGGTATCATCTCTCCTGCTGTTGGTATGGTAGTGGCACATCAGATGGCTGAAGCCTTGAAACTGTTAACGGGCAACAAGGAAGCTTGCCGAAGAAAGCTCGTTTCTTTTGACCTCTGGAAAAACCACTACGTATCCATGGATGTGGCAAAAATGAAACAGGCAGGCTGCAAAAGCTGTGGAGAAACGAGAACCTACCCGAATCTTTCCTTTGAAAACCAAACGAAAACAGCGGTCCTATGCGGACGGGACTCTGTCCAGATCCGCCCTTCCAAAGAAGGGGAAAGGGATCTGACGGAGCTGAAAAGAGTGCTTATCGAACGAGGAATGGCTGTGGAGGAGAATCTTTATCTGCTGTCCTTTGAAATAGAGAAACACCGCCTTGTAGCATTCAAGGATGGCAGAGTACTCATCCATGGAACAAAGGATATTCAAGCAGCCAAATCCTTGTATTATCGGTATTTTGGTTAAATTACATTAAATTGGAAGGCACTGTGAAAAATGTTGAAACAGTTTGCCTAGCTGTTGATTGGAGCAATAGGCGAAGACTCCTGCGGGAGGTAGCGGTAGGCTGGAGACCCCACAGGGCAAAGCCCGAGGAGGCTCCAGCATCGCCCCGCGGAAAGCGCAGCCTAGTGCGGAAATCAACAGCGGTGTTCAAAGTGCTAATGGAAAAAGTGAAAAGTACGGAGGTGACAACCATGATAGGAAAAGCATTAACCATCGCAGGCTCGGATAGCGGGGGAGGAGCAGGAATACAAGCCGACCTGAAAACCTTTCAGGAATTGAAGGTCTACGGCATGTCTGCGATTACTGCCCTAACTGCGCAAAATACAATGGGCGTTCAAGCTGTATACCCCATCCCTCTTGATATGGTGCTTCAACAGCTTGCTTCCATAGAGGAAGACTTGAAGCCGGATGCTTTAAAAACAGGAATGCTTTTTAGCAGCGCTCTGATTGAAGCTGTCGCAAAACAGATAAAAAGCTTTCAATGGGGAAATGTCGTCGTGGATCCGGTGATGATTGCCAAAGGAGGAGCCAAGCTCTTGCAGGAGGAGGCAATTCGTTCCATGAGGGAATCGCTCATTCCGCTTGCAACCGTCATCACCCCAAATATTCCGGAAGCGGAGGTGTTGACGGAAATTCCAATCCGTTCGCTGAGGGACCGTCAGCAGGCAGCAAGGATCTTGAAAAAGCTTGGAGCGGATTGTGTAGTGATCAAAGGTGGACACGGATTTGGAGAAGAACTCATCGATTTAATCTATGATGGACATAGCTTCCATGAAATGAAGAGTATGAGGATTGCCACGAAAAACACACATGGAACGGGCTGTACCTTTGCAGCTGCCATTACGGCTCAACTGGCAAAGGGAGAGTCGGTTTGGGATGCCATACAGATAGCCAAGGAATTCATCCATGCTGCGATTGAAGATGACCTACAAATTGGCAGTGGCCATGGCCCGACTAATCACTGGGCTTACCAGCAGAGAAGAAGGGTGAGTGTCGATTCTTGATAAACGATAAATTGAAAGATTTGATGCGACTATATTTAGTGATGGGAAGCACCAATTGCAGGGAAAATGATCCACTGACCGTTCTTGATGAAGCGTTAAAAGGAGGTGTTTCCCTCTTTCAATACCGTGAAAAGGGGACAGTGGCCAAATCTGGGCAGGAAAAAATAGTGCTCGGTCAGGCGTTGATGAGCCGATGTCATTCATATGGTGTACCTTTTGTCGTGAATGATGATGTGGAACTTGCTCTGACACTTGAGGCGGACGGTTTACATATCGGGCAGGAGGATGGTTCGATCACCAAAACAAGAGAAAAATTTGCCGGAAAAATACTGGGTGTATCCGTCCATAATGTAAAAGAGGCGGAAGAGGCAGAGAAGTGCGGTGCCGATTACCTGGGCGTAGGTCCAATGTATTTTACCAGCACGAAAACCGATCTGCAAGAGGTGAAAGGGCCGGATATAATCAGAGAAATCCGGGCAGCGGGAATCACCGTGCCAATTGTCGGGATCGGTGGGATAGACAAGGAACGAGCTGCGAGTGTAGTGGAGGCCGGTGCGGATGGGGTTGCTGTCATTTCCGCGATAAGCCAAGCCTCATACCCCACTACTGCAGCAAGGGAATTGCTATGCGCGGTGGAAAAAGTTTTGCATATTGCAAAAAAATAAATATCTATTAGCAAAAAAGGATGCTATAATAATAGGACCATTTACTTTATTACATGTTTGTAACCACCCTGCTCCTTTTTGGAGCAGGTTTTTTTATGTGGTTGGGGTTCTGTTTGAATAGAACGACGTTAAGGGTCCTGACCCCCACCGCTTTAAAGCGGTGGAGGTCAGGACCCTTTTTAGTGCTTTAATGTTGTGAGGGTCAGACCCCTACACTCTCCTTCTGCTTCAAATCCATCGCAGGTCCGAAAAATTCATAGTTGATTTTTTCAGCTGGTACCCCGATGTTTTCCAGGTGGGTCAGGATGGCACGCATGAATGGAACCGGTCCACATACATAGAATATAGCTTCTGGTTCAGCATGCAGCTCTTTGATCATTTCTTCTGTTACATATCCATCGAAGTGGAACTTTTGGAAGCTGCGATCTTCCTCTGTTGGATTTTCATAAACAAAGATGGCTTCTCCTTTTTGCAGAGTTTCCATTGAATTCTTCACATCATCATAAAATGCATGAACCGTTCCATTTTTTGAAGCATGCAGGAAGGTCGTTGGGCGGGTAGGCTCTGTTTGAGCGATTGCCTTCAGCATACTTAGCATAGGGGTGATCCCTACTCCACCACTAATGAGGTAGACCGGTTCATTGCCTGTATCAAGAGTGAAGTCTCCTGCAGGTACAGTAAGCTCCAGCTTATCACCTACATTGACATGATCATGCAAGTAGTTGGAGACTTTCCCTTCCGGAGTGAATTCCGCTTCTCTTTTGACGGAAATTCGATAAAATTCTTCAGTAGGGGCATCAGATAGACTGTACTGGCGGTTCAATAAGTATTCTTCACCAGGAATGGATACACGGATAGTGATATATTGCCCAGGTTTATGAAGAGGAACTTTGCTTCCGTCTGCAGGCTTCAAGTAGAAGGAAGTGATTACAGAGCTTTCCTCTTCTTTTCTTACCACTTCAAATTCTTTAAAGTCGGACCAGCCGGCATTCGTCTTTTCTGCTTCTTGATACATTTCCTGTTCCACATCAATGAATACTTGAGCAATGACGCCATAGGCTTCTCCCCAGGCATGCAGGATTTCCTCTGTCGCTGCGTCTCCAAGGACTTCCTTGATTGCGAGTAGCAGATGCTCACCGACAATGGGATAATGCTCCGGTTTTACTTGCAAGCTTCGGTGCTTATGTGCAATCTGTTTAACCGCTGGAAGCAGGACTTCAAGCTGGTCGATATAGGTTGCAGCTGCATAAACGGTATTGGCCAAAGCGGTTTGCTGGCGTCCTTTGGATTGATTTGCATGATTAAAGATATTTAATAATTCCGGATGATTTTCGAATAGTTTCTTATAGAAGTAAGTAGTAATTTCTACGCCCTTGTCTGCTAATACAGGTGCAGTGGACTTAACGATCTCAATTGTTTTCTGGCTTAACATGCTAAGATCTCCTTTTAAAGATATATTTTAAATACATCTTTATTATAAGGGGGGATGAATGGTTAAAGATATATTTTAAATACATCTTTAACAAGTCTGTCACAATCTTATGGCTGAATTGTGAATGAGGTCTGGGTACGTGTATATGAATCCAATTGGAAGGGAAGGGAAATGCAGGTTTAATCTGGAGAAAAAGGGCAAAATAAAAAGGCCCCCATAAAGGGAGCCTTTTTTATCTTTTGAAAAATTATGCTTTATTTACGTTAGCTGCTTGGTCGCCACGGTTACCTTGAACGATTTCAAATGTAACTTGTTGACCTTCTTCTAAAGATTTGAAACCTTCGCCTTGGATAGCTGAGAAGTGTACGAATACGTCGTCTCCGTCTTGGCGCTCGATGAATCCGAATCCTTTTTCTGCGTTAAACCATTTTACTGTACCTTGTAACATGTTGTTACCTCCTATGTGCTTTACGCACAAATGTATTACTATTCTTGCTCAAACAATATCAAGGCGAAAGTTAAATCTTAACTTTGAATCCTTACATACCGAACAAAAATAATTCTTCTTAAGAATAACAGGAAAAACCGAAAATAGCAAGAGAAGATGATATTCCTTTAAGAATTAGAATGGCATTCGACATGGATGAAGATACTCCTGCCGGGGTCTGGCCCCGAGTTTCATTTTATTTTTTTTTTGAGTATTTCGTACTCCGCTTGTTAATTATCTTAAAATTAGTAATTGACAAAATCTTGTCCATGGTGATAAATTTAGAAGGTGGAAATTATATGAAACAGAAATTTTAAAGGAAAAGGAGGGCTCGAGATGATTAATTTAATTGTTGTTTTCGGTGATGTTGCAGGTAAGCTTAATAACTTCATAGATCTCGTGACCTGTCCTAAGAGTGTTTTCAGTCTGGATTAATTCTGACTGTCACCTTACCTTTACTATTTTGTATTTGGGATAATAGTATTGTGCAAACACAGGTCACTTCAAGAACGTGACGTGTGCTTTTTTATTGGGAAAATTCTCAGGCATACCGGACTGACGTTCGGTGTGCCTTTTTTTGTTTGCACGTATTACTATTTTTTTCCACGAAAGAATCCGCTAACCAAACTAAAATGAGGAGGAAATGAAAATGGAAAATGTAATGGTTCTTATGATCACATACAGAGAGGCTTCAGATGATGGGTAGGTACCTTAGTTTTAGGAGGACGGAAAGGGGTAGGATAATATGCTTTCAGTATTAGGCAAATTAGGTTGGTTCTTTAAGGAGCATTGGAGAAGATATGCTGTTGCCATAGGATTATTGATTTTTGCGGGTTTTTTGGAGATTATCCCCCCAAGGATGATCGGGATGGCCATTGATGATATACAGGTAGGAGCGTTTACACCGGAAAGGCTTTTTCAATATGTTGCCTTTTTATTTGTTCTTGCTTTTGTAATCTATGGAATAACGTATGTTTGGATGTATCAGCTTTTTGGCAGTTCTTTCCTGGTGGAAAGGTCTTTACGGTCGAAGTTGATGGGGCATCTATTAAAGATGACACCGACTTTTTATGAAAAAAATCGCACAGGAGATTTGATGGCGCGTGCAACGAACGATTTGAAGGCGATTTCAACCACTGCTGGCTTCGGGGTGCTGACGCTTATCGACTCCAGTGCGTTTATGCTGGTCATCCTCGGAACGATGGGGTTCCTCATCAGCTGGAAACTGACAATCGCAGCCATTCTGCCATTGCCGTTGATGGCACTTGCGATGAATATATATGGGAAGAAGATTCATCAACGCTTTACCGAAGCACAAGATGCTTTCGGGGATATGAATGATAGGGTTCTCGAATCCATTGCAGGAGTGCGCGTTATCCGTGCGTATGTGCAGGAACGGGCAGATCAGGGCAGATTCCATAATATGACGGATGATGTCTATAAAAAGAATGTGAAAGTGGCAATCATTGATTCTTTATTTGAACCTACTATAAAACTGCTTGTCGGTGCAAGCTACCTGATCGGGTTGGGCTACGGGGCATACCTTGTGTTCCATAAGGAAATCACGCTAGGGGAACTGGTCAGTTTCAACGTATATTTGGGGATGCTGATTTGGCCGATGTTCGCAATTGGTGAGCTGATCAACGTCATGCAGCGGGGGAACGCTTCCTTGGACCGTGTCAATGAGACACTTGCATATGAAGCGGATGTAGCGGACCATGCTTCACCCGTAACGGTAAATAATCCGGCAACCATTGATTTCGACCAGGTAACATTCCGTTATCCTTCTTCTACTGTGGACAATTTAAAGAAGGTTTCCTTCCATATAAAGAAAGGCCAGACACTTGGTATTGTCGGAAAGACGGGAAGCGGGAAAACAACCATTATCAAGCAGTTGCTGAGAGAATATCCAATAGGAAAAGGCGAGATTACGATTGATGGCGTACCATTGGAGAGAATATCTCTCGAGGAGATACAAGGCTGGATCGGCTATGTGCCACAGGATCACGTGTTGTTTTCCAGAACGGTAAAAGAAAACATTCTTTTCGGAAAGCATGATGCTACAGAGGAAGAGATTGCAAGGGCAATCGAATCATCAGCATTCACAAAAGACCTGGAGATGCTTCCCGAAGGCTTGCAGACGCTTGTGGGAGAGAAAGGTGTTTCGTTATCAGGGGGACAGAAGCAAAGGATTTCGATTGCAAGAGCATTGATCGCCAATCCTGAAATTTTGATTCTTGATGATAGCTTATCGGCTGTGGATGCGAAAACGGAAGCAGCCATCATTGAAAATATTAGAAATGAACGTTCAGGTAAAACGACCATCATCTCCACTCACCGTTTATCCGCAGTGCAGCATGCAGATTGGATTATCGTGCTTGAAAACGGGGAAATCGTCGAGTCCGGCCTGCATGAGCAGCTAATGGCAGCTGGAGGATGGTACAAAGAACAGTTTGAACGACAGCAAGTTCAGTCGCCAAAAGGAGGCGAAGTGTTGACATGAAAGAAGTAAAATCAGGGAAACGGCTATTCAGCTATGCCCTTACACAAAAGAAAATTATCATTATTGCGCTAATCATGCTTTCCATAGCCGTTGCAGCAGAGCTTACCGGTCCGTTTATTGCGAAGCGTATGATCGACGTCCACATTTTAGGTATTGAAAAAACGTGGTTTGCGACAGAGGAGGATGGAAAGGATAAGGTCTATTACGATGGATCGTATTATATACGGGAGGATCGTGCGGAAGGAACTGAAGCCTCCGGAGGAGAAACAGCGAGGGTTCTCCAGGTAGGCAGAGAGTATTATTTTGTTCCATCTGAAATTACTTTTGATGGTAAGAGAAGTGCTTCCAATGGCGAACTCACCATTACCCGTGGCGAGGAGTCAGCCAAGTATGAGGCAACATTACTCACTAGCGGCGAGCTGATCGACTTTTATCAGCCTGAGGTAAAATATATCGGGTATCTGGTTGCGATGTACTTTGGACTGCTGGTCGTTTCATCCTTTTTCCAGTACGGGCAAAGCTATTACCTTCAGACATCGGCTAACCGAATCATCCAGAAGATGAGGGAGGATGTATTCGGTCAGATTCAAAAGCTTCCAATCCAGTATTTTGATCATCTTCCGGCTGGTAAGGTTGTATCACGGATCACCAATGACACGGAGACAATCAAGGAATTGTACGTAACGGTCCTAGCGACGTTCTTTTCCGGACTCATCTATATTACAGGGATATACATTGCCTTATTCCTGTTGGATGCCAAGCTTGCAGCCATAAGCTTGCTGCTCATTCCGATCCTTATCGTTTGGTTTATTTTCTACAGAAAGTACGCATCTGTATATAATCATAAAATTAGAGCATTGTTAAGCGATATTAATGGAAACATCAATGAATCCATTCAAGGGATGACGATCATTCAAGCGTTTCGTCGCCAAAAGAAAGCGAAGGAAGAATTCGAAACGTGGAACGAGGAGCATTTCACTTATCAGAACAAACTGTTAAGCCTCAATGCGTTGACCTCCCATAACCTGGTTGGGGTATTGCGTAACATTTCATTTGTGGTTGTCATCTGGTATTTCGGTGGTGCCTCATTGGGTGTCGGATCGATGATTTCCTTGGGTGTCCTGTATGCCTATGTGGACTATCTTGGAAGAATGTTCGGACCGATTACAGGGATGGTCAATCAATTGGCCAACCTGGAGCAGGCCCGTGTATCCGCAGCTCGCGTATTTGAATTGATGGATGAAGCAGGGGTGGAAGTATCTGATGAAAAGCATCCCCGCTATGAAGGGAATGTCTCCTTCGATTCAGTCTGGTTTGGCTACAAAGAGAATGAATATGTCCTGAAGGATATCAGCTTTCAGGCCCAAAAAGGGGAAACGGTGGCACTTGTAGGCCACACAGGTTCAGGAAAAAGCTCGATCATGAACCTTCTTTTCCGCTTCTATGATATTGAAAAAGGAAAAATCCTTATTGATGGGAAAGATATTCAACAGCTTACCAAGCAGGAAATCAGGCAACACATGGGGATTGTGCTCCAGGATCCATTCCTTTTCTCCGGTACAATCGCTTCCAATGTGAGCTTGGAGGATCCATCCATTTCCATGGAGAAGGTCAAAAAAGCACTGGAGGATGTGGGTGCAATGGACTTCATTTCCGCACTGCCAAAGGGTTTGGAGGAGCCGGTTATCGAAAAGGGGAGCACGCTTTCCTCTGGACAAAGACAACTCATCTCTTTTGCAAGAGCCTTGGCCTTTGATCCGGCAATCTTGATTTTGGATGAAGCTACTGCCAGCATTGATACCGAAACGGAGGCAGTCATCCAAAAAGCACTTGAAGTCCTGAAAAAAGGAAGAACGACCTTTATCATTGCTCACCGACTTTCTACTATTAAAAGTGCAGATCAGATTCTGGTATTGGATCGCGGCGCAATTGTGGAAAGAGGAAACCATGATGAACTCATGGAGCGTAAGGGAAAATACTATCAGATGTATGAGCTTCAACAGGGTGGCCAGCATTTGGCAGGATAAATAATATATCAAAACGAGGCGAGTCCGGGATAATCCGGACTCTTTTTTATGGTGCTAAAAGACCAGTTACTCTTATCAAGGGCAGGGTATAGGTTCAGTATTGGATGATTCTAGGTGATGTTATGCAACATTTTTATCGAGGAAATAGGAAATGATAATGTTGAAACAAAATTCTTTACAACAGAGGAATCTTTATATACTATACAATATGTTAATAAAACAATTCTGATAAGATTACTGGGGGTTTAAAAAGGATGAAAAAATATTTAACACTCTTTACACTATTGTTCACATTCGCATTGGTTCTGGCGGCATGTGGAACTACAAATAATAATGGTACGACAGGCGATGGCGACAAGGCTGAAGAAAAGGAAAATCTGCTAAGCAAAGTGGAGGAAGAAGGAACACTTCTGATTGGAACGGAAGGTACATACCCTCCATTCACATTTCATGACGATTCCGGCAAGCTGACTGGTTTTGATGTAGAAGTGGCAGAAGAAGTGGCAAAGCGCTTAGGCGTAGAAGCGAAGTTCATGGAAACTCAATGGGATGCGATGTTTGCGGGTCTTGATGCAAAACGTTTTGATATGATAGCAAATCAGGTTGGTATCAGAGAGGATCGTTTGGAAAAGTATGATTTCTCTGAGCATTATATTTCATCAACGGCTGTAGTTGTAGCAAATAAAGACAATGATGACATCAAGGAATTTGCTGATATTGAAGGCAAAAAATCTGCTCAGTCACTGACAAGCAACTACGCGGACCTTGCACGTGAACACAAAGCGGAGATTGTGGGAGTAAACGGTTTTAATGAAGCGATTGAGCTTTTATCCTCCAATCGTGTAGATGTAACCATCAATGATAATTTATCTGTCCTTGATTTTCAGAAAAACCGCCCGAATGCGCCAATAAAAATCGTAGCCGAGCATGAAGATGCAGCGCAAAGCGGCTTTATGTTCCGAAAAGGCAGTGACGAGCTTGTTGAAGCAGTCAACGGTGCATTGGCAGAAATGATCGAAGACGGCACCTACGCAAAAATATCAGAGAAATGGTTTGGTGAAGATGTACTTAACTAGTATTTTTTCAGACCCTGAAAGACTAGACCGGATGATGAGCATTGCCCAGAGTTCCCTTCTCCCATTGGTGAAGGGAGCTCTCACTTATACGATACCATTGACATTGATTTCTTTTAGTATCGGTCTTGTGATTGCGGTGTTAACGGCATTGGCACGAATTTCTTCGGCTAAGCCGCTCCAGATCATAGCAAGAATCTATGTCTCCATCATCAGGGGAACGCCGCTTTTAGTGCAATTATTTATCATTTTCTACGGTTTACCGTCCATAGGCGTTACCATTGATTCATTTCCGGCTGCCGTTATCGGATTTTCACTTAATCTTGGTGCATATGCTTCCGAAATTATCCGTGCAGCCATTCTATCCACACCAAAAGGGCAGTGGGAGGCGGCATATTCCATGGGAATGACCTACCCGCAGGCGTTAAAGCGGATCATTTTACCGCAGGCATCCAGGGTGTCCATACCTCCGTTGTCGAATTCCTTTATCAGCCTTGTCAAAGATACCTCCTTGGCATCATTGATATTGGTAACGGAAATGTTCAGGAAGGCACAGGAAATTGCAGCCACCAACTATGAATTCTTATTACTATATACACAGGCAGCTGTCTTGTACTGGATCATCTGCTTCTTGCTGTCACTGGTACAAGGGCAGCTTGAGAGACGATTGGACAGATACGTAGCAAAATAAAAAGGCTCTTTTCACATCAATGTTGCTTTCTGTCGCAAGTAAAAAATCGGCAGTTGGATTTTTTACATGCTTATGAAAAAAAATGTTGTTCTCACTTCGTATGATCTTTAGGAAAAGAGCACGATGGTACGTTTAATACGTGCTAAAAATCCATACGAAAAGCAACAGACTATGCGAAACCGGCCATGAAAAAGGAGCTCGAGATATGATTGCAGTAGAGAGCTTACACAAGCAGTTCGGAGATTTAGAAGTTTTAAAAGGAATAGATTTGAATGTCGATCAGGGGAAAGTGGTGGTCGTCATTGGCCCATCAGGTTCAGGGAAGACGACACTTTTACGCTGCTTGAACATTTTGGAGACACCCACCTCCGGAAAAGTGTCCATTGACAATCAGGTATTGGACTTTTCCTCAAAAGTCCAATACGGAAAAATTGCCAGCTTCAGAAGATTAACGGGGATGGTATTCCAGAGCTATAATCTTTTTCCACATATGACAGCCCTCCAAAATGTGATGGAAGGTCCGATAACAGTGAAAAAGGAACAGAAGGCAAAGGTAGAAGAAAAAGCAAGACGTCTTCTGGAGAAGGTTGGCCTCGGCGATAAAGCGGAATTTTATCCATTCCAGCTTTCAGGAGGTCAGCAACAGCGTGTCGGCATTGCAAGAGCATTGGCGATGGAGCCGAAAGTGATGCTCTTTGATGAGGCGACTTCCGCGCTGGATCCAGAGCTTGTCGGCGAAGTTCTTCGAGTCATGAAGGAGCTTGCTACTGAGGGGATGACCATGGTTGTGGTCACCCATGAAATGCAGTTTGCCCGTGAAGTGGCGGATGAAGTGATCTTCATGGATAAAGGCGTGATTGTCGAAAAAGGGAAGCCGGAGGAGATCTTTGAATCTCCAAAAGCGGAAAGAACGAAGCAGTTCCTGCGCTTGATCAGCAGTGGAGTTTAATATAAGGATTTGAGACCTCGGATTTTGCGAGGTCTTTTTTTAGGCTCTTTTAGTAAAAATGGTTGCTTTAAGAATAAGAGCTGGACTAAAGATAAGGTGTCAACATTAAACACCCTGTTGGTCTCCGTTCCAGGCGGCAGCGATCGCGGGCGGCCTCTGGAGCCTCCTCGGCGCTTTGCGCCTGTTGGTCTCCCCTTGACACGCTCCTCCCGCAAGAGTCTCACGCCTTGCACTCCAACCAACAGGGGACTCAAAGTAAAAAATTTGCCTTACTAAAGGTAGAAAAACTGGATTTTGTCTCAATTTTTCATTTCATTAGCTAATTTGATTGATTTTAAGGCTCTAACTTATAGCAAATAATGATTACCCGTGAGTTGATTGTAGCGGAGGACACTTGACTCCTGCGGGAAAGTAGAGGGCATGGGAGACCCCACAGGCAAAGTCGAGGAGGCTCCCAACCGTCCCCGGCGAATCTTGTGTCCCTCGCTGCAATCAACGGACTACATTTAATGTGTTCTTTATTAGAGTAGAAATAATGAATAGGAAATCAATCTTTTTTATTCCCTCAAATAGGAAGGCACCCCAAAGTTAGTTTGAGGTGCCCATAGCCATTCATATAAAATTATGTGTTACATAAAAACTGAAACTTATCTTCCGCCTAGGGATTGCTCAGCCATTTGAACTAGGCGCTTCGTGATTTCTCCACCAACAGATCCGTTGGAGCGAGAAGTTGTGTCAGCACCAAGGTTAACTCCGAACTCAGAAGCGATTTCGTACTTCATTTGATCGATAGCTGCTTGTGCTCCAGGTGCTACTAATTGATTAGACGAATTTCTTGATTGGTTTGCCATGTTGATTCATCTCCTCGAAATATAGTTTTGGTTGGACCCACTGGGTTTGCACCAGTTCAGCAGAAATTTTCTGCCGCGCTCTTTAGCCTGGCCCATTTGTTAGTAAGATGTTACTTGTATTATAGGAATTTCTTAAAATCCTTATTCGTTTTTCTTTCAGGTAATTATTGGATATTATAGAGGCGTCGACAAAGCATAATTCCACCAGTTTGAGAAAAAAATAACCCTAATCAGGAATGGAGGGACAAGTATGGCAATATGTCCTTTATGCAATGGATTTGAGGCGTATGAAAGCCGGTGCTCATCTTGTGGAGGCATGATGATGGACGGAGGGAAGGCAACAGATTTTTTGGACGATTATAGCGCCTATATGGATATTGATTTGTTAAAGCTGGTTGATGGGGATTTAACAAGTCTGAGTGAGAATATCTGCATTCATGTTATCAGCTGCTCTAATTGTCACCATGATTTGATTTTGGCGGTAAAAGAATAAAAGCCAGGCCACTCATGAAGAGAAGGCCCGGCTTGGAAGTTTTATTATTTTGTACGAATACGAGACTCAGTTTCGAAATCGAAGAAGTGAGATTTGTTCATATCAAGTGCAAGCTGCAGTGTTTGCTGAGGCTTCACATCAGAACGGGAGTCAACACGTGCTACGAAATCCTGACCGTGGATCTGGGAGTAAAGCATGGATTCCGCACCAAGTAATTCTGCTACTTCGATTACTGCAGTGATGGTAGAACCAACAGCAGATTCGATGAAAACAGGCTCATCATGGATATCCTCTGGACGAATTCCAAGAATTACTTCTTTCCCAACATAACCTTGATCACGTAGTACTTTCATTTTCCCTTCTGGAACAGAGATTTTTTGCTCTCCAAGTAAGAATGCACCTTCCTCCAATTTACCATTGAAGAAGTTCATTGCAGGAGATCCGATGAACCCGCCAACAAATACGTTTTCCGGATTTTCGTATACTTCTTTTGGAGAACCAAGCTGTTGAATGATACCGTCTTTCATTACAACAAGGCGAGTTGCCATTGTCATCGCTTCTGTCTGATCATGCGTTACGTAAATAGTAGTTGTTTGCAGACGTTGGTGAAGCTTGGAGATCTCAGCACGCATCGCTACACGCAGCTTAGCATCAAGGTTGGATAAAGGCTCATCCATCAAGAATACTTTTGCATCACGAACAATTGCACGACCTAGTGCAACACGCTGACGCTGACCACCTGATAATGCTTTTGGTTTACGGTCTAAATACTGCTCTAATCCAAGGATTGCCGCTGCTTCTTTTACGCGGCGATCGATTTCTTCTTTCGGGAACTTACGAAGCTTTAATCCGAAAGCCATGTTGTCATATACATTCATATGCGGGTAAAGCGCATAGTTCTGGAATACCATTGCGATGTCGCGGTCTTTTGGAGCTACATCGTTCATTCTTTTTCCGTCGATTTCAAATTCTCCCTTGGAAATTTCCTCAAGACCGGCAATCATACGTAAAGTTGTAGATTTACCACAGCCTGATGGACCTACGAATACGATAAACTCTTTATCCTTAATGTGTAAGTTGAAATCCTTAACGGCAGTAACGTCGCCTTCATATACTTTATAAATATGCTCTAATTTTAATTCAGCCATTGTTCATTTCCCCCTAGAAAAAATTTTTCTTAATTAGTATCAGTGTAACGAAAGCGGATACATTTCGTAAATGTACAAGTTGCACAAAGATGGTGGCCGGTTTTGTGCATGTTGACAGGAACACGACAGATATATACTTGTAATCACTATTTTTCCGTTTCCAATATAATAAGTGCAAGATACGCCGCCAATGCCCCCTGGAAGTTTTTGATGTCTATTCCTGTCCGTTCCGAGAACTTATCTATTCGATATTGCAGGCTGTTGCGATGCATGAACAGCTTTTTGGCAGTCAACGAGACATTGAGATTATTTTCAATGTAGACCTTGATGCTTTGCAGCAATTCCTGGTCTTCTTCGAGCACAGGTCCGAACTGCTGCTTAAACTGTGTGACTAGCTCTGGTTCCAATTGGCCTGTCACCAAGTAGGGGATGGCCTGTTCAAATGTATGGATCGCCATTTTCTTTTGTGAGTAGCGGGAGAGGTCAAAGCATTTCTTTTCCCAGTCAAAGGCAAACTTCGCTTTTTCGTCTATAGCTCTTGTGGAGCCGATGAACAGCTTTACATTCGTATAAAAGTCGCTTGCGGTCGTATCGATGATATCGGAATATGGAGGGCTGTCTTCCGGTTTATGGTTTTTTGAAAAGACTTCAACCAGGACTCCGCTTGTTGCATTTTCCCATATCAACTCGATGGGAGTTTCAAAAAAGGCAGTAAGTGCTTCCTTCCATTCTTCCTTGAGCGGGAAGGCCTCCCCAAAATGAAACTGGATAAAACGGCAATGCATATGAGGTGGATATGGATGGTCAGGTGCACTATATTCATTTAGATATAAAAAGGAGTGCCACCAATTTTCGGTTGATGTCATTTCGAATTGGACTTGTGAGACACGCTCCAAAAATGCAGCCAACAATAGCCTGTCCTTTTCTCCAAATACGCTTTTCTCAATACCGATATAATCATTGGTTGGCCCATAAAACCATTCATATTTTTCGAAATCATCAGGAATCGATGCTCTGACAAGAGAATCTCCGTAAATTTTTTTCAGTTGATTGTACATGAGGATCCCTTTCTTTCTGTACATGCGTTGCTTCTATTATAGCAAAAGAACTAACAAAAAAACTCTTCCTGAAGATAGGAAGAGTCAGTAAAGCTATTCATTCGGCGGCGTTTCCTTCTCGAGTTCTCGCGCCTCTTCGATGTTCGTGTACTTTTCTCTGGAAAAAACGCTGCCTCCAGCCATGCCTTCATTGATATAGCGGTCCACGTCCATGAAGTATTCATCACGACCCTCATAGCTTGGTTCCTTCCTGGTATGATCCTTCTTTTTCTCAGTCAAAAAAATCCCTCCTTTTACACGTAGTTTGTGTGAAGGAGGGAGGAACCATACCAGTTATTCGTAGACGTGGAAGAGCATCAATTCATGGATTTGTCTCTCCACTTGCTCTCTTTCTTCAGGAGAGAAGGAGGCGAACTCGTCAAATTCAATTTTTCCATCCTTTTGATAGGTGGCTTTTATGCTCTGACCTTTGAAAAAGAAGGATAGATGCCACCCGGGCAGCTGGCTGTTTTTATAGAAAGGCTTTATCTGTAAATGTGAAATCATGCTGGTCCCCCTAATCATTATTTCTCAATAATGATTATTTCTAGACTAAACGGAAAAATCCTTTATTTTATTTGTCTTCTCTATAAAAAGATCTGTCAGCTTTTCTGTGGAAGACTGCTTGATTGCCGTTTCATCAAAGTCCATCGGCTTCGCATTCAGCTCATAAAGATAGTGTTTTCCTTCTGCTGTAACACCAATGTCAGCAGAGAACTCACTTAGATTGTCATAAAAGGTGGAGAGATGCTTGCCGCATTGATTGATGAGGCTGCTGAGGGCAGGTACATCCAGTTCAATAGGCAATTCCTCCAATGCAGCAATCCTTCCACCTGCAGGCACATGTGTGGTTACCTGCTGCGTATTGGCAACCCTTACTCCGATACCAGTGATAGAGAAGTCCCGATCCTTCGCATGTGCAAGAATTCGGTAATCAAATTTTTTTCCTTCAAAAGGAAGGGTGGAAATTGCCTCCTGGACAATATAGGATTGCAATTTATCCTCCTTAAGGAAGTATTGTACGAGCTTATTGATGCTCGGGAACAAATAGGTTTTGGCGGAGGTGGTTTTTAAAATGAAACTATTGCCATTTGAATAGATATAGGAAAGGCCTAATCCCTTTTTGCTTTTTCTTTTTTTTACATAGACTGCGCCAAAGGTGAAAAGCATCTCCTCCAAGGTCTTCTCTGTGAACAGTTCTGTGCGAGGGAGATGCTCCACCAAATCTTCATGGCTTTTCACCTGCAGATAAAGTTCCCATTTATCGAAGTACCGCGGATTAAAGATAGGTATTTGATAGAGGTCGGCAAGGTTCTTCACTCTTTCCAAATGATCCTCTTCATCTTCTAGCGAATAAAGTCTATTATAAATGATGTCAGGGAGCGGGGCCTTTATTTTTATCCAACTACGGTGGGCCGGCAGAAAGCAATACCCTTCCATACCGTCATCTGTCAGCTGCTCGGGCGTGAAGACAATCGAATTCCCACCTTTTTTTGCCAAGGAGAGCTGCAGGCGCTTAAACAAGCCGATATTGCCAATAAAGCCCTCCTTTTTCGGACTGGCTAAAATTCCGACAAGGGGTCCAGCCTTGCTGTCCTTCACATTAAATGGAAAGGATTGATAATTTTCAGGATGAGTGTCCCTATAAGGAACTGAAAAATATTTGCCCAGATAGATCTTGTCTTTCCCTTGATAGGTGTGATACCAGGATTCGCCATTTAAATCGTAGTAGAGCTGCTTCATGAGAAAATCCCGTCCGGATGCTGTATGGTTTGTTCTGTTAAATAAACGGCATATTCAATCGAAAGCCTTCTGGTCAAAATGTCTTCATTCCGCAGTTTTGGATGATAGAAAATTGATCTTCCAGGCTTTGAATTTGCTTCAAACAGCCAAATCCGTTTTTCCTTATCCATACCAAAATCAAAGCCGATCTCCCCAATGAAGCCAGGAAGATGTGTATCGATGGCCTCGCTGATAAGAATCGATGCAGTTGTAAGCTTTTCCGTGATTTCCTCTTGTTCTTCCTCGCCAGGAAACATCTCCGAAATGGTCTTTACCACACCGCCGCTATTCATATGGGTGGTGACACTTCCTTTGCCGCTGAGTTTAGCCGCCATGGCACTTACCATCCATCTGCCATTTTCATCCTTGTTGGTGTGTACCCGGAAATCCACAAGGGAATCATCCTTTTTCAATAAAGGAATTCCCTGTTGAATTAGATAGCCTGATAGATCTTTGTTTTTCATGACGGTCCCAAGCATGGTTTCCAAAGAGGAAAAGCGCATCAGCTTATTCTGAAGCTCTTCATTTTTGTATCTGACATAATAGAAGCCTTCCTCACGATTATAGATGATTTTATAGACACCGAATCCTAGGCTCCCATTCGTCGGTTTTACATAAATAAACGGATATTTGGCAAGGAAACTTTCCATTTTCTCAATGGTCACCTTATTGCTCGTCTCAGGAAGAAAGGGGACAATGTTTTCCTCGATCATCAATTTCTGATGAATATCCCATTTATTGAAGAATCCGGGATTGAACCAGGGTATCGCATAATCCTTCTGCATTTTATCCCTTGTTTCCGAGAGGAGCTTGTGCTTTTCTGTTCTTCTATTGGGAAGTCTATCGTACACCACATGAGGGAAGGGTAAAGTTCTTCTGCACCAGCCCCGGTCAGAGAACATATAACCTTCCATGGTCCCTTCTTCCCAATTGATATGATTCGCACCAAACAGAAAGACATACGCTCCCACTTTTTTCTCCGTTGACAAAAGCTTGGAGAAGAAGAGGGTCCGCTCGCCGATTGGCCGGATAATGGAACTGGTGAAACCTGCTGTGAAGATACCGATTAATGGCCCGAGATGAAGAACATCCTCATGAACAAAAAGATGAATTTTCCCTTCATAAGGCAGCATCAGCTCTTCAAAGATTTTCTTTGATAAATATAGGATTCCTCCAGTATGATAGGTGGACTTGCACGCATATTGCACGGTTCCAAAAGCAATGGAGGAGATTGGCCATTCCATCAGTGTTTCAGGAATGGAAATAACATCTTCCTTTAATGATTCCTTACATTTTACAGATAAAAGAGCTTTCATATCATTCAACTCCCATTTTGTTTCCTTGTGAAAAAGCCAGGTATTCGCAATATTTGCTTGGAGCCTCAAAAATCTCCTTTTGATGGTGCTTTGCTGCCATTGTTACTATCTTATGACCTGGCTTGGAATTAATATCTAATATCCATAAATTCTGACGATTATCCATTCCCAGATCCACTCCCAATTCAAATAGCGGCAGAAACTCCTGCTCCAGTAAAACAGGAAGGCGAGTAACTATGTTACGAATATCCTCTTCCAGCTTTCTTTTTTGCAGGGATGTGAAGCTTTTTACAAGAGAGGAATAAGAGTGCATCCTTCCTCCTCCAGCAAGATTTGATGTGATATGATGGGGAATCCCTGTACGAATGACTTTTATACGTTCTTGCCATTCCCCGTTTTCATCCTTTTGGAGCAAAAGCCGAATGTCAAATGGGCAACCTTCCTTATTCTGCAATGGCAGAAAAGGTTGGAAGATATAGGATGTTTTTTTCATGCGGGTATGTAGCCATTGCTGAAATTGTGTAGGAGAAGGAAATGTGAAATGCTGCTCCCCTGGCTGTTTTACTTCTTTTGCCGAAAAAAACCCATTGGAGGCTTCGACCTTAATCAGACCTTTTCCTTGAGAGCCATTTATCGGTTTCAGTAACCACTTTTTTTCAACCTGTAAATTTGCCAGAAGGTAGCTCGACGTGGTGAGGCTTAAAGTTTTGGGGAAATAGGATGCTAGAGATGGATCTGTGGAAATAGCCTGATATACTTTCCATTTGTTAGGCAGCCCATATCCCAAAAATCGGTGGCCATTCTCCTGCTTCAGCTTATTGACTCTCCCAATCCATTCTCGTGGCAATGGGGAAGAGTAAAAGCAGCGATCATAGATATAAGAAGGAATGGGAAAGCAGTCATTTACCCATTCCTTTTTTTCTGGCCAATACCTTAGTCCGTTTATCTTTTCCTCTCCGTTCAGTTGCTGAGGCGTGAAGTGATATACCGTGGTCCTCTTGGCGGAATGCTGTGCAATTTTCGTCGTATATGGAGTCGGCTTCAAAAAAGAAAGTATTCCTAGAGCTATCATGTTGATTAGACCTCCTTGGTTGTTTCATCTATCAGATACAGGCAGTAGAGAATGATCGCTTTTGCGGAAGGCCGGATAGGGGAGGAATAAGGTGCGCTATCCAAGTTTTTGGAAGGCTTGGTATTTACCTCGATAATCCAGGGACGTCCGGATTGATCGATGGCCAGGTCAATTCCGAGCTCTGCGTATATTCCCTCTGATACCATTCCAATCACATTGGCCACCTCCAACGCAATCTCCTTCAGATGCTGTCTCAGATGCAGAAGCTCCCCCTTTTCATAGCGTGTGCGTAAAACGTGTGTGACGGTCAGCATTTCACCGCCCTGTGCAAGGTTGGAGACAAAGTATCCTGCTTTGGACGCCCGCGCTATGGAGGAGGTTACACGCCAACGATGATTATCTCCTCGGTGGCACATATAGCGGAAATCTACAGGTCGCCCTTCCAGGTCCAACAAATCGAGGCCCTGCTGGATGATATATTGCTTTTTTTTCATCTGCGAGGAGAGTCGCTTGTACAATTCAGCAAAACTACTGTATGTTGAAGATACTTCTTGTTGAATCGAGGAGTAGCTTAATGAGAAGCCCTCATGCATCTTGCAGACCTTGAAAATCTGCTTCCCCTGGCTGCCATTGATGGGTTTAATAAAAATAGTGGAGTATTGTTCCAGCCAACTTTTCAGCGATTCCTTCGAGAAAGGAATAGTATCCGGCAAAAAGGGTTGTAGATGCTCTGCATCCTGCAACTGCTTATATACCGTCCATTTATCAAGAAAATGGTCATTGAAATAAGGAATTTTCCATTCATGCAATGCTTGAGTGAAATCCTGAAACATTTGCCGTCTTTCATTCGTACGTTTATGGAGCCGATTATGGATCACCTGCGGAAAAGGGAGGGTGTATCGTTTCCAGGCATCATTTTCGTAAAAATAGCCTTCGATCGATGGCGCTGCCCACTGATCCGGCATGGAAAACACATAAAAGATGGCTCCTATCTCATCGGAATAATTCGCTAGCTCCTGGCAGTAATCTTGTATGGACTTCAGATCGATACCTTCTTCTTTTAAGGTGATTTCAGTTAGCAGCCCGATAACAGGTCCAATCAGAAGTCTTTGTTTTGCGTGATCAAAGGTGATCAAATAATTTTTTTCTTCCTCAAAGAGCAGCAGGGAATGTAAAATAGAGGGATCGATTCTTATGGTGCAATCCTCTCCCTTGATACATACGACCGGAGCCGAGATTGTATTCCGACTGCATTGCAATTCAAGTAAAGATATATCCTGTGGAAGCTTCAATTTTTTTGCCAACGCTTCACTAATTTGTAGAATTGGAACTGAATGCATGCTTTCAAAGGGCACTACTCTTACAATATGAAAGTTCATGATATTCCCTCATTTATTACCTGTAGCGGCAAGGTGTAGGTGAAACGATGTGTGGATAATGAGAAGGTGTCAGGATCTGTCCTCGTCAATGGAGGAAGATCGCTAACACCACGATTGGTTCAACTAACTCTGGTTGGAAGCCTTGGCTCCTAACCGAGTAGAAGGTTCCTTTTATTGTATGAAAGTAGCAACAATAGGTGATAAAAGAAAGGTTGTTTATAGATGAAAATACTATATGTCATATCCGTGATGGTTCTTGTAGGTGCATTAATCGGGGGAGTCACGAACTCCCTTGCGATACGGATGCTGTTTCGCCCTTACAAACCCATTTATCTTTTCGGGAAAAGGGTTCCGTTTACCCCAGGTCTGATTCCTAAACGAAGAGGGGAGCTCGCAGACCAGCTCGGAAAGCTTGTGATGGAGCACCTGCTCACTGCAGACAGCATGAAGCGAAGACTGGAAAACAGCCAGTTCCAGGAGAAGATGGAGGAATGGGTCAAAGTGGAGCTGCAAAACTATCTGGAAAGCGGGATAACCGTCCAGGAGTTTTTGTCCAGATTCGGAATCGAAAATGCGGATGAAAAGTTGAAAGAGAATCTGGAACGGGTCGTGGAATCAAAATATGAAAACATCATGACGGGTCTGCGCTCCAAGCCATTACAGCAAGTGCTGCCAGCTTCAATTATTCATTCTGTCCAGAGCAATATACCGTATGCCGCGGAATATGTTTTATCAAAAGGCGTCCATTATTTTGAAAGTCCTGAAGGAAAAAGACAGCTCAACAAGATGATCCAGGATTTTATTGCTACACGAGGCAAGCTCGGCAGTGTGGTCCAAATGTTTATGGGCAATTACAACATCGTGGATAAAGTGCAGCCAGAGGTCGTCAAGTTCCTGAAACATGATGGAACAAAGGATGTACTGATGAAGGTACTGCACGGAGAATGGGAAAAAATCAAGCTGATGGAAATCGGGGAAGTCGAAGAGAAGCTGACAAAAGTGACGATCCTTTCCACTATCCACAAAGCACTTGACCGCACCTTGAACATACCAGGCTGGATGGAGAAGAGCCTGCGTGATGTTGTTCAGCCGATACATCCATGGTTGATGGAAAAGCTTGTGCCATCGATTCTTTTGACAGGGAGTCATCTTGTACTGGAAAAACTCGAAGAACTTCTTGCGAAATTACAGCTCGAGGATGTGGTCCGTGATCAGGTAGAGTCCTTCTCTTTGGAGCAATTGGAGGAAATGGTCCTTTCGGTATCCAAAAAGGAACTGAAGATGATTACGTATCTTGGAGCCCTGCTCGGCGGGCTGATCGGACTTTTTCAGGGGATATTTGTTCTTTTTGTTTAAGCGGCACATGGCGAATTGTTTGAATGAGGTTGGCTGGTTTGTTATACTGGTCACTAGCATACCTGATAGTTGGGTAAAAAAGGAAGGAATGATTTGTCTTGTCTAATAATATTTATGATGTAGCATATGGTTTGGAAAAAGCGGTTAGAGAAAGCGACGACTTTAAAAATCTTCAAAATTTATATAAAGAGGTTTTTGCTGACGAATCCACTAAAAGAATGTTCGAGAATTTCCGTAACATCCAATTGGAGCTTCAGCAGAAGCAGATGAGCGGTCAGGAAATCACTCAGGAAGAAGTGGAGCAGGCGCAACAAACGGTGGCTCTAGTTCAACAGAACGAAAGCATTGCCAAGCTGATGGAAGCCGAGCAGCGCATGAGCATGATGGTAAGCGAACTGAACAAAATCATCATGAAGCCTCTTGAAGAATTGTATAGTGAAGAGAACCAGAACTAAATAAAAAGCGTACTTCGGTACGCTTTTTGTTTTGGGATTATTTGCATACAACCATTAACCCCCTTCAACCGCACCTTACCTGTTCTATTTTCCCCTCATTCCTCATACTCATATCAGTAAGTACAAACATCTTAGATAAGGAGGCCTCTCCATGATATACCGCTTACTAGCCATAAATATCGATGGCACTTTGTTGAAATCGAATGGAAGATTAGCGAAGGAAACGAAGGAAGCCATCGAATATGTGAAGAATAAAGGGGTCTATGTGACGTTAGTGACGGGCAGGAACTTTGCATTTGCGAAGAAGGTTGCCAAATCTATGAAGCTTGATACATTCCTGATTACACATGGGGGAGCATTCATCGCCTCCAAGCTGGATCAGCCGTTGCAGGCTAAAAGGATTTCGGAGGATAAAACGTTCAATCTTGTTCAGGTATTAGAAAACTATGATTGTACGGTGAGGATATTGCATGAACGCTACTCGATCGGTAACAGATTGAGGGGTGCAAATAACCTGATGGCAAGGGCGGTTCTCGGTTCGAGTGATCCGTTGATCTATCCGATGCAGTTTGTGGAATCGCTGGGAGATACTTTAATAGATAATCCGATAGCGCCGCCAAAGATCGAGGTTTATTTTACCGAGCCGGAAGAAAGGGAGCGGGTCATCGACACCTTGAAATCCGCCTTCAAAGATATTGAGATCCTCGTACATGCCGATGGAAAAGTGGATATTCTTCCGGATGGGGGAACAAAGCTGGATGGGCTATTGATGCTTGGGGATGTTCTTAAGATTCCCCCACAGGAAATGGTCGTCATCGGAGACACGATGGAGGATCTGCCAATCATCGAGGTTGCAGGTCTTGGTGTAGCAATGGGCAACGCACCAAAAGAAGTGAAGCAGGCAGCAGATTGGATTACGCGGACCAATGATGAGTCCGGTGTAGCTTACATGATAAAAGAGCATTTCCGCAAGCAGCAGAGAATTGCATTTTTAAATAAAATGAAAATATAGATGAATAGAGAGGCGGCCGCATACTTGGTCCGGCTCTTTTTTTCCTTTTCCTGACGCTTGATAATGGCTCACCTGTTCCGTTACACTAGAAAGAGTGAAATGGAGAGCAACATTGAAGGGTGATAATAGTGGAAATAGTAATTAAAGGGCTTCATGATGATAGATACCACCGTCCGTTATCCTTGATTTCGGACTTGTTTTTTGAAGAAACGAAAGTATTTTTAGAGAATAGTGAAAATGACTTGGCTAATATCCTTATCACTTTTTCAGTGGAGGAAGTGGCTGATACGTTTCATGTACAAGGAATGCTTGGCGAAGATACAGTCCAACATGACAAGGAAATGACGTCAACCGATGAGAAGGAACGGTTTCGCTTGAAAAAGCAGGCGGTTTCCTATGTTTATCTGACTCTGCTGCAGAATAAGACGAAAATCATCCAAAAGTGGGGTATTTTGACAGGTATTCGTCCTACCAAGCTTCTACATTCAAAGCTGCAAAAGGGAGAAGAGAAGGAAAAGGTCCACCAGCAGCTGCGTGAGGACTATCTGATTACAGACGAAAAAATTGCACTGATGCAGGAGATTGTCGATCGTCAGCTTTCTGTCGTGCCTGACCTTTACGAGCTTGGGAACGAGGTTAGCATCTATATTGGGATTCCGTTCTGTCCGACGAAATGTGCCTATTGTACGTTCCCGGCCTATGCAATCAATGGCAAGCAGGGCAAGGTGGATTCCTTCCTCGGCGGACTGCACCATGAAATCAAGGAAATCGGTGCCTGGCTGAAGGAAAAAGGAATCAAGATCACGACTGTCTATTATGGCGGCGGAACACCGACAAGCATCACAGCCCATGAGATGGACATGCTGTATGAGGAAATGTATGAAGCATTTCCTGACATGGACCGTGTCCGTGAAGTTACGGTAGAGGCGGGCCGACCAGATACGATTACGCCGGAGAAGCTCGAGGTTCTGAAAAAATGGAACATCGACCGTATCAGCATCAACCCGCAATCATATACACAGGAAACCTTAAAGGCGATCGGGCGCCACCATACGGTCGAGGAGACCATTGAAAAATTTCATCTCGCACGTGAAATGGGGATGAACAATATCAATATGGATCTTATTATCGGTTTACCCGGGGAAGGAGTCGAGGAATTCGACCATACCCTGCAGGAAACGGAAAAGCTGATGCCGGAATCCTTGACGGTGCATACCCTTTCCTTTAAGCGTGCCTCCGAGATGACGCAGAATAAGCGAAAATACAAGGTGGCGGACCGCAATGAGATCAGCCGGATGATGGATATGGCAACAGAATGGACACGGGAGCATGACTATGTGCCATATTATCTGTACCGTCAAAAGAACATCCTTGGCAATCTTGAGAATGTCGGCTACGCGCTGCCAGGACAGGACAGCATTTACAACATCATGATCATGGAAGAAAAGCAGACGATCATAGGGTTGGGCTGTGGGGCGTCCAGTAAATTTGTCCATCCCACTACCGGAAAAATTACGAGATTCGCAAACCCGAAGGACCCAAAATCATATAACGATGGGTTCCTGCATTATACGGAGGAAAAAATCCGCATCCTTGATGAGCTGTTCTTTTCAGACGACAAGCAGGAGGTAGATTGATATGGAAGAAGAACGGGATTGCTTTCGTGGCAACCTGTTCTTTTTTTAGGTTTGTGAATGAATAATCATTCATCTCTCTTTAGTTTCGTATTATACTAGTGTTAGCAAAGATAAAAAAAGTTGGGGAGGGTACCAAACAGATGATTAAAACAGGTGATGTTCTAACATGGTCACGCATGTTCACGGAAGAGGAGACACTGCAGTTTGCACGGCTGTCAGGAGATCAGGGGAAACACCATATGGAGTATGATGAGGATGGCCGATTAATGGTTCACGGTTTACTGACTGCAAGCATTGGCACAAAAATAGGGGGAGACCTGAACTATATCGCAAGAAACATGAACATGGAATTCATCCGTCCCGTATTCACCGGCGATACAATCACATGCTATGCAAAACTGACAAGAGTAGAAAACTGCGAAGGCTACAAAAAAGTAACCGTCCAATCCACCTACACCAACCAAAAAGACAAACAAGTCCTCCTCGCCACCAGCAGCGGAATCGTTCGCGACTAAGCGGGGAATTCCTGCTGGGGTCTGGCCCCTAAAAGGTACCAAAACACAATTTAATATTTCTGAAAATTCTATCAACCACATAAGTTTTAATGTATAATAAAGAAATGAATAGTCATTCATATTTGGTTTGATAATGGGGAGGGTTTTGAATGGGTACGGTGAAGGTGACGGATCAGGGACAGGTTGTTATGGTGGAGTTGAATAGACCGGAGTCGTTGAATGCCATGAATGTGGAGATGCTGGAGACTTTGGCGGAGGATCTGAAAAATATCGCTAAAGGAGATGCGAAGGTAGTTGTGCTGAAGGGAAGCGGGAATGCCTTTAGTGCAGGGGGAGACATCAAGATGATGCTGCAGGAGGATGTGGGCAACTTTGATAGAGTCATGGATTCGATTGCTTCGATGATCACGACACTATACACGATGCCGAAGATTACGATCAGCGCCATCCACGGGGCTGCAGCAGGTCTTGGGCTGAGTCTGGCCCTTGCAAGTGATTTTGTTGTTGCTCATTCTTCTACGAAATTGGCGATGAATTTTATCAAAATCGGCCTTATCCCCGATGGAGGTGGGCACTTCTTTATGGAAAAGCGCTTAGGGGAAACGAGAGCGAAACAAATGATTTGGGAAGGCAAAACCATATCCGCGGCTGCCGCGCTGGAACTTGGATTGGTAGATCGGGTAGAGGAAGACGGGATGGAGGAAGTGATCAAGAAAAAAGTATCCACGCTTCTTCATGCTCCACTCCAGGCGATGCTCGAGACAAAAGAGATCTACACCAAAACTTCCCTTCCTCGTTTGCAACAGATTCTGGAGCTTGAAAAAAATGCACAAAGCAGAATGAGAAGATCCGATGATCATAAAGAGGGCATAAAGGCTTTTGTGGAAAAAAGGATGCCTGTTTTTACAGGAAAATAAAGAGGAATATTTTTTGGCTGCTACTATTTCGAGTAGCAGCATTTTTTAATCTGGTCCAAATTTTTGCTAGTGTTAAAAATAGACAGAGCTCACCCAATGGTGATACTATTTTTTCAAATAAGACTCAAGGCTTATCTAAACTTAATGCTTTGGTGCGTTTTATCATAATTGGAGGTTAACTATAATAAAAGTGGAATATCAGCTAGAAAATTACGGTTCACATTGGAGATGTTACTGCCTTGATAAATAAAAGAAATCAGTTGCCGCTCGAGGTCTTTTTGCACATCCTTTTAGCGGTCACATCCACTTATTTGCTCTGTACAGTTTTTCCGACCTTGCTTCTATCGTATAAAATGATTTTTTTATTCATCATCATCGGAATCGTAGTGGTGGACTTTTTCCTAATGCTTGGTAAACGCTATGAATATCTAAAAATCACAAAAGTTGCCCATTTTACCGTTCTCATCTTTGTACTTCTATTATTTCTTGTATACTACTTAACCAAATTCCTGGTTTTAACGGATATGTATGGCATGGAAAATATGCTTCGTGAACATGAATCGATAGCCCAGTTGATTTTTTTCTTCGTTTGTATGGCACAGCCTATTATTCTCCCTATTCCCGAAGCAGTGACGCTTCCGGCTGGAAGTGCGGTTTTCGGTCCTTTTACAGCTGCATACCTAGGGTTCCTGGGAACGTTGGCAGGAATTGTCCTCATGTTTTTCATTGCGCGTATCGGCGGAATTAAGCTGGTATCCAGATTGGTGAAGGAAAAGCATCTCCGCAAATATCAGGATTACATGGGGAAGAATGAGACAGTTATATTGGCGCTCCTTTTTATCATTCCGATCTTACCGGATGAAATCATTTGCGTTGGGGCGGGGATCGGGGCGGTTTCGTTCAAAAGATTCTTTATCATCGCAAGCATCTCCAAGCTGTTCACTACCTCCTTATTAGCCTATTCGGTTTATTTTGCCACCGCACTTTCCTTGACCAGCACCCAGCTGGTGGTTGCCGGTTCTATTATTCTCCTTGTCATCTTCGTTTCTAGCATCGCTTTAAAAAGAGTGTTGGAAAAAAGCAAAAGACGCTTACGATCACAATGAATGATCGAAGCGTCTCTTTTTATCTATGAAACAATACCAATTTCCCGCTTGCATTTGTACAGCGGTGGGTGGAGTCCAGGTAGTTCAGTTCGGTCAATCTTTTTTCGCCTGTTTCTTTTGCTTCTTTTTCGGTGGCAGCTTCAAAGCTTTCATCAAGAAGCGTTTCGCCTGTTTTGCTGAATGCAGTCAGTGTATATTTCCCCATCGTTATCCCTCCATAAAAGAATGAATGAGTATTCATTGCTTTCATTTTACTATTAGAATCCTTTTTTGTAAAAAGAATATGAAACTATTTGTTTTATGTATCGTATAGTTAAGGAGAGTTTAGGAGGGATATAGTTATGGCATTGCAAATAGAAGGTGTAACGAAACAATTCGGGAAACATGTCGCGGTGAATGATTTAACCTTGGAGATCCCTGAAAGCCAGATGTTCGGATTCCTTGGGGCAAATGGAGCAGGGAAGACGACGACGTTTCGTATGGTCCTTGGGCTGCTCGATCCAACAGCAGGCAGGATTTCCTGGGCAGGGAAGCCGATCACGTACAAGGAGAGCCAGATTGTTGGATATCTTCCGGAAGAGAGAGGTCTCTATCCGAAGCTGACAGTAAAAGACCAGATGATTTATTTAGGACGCCTGAGAGGGATGGGGAAGTCCGAAATATTGAAGGAGCTTGACTATTGGCTAGAACGGTTCCGAGTGCCGGAATACTTGAATAAAAAGGTGGAGGAGCTCTCCAAGGGAAATCAGCAAAAGATTCAGTTCATCGCTTCCACCATTCACCGACCAAAGCTACTGATACTCGATGAGCCGTTCAGTGGACTCGATCCATTGAATGTGGAGCTATTGAAGGAAGCGGTGTTGGATCTGAAAAATCAGGGAACTTCGATTGTGTTTTCCTCGCACCGGATGGAGCATGTGGAGGAGCTTTGCGAACATCTATGCATCATGCATCACGGGAAACCGGTTGTCCAGGGCGCGCTTAGGGATATTAAACGCTCCTTCGGAAGAAAAAATGTCATTATACATGCAGACTTTGATTTGGCGTTTATAGGGAAGCTACCTGGAGTGACTAACGCAAAGAAAACAGCGGAGGGCATGATTATTCAGGTGAACGATGAAGAGGTCTCCCAGGATATTCTGCAGAGGATAACCGGAAGGGGCTATGTAAGGAAGTTTATCCTTGAAGAGCCTTCCTTGAACGATATTTTCATTGAAAAGGTAGGTGCTTCCTATCATGAATAAGTTTTTAGTCATTCTTTTTCATACGTATATGAGTAAATTGAAATCCAAATCATTCATCATCACAACGATTATCAGTACCATTTTCATTCTTGGCATCACCAATATCCAGTCCATCATTGATATGTTTGATTCAGAGGAAGAAAAAATTGTGGCTGTATATGATGAACAGAATGCTGCCATTCCTATGCTTGAACAGCAGTTGGCTGCCACCGGCGATTCCTTGAAAGTGGAACGGGTGGACACTCCGGAAGGAATCGAGGAAAAGATTGAGTCCGGTGAGTATGAAGGGCTGTTGGTCGTATCCTTTGATGAGGAAGGGCTCCCCTCAGGAGAATACAAGGCATCGTCTATCACAGATAACGAAACCATCTCCCAGCTTGAGCAGGCCATGCAGCAAATCAAGGTTGGTATTGCAACCAGTCAGATAGGGCTTACGCAGGAGCAGATAGCAACCCTTTATGAGCCGATACAGTTCGATGTCGTAGCTTTACAGGAATCGGCAAAATCGGAGGAAGAACTGAATCAGGCAAGAGGATTGGTGTATATCCTTCTATTTGTCATCTATTTCTCGGTAATCCTGTATGCAAGCATGATTGCCACAGATGTGGCAGTGGAAAAATCGTCCCGGGTCATGGAAATTCTGATTTCATCGGCATCACCGATCATGCATATGTTCGGAAAGATCCTGGGAATTGCCCTACTGAGTTTAACACAATTGACGTTCTGGATTGTGGTTGCATACATCTCCTTAAGCGGAAATCTAGAGGGCATGACGGGTGGCGTGTTTGAATACTTCGGTGTAGGGGATATTGCGGTTTCAACCTTTATCTTTGCAGTTGTATTCTTCCTGCTCGGATATTTCCTATATGCAACGTTTGCAGCATTCTTGGGATCTTTGGTAAGCAGAATCGAGGAAATCCAGCAGATCATTCTGCCGATGACCCTGTTGATTGTTGCCGGCTTTATGATTGCTATGTTCGGCTTGAACAATCCTGACAATTCATTTATTCAGGTTACTTCATTCATCCCGTTCTTTGCTCCAATGATTATGTTCCTCAGAGTCGGGATGCTGGAGGTTCCATTCTGGGAAATTGGATTATCGATTGGAATTTTGATTGCCACCATAGTGCTTCTTGCGATATTTGGAGCCAAGGTATATCGTGGCGGAGTTCTGATGTATGGAAAGAGCTCGTCCCTGAAGGATATCAAAAAGGCATTGCAACTTTCAAAAAATAAATAATGCACTCACCCCCAAATGAAACCATTTGGGGGTTTAATAGTTGGAAGGTTTTGTGAAAAATAGTGGTTATTATGAATGCTTAGCTGTTGATTGGAGCAATAGGCGAAGACTCCTGCGGGAGGTAGCGGTAGGCTGGAGACCCCACAGGCGAA
>JBNJJQ010000009.1:0-167906 GCA_051750385.1 Bacillota bacterium | reverse complement strand
ATTGCATTTAATCGCCTCCTTATTGCGTTGTTTTTGTGAAATGCGCACTATTTTTCTTCTGTGATTTCTTCTGGTATCGGACACCTTCCCTCTTTATAAACCCAACAACTCACTCCGCAACCACCCATAATTCCTACCTTGTGGCAATCATCCGTACCAATGGCTCCATATAACTGTTCTTCAATATTCACTTTCACTTTATCCACTCCTCCACATTCTCGGTAAAATCTATGCTACTCAGATAAATTATCTAGTCGTTTATTTGCGATTTCAACGTATTCTCGTTCTAATTCGAATCCGATGAATTTTCGGTCGGTTCGTATAGCTGCAACTGCTGTAGTTCCGCTTCCCATACAGTTGTCGAGGACGATTTCCCCTTCGTTAGAGTACGTTCTTATTAGGTATTCGAATAAGGCGACAGGCTTTTGTGTCGGATGTAAATGACCCGCTCCGCTCGGGTTATTGAAGAATTGTATCGATTTCGGATAGTTACCTTTACTGCTCACCTCCCTTGTGTAACGCTCTTTTCCGTAATTCCTAGTATTGGTTTTATCCTGCGCGGGTCTACTGTTTTTAAAATCCCCGTCGACCAAACCTTGTGGGTTATATACCGGCAATTTTTTATAGAACACTAACACGTTTTCATGTGCTTTTAGAGGCATTTTCTTTGCGTTTAAATGTCCGCTACACTTGCTTTTCTGCCATATCCACTCGTATTTCAGTAGTTTTAAGTTACTAGCGCCTAAAACTTTATCGAATGGAGTCTGCGCTGTTAACACAATTGCCCCGTTATTCTTAATAACGCGTTCATATTGCTCCCATAAAACGTCAAGTGGAATAATAGAATCCCATTTATTTCGCGTTGTCCCGTATGGTAAATCGCAAAGTATCATATCTACCGATTTATCCGGTATTAACCGCATACCTTCGATACATTCGCGCTGATATATCCGATTTAATTCTAACTCGCCTAAAAATTTCTTCCCCATTCACGTCCGCCTCCTATCTTCGCGCCATTATTTTCCGCAATTTCTCCGTCAATTGGCGCAATTCTTTCGTTAATTTAGATTCGCTCTTTTCCGAGAGGCGCGTTAACTTCGCTTTCATACGTCCGCCTCCGCCAGCATCTTTAATTCCGCATCCACCTGCATCAGCTTATCGCCATACTCCTCGTTCCCACTTTTCGCCAACTGTTCCGCATACCAATTGCGTCGATCGAGCAGGTTGTCGATTTGCTCGGCACGCTCCTTGCGGACTTGCTTGCGTCGGTCTGCTTCCTGCGCGCTTAACTCCCTTGCGGTCGGCTTGCGTGGTTCTTGCGGTTTCTTTGCGAACATATCGTTCCCTCCCGTTAATTTCGTAATGTCGAGCATGTATGCGCTAAAGTCGCTTTGCTGCGGATAATTTGCGTAATCAATCGTCCGCATATATTCATCGGCTTGCCCTGCGTCGGCTAATAAGGTGATGTCGGAAGCGTCCGCCTCCAAATAATCGCCGTGAACTACGTCCACTAAATCGTAAACTACGTCGGTCGTTTGTTCGTTCGGATAGAAATTCGTTTCCACGCGGTAGGATTCCACTTGATAGACGCGCGACTCATAACCGTCGATTTCGACCAAATCGCCAAACTCGGCGGGGAATTCGACTTCGACTTCGTGGTGCTTTTCGTATTCCTCTTCGTGACTCATGGCGTTACCTCCAAATCGTACTCACTTAAAAACTCCTTCAACCTCCCGATATAATCGTCTATTTCGGAGATAAATTCCGCTAATATTTGATATGCCTTGCGCTGATCTTCCTCGTTCCATTCTTCGGAAATAACTACCGCGAAAGGGACATCTTCATCGTTATCCTCGTTGTAAACGAAATAATTCGGGTCGTCCGCTTCTAGTTTATTTTCGGAGTATGCGACTAACCATGCGTTAAATTGATTCGGTGAAATATACTTGCGCCCTAAACACCATGTCATATAAGTTCTCGCGTTTATATCGGAGTTAAAATAGTCTACGAAACTTTCCCCGACGTCCTCTTCCCACGATTTAATTAATCCGTAAATTTCGTCTTTAGTCATTTCCGCATCCCCCTTTTACTTCCGCCTTCGAACGCAATTTCCATCGTCAAGTCCCGCACCCGATCGTAAAGGCGCTGCTCTCCGAACACTAGCGGTAATTCAGCCATCGGAATATTACTCGTATATACCGTCGGCAGTTGATTCGTTACGCGGTGATTAATGACGGAGTGTAAGTCCGCTCTGAACGGCTCACTCATGTCGCGCACACCAATATCGTCCAAAACCGCAAATGGCGCTTGCTTGGCACGTTCCATCGCAGTATAGTAGCGATTGGCGGCTGGTTGGGCGATTGATTCCGGCACCTTGGCGCGATTAAACTGATTGTAGTCCGTTTGCCAATCGTTCACATCTAAAAAGAACGCAGGACGTAATTCCGGTTGCCTGCCGAGTTTAAGCGATATGACGTAATGCGCGATTAGCCATTCGTTGATTAGCGCACAAGCCGTGCTCGTCTTTCCTGTTCCGCTTGCCGGCGAAAACAGGTAAAGCGACTTAATTCGGTCTGACACGTTGTCTATTCGGTCAAACTGGCGCGAAAATGAGTTCGTGTAGTTGCGTAATATCTCCGTCACGATGCCCGACTTGGCGCCTATCTTGACGGTGATTGCCGGCAGATTTGCGAAAGTTAGCAGGCGATAGTCGGGCGGTACGTTTGATGCGCCTAGCCGTCCGCCTTGCCCGCTTGCGCCGTGTATTGCGATGAATGCCCCGCATTGCGAGTTGCAGCGCGGTGATCCCGCCAATTTGCAGGCGTGCTGCAGGACGCATTTTGATTCGTGATTATTCATTCGGTCGCCTCCTATTCCACCGCATTTTCTACGGTTTTATAATACATCCATACGTTATCTACGAGGTACTGGCGGTAGTCCGCGTTCACCTGCTGAATTTCGATTTCTACTCCCGCAGGTATCGTTCCTACTGAGAATGAATTCCGTACTACTAACGGTGATTTGAGCGTATGTTTTTCGCCTTTATTAAGTTTCATCCGATTCCCCTCCGTTTTCATATTCGCAATCAAAACCAATCTTCCGAAAAGTCCTCGCCCTGACTCCGCTCGTACCCCTGCTCCGCCAACTGTTTCCGCCTGCCCTCCGTAGCAACTATCCGCGACCACTCATTCGTCCGCCACTTCCACCACCACGTCAAATTGACGGTCGGATATTGCGCCGTGCATTTGTGCGTTCGCAGACATTCGTCGATAAACGCCCGAACCACCTCCGGCTCATATTTGCGTGGTTTAGCGTTCTTACCCCGCGTACCGATTAGCGTTCCGATCAGTCCGCGCTCCACCTGCCAATTGCGCCCTGGCGGAGTATATTCCGTACCATAGACGGCAAGGTGGCGGTCGGCTAGATACGCAAGGAAGTCGTTGACCGTCCAGTCTGCCGTCGGCTTTTCCGCATATGTTTTCGCCATGATTATCGTCCCTCTCTGCGCATTATCGCGCGTTTAATAGTAAGACACTCCGAAAGTCTTATCGTCGCTCTACGGGGCTTGTAGGCGCCTCATACGTCGTGTTAAACTCCGCCAGCCCCTTCGCAATCACGACCGCCTGCTCTAGCCCGCGCACTACTTCCGGATTATGGCGCTCGGCGTGTTGCTTGCGGCGAATGTCGGCGATCAGTTGCGTGAGGGTTGCGGCACAGCAGCCTCGTAGTGGGGCGGTCATTGCGATGAGCCTTGGCGTGAGTCGTCGATGATAGTAGCGTACTTATCCGTAACAAACGCTCGGTGAATATCCGTAATCATCCGCCCCTTCATTTCGATAATATTCTCCTTGTAGTTCACACGTAAAACTTCGCGTTTCTCAACTTCTCCGTTATCTAATACGACTTCCACTACGTCACCCACGCGCAATTCTGTCGGCTGAGGGGCGGTCAGGTATTCCGACGGCACTTCGAGTCCTAACGCACGGCGGAGACTAATTGCCTTTCCTATACTCGCGCTGAAGCAGTCGGACGGGGCGCACTTGGCGATTCCTCGGCGGATGACGCGATTATCGCCTATTTGAATTACGAGAGCGACTACGGTTCGTTTTTCCGTATTTACTACGAACTCCACACGGTCTGTAATGTCGAACCACCCACCGTCACTATCGAGCCACACCATCGGATCAATATCGGAATAGTTCCGTGTTATTAATTCCGCAACATCGCGCTTGGCTTGCTCGATCGTGGAGTCGCGGATGTCTTGCGGGGTTAATGCGCTTAAATTACACGCTACGTCTAAACGACCGAAAGATAAAAACTCCGGGGGCGACTGTTTAATCGCGCTGTGTAATGACTCCGCAAGTGTACTGACCGATGTTCGCGCTTTAATCTCCGCTTCTAACTTTCCTTGCGTATAACCTTCTTCATACGAACGTCTGCGCATTGCTTCCGTAGCTTTTTCGACATGAACGATCAATTCTCCGTATGATAATTCGTTAAAATTTGCGTTTTGCATTTCGTGTTCCTCCTCGTAATTAAATAATAGTGATGCGCGGTGGGGTCGGACTGCGAAACTACTTTAATTTTGTGCATAGCCAACATGAAATTTTGTCCAATATTTTTAAAATTCCCATCCTACCCAATATAACTGTGAAGATTCTCTCCAGCCTTTTCACTCTAAAATAGAAAGTATCGTACATTTTCACCCCTCCTTTTTAACAGTGTTTATGCACTACTTAGATAATCGCAGCAGTATATCTTCTTTCGCGTTGTCAGGTAATAACTTGTATACCCCTACATTAAAGCCTGCTTCGAATGCAAGTTTAGCTAGTTCTAGTTCATAATTCGAAATATCAGGGACTCTCTTTTTGACGGTTTCTTCATAAATTTCAATGGCTGTCATTTTGAATAAGTCAGTCATTCAAATTTCTCCTTTTAGTGTCTTTAATATTTTCTCGCAATACTCTCTTGTCTCAGATTCTTTTGTAGATGCATAAATAGCTTCTAAAGCCTTTAATGAAATATCTAATCTGCATGATACAAAATTGAGCTGGTCTTTATAAGAATAACTAGGTAATGTTCCTGCTTTGGCTATAGTACAGTTATCAACTTGATTTATATACTTATCTGGATTCATGAATTTAACCACTTATAAAACTCTGCTTCGTCGTAGAAAATCTCGGAACCTTTTTCTGGGTGGAAAGCATACATTTTTTTGCCTTCATTTTTATCTATTTCCCACCCTTCTTTTACAAGTTGAATTATTTTTAATGTAGTGTCGATATAGTTCATGCTATTACCTCCTTATCAATCATCACTTTCAACCGTGAAACTCTCTCCGTTTTTCAGATAAACAGTAATTCGTTTATAACTATCGCCCCAGGTAATATCAACACTTTCAATTTCCTCTGAATCAAAAAACATATTTCTGACCCCTCCATAATATCAATCTTATATTCATTTACCGCGCGGTCTTTATAAGAAAGAGATTAGCGCGAATAGTATTAAAGCGTAGCAGACAATTTATTGGCTGCAATCTTTTAATCTTTTTAAATAGTTCTTTATATATAGTTCTTTATCTGTTACCACGTAATAACTTTAAAGTTACCACCTAGTAGATATAAGTTACTTATTTAGTGTTTCTGCCGTTCCTTTTCGGTTTAATCGCCTTTCCTATTATCTTCTTTACGTCCTCTTTTTCTTCCATCAATTTCAGTAACTTCCCCTTAATACGCGATTCTATAAATCTGAACTCCTCGCGTATCTTCGGATCGTGTACGACGTAATAAATCTTATCACGCCCTCTTCCACTTGGCTTTGTCTCGATGTCTATTAATCCCGCCGCAATTAGAATGTCGTCTAGTAAGGGTACGACCGAGTATGAAATTTGAAACTTCTCTACAATACTTCTGCGACCGTTCCAAGACTTTCCGTAAAGTTCGGAATCTTTTTTCGTGTGCCTATACCGTAATAAGAACGTGTAGTAAAGTAGCGCCTTGTCTCCGATGTAGTCGTGGTACAAATCGTACAACTCGTGGTAGACTATAAAGAATCCTTCGCGTAAATCACCTGGACGTATTTGAGCGTCAGCCAATCGCAATTCACCTCCTCATTTAATAATACGATTTAGAACGCATGGTGGCGCACCCTTCACGTCATAATATGGCGAACCACCTCTGTCTACACAAAATCGAGAAAACTTTTTTCGTCCTTACCTCATAATATGAGATTCGAATATAAAACCGCGCACTTTTCCGCAAATAAAAAAAGCGCCACCCACTTGGGGCAGCGCGCTATCATACGTCTAGCTTATCATTCGCCAGCACTTTATCGTATTGTTCCGACACCACATCGTCGGTAAAGTCGAGGTATATTTCCGTAGATTCGAGCGAACTGTGGCCGAGTATCGCCTGCAGCGAGCGTATATCACCGCCACCGCGCAGGTAATTTACCGCGAACGTATGGCGCAAGGAATGAGGACTCGCCCGGCACTCGCCTTTCAGTCCGGCAGTTCTCGCGTACTTATCCATCCGCTTCCGCAAATGATCGTCACGCATCGGTTCACCAAACTGATTCGTAAATACGTGCGTTATATCTCCGCCAAAATACTCGTAGCTTTCGTTAATTAGTTGCGCCAGCTCTTCCGCTACTTGCGGACTTATCGGCACGGTGCGAGTCTTGCGGTTTTTATTCTTCGCGCCAGGCAGGAGGATTACGCGGTTGTCGAAATCAAGGTCGCCCACCTCGAGCGCATTTACCTCGTTCGACCGCAACCCGCATTTAAGCATCGTCAACATGGCGCAGTAATCCCGATACCCTGCGAACGAATCTTTGTCGAGCACGCTAAACAGGCGCCGAACTTGCTTGTCGGTCAACATAAATATGCGCTGCTCGTCCGTTTTCAATTTGCGGACTTTTTTCGCCGGACTCTCGTTAATAACCTCCTCGGCTTCCAAGCGTGTAAATATTGCCCGAATTCCGCCCAATCGAATATTAACGGTAACTGGCGACAAGCCGCGCTCCTTCAACATTATTGCGATATACTTCCGCAAATGATCCGCAGTTACTTCATTAATATTATCGTTCGGTAAAACGCCCGCAACCGTCGTAAATTCCTCCCAGTATTTGCGGTAGTCGTTCATCGTCCTGTCGCGGTAACCTTCCGCAATGTAAATATTCATAACGCGTGTGAGGGCGTCTGTGACCGTCGTGTACGTTTTAAAGTACGTGCGGTCTGCAGCGATGTCCCTCCGCTTGCTCACGCCAATTTTGCGCTTCATTCTCGCCATAACAAAAAACCTCCCGACATAATATCGAAAGGTTTCCGTTTGGTTTATAGAGTCGCGGTCACCTATCGCAGACAAGGCGGTAAACCTACCGTTAAACCTACCGTCCGCTTTTTCTGTACCGCGTCTTTCCGTAACACTTTACCGCTATTCAATCGGCTAGAAACGCCGTCATATCAACGAAAGCGCGCTCGGAGGGATTCGAACCCCCGCATGACGCGGTACCGGAAACCACCGCTCTATCCCCTGAGCTACGAGCGCATGAAACTTTTACGTGCTAACGATATTATAGGCTATTCACCTCAAAGTTTCAAGAGATTGTTCGTTATAGTCCTATATTAATATTTTCCCCTTTAATCCACATCGTTTTCGGTTTCCATTAAAGAGACGTACTCTTTCAGAACAATTTCAAGTTTAATTCCCTCCCAGAATGGATATCATGATTACATGGAGAAAAATAGGGGTTTTTGCGATGGTTTTTATTTGACCATTATTGACCTTATATGTATGATAAAAGTACATAAAGTTTAAGAAATGCCTGCTAATTGGTTTAGGTTCCCAAAGGATATCTGTAACACTTTTTCTGTTGCGGAATCTAATACATATGAACCTAGCAAAACTCAGGTTATTACCTAATTTAAAGGAGGAAAAGTGAGATGAACTTAATTCCTACAGTTATTGAACAAACAAGCCGTGGAGAGCGTGCATATGACATCTACTCCCGTCTTTTAAAAGACCGCATTATCCTGCTTGGAAGTGCAATTGACGACAACGTGGCAAACTCCATTGTTGCTCAGCTTCTATTCCTGGCAGCGGAAGATCCAGAAAAAGATATCTCGCTTTATATCAATAGCCCAGGCGGATCCATTACTGCCGGTATGGCAATCTACGACACAATGAACTTCATCAAGCCGAACGTGAGCACGATGTGTGTAGGTATGGCAGCATCCATGGGAGCATTCCTACTCTCTGCCGGTGCTAAAGGCAAACGCTTTGCGTTACCAAGCTCTGAAGTCATGATCCATCAGCCACTAGGCGGTGCACAAGGTCAAGCAACGGAAATCGAGATTGCTGCAAAACGCATCCTATTCCTTCGCGAAAAGCTGAACACCATCCTTTCCGAAAACACAGGCCAGCCAATCGAAGTAATTTCACGCGACACAGACCGTGACAACTTCATGACAGCTGACAGAGCGCTTGAGTACGGATTGATTGATAAAGTCATTAAAAATAACCAATAGTTTGTAGAAGAACCCCCGATTCGGTTGATTCGGGGGTTTTTATTTGTTTTTTTCAATAAAACACTGGTTGCAGCGGGTAAAACTGGGTTTCTCTCCTGTGAAAAAAACGTTATGCACAAATATTTCGATTTGCGGTGAATTTTAAGGCCTTTTTGCACAAAGATTCCCGTTTACGCTCAAAATTGCCCCCTATGCGCGCAAAAAACATCATTTGTGCACAAAACGCGTTATCCGACATTTGTCGACACCGGCACAACCACCGTCAGAGCATCTTAACAACTCCAGTAGTAGCTATGCCAGTACATGAAACCTAACAATTGTGAAAACATCACTCATTATCCCCACATACCATTTTTTAAACAAACGTTTGTTTCACAACTCCCCAGAATCCCTCAACCACGCCTTGCAAAACTCCTCCAAACAAATTAACTTTTAAAAAAGGATTTTCAGTATAATACCGCAAAACGTCCCGCTCTGAGTAAAAAACATCAAATCCCTCTACCAAAATACCAATTTTTAAACAAACGTTTGTTTTACAACTTCCCGAAATCGCTCAACCACGCGCCGCAAAACTTCCCCAAACAAATTAACTTTTAAAAAAGGATTTCCAGTATAATGACTCCATCCAACACACCGACACCTTCAGCCCAAACAAAAAAGGACACCATCCACGGCATCCTTTTCCCTTAATTTTCTTGCTGTACGTATGTGGTTAATGCTGCAATTGCATCCTCTTCGTCGTGGCCATCGGCGATCAGGGTGATGGTTGTTCCTGAACCGATTGCTAGGCTCATAAGGCCCATGATGCTTTTTGCGTTCACCTTTTTACCGTCTTTTTCTAGGAATACATCTGATGAGAAGCGGTTTGCTTCTTGAACGAATAGCGCAGCTGGGCGTGCTTGTAAGCCTGTTTTCAATCGAACATCTACTTGTTTTTGTACCATTATTCTTCCTCCTCTATGTCTATATATATTATTAAATTAATGAACCGTTTCTCCTGCACGTAATTTATCGGCGATCTCATCAATTTTGCGCAAGCGGTGATTGATACCGGATTTGCTGATGGTGCCGCTGGACACCATTTCCCCAAGCTCCTTTAAGGTCACATCCTGGTAGTTGACGCGGAGCTCTGCAATTTCCCTCAGTTTATCGGGCAGGATATGAAGCCCTACAGTGCGGTCGATGAAGCGGATGTTTTCGACCTGCCTGATGGCAGCTCCTATCGTTTTGTTAAGATTCGCGGTTTCACAGTTCACGAGACGATTGACACTGTTCCTCATGTCCCGCACGATGCGGATATCCTCGAATTTCAACAGTGCTTGATGGGCACCGATGATACTGAGGAAATCAGCAATCTTCTCCGCCTCTTTCAAGTATGTGATGAATCCTTTCTTGCGTTCCAGCGTTTTACTGTTTAAGTGAAACATATTCATCAGTTCGCACAAAGATTCGTTATGTTCATGGTAAAGCGAAAATATTTCTAGATGATAGGAAGACGTTTCAGGATTATTAACGGACCCTCCTGCTAGAAATGCCCCGCGCAGGTATGAGCGCTTGCAGCATTTCTTGGCGATCAATTCCGGAGATATGTCACGGACAAAGGTAAAGCCGTCCTTCAGAATCTTCAGTTCATCCAGGATGTAGTGCGCCTGCTCGGCATAGCGAACAATGTATACATTATTCTTCTTCAACCTCATTTTCTTACGTACAAGCAGCTCGACACGTACTTCATATATCTTTTTTGTCAGCGTATAGATCCTTCTCGCTATCGCAGCATTTTCCGTTTGAATGTCCAATATCAATTTCCGGTTGGAAAAGGAGAGCGAACCGTTCATTCGAATCAATGCGGCAAGCTCGGATTTTACGCAGCAATCCTTTATTTCAATCGTTGTTAATTCTTTCTTTGTTTCTGAAGCGTAGGACACGATTGATCACCCCCCAGTGAATAAATGTTGGGGAAGCGATGAGCCGTTTAAAAGGAAAAACCCCTCATCTCTAACCACCTAAGACGTGCACCCGTTTGCATTTCTTCTATTTTTGTTGCTGTATCATCGAATATAAAAGTGCTGCCACTTTTTGTGTGTCATGTCTAATATATCCATCTTCGTAACGGATAATCTTATCATGGACAATCTTCAAGCCCATTTCGGACAATTTTGCGATGTCATAGACAACCGGAGTAGCAAATTCCTTTTTATAGCGGAATTTTATCTCTTCCGGAATATCCTCATCGTTTACAAGAATCGTATCCATAAACGGACAACCAAGATGGTCATACAAGGCTTTTACATGATCACTTGCTGTGTAGTCCAACGTTTCGCCTGCTTGCGTCATCACATTGCATATATAAACTTTTTTTGCATCAGACTCACAAACTGCCTCCCCTATTTTCGGTACCAGCAGGTTTGGCAGAATACTAGTATACAGGCTCCCAGGCCCAACAATGATCAGATCCGCTTTCCTGATTTCCTCCACGGATTCCTGGAGAGGCTCCACGTTTTCTGGTGTCAGGAATACTCGCTTGATCTTCTTACCCGAATACGGAATTTTGGATTCACCGGAAATCACCGTACCATCTTCCATTTCCGCATGAAGAATGACACTCTGGTTTGCTGCAGGGAGCACCTTGCCCCGTACATTCAATACCTTGCTCATTTCGCGGATTGCGTGAACGAAATCCCCGGTGATGGTGGTCATTGCTGCCAAGAGCAGATTGCCAAGTGAATGGCCGGATAGCCCCTTACCCGCTTGAAAACGATGCTGGAAAAGATCCTCCACCAATGGTTCCACATCGGATAGGGCTGCGAGTACATTGCGGACATCACCCGGCGGCGGAATGTGCAGCTCGTCTCGCAGTCTGCCTGAGCTTCCGCCATCGTCCGCCACTGTTACAATGGCGGTAATGTCCACATCATAGTGCTTCAATCCCCGGAGCAGGACAGGAAGCCCTGTACCTCCTCCAAGAATGACGATTTTCGGAAGTTTGGAACGACTCATCAGCGTTTATCCTTTCGTCGTTCAATATCACGATGTGTTATCAGCGTATCATAATCATCCTTGAAATGCTTTGCAAAGTACTCCGCCAATGTCACTGAACGGTGCTGGCCGCCTGTGCAGCCAATCGCGATCACAATCTGGCTCTTTCCTTCACGCTTATAATATGGAAGCATAAAACTCAAGAGATCTGTAAGCTTTTCAATGAACTTCTGTGTTTCCGACCATTTCAGCACATAAGAAGATACTTCTTCATCCAATCCGGTCATCGGTCTCATATGATCGATGTAATGCGGGTTGGGTAGGAAACGGACATCAAAGACAAGATCTGCATCAATCGGAATTCCGTACTTAAATCCAAAGGAAAGAACGTTCACCTTGAAAGTTTGTTTGGAGTGCGTTGCAAATTGTTTGAGGATTTTCTCTCTAAGTTCTCGCGGTTTTAAATTGGAAGTATCCAGAATCAGCTGAGCACGGCCTTTCAGCTCTTCTAACAACTCACGTTCATGCTCGATTCCCTCAAGCGGTAAACCGGATTTTGCCAACGGATGCGATCTTCTTGTTTCCTTATAGCGGCTGACAAGCACCGAATCCTTGGCATCCAAGAACAGGATCTGAGGCGTTACCCACGATAGCTCTGAAATATCGTCCAACGCTTCGAATAAGCTATCAAAGAATTCGCGTCCCCGAAGATCCATGACAAGAGCTACCTTGTTCATCTTGTTTCCGGACTCCTCCATCAGCTCCAAAAATTTCGGCAATAGCGTAGGAGGAAGATTGTCCACGCAGAAAAAGCCCAAATCCTCCAAGCTTTGAATGGCAACGGTTTTACCGGCTCCACTCATTCCAGTAATAATGACTAATTCCACATCACTGCTCGTACCTGTACTCATGCTTCTTCCTCTCCTTTCTTAATTGGGATCTAGACGATAGGATAACAATTCGAATTCCGGCGTATACGTAAACGTACCGAAGATCATCCCTGATCCTTTTATCAAATAATCCAGAATATGAAAATCCCCCGGAGCCATCGGCAATTCCGCAATACTGTCTGCCTTATGCCATTCGATTTTGCCTTCCTCCGACTCCAACACGTTCTGGCCGTCATAATCCGTCGCCAGAAATGTGAACATCATCCATTCTGAAACAATTTCATTTCCTTCTTTTATCACAAAAGTAAAAACACCCTTAAGGGCAGGATTTTTTAAATATATGCCTGTTTCTTCGCGATATTCGCGCACAACGGTATCCTTCACAGATTCCCCATGCTCCATCTTTCCGCCAGGGGCTACCCACCAGCCGCGTCTCGGCTTTTGTAGCAGAAGGACTTGATCATCACGCACTAAGACACAGTTTGTTACTCTTTGCATGATTCTTCACCTCAATTTTATTGGAAAAGCTCAGCAGGATCGTTCATTTTCCATACTGAAGCAAGGCTTTTGTAAAATTATACGATTTTCAGAACTAGCCAAGTGTATCATTTCTATTTTACTTTAAAAGGATGAAATAAGACACAGTAAAGTTCTACAAATTAGGGAACTTTGAGCTTGCTCGAAATTGGATTCAAAAAAGGTATCGATTCCAGATTCGTGAAAACGCTTTACTTTCATAAGTATAGCATACCAAAGGATACATGTAGAACAAGCCTGTGAGAAATTCTGACAATATGTAGCATGGATCAAAGTTAAGTAGAGGAGGATGGTTGAAAAGAAGCAAAAAAAATTGGCACGGGAAAAGGGAACCCGTGCCGTCCAACTATATTTATAAAAGGGGGTCAATTACTACTTATATAATAACCGATTATTGTTTCAAAGCTGTTACAGATTGGTTAAAGCCCAGTTACGATTTGATTAAGAGGATATTTCGACAAGTTCCCTCGTAATCCTCCACGTAACGACAAACACCTTAGATTTTCTCTGCTTGCTGCGCTTTTAACTCTTCCAAAAGCTCTTCTACATAATGTTGTGCGCTTTGTGCAGCGATACTTCCGTCCCCTGTTGCCGTAACAATCTGGCGTAAAGTCTTCTCACGGATATCTCCGGCTGCAAAAATTCCTGGCACCTTCGTCTCCATGCGCTCATTCGTTTCGATATAACCCATATCATTAGTGATACCAAGGTTCAGGAATGGTTTAGTCAGTGGAAGCATTCCTACATAGATGAACACTCCATCTGTTTTGAATTCCTGTTCGGAACCGTCTTTTGTGCTGACAAGCGTCACACTGCCTACTTTACCGTTCAGTTCATTGACTTCCTTCACTGTATGACTCCAAATGAAGTCAATCTTCTCGTTGTCAAATGCACGCTGTTGAAGGATCTTCTGTGCACGAAGCTCATCGCGACGGTGTACAATTGTCACTTTTGAAGCGAAGCGGGTCAAGTATACACCCTCTTCCACCGCAGAGTCTCCTCCACCTACAACTACAAGCTCTTTTCCTTTAAAGAAGGCTCCATCACAAACCGCACAATAGGAAACCCCGCGGCCGCCAAGCTCTTTTTCACCAGGAACGCCGATTTTCTTGTATTCCGCACCGCTGGAAATGATAACCGTGCGGGCTTTATAGGATTTGCCTCCTGCATTGACTGTTTTATATTCCTTGCCGTCAACAATTTCTTTTACGTCTCCGTATGCATATTCCGCACCGAATTTTTTCGCATGATCAAACATTTTTGTAGAAAGCTCAGGTCCAAGGATATGGTCAAATCCAGGATAGTTTTCCACTTCCTCTGTGTTTGCCATCTGTCCGCCTGGCATTCCGCGCTCGATCATCAATGTGCTCAGGTTTGCACGGGAAGTATAAACTGCAGCTGTCATCCCAGCCGGTCCTGCTCCGATAATTACCACATCATAAATTTTTTCTTCTGTCATGTTGTCCACTCCTTTATACTTTCAGTCGCTATTTCTATGAAAGGACCCTTGTTTTTCATCCTGTTTTTAAGAAGCCAGTTATCTGTTTTTCGGAATACTTCTAGTAAAAGTATTCCCAGTTACTATCCTATATAACAGACTAGTTGTACGTCCAACTTTTTGCTCAAAAAGAAATAACAAAAAGCCAAGACATTAGTACTGTCTCAGCTTCTTGTCAAGGTGTGGTGTCCATGAGGTCCTCTACCTTTTTTGCGTATTTTCTTATGGTGCTGACAGAAACATTGTATTGCACTGCCAATTCTTTTTGCTTGGCTGCATAGCCATTGTGTTTGCCCCACACATAATCAAAGGCACTTGCCCACGCGGGTGCATTCGTGAAGGCGACCGCTTCTTTTTGCGCTCTGGCGAAAAGGACGAACCATTCCTTCACTGCCTGATCTGTGGAATGAAGCTTCAACAGGGATGCTATCTCGTAGCCGTTTGTAATGCTAAGCGGAACATCCTTTTTCTTGAGCAGAACTGCCATCGCAAAATCACGTACACTGGAACTGGCATATGGCTGGTCGAGCACATTCTTTATGGTCGTTTTCTTGGAAAAGCTAAGCGTGAAAATCATAAAAAGCTGCTCTGCCTCTTCCAATTCCAAATCCACATCATCCCTCTGCTTCCATGGTTCCGTGCCCGCTTTTTCAGGGTTCATCTCCAACACTTTCGCCCATGCCTGTTCAGCAACTTGATAGCGTTCCGTATGGTAGGCCGCATTTGCCAACCAGAAAAAGAACGTGCCATCTCCCTGGAATCCGTTGCGCTGCAGGGATCGCAACCATTTGTAAGCAAGATCCTGCCGGCCAATCAAGCCGAACGTCGCACCAAGCTTATAGCGATGCTCTACTAGGATCGGGGTCACCTTTTCCAATCTACCTGCAAGAACTTTCATTTCATCCAGGTTATTTTCATAATGGTAGAACACCAGCAGATTGCATAATGCATGAAGATTGCCAGGATTTTTGTCCAATACATCCTCGAGTACATCACGTGCCTGTGTCAGATTGCCTTTATAAAAATAAGCGAGCGCCAAATTGTTATATGCGGACCAGAATTGCGGATACTCCTCGATGATCTCCTCCAAAAGCTCCAGCGCTTCATCAAGCTGACCCTTCTCCAATAGGTTTCGGGCCTGCTCCTGCATCACAATAAGGTGATCCTGCCCCATTACATAATCCTCGGGCTCATCCGTTTCAATGGAAAGCAAATCCATCAGGTCCTCTGTATCCTCGACAAACTCCCCATCCGGCTCCATGGTCAAATATTCCTCAGCATGCTTTCTGGACTCCTGAAACAATCCAAGATACGCATAATTGTTCGCCAAAAAATAATGGCAATCATGCATCTCCGGCTCCAGGTTCTCCACAATCTCCATCAATAGCTCGTTCGAACGCTGATAATCACCAAGCTCCGTCAGCACAATCGCCAGCTGGCACATGATCGACGCATCACTCGGCTTCATATCCTCCGCACGTTGCAGCCATTTTCTCGCTTTATATAAATCCCGCTTCCGATAAGCACGGATTCCCTTTTGATAAAAATAATCCCCATTCTGCGCAAATGGGATCACCTTAGTAACACTCTTCTTCAAATTCGGTTTCTCTCCCATTATAGCCTCCAACAAAACATACTTTACCGTTCGTAGTATAACACAACTCCCCCCCTCACAACAGATGGCAAAATTAATCAAGAAAATTTACTCAAAAAGCCGCAAAACAACCCAAACCCAATTAGCCAAAGCGCCCCCAGCGCTTCGCTTCCCCACGCTACGCTAACCCCCTCACCAAAACAAACTAAATAAAACCAAACCCCTCAACGATTTCGTCCACTATATATCCGACGGCCGCATGGGGCCTGACCCCAAAAACCACACAACATCCCTCAACCAAACAACATAAGCGCACCATACAAATTCCACGACCACACCCTATGGGGTCCGGCGCCGGTCTTAAGCATCCCCCCAACAAAAAAAACACAACAATGGGGAAATTAAACAACAACCACTCCCACTTTTTGCTCTAAAAATCACTTATCAACGAAAACGAACACGATATCGACGGTTTTTTTCATATATCAACGAAAAAAACTATATATCCACGGATTTTTCGATATATCAACGAAAACCACTTCGATATCGATAAAACGCATCCTTCGACATAATTCGCACCACCACACACCCATGAAAGCCCACAAAAAAAGCGCCCCCCCAGCAACCTCCCAGCTGCCAGAAAAACACCCCCACATCACTTACTCTTAGTATGCCGCTCCTCCAAAACCGCCAACACTTCATCCAGCCTTACACCCTGCTCCCGGAGCAACACCATCAAATGAAACATCAAGTCAGCAGCTTCCCACGTAAGCTCCTCCTTGTCGCGGTTTTTCGCTGCAATAATCACCTCGGCCGCTTCTTCCCCAACCTTCTTCAAAATCTTATCCACACCCTCTTCAAACAGGTAAGTGGTATACGACCCTTCAGGCATCTGCTGCTGTCTTCCTTCTATTAATCGTTCCAAAGTCGAAAGAATCCCTAAACCCGAACCGCTCTTGTCCTCATTGTCCTTCAGCATCACCTCATGAAAACACGTCTCCTCGCCCTTATGACAAGCAGGCCCATTCGGCTCCACAAGTACAAGAACCGTATCCTGATCACAGTCATAGCGCATTTCGATCACCTTCTGCGTATTGCCGGAAGTGGCACCCTTATGCCAAAGCTCACCGCGGGACCTGCTCCAAAACCACGTTTCACGGGTTTCCACCGTTTTCACAAGCGACTCCCCGTTCATATAGGCCAGCGTCAACACTTCACGGGTCATGGCATCCTGAACAATACACGGCACAAGGCCCTTCTCATCGAAGCGCACCGCTTCCAAACTGATTTCCACACTCATCGAACGAGCACCCCCTTCTCTTTTAAAAATGATTTCACTTCACGTACAGACGTTTCTTTATAGTGGAAGATAGATGCTGCAAGCGCCGCATCTGCCGCACCTTCCTCAAATGCATCCAGGAAATGCGCAGCCTCACCGGCTCCACCAGAAGCAATTACCGGTACGCTAACGGCCGAGCTGACCGCTTTTGTCAAAGCAAGATTGAAGCCCTTTTTCTCGCCATCGCTATCCATGCTAGTCAACAAGATCTCCCCAGCACCAAGGCGCACAGCTTCCTTCGCCCAGGCTACCACTTCCCACTCCGTTTCCCGGCGTCCGCCATGCGTATAGACGCGCCAGCTTCCAAGCTCCTCATCATACTTAGCATCAATCGCAACCACGATACACTGCGAGCCAAAATAGTCACTTCCAGCTTGAATGAGAGTCGGATTCAGCAATGCTGCCGTATTCAGGGAAACCTTATCCGCCCCTGCACGCAGTAGCCTTTTCATATCCTCGATCGTATTGATGCCCCCGCCGACAGTAAAAGGAATCGCAAGCTTTGCCGCCACCTGTTCGACCACTTCGACCATCGTTTCACGCCCTTCATGGGATGCGGAAATATCAAGAAACACCAGTTCATCGGCACCTTCTTCATCATAGAAAGCCGCAAGCTCCACCGGATCGCCCGCATCTCTTAACGTTACAAACTGAACCCCTTTTACCACACGTCCTTCTTTTACATCCAAACAAGGGATGATTCGCTTAGTCAGCATGTCACTTCACCTCTTCAATCGCACTTGCCAGAGTAATTTTATTCGTATAAATCGCCTTGCCGACAATAGCTCCTACTACTCCACGCCCAGCAAACTCCCTTAGCACATGTAGATCGACCATGGAACTTACTCCTCCTGATGCAATGACCGAAGCACCCGTCACACTGGCCAACTCTGCTGTTGCGCCAACATTTGGTCCAGAAAGCATGCCGTCTGTCGCAATATCGGTAAAAATGAAGGTCTTTGCGCCAGCCTCTGCAAGCTCACGCCCTAGAACTGCCGCTTTTACTGTGGAGGTTTCCACCCAGCCTTCTGTGGCAACATATCCATCCTTCGCATCCAGGCCGATTGCTATCTTTTCTCCGTATCGTGCCAGCATTTCTTTCACAAAAGAAGGATTATTGATCGCTGCACTTCCCAATATCACCCGGTCCACACCTTGCGATAAATAGAACTCGACGTCTTCCGCACAGCGTATGCCGCCACCGATCTGTACCTTAGCGGGAAGCTCACGAGCAACCTGCAGGACAAACGGATGATTCACAGGAGCACCAGCCTTTGCACCATCAAGATCGACCATATGTATCCATTCGGCACCCTGTTCCACGAAGCTCTTCGCCATCTCAAAAGGGGAATCGCCATACACCGTCTCCTTGCTATAGTCACCCTGCAGCAACCGCACGCACTTCCCGCCTCGCATATCGATTGCCGGATAGATAGTAAATGCCATCTATTTCTCCCCCTTTTCCGTCAAACCTACAAAATTCTTTAGAATCGCAAGACCAGCGTCACTGCTTTTCTCTGGGTGGAACTGTGTGCCGAACACATTTCCACGCCCAGCTACAGCCGGCACCTGCACATCATAGCTGCTGCTCGCCAACAATTCATCCGAAGCAAAACCGGTCACATAATAGGAATGGACAAAATAGACAAAATCATCATCAAGTCCTTCCAAAAGCGGCGAATCCTGCTGAAAGTCCAACTTGTTCCATCCCATATGAGGAACCTTGTAGCTCTCACCATTCGGAGTCACCCCAGGAAAACGAACGACCCTGCCTTCGAGCAGACCGAGACCTTCCGTGACGCCGTTTTCCTCGCTTTCGCCATACAAGAGCTGCATACCAAGACAGATTCCGAGCAGCGCTTTTCCACGATTCACTTCATCTATAATAAACTTGTCGAGCTCTGTCTCTTTTAAAATAGCCATCGCATCGCGGAATGATCCCACTCCCGGCAGAATCAAGCTGTCCGCCTTTGCCAGTACTTCTTGCTCCGAGGAGATGACATACTCCACATCCATCCGTTCCAATGCCTTGCTCACACTATACAAATTACCCATTCCATAGTCGATGATGCCGATCATTCTATAACATTCCTTTCGTGGAAGGCACTCCTTTTACACGAGGATCGATAGTGGTCGCTTCGTCCAAGGCACGTCCCAATGCTTTAAAAATAGCTTCAATGATGTGGTGCGTATTGCTTCCGTAATGCACGACCACATGCAGGTTCATCCTTGCTTCCAACGCCAGCTTCCATAAAAATTCATGCACAAGCTCCGTATCGAAGGTTCCGACCTTTTGGCTCGGGAACTCCGCTCTGATTTCAAGATGCGGACGGTTGCTCAAATCCACCACCACCTGCGCCAGGGCTTCATCCATCGGAACAAAGGCATTGCCGTAGCGTTTTATCCCCATTTTATCCCCAAGCGCATTTTTCAGCGCCTGGCCGAGGCAGATTCCGATATCCTCCGTTGTGTGATGGTCATCGATATCCACATCCCCGTTTGCCTGCAGATCCAGGTTGAACTGGCCATGCTTGGTGAACAGGTCCAGCATATGTGTCATGAAAGGGACCGGTGTTTCAAGGTTTGCCGCTCCTTCTCCATCTATCGAAAAAGATAAATTGATCTGTGTTTCCTTAGTATTCCGCTCGATGCTTGCTGTTCTTGTCATCAGAATTCCCCTCGCTTTTTAAATCTTGCTTCCACTGCACGTGCATGCGCCTCAAGACCTTCCAATCTTGCAAACGTTGCAATTTTATCCACATTATCCTCTAGCGCCTGTTGACTATACATGATGATGCTCGACTTTTTCACAAATTCATCCACAGATAATCCACTGGAGAAGCGTGCCGTCCCATTTGTCGGCAGTACATGATTCGGTCCCGCAAAATAATCCCCAACCGGTTCAGAGCTGTATCTTCCAAGGAATATCGCACCAGCATGCTTGATAAAAGGCAGCAGGTTCATCGGTTCCTTTGTCATCACTTCCAGATGCTCCGGAGCCAGTTCATTGACCGCCCGGAGCGCTTCCTCCATCGTCTCTGTCACATAGATGGCGCCAAATTCATTGATTGAAGCCCGTGCCATCTCCTCACGTGGCAGATCGGACAGCTGCTTTTCCACTTCCAGCGCCACACGCTCCGCAAGTTCTCCACAGGTTGTCACCAGCACACAGGAGGCACGCTCATCATGCTCGGCCTGCGATAGCATATCTGCCGCCACTTCATGGGCATTTGCCGTTTCATCTGCCAGTACGACAATTTCACTTGGACCGGCGATGCTGTCAATATCCACAATTCCATACACTTCTTTTTTTGCAAGCGCTACAAAGATATTCCCAGGTCCAACGATTTTATCCACAGGCCTCACTGTTTCTGTTCCATAGGCAAGCGCTGCGACCGCCTGTGCCCCGCCGACTTTATAGATTTCATCCACACCGAGGATATCCGCTGCAACGAGGACACCTGCAGGAACAGTGCCATCAGCAGCTGGAGGCGTCACCATCGCAATGCGTTCAACACCTGCAACCTGAGCCGGAATAACATTCATCAGCACCGAAGAAGGGTATGCCGCCTTTCCGCCTGGCACATAGACGCCAACAGCATCAAGTGCGGTCACCTTCTGTCCTAAAATCGTGCCATCCTCTTTTGTGGATAACCACGATTGCCTGACCTGCTTTTCATGGTACTCACGGATATTTGCTGCAGCCTCCTGGATCACCACGTTGATGCTTGTCGGAAAAGTTTCATATGCCTGGATGATTTCTTCTTTTGTCACCCGCAGACTATCCAGCCTCGCGCCATCCCATTTTTCCGTATAGGACAACAGGGCGGCATCCCCATTTGTACGTACTGCATCTATGACTTCCAATACCGCTTTCCGCTGCTCTTCCGTTCCCTGATCAAGCGAGCGGCGCAGTGATATGCTCTCTTCTATTCTCTTTATTTTCATGGAGCTAGACCTCCTCTACCACTTGCGCCAATCTATCCACAAGCTCATCAATTTGCTGGTCCTTCAAGCGATAACTCACAGGATTGACAATCAATCTGGACGTGATATCCACAATCCGTTCGAATTCCACCAATCCGTTCTCCTTTAATGTCCGACCTGTGGATACAATATCCACAATGCGATCGGATAGCCCGATCATAGGAGCAAGCTCAATCGAACCGTTCAATTTCACAATCTCCACCTGCTCCCCCTGTTCACGGAAATAGCGGGAGGCGATTCCAGGATATTTGGTGGCAATCTTCGGTGCAACATCCTGCATTTCCGTTCCCGGCAGTCCCGCAACAGCCAGATAACAGTGGCTGATTTTCAAATCAAGCACCTCGTAGACATCCCGCTCCTCCTCAAGCATGACATCCTTTCCTGCAATCCCGACATCTGCCACTCCATGCTCGACGTATGTCGTCACATCCATCGGTTTGGCCAGAATAAAGCGCATGTTCTCTGCAGGTACATCGATAATCAGCTTTCTGGAATCATCCAGATCAGGCGGTATCTCATAGCCTGCCTTCACTAGGAGTGCTGCCGCTTCTTCAAAGATTCTCCCCTTTGGCATCGCAATTGTCAGTACGCTCATGATTTATTCCCCTTTCTGGCCTTTCCGAGAAAAAAGGTTACCTCATGAAAGGAGCCGGTGCATGCATCGACATTTTCCACACCGCTGATATCCTGAAGCACCACTCTTTCTCCCTCTTCCCTTTTCGTTCTCGCAAAATCTATCGCTTCTTCCCGGCGTTCCTGGCTGAAAAGAACACCATGAATCGCAGCGGTCGTCTTTTTCATATCCTTCGCCTCTAAAAGACGATCAAGATGAATGCCGAATCCGGTAGCGGACTTATCCCGATCAAACTTTTGGAAAAGCTGATCATACCGTCCGCCGTTCCCGATCGGAAAGCCGATATTCCCTGCATAGGCCTCGAATACAATCCCAGTGTAATAGCTCATATGGCTGACGATATTCAGATCCAGCTTCACAAAATCCTGTACACCGTAGGCTTCAAGCATCGTCCATAGCTGCTCCAGCTCTTCAATCGCTTTTCTCCCGGCTTCGCCTTCCACAATCTCTTTTGCAGACTGAATCTGCGTGGAATTACCACGAAGGGTCAACAGAGACAGGAGGCGTTTTTTATCTATCGAGGATAACGGCAGGCCTTTCACATGCTCGCGGTACCCCACATAATTTTTTTCATATAAATATCTTCTTAATGTCGCAGCCCGTTCTTCATTCCCGACAATATCTAGAAAAATCTCTTGAAGAAAGCCGACATGCCCAATCGCTATCGTAAAAGTGGATAGACCGACCTTCTGTAAAAGGGAAACCATCAATGCAATCATTTCTGCGTCCGCACTGATTGATCTGTCCCCGATGCATTCCACTCCGATTTGTTCAAACTCTGCCGGTCTTCCCGCCTCATTCTGCTGGGCACGAAACACATTCGCAGAGTACGCGAGGCGCAATGGGTAGCCTTCATTTACAAGTCTTGAAGCCGCCACCCTCGCAATCGGTGCCGTCATATCAGGACGAAGCACCAATGTGTGGCCCTGTTGATCAAGCAGCTTGAACAATTGCTGATCTAAAATAGCAGAAGCCTCGCCGACCGTTTCGTAATATTCCAGAGTCGGAGTCTCCATAAACTGATAGCCCCAATGGTTGATTTCGTTGGTCATCGTATCCTTGACCAGCTTTTTCGGTTCATATAATGAAGGGAGCGTATCCCGCATTCCCAGAGGTTTTTCAAACATAAACAGTTTTGACATTTGGCAGCCCGCCTTTTTGCTGAAATGAATTGTAGAATAAATTCTAAATCCTTTAGTTCGCTAATATGGTAACATACTAACAAATTGAGTGATGATGGTCAAGTGTAAGGTATTAATTGAGTGTGAGTTAGATATGTAGAAATTTTTATGAGGTGGATTTATATAACCGTTTACCGCTCCTATACCCTATTATTACTAAAAAAAGACACTCTATCCTTGTGGTTGAAGGGTTCGGGAGCTTTACTAACAGAACAATTAAAGCCCTATTTGCTCTGAGTCTCATTTATTAACTTTGTTTATTATTGATGATGGACTTTTTGCACTCCCTTTTCAGGGATTTTGTTCTTCATCGCCTCTATGATGGACTTTTTGTACTCTTGTTTCGGTGGTTTGGTCCTTCATCGCCCCTATGATGGACTTTTTGCACTCTCGTTTCGGTGGTTTGGTCCTTCATCGTCCCTATGATGGACTTTTCTTTCCCCATTTAAGGTGATTTGGTCCTTCATACCCTCTATGATGGACTTTTCATCACCTATTTTCGTAGGCGAGGTCCTTCATACACACAAAAAAACAGCCCACCAAAATATTGAGTAGACTGCCTTAAATCAACCTTACATTTTCAACCGCTCCGCCATCTCTTCTTCCGTATAGATGACGCGCATCGGGTTGCCGCCGACGAAGACGCCAGGCGCAACATCCTTATGTACGAGAGTACCAGCGGAAACGATGGCACCGTCTCCTATCGTGACCCCAGGGAGAATGGTGGTGTTGGCCCCGATCATGACCTCGCTGCCGATCTCGACATCTCCAAGGCGGTATTCCTTTACGAGATATTCGTGGGCGAGAATCGTCGTATTATAACCGATTACCGTATTACGCCCCACGCTTATTTTCTCTGGGAACATCACATCAAGCATCACCATCAGAGCAAACGAAGTCTGATTGCCTACCTTCATCCCGAGAAAATTGCGATAAAGCCAATTTTTCATTCCTAAAAATGGTGAATACCTCGCAAGCTGAATGACGGCGAAATTTTTCACTACTTTTAAAAAGGGAACCGTTTTGTACACATGCCAAAGGGAATTCGCACCTTCCACCGGATAACGGGTCGTCCTTCTACTCACCCTTGGTCACTCCAACGAGCGGTAGAATGTCTTCCATATGTGTAAGTACATAATCCGGTTCAAATTGCTGCAGGTACTCCACGCCTTTGATCGTCCAGCTTACGGCTGCAGTTTTCGTACCCGCATTCTTCCCTGCAAGGATATCATGGTAGTTGTCTCCAACCATGATCGCCTCTTCAGGAGTGGATCCAAGCTGTTGCAGGGCAAGGTGGATTGGCTCCGGGTCTGGCTTGGCATTCGTTACATCATCCAGGCAAACCACTATATCAAAGAAAGCATCTAGTCCGGTCAATTTTAATCCCATTACGACTGTCCCGCGCATTTTTGTTGTAACGATGCCGAGCTTCAGCCCTTTTTCATGAAGGAGCTTCACCGTGTCATAGACGCCTTCGAACTCCTTCACCAATTCATCATGCTTGGACAAATTGAAGTTGCGATAGTGGTTGATCATTTCCTCCACCCGCGATTCATCCATTTTGACGAACGTGTCGTAAAGTGGCGGTCCAAGGAACGTGAGGATATCTTCACGCTGGTATTGGTCCGGATAGTAGTGGTTCAAGGTGTGTAAAAAAGACTCAATGATCAAGTCATTCGTATCGATTAATGTTCCATCCAAATCAAACAGTAAGGTGTTAATGCTCATAGGTTGCTTCCTTTCTTTTTGAAACTTCGATTCTTTTCCAGATGAATGCTACAGCAATCGTTAATAGTATAGCAGTAACAAGGCGGATCACAAGCAATGGCCAGACAGGTATGCCAAGCGGAATGAAGATCAATGTATCCTCCACGACTGCATGGCAAGCAACAAGGAATATGAAAGCCAGGGTCAGGTCCTTTTTGCTAACATTATCCTCTTTTACGGCCTGGATCATCACTCCTGCACCATAGGCAAGACCAATCGTCAATCCCGCTGCCATGGTCGTTGCGGTATTTTCCTTCATGCCAAGCAATTTCATAAATGGCGCCATCCATTTCGAAAAGACAGCGAGCCAGCCCAATTCCTTCATATATTGCACAAGAATCATCAATGGGATGACGATAAGGGCAAGCTGCACGATACCCATCACACCGCGCTGCACCGCATCAAGGATGATTGGAAAAAATCCAGAGACAGCCTCCTCGGACTTCGAAACCAGACCGTATTGTGCAAGCTCCTGGCCGCCGTTCCATGCAAGGTTGATGATGATCCCGGAGAATATCGCCAAGCCGAGGCGGACGATGAGAATCACCCAAATCTTCAAGCCCACTTTCGCCGCTACCGTCGATTCCACCAGGAGATTATGGGAAAAGGACAGCATAATCGCCAATATGAACACTTCTTTTACAGTAAGGTCCAATGTCAGGATGGCACCGATCCCGGCATATAAATTAAGAAAGTTCCCAATGACAAGGGGAATGGCCGCTTCCCCGGACAGTCCGAAAATCCCCATCAATGGCGCAATCGCTTTAATGATAAATTGCAATATGGGGGCATGCTGTAAAATACCCACAATCAATGTTACCGGAAAAATCACTTTACCTAAGGTCCAGGTCGTCTTCAGACCGACCATAAGACCTCGTTTGAACGTCTCTAGCAAGGCGCTCCCCTCCCCTTTGTCAACACAAGCCGTACCATATGCGGGGGCCGTTTATCTATTTTATGAAGAAGTATCTGTATCTAAATATTTCTTATTGGCAAGGCCGGTCATGCGGCGAACCACAATCAGGCCGATAGCAAGCAATACAAGTGCGATGGAAATCACCTGTGCAATGCGCAGGCTTTCCGTCAGCATCAAACTGTCGGTACGCATTCCTTCCACAAAGTAGCGTCCGATGGAATACCAGATCACATAGCTCAGGAACAGCTCTCCGCGGCGAAGATTCACCCGACGCAGAAGCAGCAATAATCCAAAGCCGACAAAATTCCAGATTGATTCATAGAGGAACGTCGGATGGTAATAGGTTCCGTTGATATACATCTGATCGATGATGAATTGCGGCAGATGAAGACCTTCGAGGAATCCACGTGTTACCTCTCCTCCGTGGGCTTCCTGGTTCATGAAATTTCCCCAGCGGCCGATTGCCTGGCCAAGGATGATGCTTGGAGCTCCAATGTCGGCAAGCTTCCAGAATGAGATTCCACGTACTTTTGCAAAAACAACACCGGTTGCAATGGCCCCGATCAAGCCTCCATGGATGGCAAGGCCACCTTCCCAGATTTTGATGATCTCACCTGGGTTTGCACCGTAATGATCCCATTGGAAAATAACATAATAGAGTCGAGCACAAATAATTGCAATCGGTATGGCAAAGAGCACTAAATCAACAAAAATATCTTTATTCAATCCACGGCGTTCGGATTCGCGCATGGCAATCCAAAGTCCCAATAATGCACCGGTTCCAATGATCGCCCCATACCAGTAGATGGTGATTGGCCAACTGATTAATATCGGATCCAACGGCTGAATGTTACCTATTAACATTTCTTCCACACTCCCATAGTTTAAATATCCTCATGTTCCCCTTCATCGATGACACCGGATAAACGGTTCGAGAACTGTTCAGCCGCATTCATGCCCATACGCTTCAGGCGGAAGTTCATCGCCGCTACCTCAATGATGACTGCCAAGTTTCGTCCAGGACGAACCGGAACCGTCAATTTAGTCACCTCAGCATCAATGATCTTCATCTTTTCCTCTTCCAATCCAAGACGGTCATATTGCTTGTTTTTATCCCAAAGCTCAAGATTGATAACAAGCGTGATGCGTTTATAGCTTCGTACAGCTCCAGCCCCGAACAGGGTCATCACATTGATGATACCCAGCCCGCGGATCTCCAGCAGATGCTCGATCAGCTCCGGGGAATTCCCGATAAGCGTATCTGTATCCTCCTGGCGGATCTCCACGCAATCATCTGCAACAAGACGATGGCCTCTTTTTACAAGCTCGAGCGCTGTTTCACTTTTACCGACACCACTCTTCCCGGTAATCAGTACGCCGAGACCATAAATGTCGACAAGCACACCATGTACCGCAGTTGTCGGAGCAAGCTTTCCTTCCAGATAATTCGTCAAGTGGGAGGAAAGACGCGTCGTTTTCAAAGAGGAACGCATCAAAGGGACACTTTCCCTTTCTGCGGCTTCCAATAATTCCTTGGGCACTTCCATATCACGCGAGATAATGATTCCAGGCGTGATATCTGTGCAGAGCTGTTCCATGCGGTCCTTTTTCTCTGCCGGTGTCAGACGCTCCAGGAAAGATAGCTCCGTTTTTCCCAACAGCTGAATTCTTTCAGCAGGATAATAAGTGAAATAACCTGATATTTCAATACCCGGTCTCGAAATATCACTTGTCGAAATTGGACGGTTGATCCCTTCCTCACCGGCAATCAATTCAAAATTAAATTTTTCCATTAGATCCTTCGTCCGAACTTTTGGCACTGCCAAAACCTCCTTAACTATGTAAAAAACTTTATTTCCCATATGTAAAATACAACCTGTTCCCATTTTAGCACTTTTTAACTTTATTATTAAGCGGAGAAACTTATCGGGGGAAAATAAAAAGCCCGGAAGTATGAATTCCGGGCTTTGCTTTTCCTATTTCTTTTTATCTTGCAACGGTTCAACAATCGCTTTTTGTATCAACAGATTCAATAACGAGATGACAATCGCAGCTATTATCGCTGTGCCGAAGCCGTCAATATTGAACGCATCGCCCATCAGGGTAGCGGTCAGCATGAGGGTGATGGCGTTGATCACAAATAGGAACAACCCGAGCGACAAAATGGTAACCGGCAGAGTAAGAAGAACCAGTATCGGCTTTACGATGGTGTTCAAAACTGCAAGAATCAAGCTCGCGATGATGGCCGCTCCGACCCCGCTCAAGTAGAAAGAGTCGAAGTAGCCGGATACGACGATCAGGACAAGCGCATTAACTAAAATGCTTGCGGCCCATTTCATGACCGCATTTCACCTTCATCATTCGGCATCAGGAATACTAGAACAAAGTAGGTGATAAGCAGTGGTACAAAGCCTGTTGGGAACAGGGCAATGACGAAGATTACACGTAAAAGTGTCGCATCCATTCCCATGTATTTGGCAAGTCCGCCAAGTACACCTGCAAGTTTTCTGTCATATTTGGAACGAATAAGTTTTTTCAATTTATTTCACCTCATACGGTTTTATGGAGATAGATCCAGTCGTTGTCTCCGCTAAAATATGCGTGAGCGCTGCATCTTCTTTCTTTACTTTAAAGTGCATGGCTTTCTGTACCACTTCATTTTTCTCTTCCACTACATCCATTCCCGGCATTTCACATGTAAAGCCGCCAAGGTTGCTCTTCAATTCCGCCTCTATACTGTTTGTAGTCGGCAAATATAAGTCGATACTGCCGGTCTTTGTTTTCGCCATCACGGAGCGGACGGAATCCCCAGTCAATTCACCGGTTACGTTCCCGTTAAAACTCTGGATATCCAGCTTCTCAATGTCTCCTTTAACAAAGACCTTGCCATTGATCGTTTCAGCTTCCAACTCCCTGCTGTTGCAATCGATCAGCTTAATATGCCCGTTTGCCGTTTCCACTTCCATGTCGGAACTTGTTGCACGGTCTATCATGATCGAACCATTGGCTGATTTCAGCTTCATCGTCGTTACATGTAGACCTTCCCCTTCGATTCGGCCATTAAACATACGCACATGCAGGTTATGATACTCAGCCTCCGGGATGTACACCGTCGCGTCTACTTTCAACTGCTTCTTCTGAACGGAAAAACGAAGCTTTCCTGATTCAATCGAAAACAGCACTTCCGATAAAAATGCCTTGCGGGCCTCATCCTGTGTCTCCACTTCGTAGACCTTCGCCTCACACTCGATCTTTACGTCTTTTTCTTTCCATGGTATTAGCTTCACGTTTCCATTTGCCACATCGATATCGATGTCCTGCAAATAAACATCGGATTGTTGGAAAATGTGATGGATTGAAGTTGACGGTCCAAAGTTAAAATCCAGATCAAGGTCCTTGATTTTCTGCAAAGCGCTTCCTACAAAATCCATGATGTTATTTTTAAAAGAGGAAGCCTGCTTGCTGTAGGAGGAATAATCTTTCTTCGTTTTCTGCTTTTCCCCCTGTTGGGAGCCTGAACCGGTCTTTGAAAAAATTTTCGATGATAATGCTGCAAAAACATCATTCTCTGCATCTTGTGAGACTTTAGAGTTTTTCGTCCACTCGGTTACCAGCTCATCATTCTTCATATCTTTTTCCTGATTGTTCTTTTCCAAACTCTCCAAAAGAATGATTGCCTCTTCCGCAGTCAGCTTTCCTTCTTCCACCAGCTTCAAAATTCTTTTACGCTCTTCCATTCTTTCTTCCTCCTTTAGTATATCCATCATGATTTTGTTGTATGAGTTGGACAGTGTGTATGCCCTTTATGATTCTTTTAAAAGTTGAATTCCTCTAACAATATTCCAGACTGTGGTTCCTATGACCAGAACGGCGCCGATTACGATCAGCAGGATGAACAAAGGCAGCGCTGCCTGATTCATACCAAAGCTGAGCGCAAAGAAGGGAACGACAATCAGAGGCAGCAGATGTGAGAGCAGTGATGCCATCGCATGCCCCTTCACCTCCTGTTCATCCGCTATAAAATACACCACAAGCGGCAGCAAAAACGGTGCAAAAAACAAACTGAAGTAACATAGCGCCGACAAAACCTTATTATTCTTTCCCAAGACGGCCACCTCCCTTCACTTTCAAGTCCCGGCATCAACACCTGCCAGGATCCCACTACCTACTAATACGCATACCCTACCCAAAAAGTTTCACACTTTCTGTAAAGCTCTTTTGATACTGAAAATTTTGTAAAGATTGTTGCTTGAAAACGGGGGGTATTTTGTAAAGTTGTTAAACACCCCTATTGGTTTCCGCTCCAGGGGGATCGCTTTCCGCGGGCGGCCTCGGGAGCCTCCTCGGCGCTTAAAGCGCCTGCGGGGTCTCCCTTGACACGCTGCTCCCGCAGGAGTTTCACCCCTTGCGCTCCAACCAATAGGGGGAAAGGAATAGAACAAGTCTTCCTGTATTAATAGCAACAAAGTAGCCTATCACTTATTCTTTATCCTTTAATTACTTCCTATCATCATTGTCGCATAAATCCCTTCATTAGGGGTCAGACCCCAGCAGTATTCTTGCTCCCCATCTACTACGTCTAGAGGCTTATATGAATCAAATTTGTTAAAGTCCTATATTGGTTATTACGTAATTCCAGCTGTTGATTGGAGCAATAGGCGAAGACTCCTGAGGGAGACAGCGGTAGGCTGGAGACCCCCAGGGCGAAGCGCAAGAAGGCTCCAGCACCGCCCCTCGGAAAGCGCAGCCTAGTGCGCAAATCAACAGCGGTGTTCAATGTTGCTATTAAATTTTCCCGCTTCTCTTGGGACTAAACTTAAGAATGGTATAATGAAGAATAATAGTTGGGTATAGTGGGTAGTAAGTAGGATAGAAGGAGTGAAGAGTATGTTAGATTTTGTTATGGAGCATTTATTGACCATCATTATCGTACTGGTTGTTTTATTTGTTGTAATCCCTTTCCTAAAAAGCATGATATCAAAGCTGGTAATCATAGGACTAGTATTAGTAGGTTTAGTGTACTTCGGTATTCTTGGCCCTGACTTCACGGAGTCCTCCACCAATTACGTGGAAAATACAATCCGACCTGTCGTGTCCAATGAAATCGACAAAGCGGATTTCACCTATGATGAAGATACCAAGGAATATATCGTTCAGAGCGCCTCTTTTCACCTGAAAGGAAAACTCAACGAAAATACTGGCGAAGTACGTTTCAAGGATAAAACGTACGAAATGGATGTCCGCTTTCTGAAGGACATCATCGAGAAAAAAGTGGAAGAGGAACAGGAAAAGGAATAGTCATCAACAACCAGACTAATCTACGGATAATAGTAAAATAGAAAAAAGGGCTGGAAGCTTTGACGAATTATCCATCAAGCTCCAGCCCTTTTGTTATGTTTTAGATTTTAACCTTTACTTACCGTTTCGACTTCACGAACCTTCTGATCCATGCGGTCGCGATCTCGCAAAAGCACCGGTCTCAAATATTGGCCTGTATAGGAAGCTTCCACTTCGATGATTTCCTCCGGTGTACCTGTTGCAATAATGGTACCACCTTTGTCGCCACCCTCCGGTCCAAGGTCGATCATGTAGTCGACGGCTTTGATTACGTCAAGATTATGCTCTATGACAAGAACCGTATCCCCGTTCTCCACCAGTCGCTGAAGAACCTTAAGCAGTCTCGCAATATCATCAACATGAAGACCTGTGGTAGGCTCATCCAGGATATAAAGGGAACGGCCGGTAGATCTGCGATGCAGTTCGGACGCAAGCTTCACACGCTGCGCCTCTCCCCCGGAAAGGGTCGTTGCAGGCTGACCCAGGGTAATATAGCCGAGTCCGACATCAAAAACCGTCTGAAGCTTGCGTTTGATTTTCGGGATGTTCTCAAAGAAGCTAACTGCATCTTCCACTGTCATCTCCAGGATATCGGCAATGTTCTTTCCTTTGTACTGGACCTCCAATGTTTCACGGTTGTAACGCTTTCCATGGCACACTTCACAAGGTACATAAACATCCGGAAGGAAATGCATCTCGATTTTGATGATTCCATCCCCACGACATGCCTCACAGCGCCCACCTTTTACGTTAAAGCTGAAGCGTCCCTTTTTATAGCCGCGCACCTTCGCCTCATTCGTGGAGGCAAACACATCACGAATATCATCGAACACGCCAGTATAGGTTGCAGGATTGGATCTCGGTGTACGCCCGATTGGCGACTGATCGATATCAATCACTTTGTCGAGGTGTTCCACGCCTTTGATTTCCTTATGCTCCCCAGGCTTTGTTTTCGCATTATGCAATCGCTGTGCCAATGACTTATGGAGAATATCATTGATCAGCGTACTTTTTCCAGATCCCGAAACCCCTGTTACGGCAACAAAGCAGCCAAGCGGAATTTTCACCGAAACATTGCTCAGGTTGTTTTCATTCGCACCGACTATCTCCAAGAAGCGATCCTTGACCACTATTCTTTCGGCCGGCAGCGGAATGAACTTCTTCCCGGACAAGTATTGTCCTGTCAAGGAATGAGGATCGTTCATTACCTCTTCCGGAGTACCGGCAGAGACGATATTCCCTCCATGTACACCAGCTCCAGGTCCGATATCAATCAGATAGTCTGCCGCGATCATCGTGTCCTCGTCATGTTCCACCACAATCAAGGTATTTCCTATATCGCGCATGTTTTTCAGCGTCTGGATGAGGCGGTCGTTATCTCGTTGATGCAATCCGATGGAAGGCTCATCGAGGATATAGAGAACGCCAGTAAGCCTTGAACCGATCTGAGTAGCCAGACGGATACGCTGTGCTTCCCCCCCTGACAGTGTTCCAGCTGCCCGGCTGAGTGACAGGTAATCCAAGCCGACATTGTTCAAGAAGCCTAACCGCTCACTGATTTCACGAAGAATCATGTTGGCGATTTTCTTTTCCTTTTCGGTAAGATCCATATTTTCAAAGAATTCAATAGCCTCCACGATGGAAAAGTTGGTTACATTTCCGATATGGAGTTTGTTAATTAGAACGGACAAGCTCTCGATTTTCAGACGGAACCCTTTACAACCAGGGCATGGCTGCTGCGCCATGTATTTTTCCATCTGCTCGCGAATGTAATCGGAGCTCGTTTCCTTGTAGCGGCGTTCCACATTCGGAATGACCCCTTCAAAACGGATATAGCTTTCCCGAACCTGACCAAAGTCATTTTCATAGCGGAAGTAGACTTCATCTTTTCCACTGCCATAAAGAACCTTGTCGAGCAGGTGATCCGGAATTTCACTTACCGGAACATCCATATCGATGCCATAATGGTTGCAGACCGCCTGCAGCATTTGCGGATAATATTGCGAACTGGTAGGCTCCCAAGGCGCAAGGGCATGCTCCTTCAAACTGAGTCGTTTATTCGGCAGAACCAGGTCCACATCGACTTCGAGTTTCGTACCAAGACCATCACACTTCTGGCAGGCACCATATGGGCTATTGAAAGAGAACATTCTCGGCTCAAGCTCCCCGATTGAGAAACCGCATTGCGGACAGGCATGATGCTCGCTGAACAGCAGTTCCTCTTCTCCCATTACATCAACGATGACCTTGCCGTCTCCTAGGCGTAATGCCGTTTCCAATGAATCGGAAAGACGCGTTGCAACACCTTCTTTTACGACAATCCGGTCGATTACCACTTCGATTGAATGCTTTTTATTCTTTTCCAATTCTATTTCTTCCGTTACCTCGACCATTTCCCCATTAACACGAACACGGACATAACCCTGTTTCTTGATGTCTTCGAGCGTCTTTACATGGGTCCCTTTGCGCCCTTGCACAACTGGCGCAAGGATTTGCAGCTTCGTCCGTTCCGGATATTCCAGGATTCGGTCCACCATCTGCTCGATAGTCTGTGAGGAGATTTCAATTCCATGCTTTGGACATGTTGGACGGCCCACCCGTGCAAAAAGCAGACGCAGATAGTCATAGATCTCCGTAACCGTACCAACAGTCGAACGCGGATTGCGGCTTGTCGTCTTCTGGTCGATGGAGATGGCAGGCGAGAGGCCTTCTATTGCATCGACATCCGGCTTATCCATCTGTCCTAAAAACTGGCGTGCATACGCAGACAGGGATTCCACATATCTCCGCTGCCCTTCTGCATAAATCGTATCAAACGCAAGGGACGATTTCCCTGAACCTGATAGACCTGTCAAAACGACAAGCTTATCCCGGGGAATCGTCACATCGATATCTTTTAAGTTATGGGCTCTGGCCCCTTTCACTACTATCTTATCCATTGCCATTCTTTCGTCATCCTTCCGCTTTCAGCTCTAAGATGAGATCACGAAGCTCGGCAGCCCGTTCGAAATCGAGTGCTTTTGCGGCGTCCTTCATCTCCTGCTCCATACCTTCTATGAGCTTTGCTCGCTCTTTTTTGTTTTTTGGTCGTAATATTGCCTTTGTATCATATTCCCCTTGATCCTCGGCCGCAAAAGTGGCTTTAATGACATCGCGAACTTTCTTCTGGATCGTGGTCGGGGTAATGCCATGCTCAAGGTTGTATGCTTCCTGTATTTCACGGCGGCGCTTCGTCTCACTTAAGGCGATCTCCATGCTTTTCGTTATTTTATCTGCATACATGATAACCTTTCCGTTGGAGTTACGCGCAGCGCGGCCGATTGTCTGGATGAGGGATCGCTCCGAACGGAGGAAGCCCTCTTTGTCTGCATCCAGAATGGTGACAAGGGAGACCTCCGGAATATCGAGACCTTCCCTTAAGAGGTTGATTCCCACCAGTACATCATATTTTCCAAGGCGCAGCTCACGAATGATCTCGATCCGCTCCAAGGTTTTTATTTCAGAATGGAGATAGGCAATCTTGATGCCGAGCTCCTTCAGGTAAGCTGTCAGATCCTCGGACATCTTTTTCGTAAGGGTCGTTACAAGCACTCTTTCATCGTTTTCCACCCGTTTATGGATTTCGCCGATCAGGTCATCAATCTGTCCTTTGATTGGACGGACCTCTATCGTAGGATCTAATAGGCCTGTCGGTCGGATGATCTGCTGAATCATTTCTGGTGTATGCTCTATTTCATAAGGTCCCGGTGTGGCGGACACATATACTATTTGACTTGTTTTTTCTTCAAACTCCTCAAATCTTAATGGGCGATTATCCTTTGATGACGGCAAACGGAAGCCATGGTCTACAAGTACCTGTTTTCTCGCCTGGTCCCCATTGAACATACCCCTGATTTGTGGAAGCGTAACATGAGACTCATCCACGACAAGCAGAAAGTCCTTCGGAAAGAAGTCGATCAAGGTGTATGGGGTCGAGCCGGCCGGCCTTAATGTCAAATGCCTGGAGTAGTTCTCGATGCCGGAACAGAAGCCCATCTCGGCCATCATTTCCAGGTCATAGCGCGTGCGCTGCTCAAGTCGCTGCGCTTCCAGGAGCTTGTTGTTTTCCCGGAGCTCCACCAGACGCTCTTCCAGTTCTGCCTGTATATTCACGATCGCTTTTTTCATTTTTTCTTCACGGGTTACGAAGTGGGAAGCAGGGAAAATCGAGACATGATTACGGTCTCCAAGTATTTCGCCTGTGAGGGCATCCACTTCACGGATGCGGTCGATTTCATCCCCAAAAAACTCCACGCGGATACAATGTTCATCGCGGGAGGCCGGGAAAATCTCCACCACATCGCCACGTACCCGGAACGTTCCGCGCTTAAAATCAATATCGTTTCGGGCATATTGAATGTCGACAAGATCGCGAAGCAGGGCGTTACGTTCCTTTTCCATGCCTGTTCTTAATGAAACGACAAGGTCGCGGTACTCTTCCGGCGACCCTAACCCGTAGATGCACGATACACTGGCGATGATGATGACATCCTGCCGTTCAAAAAGGGACGCTGTAGCCGAGTGGCGCAGCTTATCGATTTCGTCGTTGATGCTCGCATCCTTTTCGATGAATGTATCTGTGGATGGCACATAGGCCTCCGGCTGGTAGTAGTCATAGTAGCTGACAAAATACTCTACCGCATTGTTCGGGAAAAATTCCTTGAACTCACTATATAGTTGCCCTGCTAACGTTTTGTTATGGGCGATGATCAACGTTGGCTTATTCACTTCTTTTATGACATTGGACACTGTGAAGGTCTTTCCTGTTCCAGTTGCCCCAAGCAGGGTCTGATGCTTCTTGCCGGCATTCAGCCCTTCCACTATTTGACGGATAGCTTCGGGCTGGTCCCCTTCCGGCTTATATCCTGACACTAATTCAAACTGATCCATCTACACAGCCTCCATTTCCGTTCCTAAACATCTACCAATATTCTACCACAAAGCAACCCCAAAACAACAAAAATACGAACTGACATTCGTTTATTTTTATTCATGATTCCCTCGATGTTGATATTAGGCTCTTATTCTATTATTGTTATCCTGTAGAGGAAATGTGAAACCTGTTTAAGGGAGATTGGGATGAAAAATAGTCTTTTTATCATTATTTTATGCGGTTTTATGTGGATGACTGGCTGCAGTACGAACAGTATCCCCACCGAACCGCTACAATTATCATACATAGATGAAAAAGCCCTTCAGAATCCGGAGCAAGAACTTACCTATAGCGAAATTGATGGGGAATATGTGCACGATTTTATTGATGAAAACAAGGACAAGGCTGTTCGCTGGACCGCGACGGTGATACGGGTGGAAAATGACCGGACATTTGAGCTCCAGGAACCGCTCCTGCCAACAATACTTGTTACTGTTTCGGATACACCATCGCAGCCTATTAAAGTGGGGGACCTCGTGACCTTCACCGGTGTGCTGACAGGCTATGGGGAAACCTATGGCAAGGACCCATTGTGGGTTGTCCGTCCGGCACGATTAGAGAAAACGACAAAAGAGGAACGTTCTGCTGTGGAGGCATATCGCCAAGCGGCTGAAAACGCAAAAAAGGAGACGGACTCTGAATAAAGTCTGCCTCCTTTTTACATTCACTGGAATTTCTTCACCATTCGTCTCGCGTAGATGAAGCCAACCCCAATCGAAATCACATCTATTAAAATGATATACCAGTCTTCTGTATACCCCTTTATCATGGAACCTATGAAAAGCGCTATCGTCAACCCCGTCCCCACATACAAGCTATATGTAACCCGGGTGAACAGCACCACAAGCAGCGCAGGCAGAAATACCGCCAACAAAACCTTCACCAATAACAAACTCAAAACCTCTTTCCTGTCAGACACTTTTTCCTAATACACATTATAACAGGATTGAGATGGGGGAAGCTATAGATTCCAATGGATTGCAACGTGGAGCGAGGTGTTCTAGCGATTTTTTTGGGACTTCTCGCGATTGTCACTCAACTTCTAGCGATTCTGGGTGAGCTTCTAGCGATTTTTTGCAGACTTCTAGCGATTCTGGGAAATCTTCTAGCGATTCTCTTTTCAAGTGGTCCGACCCATAAACGCCAAATCAAACCCCTAATCTTCTATTCCACCTCTATCGCGGTACGCGTGACATTCCTTAATTTCTTCTGCTTGTTTGCCAACTGAATCTTATTTACAAAAGAGAGGACATTCATGATCTCTTTATCATCCTGCATGATAAGGCCGACTAGATACGTATAGCGTTTTTTCTTTTCATTGATTCTGACACCTTTGATTGTCGCTTTAAAATCCAGAACCTTCTCAGAGATTGTAAATCGAAGCCCAAGTACAATTTCCTTATTTTCCGGCAACAGAATCTTGCTGACAAAACGGAACTTCTCTCCATTAAGCTCATCCAGATAGACTAACGTACTTCCCGTCGTAACGTCCTTCCCACCTATCTTTAGGATGGTCATGCTTCCCACCACATAATTCCTGATCCGGTAAAGTCCTTCCCATTCTGCCAATTCATCCAGAGTTGTCTCGTTCCCCACCTAAATGCCCCCATATCCACTTGTTTTTGTTTTTATCGACAAAAAGCATAATAAATTTAGACATTTTACGACATTATTAGTAGACTATGAGTTTTTTAGTGCAAAAGGCCCATGCAACAATTTGCATGGGCTAAGCATTATCTATTCATCCTCATTCGCCATAATATCAATCAGGCCGATTTTCGGATTCTTTTCGTGGAACCAGCGCAAGGAGAAGTCACTGTCAAACAGTGCCACATACTGGTCGTTTCTGTCCTTCACCAGGATGTTGCGGGAATCGAATAGGTTCGTATCGACATCCTGGGTCTCCAGCCAGCGAGGGATTTTGGAGCCGATCATGTTATAGACGACCTCAACATTATATTCGCCCTTCATGCGGTATTCGAATACGTCCAGCTGAAGCTGACCTACTGCTCCAAGGATGTACGCTTCTGTGCCGTATTGACGGAACAGCTGGATCGCACCTTCCTGTACAAGCTGCGTGATGCCTTTTCCGAACTGCTTCCCTTTCATGACGTTCTTCGCTTCCACTTTTACAAAAAGCTCGGGAGCAAACGTAGGGATTTCATCGAATTCTACCTTTTGGTTGCCATCGAATAACGAGTCCCCAATCTGGTACACACCAGGATCATAGATTCCGATAATGTCACCAGGGTACGCATGGTCCACCGTTTCGCGGTCTGATGCAAGGAATTGCTGCGACTGCGATAGCTTGATCGTTTTACCGGTACGGGCTACCGATACCGTCATTCCTCGCTCGAACACACCGGAGCAGATTCGCAGGAATGCCAGACGGTCGCGGTGTGCCGGATTCATGTTGGCTTGTATTTTGAAAATAAAGCCGGAGAATCCAGGCGCCTGCGGTTCAATTTTTTCCACGGAGGTCTGACGCGGCTGCGGCTCACTCGCAAGATCAAGGAACGTACGGAAGAACATTTCGACACCGAAGTTGGAGATCGCACTTCCGAAGAATACAGGCGTCTGCAATCCGTTCTTCACTTTTTCAATCGAAAAGTCATTGCCCGCTTCCTCTAAAAGATCAAAGTCCTCTTTTGCTTGAACGAACGTTGGGTGTGTAGAGATTTCTTCTACCCCATCCAATTCTTTAAAAGGAATGCGATCTTCCTCGTCCTTCCCTTGGTAGCGGATGAACACTTCATTGTAGCGGTCATAAACGCCTAAGAAGCGTTTCCCCATACCTACAGGCCAGTTCATCGCATAGGACTCGATCCCGAGAACCTCTTCAATTTCCTCCAAGAGTGCAAGCGGCTCTTTTCCTTCACGGTCCAGCTTGTTGATGAATGTGAAAATAGGAATCCCGCGCATACGACAAACCTTGAAAAGCTTGATCGTCTGAGGCTCCACCCCTTTTGTACAGTCGATAATCATCACCGCGCTGTCCACTGCCGTCAGCGTACGATACGTATCTTCACTGAAATCTTCGTGTCCAGGGGTATCGAGAATGTTGATATGGCGGTCCATATACTCAAAGCTCATGACACTGGACGTAACGGAAATTCCACGTTTTTTCTCGATTTCCATCCAATCCGACGTCGCGAACTTGCCGGATTTCTTCCCTTTTACCGTACCCGCTGAACGGATTACGTTTCCGAATAATAAAAGCTTCTCCGTTAACGTTGTTTTCCCGGCATCCGGATGCGAAATAATCGCAAACGTTCTTCTACGGTCTATCTCTTTATTTAAAAGTTCATTTTTCACAGTTTCCGTACCTACCTCTCAAAAATTACACAATAGTGATATTATAGCAGAAACACAGCTCAATAAAACATAGCAAAAGGACGAAAACCTATTTCCAATACAAGGTTTATCCTGTATACTCTTTGTAAATATATGTTAGGAGTGAACAAAATGGCAAAGAGCAAAGCAAAAAAGTTGCGGGAAAAGCTTGCACGCGAAGGAAAAAGAAATCCGGAGAACGGCCGGGGAACCTATGCACTAGCAAATCTGACGACAAAAATGACGAAGACGAAGAAAGAAAAACTGAATAGGAGCTATAAAAAAGAACGACAATCTCGCTATGGTATGGATAGAGAGAATGTCGTTCTTTTATTTTGTTGAATTTTTTTATCGCTGTTGAAACTTCACAATCTCATCATATTCCTGCTGAAACAGTCGGCTCAAGCGGATAAAGATTGGCGTCAGCTCTTTATATGTTTCCACCGCTTCGGCTTCCGGCGTGTAGCTGTTCGTCGATCCGACCATCTCGGCCATCACGTCAAAGCTGTCGATTTCACCTAACGCATACAAACCGAGCACCGCCGCTCCAAGGCACGAGCTCTCTACGCTTTCCGGAATGCTTACCTGCTGATTGAAAATGTTGGACAGCATTTGGCACCACACCTCGGAACGGGCGAACCCGCCTGTTGCATGGATTTTATCCGGAATCCCGATGATTTCCTCTAACGCCAAAAGAACTGTATAGAGATTCAGGTTGATTCCTTCCAGGACGGCACGCATCATATGCTCTTTTTTATGATGGATGCCGAGGCCGAAGAAGGATCCACGTGCATTTCCGTTCCATATCGGTGCACGTTCACCAGTCAGGTAAGGATGGAAAATGACCCCTTCCGATCCAGGCTTGATGCTTGCAATCCGGGAGGTGATCACATCGTACGGATCCATCCCTGCAAGGCCCGCTTCCTCCGCCTCTTCCCCGCAAAGCTCATCGCGAAGCCAGCGCATGATCATCCCGCCATTATTGACAGGACCGCCGATTACCCATTGCTTTTCCGTAAGGGCATAGCAGAATGTTCTTCCCTTTGGATCTGTCACAGGACGGTCGGTTACCGTACGGATTGCACCGCTTGTTCCGATTGTCAACGCGACTACACCAGGCTGAACCGCATTTACACCAAGGTTGGAAAGTACCCCGTCATTGGCTCCAACTACAAATGGAACATCAGCGGAGATTCCCAGCACAACAGCCACTTCCGGCTTCATTCCTCTTATCACTTCCGTAGTTGGGACAATTCGGGAAAGCTGCTCAGGTGCCACTCCCGCAATCGTTAAAGCTCCTACATCCCAGGTGAGATTTTTCAGATTGAACAGTCCTGTGGCAGAAGCGATGGAGTAATCCACAATATACTCGCCGAATAATTTATGGAAGACATATTCCTTAATGGAAATGAATTTTGCCGCTTTTTCGAAAACCTCTGGATGGTCGTTACGGAGCCAAACCAGCTTCGCCAATGGGGACATCGGATGAATCGGAGTTCCGGTACGCAGGTAGATCTCGTGACCGTTCCATTCCTCCTTCAGCTTCTTCGCCCATTTCTCGCTGCGCTGATCAGCCCATGTGATGCTTTTCGTCAATGGAGTACCCGCTTCATCTATCGCAATCACGCTGTGCATCGCCGCACTGAAGCTGACATGAGAAAGCTCGTTTTCTGAGATGTTCCCCAGACTGACCGCTTCCCTGATCGAAGTCAGAACCGCCTGCAAAATCTCATCCGGATCCTGTTCAGCCGCTCCAAGCTCTGGGGTATACAATGGATATTCCACAGCAAACTGGCTGCGCACCTGCCCCTTCTTCGTAAAAAGAACCGCCTTCGTACTCGTCGTTCCTATATCGACACCTAACATGTATTTAGCCAAGTTGATTTCCTCCTTATTGCCGGTCTTTCTGTCCTTCGAGTGATGTAAATTCATGGGACAAGGAACCTGTCCCCGTCGCCAAACGGAAAAAGCGCCTAATCAGCGCTTTTGTCCGTTCATAGTGGGACGAGGGACCAGTCCCTACCCGATACCTACCCGATAAATATTCCAATAACAAATACTACCACAAAACCGACTAAACCGATAATCGTTTCCATGACGGTCCAGGATTTCAATGTGTCTTTTACGTCGAGTCCGAAGTATCTGTTCACAAGCCAGAAGCCGGAGTCGTTTACGTGTGAAAGGACGGTCGCACCGGAGGCAATCGAGATAACGATCAGTCCTAGTACCGGTCCTTCAAGACCCATGATTCCGATAAGCGGTGTGATAAGACCCGCTGCTGTTACCATAGATACTGTTGCAGAACCTTGAGCAACACGAACTGCTGCTGCGATTAAGAACGCTAATACGATTGGCGGCAATGCAGATCCAGCCATCATATCACCTAGTACTTCACCAACACCAGAGTCGATCAGTACTTGCTTGAATACTCCACCTGCACCAGTTACAAGAATGATGATACCTGCAGGCTCCAACGCTTTTGTTGCAATGTCTTGGATTTCCTGCTTGCTGTAGCCGCGTTTTGTACCTAAAAAGAAGAAGGTTAATAGTGTTGCAATAGTCAATGCCACAAATGGATGACCAACGAAAGTCGTAATTTCCCTTACGATATGGCCTTCTTCATAGACGACTGTAGAAAGCGTATTCACTAAAATCAATACTAATGGAACTAAAATGATGGAAGCGATCAGTCCAAAGCCAGGTAGATCTTTGTCGTACTCTTTTTCTTCCATTTCCATATATTTCGGAACTGCCACTTGAATCTTTTTACCGATATACTTACCGAAAACAGGACCCGCAAGGATCATAGCCGGAATACCCGCGATTACCCCGAACAAGATGACCCAGCCAAGATCTGCACCAATCAAGTCTGCAACTGCGATTGGTCCAGGTGTTGGCGGAATGAAACTGTGCGTTACCGCTAAACCTGCAAGCAATGGAATACCATAGTGCAATAATGATTTTCCTGTTTTTCTGGCTAATCCATAAACGATCGGAACCAAAATGATGAATCCAACATCAAAGAATACCGGGATTGCTACTAGGAAACCTGTAATACCCAGTGCCCATTGGGACTTTTCTTCGCCAAACTTTTTCATCAATGTTTGAGCAAGACGTTCTGCTCCGCCGGAAACCTCCAGCATTTTACCGAACATGGCACCAAGTCCGACCACGACTGCTACGAACCCGAGAGTGCCTCCCATCCCGTTCTGAACGGATGCGATAACTTCATTAAGTGGCATGCCTGCTGCAATACCAACCAGTAAACTCACAAGTAAAAGTGCAACGAACGCATGTAGCTTTGTACGGATTACCAAAAATAATAGCAAAAATATCGCTGCTGCTGCGATCAATATCAACATAGAACCTGACATGTTAGTTTCCTCCTAATATTAGTTTTTTTCAACGGCATGGCCGCCAAATTCATTTCGTAACGCTGCTACAACTTTTCCGGAAAACGTATCGGTCTCAAGTGAGCGGTAACGCATCATCAGCGCCATGGTGATTACTGGTGCCGCCGCCTGCAAATCCAGCGCAGTCTCCACTGTCCATTTTCCTTCACCGGATGAGTGCATCACACCTTTGATTGCTTCCAGATTAGCATCCTTGCTGAATGCGTTCTCCGTCAATTCCATCAACCATGAGCGGACAACCGAGCCATTATTCCATACCCTTGCAACCTTTTCATAATCAAAATCGAAATCACTTTTATCGAGAATGTCAAAGCCTTCTGCAATGGACTGCATCATGCCGTATTCCACTCCGTTATGTACCATTTTCAAGAAATGGCCGCTTCCGGATTTGCCGGCATACAGGTATCCATTCTCTACGCAGATATCTTTGAAAATGTCTTCCACATGGCAAAATGCTGCTTCGTTCCCGCCAACCATCGTGCAGGCACCGTTACGTGCGCCATCCATTCCTCCGCTTGTGCCGACATCTAGATAGTGGATGCCTTTTTCAGCAAGTGCTGTCGCACGCTTCAGCGTATCCTTGTAGTTGGAGTTTCCGCCATCGATGATGATGTCGCCTTCCGTTACAAATCTACTAATCTCGCTTAGTACACTTTCCGTAATTTCTCCTGCCGGTACCATCATCCAGATAACCTTTGGAGATTCCAGCTTTCCGATCGCCTCTTCAATCGAGTAGGCAGGTATTGCGCCATACTGTTCACTTTTGGCAACGTTTTCACGCTCGACGTCAAAAGCAACCACCTCGTGCTTGTTATCTATCAGGTTAAGAGTCAGGTTATACCCCATTTTGCCTAAACCTATCATTGCAAGTTTCATAGTTTGCTAGAACTCCCTTCATGTTGCTACTGTGTTTTATGTGGATGCGGAAAAATATTCCATCTCATTATTCTTTTGAGGAAAAATATTTTTTGTTATGTTCCTATTATGAAAAAAAATTCCCCATTTTGCAAGCGTTATCAAAAAAATATTTTATTTTTCTTTGAATCATATTAAGATAGATAGTAAGACTACTAATTCTGGAGGTCGCACCATGAACACTCAAGAGAAGCAATACTGCATGATGCGCATTCGTTCCCACTACCCGAAATTCAGGGGAAAGGAGCTTGCCATCGCGGATTATATCCTCAATAACCCCAAAAAAATCGTCCATAGCACCATCAATCAGGTTGCCGATGATCTCGGTGTTGCCGACTCCACCGTATTCCGTTTCTGCCAGCGAATTGGCTTCAAGGGCTACCAGGCCATGAAGATTGCGCTTGCTACAGAAATCGTGGAACCTATCCAGGATATCCATGAGAACATCATGGAGGATGATAACGAAAAAACTGTTGCGGAAAAAGTCTTCCGCTCCAATATAAAAACACTAGAGGACACTTTGAAGGTGCTTGATGAACCTTCATTCAAGCAGGCAGTCCAAGCCATCCTCGGCGCCCGGAAGGTGGAGCTGTTCGGAAGCGGTGGCTCCAATGTCATTGCATTGGACGCTTACCACAAATTCATAAGGACCGGAATTTCTGTCAGCGTCCAAGCCGACACCCATATGCAGCTCATGTCTGCCAGCCAGTTGACCTCGGAGGATGTGGCAATCATTATCTCCCACACCGGTGCCTCGAAGGACATGATGCATGTAATGGAGGTTGTACAAGATAACGGCGTCAAAACAATTGGAATCACCAACTTTGCAAAATCACCTTTGAGCCAAAAGGTGGACATACCCCTGTACACTGTTTCCGAGGAAACCGACTACCGTTCGGAGGCATTGGCTTCGCGTATTGCCCAGCTGGCGATGATCGATGCGATATATGTGAATGTCTTGATGGCGAAGAAGGAGCAAGGGAAAGAAGCGCTGCAGAAGGTGCGGAAGGCTATTTCGGTTAAAAGAGTATAATTTAGTTTGATGTGGAGCCCGCGTTGTGGCGTGCCTTTTAGGAGGTATTGCTTTGATTCGCGGGTTTTGTTTTTGTTTTGAGTAAAAGACTTGCTGTGAGGGTTAGCTTGAATCAATCAGATGCTTTTGAAACCACCATTCCTCATTTTCCCAACTATCGTGGTCTCATCCACGGCTTTTGAAACCACCATTCCTCGTTTTCTCACCTATCGTGGTCTCATCCACGGCTTTTGAGACCACTATTCCTCATTTTCCCAACTATCATGGTCTCATCCACGGCTTTTGAGACCACTATTCCTCATTTTCCCAACTATCGTGGTCTCATCCACGGCTTTTGAGACCACTATTCTCTCCCTTTCCCAACTATCGTGGTCTCATCCACGGCTTTTGAGACCACTATTCCTCATTTTCCCAACTATCGTGGTCTCCCATATTTTCCCCGCCCAGCGCCACTAACTCCGCCTACCCAACGCCGTAGCTATTCAACTTCCCACAATCAATACAACATTAAGGACAAAACACCACCACCCTAAATAATTCCATCCCAACCCACACATACTAATAACAACTCAAAATGAACTATAGGAGGACCCAAAATGAGCACAAAACAAAATGCTCTTTCCATATTTGCTCTTGGCGGTATCAATGAAATCGGCAAGAACATGTATGTTGTTCAATACGAGGATGACATCATCGTCATCGACTGCGGAGGCAAATTCCCTGACGAGACTTTGCTTGGCATTGATCTGATCATCCCCGACATTACATACCTGGAAGAAAACAGGGACAAAATCAGGGGATTGATTGTCACCCATGGACATGAAGATCATATCGGAGGCATCCCCCACATTCTTAAAAAACTCAACATGCCCATCTATGCCACCCATTTCACATTGGGCTTGATCGAGCTGAAGCTGGAGGAACACCGGCTTCTGCGGGAAACGGAGCTGACAACGATTGACGCCAGCACAACGCTTGAATTGGGGAGCATCCAGGTTTCCTTTTTCAAGGTAAGCCATAGCATCCCGGACTGCCTCGGCATCGTTTTTAAGACGCCTGAAGGGAATGTCGTACATACAGGGGATTTCAAGTTTGACCTCACACCGCATAATCACGAATACGCGGATATTCATCGAATGGCGGAGATTGGGAAAGAAGGCGTACTGGTGCTTATTTCAGAAAGCACCAATGCTGAGCGCAAAGGCTTATCTCCTTCAGAAAAAATGGTGGCCAGCCATATGGATGAGGCCTTCCTCAGAGCACCCGGTAAAATAATCGTGTCCACTTTTGCTTCCAATGTCAGCCGTGTTCAGCAGGTCGTGGATTCAGCCAAAAAAACGAACAGGAGGCTCGCCTTGCTCGGACGGAGTATGGTCAATGTCGTCTCGGTTGCGATGGAGCGGGGGTATTTGAATATTCCTGACTGGATGCTCGTGGAGGCACGGGACGTCGAACAGCTTCCGCCGGAAAAGGTTGCAATTCTATGTACGGGAAGTCAGGGAGAGCCGAATGCAGCACTAGCCCGCCTCTCCACAGGCAACTTTCGCGATGTCAGCCTCTACCCGGATGATACGGTCATTTTCGCTGCATCTCCCATTCCCGGAAACGAGAGGGATGTCTCCAAAATCATAGACAACTTGTATCAATTGGGCACCCAAGTCATCTATGGTTCAGGCAGTTCGACCGGCATGCACGTTTCCGGCCACGGCTATCAGGAGGATTTGAAGTTCATGCTGACCCTGATGAAGCCAACGTACTTCATTCCGATACATGGAGAATATAGAATGCTCCATCATCATGGATTATTGGCGGAGTCCGTCGGCGTCCAAAGAGAAAATATTTTCATCATCAAAAACGGCCATGTGGTAGATGTGAAGGATTCCGTTGCCCGTCAGACCCGTTCCATTCCCTCAGGTGACATATTCGTTGACGGGATGGGAACAGGCGATGTAGGCTCCGTCATGCTGCGTGACCGGAAGATCCTTTCTGAGGAAGGGATGCTAGTGATTGTCGTTACGCTGAGCAAGTCTGAGCGTGGAATCATCTCAGGTCCGGATACTATCACACGGGGATTTACCTTCGACCAGAATTCCGATCAGCTTATCAGGCAGGTCAACAAACTTGTAACGAAAACGGTCACCGAGCTTCAGGACGAAAATGTTCGCAAATGGAATGTCATGAAGCAGAATATCAAAAGATCAGTCGGCCAGTACATCTTCTCCCAGACGAGAAGAAAGCCGATGATATTGCCGATTATCATTGAGATATAAAAAGGAGGCAGGTACATGTGAGTACCTGCCCCCTTTCGCATTTAAAATTATTGTAAATTTCCAGAATACTTCGGAATCGTATATTAATTTTGTAAGCATCCCTTATCTTTCAATATGATAATATTATTCAAAATTAATCGAAAAAAATGTTAACTAACTACATCATTAAATTCAAATAATTCACGATGGTTTTTAAATTCGGCTTAAATTAAGTTCGAGATTGATTCATCCGTAATTTGTGGTTTAACTCTGTTTGCAATAATTTCCTCATATTTTTTTCCTATCCTCTCCCCAAAACACCTAATATACAAATTACTATCTATATCATGCACCGCCTTTCCTATATAGGCATTGAAATAATTATTATTCTTTCTGCCTTTCTTACTAATTCCAAAATAGGCAAAAAGATCGTATTCGTAGGAGTGTTAATGCCCACGATTTTCTACCTTATTACCATAGTAATTGTAATCGGCGCTTTATCCCATGATGGGTTAAGCAATTTAGCATTCCCTACCTTACTATAATACGTTCTTTTGAATTTCCGGGAATTTTCTTTGAAAGATACGATTCTCTATTTTTAATCATTTGGATATTACAAATTTTCGCGACAATCTCTATTACGTTATATGCAGCCTCATTGGGCCTATCGCAACTATTTAACAAGGAGATAAAGTTCTTCATGAATGCTCTCCTTCCTATAGCCTTCCTTATTTCCATGCTCCCCAAAAGCATACATCAAACTTTTTCCCTTGGGGATATGCTCGGAAATGCAGCAATATTATTATTCGGAATTGTACCTGTTCTATTGTTAGGTCTCTCTTTCTTAAGGAGGAATCATAATTGAAGTGTACGAGTACCTAAGTTAGACTCTTCTTCCTTTTTCTCATCCTGGTTCAAATACTGGCTGGGTGTTGGAGCTCTAAGGATATTGAAAAATTAGATTTGTTGATTGGTGTTGGGGTAGATGCAGCCCAAGAGGATTCAATTACATCTTTCGTTAATAACAATCCGTCCCTGATGGCTACTTATCAGCTGGCAAAAATTAATGGCCAGCACAGTCAAGATTCTAATAAAGCAATGATGAAACCATACGTTAGCGTGGAAGGAACAGGTACCTCAATTATTTAACTGTCTGGCGCTGCTGTTATAAAAAGAAGCACATTAACCCTGGTCGGTTATTTAGGGGAAGAAGACCTGGTAGGAATTAACTGGCTTACTGCATCTACAAATGGTGGAATTGTGAAGGTTTTTGAGAATAGCAGTGATAAACCTGTTATCTATGAACTTGAATCAATTAAAAGTAAAATTACTCCTAAGATGAAAAACGGACAAATCTCTTTTCTAGTAAAGATTAAATTAAATGGGTTAATTATTGAGGTAGCTACAGATGCGGCTGACATACGAAAAAAGAGAATATAGTAAAATTAGAAAAACTATTCGAAGAAAAAGTAAAAAAGGAAATCCAACATAGCCTAGAAAAAATATAACAAGCATTCCAAGTGGATGTCATTGGGTTCCACGATTATGTAAGAATCGAGTACCCTAAGTTTTGGTCTAAACACAAAATTTACTGGGACAACCTATTCAGTCAGACAACTATTGATTATAAAGTAGACGTAAATATTTCTGATTATGGGATGAACATAAGTGATTAATTCATTTGTATATTCATATACCCATAGCGAAACTCCATCTACACTGCTGAGTTCAGATGGAGTTAGCTTAATCAAACATTATTTATTGGAGCTTTTTTCGTAAACTTTATTGTTTATGAAATCATACTAAAATCAGGAATGTGAACTTTCACTTCTCGTCCTTGCTCGGAAGAACGTAAAATCCCGTCTATGATTGCTTGATTAATAACAATTTGTTCTCCTGGAATTGGTGCAGATTTTCCGTCTTTAATCGATACGACAAAATCACGTACCTTTTCAAAAAAAATATTTACTTGATGTTCTTGGACTGGAATAATTGACTCTACGTGGTGTCCTTTTATGTCATGAAACATGCTTATAGATCCGATACCTCCATCCCATACTCCACTCCATGGACCACTGCCAGCAGGAGATAACTTCAATCCAGCATCGGTTCCAAGGAATAGGGTTGGTCCTAGAGAATCCATGTGCATTGCCCATGATATTTTGAAATTTAAGACAATTCCTCCTTCTAAACGTATCATTGCCACTCCAAAGTCTTCTACTTCAAACTTATCGGATTCTCGATGATAGATAGGGTTTGTGCCAAAATGATTTGAAGTATATGCCGATACAGTTAATGGTCTGGGGTAGCCAAGAGCATTTAGAGCCAAGTCTAAAGAATAGCAGCCAATATCCGCCATTGCTCCTGCACCAGCTAAGTTTTTATTGATAAAAGTGCCTCCTGGCATCCCACGCCTTCTTCCGCCGCCTATCTGAACATAATAAACATTTCCTAATTGTCCAGACTGTACAATTTCTTTTACCCCTTGCATATTTGGATCATATCTCGGCTGGAAACCAACAGAAAGAATTTTATTAGTCTTATGAGAGGCCTCTACCATTTCAATTGCCTGATCAAGAGTAACAGCTAGTGGTTTTTCCACTAGTACGTGTATGCCGGCGTTTAGTGAATCAATACTAGTGTGATGATGGGCAATATTCGGGGTACAAACACTGACACCATCAATATCCATTTTTAAAAGTTCCAAATGATTTTCAAACCCTATGGCATCTTTTAAATCCCACTGTTCAATGAACTGGATGGCCTTACCTGGAATCACATCAGCAACAGCCACAATTTTAACATCAGGCATTTCTTTGTAAGCTCTAACGTGAGCTGCTGCAATTCCCCCGCTACCAATAATCCCTATGTTAATTATATTTGGCATCTTGTTTCCTCCAACTACTTTGTATCTTTATATTTGGCTGTTTTCACAAAAATTGTTGTTCATATAATCCTATCAACTACCCTTTAAAAAGGAAGTTTGACATACTTTTACTAGTTAAATTTGCAGTAAAGCTTACTCATCAAAATATATAGCTTTCCCTGTTCTTGCAGATTCATAAATCGCTTCTAAGATTTGCGTAACTACGAATGCCTCTTCAGGCTTTACAACAGGTTCTGTGTCATTGATGATGTTACCAATCCACAGGCGTGCTTCTAGATCAGCATCTGATTCTGTATTTCCATCGTAAAAAGCTACTCCTCCTGCACCCAGACCAACATTTGTCGTATAGAGTTTACCAAAGCTTTCACCGTTTATTCTTAGGCCATCCTTCATATCAGCACCGCCTTCTGTTCCACTTAGTGAACATTTCGCCTCATCGACATCTAATGTGTTCAATGCCCAACTGGATTCTAAAATAATGATTGCACCATTATCCATTGTTATAAAACCAAATGCAGAATCTTCTACTTTGAATTTCTCAGGATCCCATGATCCCCAAGTATTTGCCGCATCTTTCTTCTGACTTAACTTATGAAATACCGTACCCATAACAGATTTCGGCTTGTAGTTGTTCATCATCCACAAAGTTAAATCTAAAGCATGAGTTCCAATATCAATTAACGGACCTCCTCCTTGCTTTTCTTCATCAAGAAATACTCCCCAAGTAGGGACGGCGCGACGACGAATGGCGTGTGCCTTCGCATAATAAACCTCTCCAAGATCACCACGTTCACATACCTTATATAAATACTGGCTGTCCGGACGGAAACGATTGTTATAGCCGATTGTTAATTTTTTACCAGACCTTTTAGCGGCCTCCAACATTAAACGGGCTTCCGCTGATGTCTTTGCCATCGGTTTTTCACACATAACATGTTTACCAGAATCAAGAGCCGAAATAGAAATCTCTGCATGAGAATCGTTAGGGGTAAGTACGTGAACTACTTCAATCGACTCATCTTGTAGCAACTTCTGATAATCGTCGTAAACTTTTGCATTTTTCACTCCGTATTCAGCGGCTGCTTTCTGAGCTCTTTCTACCAAAACATCGCAAAATGCAACTAATTGAACGTTATTGAGTTTGGACAAGCTTGGCATATGTTTCCCATTAGCAATACCACCGCATCCTATTATGGCTACTTTCACTTTTTCAGGCATATATTTCCCTCCTAATCCACTTTATTATAGCTCTTTAAGAAAAGAGATTTATTAGTTGAAATAAATTTCAAGATGTTCTTTCGCTTTTATAATCCCTTGACGTTCTGCTTCTATAGAACCCCAATAATGATGGTCTTCCAGCTCAATACTTATAGGTCCTCTATAACCAATTCCCTCTAATTTTAGTGCGACCTTTTCCCAGTCAACATCTCCCTGTCCAGGAATTGAATATCGCCATGACCCTTCCGAAAAATCATATTTAGAACCAAAAGCAGCCTGCATTACACCGTATTCATATAACTCATTTTGAAGGATTTTAGTATCTTTACCATGACAGTAATTTACTCTTCCCCCAAACTCATTTAAGACTCTTAAATAATCTATACCTAGTCTAACTAAGTGCGATGGATCATAGTTAATACCGAAATGTGTGGATGGAATAGCATGAAACATCGCTCGAAGCATTTCAGGTGTACACCCTAGAGTGGGGTAATACGGTGCAGGTCCAGGCCATCCTTCTAATGCTATATATACGTTCTCTTGTTCTGCATGCTTTACAATACCAGGAAAAGTCTCTTTCCAAATCTCAAAAGCTTTATAACGTGTCATAGTTATATCATCAGGCACTAGACACATAAACATCACTTTTCCACCAAGTTGAGAGAGTTCTGTCATTTGTTTTTTTAGTGCTCCCACAGCCTCTGATCTCCTATTTTCATTTTCGCTCAATAACTTTGTTTGACCCACTGCCCCCACGCCATCAATAGACCCTACTTCAAGTCCTTCCTTTTCAATTATGCTTTTAACTTCTTGGTTATAATATGGTAGATCTAATACCCTTAACCCAATAGAGGATGCCCAGCTTGCAACAGACTCTATTCCACATTCTCCAATTTTAGGTGATATCCTCATACCAATTTTGGTCATATTAAAAGTCCTCCTACTATTCTCAGATTCTATTTAATTCCACTGAATGTAATACCTCGAATAAATGTTTTTTGCAAAAAGAAGAATAGGATAATAACAGGAATGGTCATCATGGTAGAAACTGCCATCATCAATCCCCATTCTGAGCCCATTTGGCTTTGGAACTGTTGCAATCCCAGAGATAATGTATACTGAAATGAATCTGTTAAATAGAGCAACGGACCGATGAAATCTGTCCAGCTAGCCATAAACTGGAACAGTCCTACTGCTAAGACAGCCGGTTTTGCTAGAGGTAACATGATCTGCCAATAGATTCTAAATTCTCCAGCACCATCAATCTTGGCTGCTTCTCTTAAGCTATCAGGTAATCCCATAAAAAATTGTCTTAATAGAAAGATATAAAAGGGTACTCCAAAAAAAGCAGGTATTATCAATGGATATGGAGTTCCAACAATGCCTATTTTTTCAAACAATAGAAACAACGGGATCATTGTTACTTGGCCAGGTATCATCATAACTCCTATGGTAACGACAAAAAGTATATTTCTTCCAGGCCATTTGAGTTTAGCGAAGCTATAAGCAACAATTGGACATGTTAACATTGCTCCAATAGTACTGAAAAATGTAATAACAAGTGTGTTCTTTAAATAAGTAAAAAATGGAATGTAGGACATAGCATCAAGGTAATTGCTCCACATTACCGGCTTCGGAATCCATTCTGGCGGAAATGTAAACACTTGTGTTAATGGCTTTAATGAGGTCGACACCATCCAAATAAATGGAATCATAAAGAGTATTGACGCAATTATTAGGACGATATGAGCTGACAAACGATATAATTTCTTTTTCATTATTCCATTCAAAGTTTCTTCCCCCTTATTTACCTTGATAATGGACCCAACGTTTTGATGTCATAAATACGAAGGCAGTTAATGCCATAATAAGCACAAACAAAATCCATGCCATCGCAGAAGCATAACCCATCTTAAAATATTTAAATCCGTTGTCGTATAAATACATAACGTAAAATGTTAACGAATTGGCTGGTGTCCCTTGACCTTGTGTTAATGTGTAAGGTAAGGTGAATTGCTGAAAAGCACCGATAATTCCCATAACAAGATTAAAAAAGATTACTGGTGTTAATAGAGGAAGCGTAATATGAATCGTTTTTTGAAACCAATTTGCACCATCCACTTCTGCCGCATCATAATAGTCTTCAGGAATATCCCCAAAGCCCGCCAGATAAATAACAACCGCCTGACCGATCCCCCATAATGACATCAATATTAGTGATGGTTTGGACCATGTCACACTTCCAAGCCACGCAGGACCTTCAATTCCGACTGTATCAAGAATACCGTTAACAAGGCCAAACCCTGGATTTAGCAGCCACATCCATAAAACAGCAAGCGCTACATGCGGAACTAGTGTCGGCAAGAAAAATATCGTTCTATAAATAGCCATCCCTTTTACTTTCATGTTTAGCATCATCGCTAAAGAAACTCCAAGAATGATACTTAAAGGTACAAAGTACACAGCAAAGTAAACTGTGTTATATACGGATTTCCAAAATAAAGTATCGTTCATTAATTCCTTATAATTTTGAAATCCAATAAATTCTCCTGGCTGGAGGATACTATAAGTTGTAAAACTAAAATAAATGGAAGAAAACAATGGAATCGCATAAAAAACGATTAAACCAATAATCCAGGGTAATGCGAAAAAGTACCCGTATTTATATTTGCTCCAACTTGACAATTTCTTACTTTGTGAAATTTTCACTTCATTTCCAGGAGGTGTATTAGGAGTCTGTAATGGTTCAACCAACTGCGCATTGCCTTTCAATATAATCCTCCCCTTTCTTTATAAAGAGGGAGGAGGAAAAACCTCTTCCCTTTTCCCATTATTTATTCAACTCTTTATTCACCTTAACAGTGACCTTATTTAATAGTTCCTCTGCTGTTCCGTTTCCACGTGTTGCATTTTCTACGGCACTTGCCAGCTCGTTCCAATACAATGAACCTTGTGTCATAACAGGTCTATGGTGAGAAACAGGTAAAATTCCAACAAACTCTTTTAAGATAGGATCATCTTTATATCCTAGTTCTTCATTGACAGAATCGATAACCGAGAAGTTGCTGGAAATTTCACTAAAGATTTTTTGCCCTTCTTCCCCACTAAAAAACTTCATAAATTCCCAAGCAGCCTCTTTATTTTTAGCACCTTTAGGGATTACAACTGACCAACCGCCAGACCATGTTGTATGATTTTCCCCAGTCGGTGTTGGCATAGGGAAAACTCCGTAATTTAAATCTGGTTTGAATTTTTTAATAGCAGATACCTCCCATGGTCCACTTACCTTCATACTTAATTGCCCTGTTAGGAATGGGTCCATTGTTCCAGTACCTTGTGAATCAGTAAAGCCTGCGATGTCTTCAATATTATATTTTTTTGCAAAATCTGCCATCCATTGCAGTGCTTCGATGACCTTTGGATCATTTGCTGTCGCCGTTTTTGTATCAGGATTATAGAAATCCCCACCAAAAGCCCAACCCCATCCGTATAACCATCCTTGTCCATACCATGGAATAAAACCAATTCTTTCAAATCGTTTACCTTTTTTATTTGTTAATTTCTCTGCGGCGATTTCCAATTCATCTATTGTGTTAGGCGGATCTTCAGGATTCAAACCTGCTCCTTCATAATGGTCCTTGTTAAAAAAAACCAGACGTGAGTCAGTAGTCGTTGGCATTCCGTATAACTTACCTTCATAACTTGCTTCTTCCCATGCAAATGGATAGTAAGTTTCCTTCGTAATTCCGCTTGCTTCCGCTAACTCTGTCAAATCCTCCAAAGAGCCTTGATCTGCCCATGAACCTATTTCAAATCGGTCAAAATACGCAACATCCGGTGGATTACCACCTGATATCGCAGTTAGTAATTTTTCATTTTGTCCTTCACCTTGATTTGCGGTGTAAACAGCATTTATTTTGATATTAGGGTTTTTTTCCTCAAATGCCTTTATAACCGCTTCTGCCGCTTCTCCAGCAACATTTGTTAAAGGGTGCCAAAAAGTAACGGTTGTTTGATTTCCATTTGCTTCATTCGAAGTACTCGATTTTGATGAACATCCAGCGAGAAGCATAGTCAATGTTAAAACGAAAATAACTACCGGCAATCCAATCCTTTTTGTGTTTTGCTTCATTTTAATCCCCCTGCCATTTTTAATAAGATGCTAGTTTAATAAAAAGACATTTTTTGTATACTCTTAGATGAACCATTAATAAAAACGCTTTCATTTTACTGAAAGGCTCTGTTTAACACCGCTGTTGATTTCCGCACTAGGCGCAGCGACCCAAGGGGCGTTTGTGCAGCCTCCTTCGGCTGTGCACTGCGCCTGCGGGGTCTCCACAAAACGCTATCTCCCGCAGGAATCTTCGCCTTTCGCTCCAATCAACAACTAGGTGCCTAAAAATCAACTACATCCTTTATCAGAGCCTACTGAAAAAAGCAGGCCTGAAATGATATATCAACTTAAACTTGTTATTATCAATGGTATGAAATTAGATTATCAATATATTAAATATAAGTCAATATATTTTTAGTTAATTATTAATTTTCAAAAAATAAAAAAACAACCCCGCAACATTGGATTGTTTTTACCTACTCGTATCTACCTTTGAATTGTTGATTTCCCTTTAACCAAGCTAAAATCTATAACAGCATGCTTAGATATTTTCTCCCCTTTTAAATGCTTCATTAATAAATGAACAGCCATTTTGCCCATTTCTTTCTCATGTTGCCTGATATGCGTAAAGGCAGCACTTTCAAATCGATCTACCGGACAATCAAAACAAACAATGGAGTAATCTTCGGGAACTCTTTTCCCTATATCCTTTAATACATTAGTTACTGCTAAAGCCAAATAGTATTCGCAAACAAAAAAAGCAGTACAGTCTGGATGATCATTAATGAAACGTTTAATGACTATGGTATCTTCATTACACAATTTTTTTGATTTACTTTTGTAAAAATCCTCAGGTAACTTACTGAATAAATCAATTAATAAGAAGTCCGGATTTAATTTAATCTCCTGTTTTGAATATGCTATGTGGAACCCTTGTACTCTCTCTTCTATAGTAGATGTTCTCTTGGGTGAAGGTGATAAGAACGCTACATCCTTATGACCTAAAGAGAACAAATAATTGGTCAATGCTTCACTTGCAGCTATATTATCTGTACAAACTGAATTAGCAGGAATACCCTTCAAATAACGATCAACCACTACCAGAGGAAAATCTATTAAAACCAACTTTAACAATTCCGTATTGTAATGTTCGCCTTGAACCGGGAAGATAATGATACCATCTACTCCTGAGTTTACTAAATCTTTGATAGCATTTTCTTCTTCTCTAATTTTTCCACCTGTACGACGAATAATCAAATTACAATTAATTTGCAAACATGTTTCTTCCATAGTTTTAACCAGATTCAGTCCAAATGCATCATCAAAGTCAGGTATAATTAGTGCTATTAATTTACTATCTGTAAAGTATGGATCAGATCTATCATCTTGTGAAATTTCTACTTTTGATTGCCTCTCTGCAACGAATGAGCCTTTGCCTCTTATCCTCTCAATAGTTTTATTTTGAGCAAGTAAATCTAACGCTTTTTTGGAGGTAATTCTACTTACATTGAATTCCTCAGCCAATTCTTTTTCAGAAGGAACTCGGGCACCCTGTTTTAATTTCCCCTGCTTTATTTGTTCGTGTATATAATCAAATATTTTTTCGTATAATGGAGTCGTCATGTATAATTCACCTTTTGTATAGTTGTTATATTTATTATATAAAACATAACATCTTATTTTCTTTATTACAAGAAATCTGTGAATTATTACTAGTAATAAAGGTCTATTTCTTAAAAAGTTCGTATCCTCCGAAAGATTCTCTTTTCTTTGAATTATCTCTCCTATTTTATTAATTCTTTCTGTTTGGTTAGGAAACCCTTCGGTATTTAATCCTGATAGCTTTTCTTTAGTCTGCGTTCCAAAATATGGATCAAAACAAAAGAAGGATGCGTTATTTGAACAGCAATGCGTTCCTTCTATTGGACTTTTTCCCTAAAAAAACAATTTCTTTCTGTTTTTCTTAGTCTTTTTTTAGTATTTTTTAATTTTCACTTTCCCTTTAAGAAAGTCTCATTTATACTGAAGTCAAATTGAATAGAATAACTAGGGGAGTCCAATAAGTTGGGCTGAGAGAGAAACACGCTGAAGTTTCTTGACTCTTGGGACCTGATCTGGTTCATACCAGCGTGGGGAAGTTAGGATTATTTTTGAAGGAATATTACTTCTGCATATATATTAGCCGGGTCCATCCATTTATTGGACACCGGCTTTTTTGTATTACTTCCTCAGCTTACAAGCTTTTTCATCTGTTGTGTTCTAGATCTTGTTCTTTATATCCAAAGGCTCTTTTCGTAAAGATTGTTGCTTTTCAAAAATTATTATAGAACCTTGAGTTGATTGGAGCGGAAGGCACTTGACTCCTGCGGGAATAGAGGGAAGTGGGAGACCCTACAGGCGACGCCGAGGGAAAATCCCATCCCTCTCCGCGGAAAACAAGTGACTGTAGTGGAAATCAACCGGCAAAATCCTTTCTAAAAAACAACAAAGTATGCGAAAACAGCCTATCCAAATAAGGGAGAGATTTATAATGTCAATATCCACTTCTTCATCGAACGATCAAAGCATTTCCATCATGTCCAATTTTCCTGGCAGCAAAAAAGTATATGTAAAGGGCTCTAGAACTGACATAAAAATTCCAATGCGTGAAATCACGTTAACCCCGACAACCGGCACGTTTGGAGAAGCGGAAAACCCACCAGTACATGTGTATGACACTAGCGGGCCTTACACAGACCCTGATTATTCTGTTGATATAACAAAAGGTCTTCCTCCTCTTCGCACCTCGTGGATACAGGAGCGTGGCGATGTGGAGCAATATGATGGTCGTGAAATAAAGCCTGAGGATAATGGTTATAAAGATGAAAACGATCCTCGTACCAATCATAACGTATTTCCCTGTTTAAAGAGGAAACCGTTACGTGCCAAAGAAGGGAGAAATGTCACACAGCTGCACTATGCAAGAAAAGGAATCATTACACCTGAAATGGAATTTATCGCAATTAGAGAAAATATGACTCCCGAATTCGTACGTGATGAAGTTGCAAAAGGCAGAGCGATTATTCCTTCTAATATCAACCACCCGGAAGCAGAACCGATGATTATAGGTCGTAACTTCCACGTGAAAATTAACGCAAATATTGGCAACTCTGCTGTTTCATCTTCTATTGAAGAAGAGGTTGAAAAAATGACCTGGGCGACACGCTGGGGTGCTGATAATATCATGGATTTATCAACAGGTAAAAACATACATACAACACGGGAATGGATTATTCGTAACTCACCGGTTCCTGTGGGCACAGTTCCAATTTATCAAGCACTTGAAAAAGTAAATGGTATCGCTGAAGATCTAACCTGGGAAGTTTATCGTGATACTTTAATTGAACAAGCAGAGCAAGGGGTAGATTACTTCACCATTCATGCAGGTGTCCTTTTACGATATGTCCCGTTAACAGCAAAACGTCTGACCGGTATTGTTTCTCGCGGTGGATCTATCATGGCACAATGGTGTCTGCACCACCATAAAGAAAGCTTTTTATATACTCACTTTGAAGATATCTGTGAAATTATGAAATCGTATGATATTGCATTTTCTTTAGGGGATGGTTTGCGTCCCGGGTCGATTGCTGATGCAAACGATGAAGCACAGTTTGCAGAGTTGGAAACTCTCGGGGAGTTGACAAAAATCGCTTGGAAGCATGATGTACAGGTGATGGTAGAAGGACCTGGGCATGTGCCTATGCACCTTATTAAAGAAAACATGGATAAACAACTGGAAGTTTGTCAGGAAGCACCATTTTATACACTTGGACCACTTACAACAGATATAGCTCCTGGTTATGATCACATTACATCGGCAATCGGCGCTGCAATGATTGGTTGGTATGGTACAGCCATGCTATGTTATGTAACGCCGAAAGAACATTTAGGCCTGCCGAATAGAGAAGATGTCCGGGAAGGGGTTATTACTTATAAAATTGCAGCACATGCAGCTGATTTAGCCAAAGGGCACCCTGGAGCACACATAAGAGATGATGCCTTATCAAAAGCCCGTTTTGAATTCCGTTGGAGGGATCAGTTTAATTTATCTTTAGACCCCGAACGTGCAATAGAATATCATGATGAGACATTACCTGCGGAAGGTGCAAAAACGGCACATTTCTGTTCCATGTGCGGACCTAAATTTTGTAGTATGAGAATCTCTCAAGACATTCGCAATTATGCAAAAGAAAACAAACTGGAAACTAAGGAAGCAATTGAAATGGGAATGAAGGAAATGGCTGAAGAGTTTAAGCAATCTGGCGGTAATATATATCAGTAACTTTAATAAGGGGTATTAGAGTGAGGATAGAAAAAATCGAAGAAGAAATTTAGCAAGTCAAAAATTAAGCCAATCAAAAACAACCTTGCCTCAACTATTCAGGCAAGGTTGTTCATATTAATAAGGATGCCGGCGTTTCCTTTAACACTGGCATTATATATATTGATTGCCACAACACCGCCTGAAAATTCACATTACTGTAAATCGTCATGATTTTTCGGAATGGAACATTGGAATCCCAATAATATATTCTACCCTTTATTCGTACTTCACCGGAATTACAAGAAAAAACCATCAAATGCTGCACTTATATTGCCAAACTTCCGGAAAAATAATTAGTCATGTAAGTAGCTGTACCACCATTTATTCCTTGTTCCACAATCGCTCCCAGTTTGTTGAAGATCATACTAACTTCTTGTTTAAATTTTCTTTTTAAAGGAAGTTAGAGATAAACGTTCATTTACTCTAGTTTCTCCTATTTTTGAGAATCCGTTTTTTTCATAGAAATTTACTGCTGGTGTATTTTTGGAACCCGTTGACACTATTATTGTTTCAATACCTTCTGAATTACTTTCAATGAAATCCAATAACATCTTGGCAATACCTTTTCTAAAATATTTGGGATGCACTATTAACCGATGTATGTCCATTTCATCTTTTTCAACTTTTATAGAAATAGCTCCGCATAACACTTCACTTAAGTAATAACCAAAGAAAGTTTCTCCACATTGTTGCAACGTTTCAACTGTATCTTTTAATGGTGGTATTTCATAAAAGTCAATTATTTCTGCCTCTACCTTATAAGAAGGGATTTGAACGTTTAAAACTTCTTCAGCAAAATATGGATTAGTAATATCAATTTTTTTAATCACATCTGTCCCTCATTTAATTAGATTATGTTTCATATTCTTATAAAATGGTAATAATCGCTAATTCCCTCAACAATGGACTACTGAAATAGTCCATTGTTGTTCAATTCTTGCTCCAGATAGTTGAAGAATTTATTTATTCTTAAGCACGTTATTTGTTTGCTTCTTTTTCTACTTTTTCTTTTAAATACTTCTCATACGCATCTTGAACTCTATCTCTGGACCACTCTGGTACAACTTGTTTTTGAATATCATTTAATAAAAAAAATGACCTGAAAATAACTCCTACGATAATTGCACATAAAATGTATATACCGATAGGTCCGAAGAAAACTAATATACCTAAAAGTCCTGCTAAGATAATAGAAAAAATTAATTTCATAAAATCCGCCTTTACACCTTTAATTTACTATGAAATGGCCCTTAAATGGAATATAGAAAATATTACAGCTCTCACAACTTTGTTAATACTTTTGTGTCAATTTACAAGATTGTTAATACTTTTGTGTCATTTGTTAATTTAATAAACGCTCCCTTTAATTAAAGAACTTTTAAAAAGTTATACCTTTATCTTTATACTCCACTATGTAGCTGCCATCAGAGCCCCCCTTAAAATACCACACATTAAATTCTTCCTGGTTTATTAAGCCATTTAAATAATCAGGAATAAAAGAGATTAACATTAACTTGGTAATTTCCAATGGAAAGTTATTTTCATTGGGATTTGGAGTATGAATATAGACGGCATCTAAAGCAGCATCTTTTTCGTTTAACTCAATCCAAGATTGGTAAGGTTTTTCAAAAGAATCTAGCTTTTTTAATAAATCATTATATAAAGCTATATGTGCATTTATGTGCTCTCTTCTGTACTTTGGTCTAATATTTCCTATTCCATAAAAATCCAGGTGAGTATGCCACAAGTCAAACCACCCATCGTTACTAAAATCTAAGTTATATTGTTCTCCAGATGCTCTAATTTCTAATTCACAAAGTAACGTTTTTTTCCTCGAAACTTCACTATTCTCACTCCATTTTAATATAAAGCCTTATCCCACAATCCTGCCCTATTGCTTAATACCAATTATTTCAAATCCCGAACATTTACTCAATATATATTTCACAAAAAAAGAAGCTTACCTTGTAACAGATAAGCGCCCGATTGCTTAATAAAGAATTTCTGTCTTAGTCAATTTTTATCCACTCCATTAAGTATAGGTCAATAGTAAGTTCTTTAATTTTTCTAAAGCCACACTTCTCATAGCAGGAGATTGCTCTAGTATTATTATTTTTTACCTCCAATACAACTCGTGAGGCACTTTTATTTTTACTCAGGTAATTTAGAATCAATAAAATCATTGATGTACCAATTCCTCTACCCCATAATTGAGTCTCGCCAATAAATTGGTCTATTCCGAAGATATTTTTGTTTTCAGAATAACCATATTTCTCTAATTCAACTTCTTGAATTTCGTAGTATTGCACATATCCAACTGGATCATTATTGTATTCAACAATACAAGGTTTAACATAATGCTTCCCTTCAACTCTTGGACCATATTTTCTTATTACTTTATCTAAGTTTAAAGGGGACTCTTCGTAAAATTCCAAAACCTTAATATCATTTAACCACTTTACCATCAAGTCAAAGTCTTTACGGTTCATATACCTAATTAATAGTTGGTCATTTTGTATCATATATTTTCCATCCCTAAGGTGATCTTTTATATAAATTCTATAATTTAAGCCATGTTCCTCCTTCAAGAATCTGACTCTCAACATAAAGAAGGAGCCCAATTCTCACTGCAGAAACGCGCCCGTTAGTTAAAGATTATGGATAATTATTTTGAAGGTGTTTTTATTTAAATACACCTTTTCTTTTGGAAAGCCAATCTTCTAAGGCATCTTCGTGTTGTTTTGTGAATAATTTCGGTATTTGGTCTATTGGGAAGTATTTTAAATCTAAAGTCTCAATACCATCTGCGTAAAGTTCCCCATCGATTGGCTTGCATTGAAAAAAATGAGTGATAGTCTGAGCTTTATCTCCGTTCGGAAACTCACCAGAATATTTAGAGTAGACACCAATAAGATGTTCAACCTCAACATTTAATCCTGTCTCCTCAAGTATTTCTCGTTTAGCGGTTTCTTCAAGAGATTCTCCAAGTTCCATAGCACCACCTGGAAAACCCCACTCATTTCTATCTCCCCGTTTTTGTAAAAGAATTTCATTTCGTTCGTTATAAACAATACCTCCAGCAAAATTAAGAAATATTAAATCGTGCCCCACTTTTCCCCGAATATAACGAATGTAGTCCTTATTTGTAGTCATAAATTCCCTCCCATTTATAGCCTCTATCTAATTATACAAAGTATAAAGATAATAGAGTTATTAAATTAACCTGCCCGATTGCTTAATACCAATTATTTCAAAACAGGCTATTAAACTCAATTACTAACTACTGGTAGGAAAACCCTATAATGAATGGTAAACTATGTATATATGGAAGGAGAGAGCATACTTGAACAAAAACAAACTAAATATGATTATCGCAATAGTTGGAAGTATCGCTATTCTAACGATTGGCGGTTTACTTTTTAACCAAATTCATAAGATTTATCAAGCAAATGAACTTATTATAGAGAAGTGTTTTGAGAACTTCGATAAAGTAGAAGAAGTAGTGATAAAGAAGGATGGCTTTTGGTCTCCAGTTACTTGTGAAAAAAAATAGCATTTTTAAGACCTTTATAGTAAGGTCTGGCTTATCAAAACTCCTATTAACCCTAGAATACAACCAATACCTGAAAAAGCTATTGCAACCTTAATATTCTTCCTGCCTTAATTTACGAATTCGTTTGAAAGTGTATGGCAAATTTTAAGATTTTTAAAACGTTTCCAAAACGAATAAAACTGAATAGAAGCAAGAAGACAAAAAACTAACGCTAAAATGTACACAAATTTAAACCATTCCAGTTAGATCCTCTCCCTTTAACTCAACTTGCTGCCGAATCTTACCCAAATCTTCAATAATGAAGAGAGATTATTATGCTGCAATTGCTCCCGTTCCTGGAATAACTAAGGTACTCATATTAACTGGGTTCGTTCAATAAAGAAGGCGACCCCTCAATTGCAATTACTTCTGTTACTTTCTAAAAAATTTATACCAGGGATTTCCTATGAAAAATAAAGGCATTATCAACAATGCGAGTAAACTCTCTGTTTCTAACCCATTAAAAATAGCAAATGCGAGTAGTCCAATAACTCCAATTCCTCTTAATACATAACCTTGTTTCATTGCAATCTTAGGAATTTTTATCATCTCCTTATTATTAATAAAAATATTCTCCCGTTAAACGTATCTATATTTTACCAAAATACATGACTCCTTTTGAAGAAAACTACCCCGTTTACCTATTAAACTGTGATCTTCAACAATCTGGTGTAAACACAAAGAAAGAGCACAATTCTTACTTCAGAAAAGCGCCCGATAGCTGAAGACTTGAATTCAAGATAACTTTTATTGACGAAATAACATTAAAGGGTGAATACTATTTTGTACTAAGAAATCCAAATCTAAATGATAACTTATTATGACAGCTAATATCCTTAACTAGATGCTTATTAAGTTTTGGTAAAGCACTTCCTTAATGGAAACGAATTACATTTCGTTGGATTTCTTGTTATCCCTTCTTTAATTGGAGGATAGTCATACAACCTACCCTCATAAATGATCTCCAAACCATCTATCCCAATAAAGTCAGTAGGCTTAACCAAACCACTTTGCTTATCAAATAAACCACCCTGTTTTTAAATACATGCGAGACAAATTGAGAACAGAAATACGAATCTTCTCTTTCCATTGGCCTGATAAGCGCCATCTAAATAACCCCATTAAATTAGAGTCATATTTATTTGCTTGCTCTTTAACAGAGCGTATAATCTGTACTATGTTATTGTAAATACTCACTTCAACCTTTATCTCTAACACGATAACCTTAGTGTCGGGAAACCAACTAACGTACCATTCTTTACATCCTCATGCAAAAAAACACCACTAAGTGGGTTTACAGGATTTTTTCTTCCAAAGCTATACATTTCCATTAAGTCTTTATCAAAAGCATGCGAAACGTGATTATATTTATCTTTAGTATACTGGCTAATCATTTTCTCTAAGGTTGTTCCTGTTAATGTTAATACAATAAACAAGTATCGCATTTCCAACTATATCCCCCCACGCCTTCTTAGACATATGTTATGAACAAAAAAGAGCACCGGCAGAATTTTTAATTTCTTCCAGTGCTCCTGGTAATCTATATTTTACCATATAGTTTATTGATTGATTAGTATAAGGATTTTTTTTGCTACTCAACTTCATTTACGAACAAATAATTGCCACCAACTGTAGAAGTCCACTTTGTGGAAATTTTATAAACATACACCCCTTTTTCATCAGGTGTTGTGAGTTTATAATCACTTAAAACAACATTCTCCTCTTGCAGCATTTCATCCTTCCAATAAGTCAAATATACCTTCTTTGGAGTGTCTTGATAATCTATTATGATTTTCTCATTTGGTTTTACAATCACCGGTTCCATGTCATTAGAGATATCCGGAGGGCTGTTTGCCTCTGTTTCCTCAACAGAAGCTCCTGTATAACCGGTGTAATTTACATCTTCACCGTTTATTGTTATATCCGCACTTAAATTAATATCTGAGTTACATCCAATCAGGCTAAATGAAAAAACAGCTAATAAAGAGACCTTTAAAAAAGAAGATAGTTTCATTAATTCCCCTCATTTTAGATTAATGTAGTAACTTAATGATATATAATAATAACCTTTTCATCTATTGATGAAAAGGTTATTTTCTCCTTAATAATTTCTCCCTGAACCCTTTTGGGACCAATTAGACGACCTATAGGTATTTGGATATCCATTGTCATATGCAATACCATAACCATTTTTGTATCTGGTTTGAGCAACATTCAAAATATAAGTATTGTTGGCAAAGTTTGATTGAAGAATCTTCTTCTTCACAAGGAAGTGCCGATCCGTATTGTAACCCAAATATACAGATTCTCGAATGGGAAGGTTAGCTGAACCAAGACAAAAAGGGACGTAAGCGTCAAATAATCCCCATCTGCTTTTTAGGTGGGGATTATTTGACGCTTACATTTTTACTATTCCTTATCACTACTCCATTATAAATTGTGGCCAATAGTTTATTGCAAAATGATAAACTTACCCGCCATTCTAGACACGAAGAAAGAAATGGGAGTGTATAAGTCTATTTGACTAATTATCCTTTTAGATCATTCTTTCAGTTCTCAGAATTATCAAGGTATTAATATTTACCTTTTATAAGACTATATGTTATCCCTCTATAAAGTCGGCTTTATGCGAAGCAGCAAGATGAAAAAAAGCATTCGTTGTCAAAGGACCATTGAATGCTCTTTAGAGAGTATTCAATTGTTTAGAGTATCCTACCATGAATCAAGTTTAAATTAGCATTACAGAAAATAATATAAAAGGTTATACGAGATGCTATAATATGTGGGTACTTCTATTTTTGTTGAAAATAGTTTAATAATATCTTTACAAAAGGAATCTAGTGATAATTTAAAAATATTTTTACAGAAAAGAAGAGTTATTCACCCCTTAAATACTTTTCTAACTCTTTATAACCATTTCCATATGCCTCAGTTACGCCAAATAAATCGGCTGGCTCTCCATTTAGCTGAACATCTAGATCATTCAGGATTTTTTCTAAATACACATGCGCATTTTTATCAAGAACCAGTAATCTCATAAAATCAACAGCCCTCATTACATCATTTCGTGCTTTTGAATCATCTAACCCTTCATCAACTATAAAAGCCAATTCATTATATAGAAGGTCGAATTCTTCCGTTTTGATGATTTGTTGCATATCAACTTTTTCGGTTCCCTTACTAAATAAACCTCTCACATATTTATGCTGACGAGCAATCACTTCTTTCACTTTTTTCTCCTGTCCATCTGCATACACTATGACTTCATCGGAATTTCCTACAAACAGATGCAAGTTAGAGGTAGACATTGCTCCTGTAAAATAATTTTTTTCCTTACCTTGTTCGTTAACCACTATGCTCTCCATCTCAGTATCTACTTCCACTTTCGATTTTGTTAATTCTTCAGCCTTTGCTTCATCCGCATAAAATAGATTATTCATATAACCATAGGTTAACCACACAAAAAATGTAACTGATGCTGAAAATCCTAATATAAGATATAAAACTTTTTTCACGTTATTTACACATCCCTCCACTTAACTCTTGGTGACATTATACACGAATTCTTAACACACATTCAAGAATTTCTGTAATAATTTTCTATTTTATAACTTTGGACCAATTACAAGAAATCTCTTATATTATCCATTACTATTAACAAGCAATCCACACAAGGAAAAAGGAAATAATGTCTTATCAATAGATCAAGCTAGGTGAAGGAGCTTTCATTCACTTTGATTAAGAGATGACAGAAGTCATTCTTGGTTTATTTCAAAGATAAAGTAATATATTAGTTTATGCGAAACACTTGAGGAACTTAAACAGAAAGTTAAAGAATAAAGATACCAGTGGAATAAAAATAAGATGACCTCTGTTATATACAGAGACCATCTAATGAAAAATACCTAGCTTTTTTAAAAATGTCCGTTACAAAGAATACAGTTTAATAGGTCTCATTTTTTCTTACCACTTCAAAGAATAAACACAAGGGCGTAAGGCAGTACCATACCCTGCTGATGTCGGCCATTCCATATCCGTATCACACCATCCATTAGTAATCCAATGACATGTACCATTTTTGCGATATCCTTTGATTTGTAAACGATACTGATAAGTTTCTCCGCATTTAGATAATCCATCCGTAAAAATACGGTCGCCTGCATTTAATCTTGTTACCTCTGACGTTCCTTGAAAAACTCGACAAGCAGAACGTACAGGAAACCCATATCCTGCTACAACATCCCCACAATTTTCCCAGCTGGCATATTCCTGAGCGAAAGCTTCCCTTGTATAGGATACATCAGATGGTGCAATGTGTCCGCTCTCCCATCTTTTGGATGCCTCTCTGAAAAACATAACACGATGTCCGTCATTCAAAGAATAGTAAAGATAGGAGAATAATTCATTCGGCCAAATATCTCCAATTTTAGTATTACCACTGTATACAGGGATGTAACCCCCTTTTTTATTAATACAAATTACATAATTTCTTGACATAAACATCACTCCTTTTTTTTTTCATAAATATCATATCAGTATAGAGATGAATAAAAATATACCAATAATCTAAAGAAAATCAGGAATAAAACACAGATAAATCTATCGATATTTTTAATGAAGAATATCCTAGATTTTCTGAATTGCTATATCGTCTTCTATAAGGTCTTTAATACTACAATTAAACACATGCGCCAATTCTTTGCGCTGTTCATATTAAAGTTTTTTGATGGATTATTTTTAATTGTGTTTATACTGCTTTGGCTGCTTGATATCCTATACAAGAGTTCTCGCAATGTTTTGAACTTAATTATGATATACTTAGTGCGTATAGCTTCTCAAAGGTAAGGGAGGGTTAAATCAAATGATCAAACGTAATAGGATTGCCATCATCGGCCTTGGTGTCAGCATTTTACTTCTGCTAATACTATTGGTGATGGATGCAAAAGGTGTTTACGTTCAATTGGGATCCCCAAACAATGGCATCAGTCATCATATAATAAGCATCTTGCTCATTATCGCAGCTGTTAGTTCAGCTGTATATATGTTAAAGGATAAAGGGATGAAATGGATTGTGATAGGGGTGGGGTTATTTTTCATACTACTTACTAGCACACCGAATCTATTCACAGAGACCAAATACACCACTTTCTCCTCACCCGATAACAGCGAAAAATTTGTGGTGATCGAAAAAGGGTATGTCAAACTTTACCAGATTTCCAATTCAGGCTTATTCATGACCTCTTTGACCAAGACCAGGCTCGATATCGATCGGGAATACAAACCATTTTCGGAAGGGGCCTATGAATTGGAATGGGAGTCACCCAATACATTAATCGTCCATTATGCTTTTAATTATAAGCACCAGTTTAAAACGATTGAATTGCAATACCAAAACGATTAACTCGACGCCAAATTCAAAGAAGAAAGGTTAACCGCCATATGGTGGTTAGCCTTTGTAATTCGAGAACTCTATTCTTCGTTTGATAGCCGAACAAGGATGTCCTTGAAGGCCCTGGCCACTTCTTTCCCGTCCTCAACGGAAAAACCAGGGGTATCAAAGGCAGTCATGAATAACCATCGCAACTCCAGCATACCCGCCTCATCCGATGTCAGTATATATGTGCTTTGAGATTGCACTAAATTAGGGTCTCCCGAGAATCGACTTTCAAAGAACAGACTGAACCGTACTTTATATCTATCTTCATAGTAATGTCGCAATAAACCATTTATTGGCTGTGGTATATTGAGGAGCATATTTCCGATGTTCACCGCATCCACATCCCCTATAAAATCGGTCATTGAAAACCTACTCTTGGTCTCATCGAGATGCCCAATTAGGTGTAATGCTGCGTCATAAGCTGAGTCGAAACCCTCTGCAACCGCAGATGTCCCAGCAGCGTCAACCAAATCCCCGGCCCAACCAGCAAAATCCACAATGGCCTTATTGATCGTTCCATGATGTAAAACACTATTCAGGGTGGCTGCTAAATGATAAACACCTATATCGACCTTAAATTTTGGATCGTAGATTTCATTAATGGGTGGGTTATTTAATTGACTATCTACCTTAGCCATAAATTCGTCATCCAAAAAACCTGCTGCCATATTCCAAAGAGATCCAAAATAACGCTTTCCTCTCAGATATTGGCATACGAGTATATTTGCCTCTGGAATATCCCCACCCGTGTGATCAAACGCAATATCATAGATTTTATCCACTAAATCAAAGAATACGTGGTTCGACATGTCTGGATTGTCAGGGTATTGAGCTTGAGGGTCTACTTTGCTTTCCCCATTGTATCTGCCAGACTTGATATTGTTGTCAATTTCGATTTGTCCTGTACCAGAACCGATTGAAATAGTGGAAATTTGGTCAAAAGCCCAGTTCCCAGGGAGAGGGTAACCAAGGTTACCACTATATCCAGTGGACATGCCGCTCACAAAACTTGTTGTGGCCAACCCTTGCGCAGAAACTCGGATACAAACCGCTCTTGGCCCGTAAACCCCGATTTTATATATACCCCCAAGATTACTCATTCTCTCGTTCACCCCAATAAAATAAGGGAGGATATTCTCTGTTATTTCGTGACCAAGGACGTCAAAATCCACAGCAAAATAAATGGTTGTACCCTTCAAGAAGCCATACTCCCTGGCGGCATTCAACGCCGCCTGAGCGTCAATGCGACCTTGTTCAAGACTGAAATAGTCCAAATAACTCCCTATCGTCTGATAGATTGGGAAGACAGTCAATCCAGCGTTGAAGATGTTCTGCAGCTCACCAGGTTGGATTTTTTTATTCAACGAGGAATTAGGCACATTCGTTAAGTAACGCCCCACTGTCTGATATCCCGCCGCTTTTAATGCTTCTGCCCGCGCAGGGGTAATCATGGTTACACAATCACAAGCCGTCCCTTTTCTGGTTGAATCTCCGGTACTCACTACAGCTGAAAGCCATGTTTGCTTTCCAGTAACACCATCAGCAGGCAACATACAAAAACTTTGAAAACTCAGTACGGCTTGTCTAAGAGTACTGCCGTAAACCCCGCTAAATGCTCCAGGATCAAACCCGTTTACATAGAGAGCATATTGGAGTAACTTAACAAAGTTACCACTGCTGCCTAAACTTAATGTCGGCAATCGATCCCTGGTCGTCGGACCTACGCTGCCTGTTTGAAGGTTTGGCGCAATCCCTTCCTCTGTTTGAATTCCATAGATCAACGCTCTATTCGTCCCTCTTTGATAATGGCCGTCACATGGCTGCACGCCGGACGTTGTATAATATTTGTTATTCAATTCCTGCTGCATTTCCCGAATTCTAGGATCGCCGCCTATTGTCAGAACGTAAGCATCCATGGTCAGGAACGCTTTAAACACGTAATCATATACTTTTCCGTTGCGAACGGGCAATCCCGCATCGGTTTGCAGTCGAATGACTGCATTTTTTAAGTTCTCATCAAAAATTCCATGGAAGCGGCCTGGATCATACCCTTTGCAATAACAAGCACCCTGTAAGATTTGAACGATATTTTTCCCTTTCTTATCTTCAGGAACTTTACCTAATTCCATTTCACCCCAAGCCTTATAGGCGGAACTTGTGCCAGGTCCAAAACTGTCGGCCGGTGTTCCAATCCCCAATTCAATTTGTAGGGCGCGCGTAAGAGCATATATAGTTGACCATCCTGTTTTTCCGTTTTCCGGTACTGGTTCATAACCGTTTCGCCCTCCATATGTGCTGTTGACCCATTCTTGAACCATCAAGACCATTAAATCCATGTCCAAACACTCCTTCGTTTTAGTTTGTACCTATTCACAGTAACTTTGGGAAAGCATTCCCCAAGTTCTTATGAACAGTTAATAAATAAAGAAAGACTCACATTGATAAATACAACCCGTTTACAAAATTTTTTTACTTCCCCTAAAGCTCTATCATTTATGATTCATCGCCCGCCATCTTCTCTTTCTTTGAGTTGCTCTATCATTTGAAAATAGCCTGGAATATTTTCCACATCATAATTTTTATACAAAGTAACAATTTCATTTTTATCTCTTGAGATAAATCTTCCCTATCCTGATGGTTTGTTTGGTTCAGAGAAGACATGATTTTCGGGGAAAAAACCTCGATAACCCTATTCATTGATTGAACATCCGTTTTAGATCGTTTTACGAGTGTGTATAAACTATTTCTCATCTATGCCCCTCCTCTTACTTGCCGTTTCGGTAAAATCCCTCATTTTCTTCAAAGCCCTCGCATGACTTTTTGAAACCGCCTGTTGTGATCTGTTTAATTTATGGGCTATCCCTGAATCGGTTAGACCATGAAGATAGGCCAAACTTATAATTTGGCGTTGATTTTCCGTTAATTGTTGAAACCCCTCGTATAGCCAATAATTAGTAAGCTGCTCCTCTATCCCCAATGTCATCTCAAGTTCATTTATTTCTTCCTTGAACTCTGTTTTCGCCAGCACGTCGATGAGTGATGTTTCTGTTTCGTTGTTTAAAGGTTTATCCAAGATCAATTTAAACCTATCGGAATTTTGCCTATGCCTCTTATCAAAGTTAATTGAATGAAAATGAATGGTCTTAGAAAGATAGCTAGTAAACCTGATCCGAAAGTAAAATTCTTTAAAAGATTCATCTAATTGGTTAATTAAATGATTAGTCGGGTCTTCAATTACTTGTTTTAATAGCTCCATATTTTCCGGAATGGTTAAAAATGAATTAATGATAGAGTTTTTCAATTGATCTTCATTTGCCTTTAAATACCTTGTTAAATCCGTAGATACATTGCGCATTTTCAAACGCCCACCTCCCTTTTCGGAACATATGTTCGTATTAAAAGTCAAAAAAAATAGGTCTTTCTTATTTAACTAGCTTTCCCTCTCTTAAATTGTACCATAATATTGTATTATTTTGGAGAATTTAAGTATACCTCTTTCATTTTTCCTAATTTTTGTTTATAACCTCCGCTAATTTTAATATGACTTCTTCTAACTTATCCAGCTTCCTCTCAAACCTTAAAAAAAGGTAGATGGTAATCACAATAGGGAATCCGAAGTTGCCCAAAATAGTAGTCCATAAAGGAATATCCATTGTACTCATAAAAAATCCTTTCTTTGTACATATTTTTTCCTACATAGTAAATAAAGTACTATCGACACTAGATTTTACAACCGGTAAAACGATTTTTTATATAAAAAATGATTATCTCACTAGCTCAGTATAGGTTACTGTTTTTGTTGATGCACAGAGTGCCCCCAACCGATGGAACCATTCACCTTTGAATTTTCTTCGATTAAATCGATAACAAAATTCGTCTAGGTAGGATTGGAGATGCTTGGAATATAGACCGTGATACGTACCACCAACAAATGCCTTGGCATTAAGAACAGTGTATAGCCAGTGAAGATGATCTGAATTTTCTTTGGCATTGTAGACTTGATACTCATGTTTACACCCGGCACCTTTGAGTGATCGGTACGAATGATGGGCATACTGCTAATTGTTGAACCTTTTTGGATGTTGTTCTTTGAAAAATCAATCAAGGTTTCCCTTTTTATGTTAGGAAAGACCTTCATTTTTAGGAAAAGAGGATGTCCTTGTTTATTTAAGGATAAACCTACTAGAACTTTGGTTTTGTCTGTGCCTCTGCCGCGTTTACCGCCTTCAGATGGTGCACCAAAGAAAGCGTCATTTCTAACCATAAGGGTTTTTAAATATTGTGCGACTATCATCTGTTGTTCCAGAAGGAATGCCATAAAGGTAAGGGCTATGAGCAGGGGATCTTTCTAACTTGATAATATTTACTTTTAAATTTTCATTTTCTAATGTACCAACAACATCATACTTCATACATCCACGAAGATTTCGAAAAGCGAGTAGTTCTACTAAAGATGGAACATCCCACTTCATTCTTTCCTCATCTGTTGTATTCGGATCCAATTTAGGAATTCGATAAACTTCACCAAAAGGGATTACTTGATTACCATATTTAAGGGGTTTACCTTGACGTAATAACCATCTATCCATTGCAACAGCCGCTAACCTTTTTGTAAAACCTAATTCAACAGCCTTAACACTTAATTGATACGCTTGCCACCAATCTTCTAACGATTCTTCATGTTGATAGATAATAGTCGCATGTATGAAATCAATTCCATTAATTACACCTCCACCGTCAATAATCACTTTAACTTTATTTCGCCTTTCTCTATCCCGTTCTATTCTGTCATGTGGCATTGTACGAAGGTCATGTTGGTCTTCCTCAAACAATTGCTTTAGTTCCTCATTCAAATCTTCAACTTCCCATGTATAACAGAAGAATTTTGATATACAAGTAAGTTAATCTCAAGAAGCGACTGCTCTTATTGAACACTCGCTCACGTTAATTGAGGAAGGACTAACCTTAAATTTACTGCTTAGTTTCTTCTCACTTAGAAGCTCAGTGAACTCGTATTTTGTTATTTTCTTTTTATGTAATTTACACTTATGATGCAAGGTCGAAGAAATGTTTAAGAGGTTAGGAAGAAAATGTGGTATCATCTCACCTACCCCAAGGTTATTACCATCCAATAACCAGGTTATCTTTTTCCAGTCTAAAATTCCTTCGTCAATCTTTTTAGGAGTTTGATATTCAAAATCCACAGGAATATTAACTAGAAAAGCATACATACCACCAGTATTTGTATTATCTACTTCCCAAGATACAATACCTTTATAGGTAATATTGTTTGATGAAATATCAAATTCCGGTTTCTTCTTTTACTTCTCGTACAAGACATTCCAGTGGTTTTTCATTTTCTTTCATCTTCCCACCTACACCATTCCAGAGACCTTGAGTAGGTGTGTAATCTCTATTTAGCATCAGAAGTTCATCGTTTCTTTTTATGAAACATATTGTTTGATAATACACGTATTCGCCCCCAAAAAACATACGTACTTATTCCATTAAACCTGCCCTTTTCTGGCATAACCTACAATTTCAAGATAAACCATCTAATTTCCTTTTTTCTCCTGCAAAATCTGCCCCTAAAAATAGAAAAGGAGCGCTTATCCTTGTTTCAGGAAAGCGCCCTTTAATGAAATATCTACACGACTTGAATTACCGATTTAATGTGGAATAAAGAACATCATTTATTGGTTTTATAATTATCTGAAGCCAGTCCGTTAATTCAAGAGGGATTATAAGTTCTCTCTCTTTAACACTTATCATTTCGTAATTCCCGAAGCATTTGAAGAATTTGACCTCTATGATGCGATTCATGTTCAATCAAATGGTATACAACCCACTCAGGTGTGACGTCATAATGTTCAAGTACTCTCGGATTACGCCAATCGGTTAGGTCCATTGAACGAAAGTGGGAAAGAAATTCTTCACGCACCTTATTAAGGCGGTAAAAATGTTCCTCTATACTTTCTCCCTCAAAGTGAGTTAAATTGCCGTTAGTTCGATGTTCAAAAGGAAATAATGCGCTAATTTCAGGATCCCAATCGGTTCCAAGTACTTCTACATATAACCAATCTGCCTCGATCAATGCAATGTGATACAAAAGGGTCCCAATTGATTGTCTTTCGCCTAATTTTCTGTCAATTAAACTTGGGCTGATTCCAGTTAATTCAGTTATAAGAGTACGTCGAACATCCTCTAAACACCATAGCAATCGGCCAATCTCTTCTTCATATTCTGGTAATGAAGATACCAGTAAAGCTCTTCTCTCCAACAAGATCAACCTCCTCTAATTAAAATACTTACATTCTATTAAAAATGGATGTTTCCCTTCTTTTAAATAATAATATTCTTCCGTATTCCACAATCTGGCCCGATTGTTGAAGATTAATATCTACTTTCTAAAGTTAATCGATTTGCAATTTCTTAGTGTCATGGAGAAAAAGAGATAATAAAAAATAGAGAAACGACTAATTCGTTTCTCTAAAAAAGTGTTTCCGTATTACTTTGCCTTTCCGGAAAAATATGAAACTCAATCCGAAAGATTGTGAATATATTCCGGGGTATTATGAAAATCTACAATTACCCCGCTGCCGTACGTTTCCACTTCTTCCCGTACTGAACAAATAGCAGTCCTAATTCATGATGATCGCCTTCGTAAATCGCACATTGTGCAAAGCGGTCCTCACCATTCGTGTCCACGACCTGCAGCTTGCAGAATGCTCTGTTTTGCTGAAGCGCTTCGTAAAAGCCCTCTACCGTAGAAACGGGAATTCCGTTTACTTTTACAATGATTTCCCCGATTTGAAGATTCATTTTTTCCGCAGGACTTTGAGGAATCACTCCCAAAATGATAAGCCCTTTATCTCGTTGAACGAAAATCGGCTGGCTTTCTTCATCATGGGCACGCACCCTATAGTGGATAAATTCCCTTCCGAACACCGCCAGGACAGCTGAAAGGATGACAACTGTCTCCCACCAGACTCCTGCAATGGCTAGTGCGAAAATCAATACTCCCAGTGCCGACATCTGCCGCCCTGTAATTGGGACGGTTTCCTTCGGAAGGCTTCCTTTCAATCTTGAATAGAAACCCATTGCGAACGGGACGAGCCATACGGCAAACGACTGCTCTCCGACTTGAAGGACCGGCCACCACTCAAAGCTGGTCCGTAGGGCATCCCCGGGAACAAGCACGAACAAAGGCAGTACCCAGACACGTTGGGAAACATGGGATCCGACCGGAAGTCCACGCTTGCTTTTCTCCAATTGAGGCGATGTTTGCGTGGAAGCCTGCCTAATAACAAGCATTCCCTCTGCAATCATGAGAATCCCCATCAGGACCGCCATGCTTGGCAAATGTGTCTCTCCTATTGAAGAAAATAAACGATCCACACTTGCTATACCGGTTGTCCATTTTGGAAGCAGGACAGCCAGTAAAAGGGAGAAACCGAATATGTAGCCTGTCGAGAGGAAGCGAGGCTTAATAAACAGGGTAAATACCACTGTGACAATACTGATTAAAAAGATGGTTCCAAATGGAAGAATGATTCCTGCTCCAAGTGTAAGTATGGATAAAGCCAGTCCCAAAACTAGCGTCTTCAACGCTTTTTGCAACTCAGTGAGACCATATTCCACCCGGATGTGAAAATCATGACGCTCCCGCTTGACGCGAAAATAACCTAATACCACTGCAACGGCCATGGTTACATAAAAAACAGGATGGATGAATAAGCGACCCACACCCTTCAGTAACTCCAATAACCATGATTCTATCATCGAATCACCGCCTAACATCGTCTGAAATATCTGTTGTTCCTATTATTTTAACACAAAAAAGCCGACCCTCACCATAGGAGAAGCCGGCCTTGAAAATTTATTTGAATAGGTTTTTCATTGCTTCCTGAAGCTGTACATCATTCTTTTCTGAACGGACCGCTTCAAGCAGCTTGGACTGGATAAGCTCTGCAGTTTTGCCATCAACCTTCCCTGTTGCGGAAAGTTCATTTTTCGTTTGGAAGCTCTTGACGGCAGTTTCTGTTTCCTTGCTAAAGTAGCCATCCTCGCGTCCTGGATCAAAGCCCAGACCTTTTAGCATAAGCTGAACATTTTTCACTTTCTCACTATTTGTATCATAGCCGAGCTGCTCTTCTTTTTCCAGATTGATCGGATTTGCATAGAAGAAATCCGGCTGCTTTACAGGAATGGTAGGCTCCACACCTTTTTCATGAATCCAGTTTCCATCTGGAGTCAGCCATTTGTAAAGCGTCAGCTTCAGGTTGCTGCCATCGCCCATCGGCACCGCCTGCTGGACGGTCCCTTTACCAAATGAAGCATCTCCGACGATTTCATAATTTCCAGCCTCTTTTAAGGCACCTGCCAAAATTTCCGAGGCGGAGGCACTTCCTTTATCAATCAAAGTGATAATCGGATATGGCTTTTGTTCTGTAATCGAGGAGAAGAAGCGCTGCTTTTCTCCATTACGCTGTTCTATCTGTACATAAGGCTTATCCTTTGTAACCAATTCGGAAGCGATCACCTGTACCTGCTCGAGCAGACCTCCTGGGTTCCCGCGGACATCGACAACAAGACCCTCGATGTTTTGGTCCTCCAATGCAGCTAGCTGCTTTTTGAAGTCCTCTCCAGTATTTTGGGAGAATGATGTAATCTGGATATATCCGACCTTTTTGCCTTCATGGTCATAGGTCTCCGAGTAGACGGTTTCAATCGGAATCGTATCACGTGTCACTTCTACCACAAACGGATCTTGTACTCCAGGACGCTGGATCTGAAGCTTTACCACGCTTCCCTTTTCCCCGCGGATTTTCAGTACCGCCTGGTATAGATCCAACCCTTCAATGTCCTCTTCGTCCACTTTCAGAATCTGGTCATTTGGCTGCAATCCCGCTTTTTCTGCCGGGGAGCCTTTGAACGGGGAGACGATGGTCACTTTGCCATTTTGCATGCCGACCTCCGCTCCGATTCCCTCAAAAGAAGATTCAAGGGATTGGTTGAACTGATCGGCAGTTTCTTTATCCATATAAACGGAATAAGGGTCCTCCAATGTATCGACCATACCTTGGATGGCACCTTGAATGAGCTTTTCGGATTCCATTTCCTCCACATATCTCGAGGAAATCAATTCATATGCCTGTTGGATTTTCGCCATTTGGGAGTCTAAGTCCTTGGCTGTTTCTTTGGATGGTTCTTCAAGTGTGATATCAAAATCCTGTGACTGCTGAGAAGGAACAGCGGAAGCCGGGTTCGACCCTAGCCATGTAAGAGCGGCATATGTGCCTCCTGCCCCAACTAAAACGGATAGTACCATTAATAATGTGACGATTTTGCGATTCATGAAAGCTCCTCCTCATCCCTATACCCAATACCGAACGACTAATATATGAGCAATTGTATCACAGCCCTGCATGGTTGGAAATTAAAAACGCTTATGTAAACGGTCTGCTGTATCGATTGTGTAATCACTCGCTAAGTAGGTAGGCTAATGTTGCAGTAAAAGGCATTACACGTTGAAAGTGTAATGCCTTTTGTCAGAACTAGTATATGTGGTGCTTGTACATATTATGTGTCTTTTTTAGAAATTAATATAGCTTGCAGGGTTTACTGCATTGGACTTGGAACCGTTCCATGAACCTTTGTGCAATTCAAAGTGTAAATGCGCTCCGAATGAATATCCTGTGTTACCCATTACACCGATTTGCTGTCCTTTGGATACGGATGTACCAGCTGGTGCTCCCGGACGCTCCAGATGAGCATAAACCGTTGTAAATGTTTGGCCATCAATGTAGTGAGTGATGAATACTACATTCCCATAGGAACTGGAGTAGTAGGATTGGAATACGGTACCGCTGGCTGCAGCCACAACAGGTACGTCACCAGATCTACCATTTTTTCCGATATCAACACCAAAGTGATTTCCACCCCAACGTCCGCCATAACCGGAAGTTACAGAACCTGTAGCAGGACGTGTCCAGTCACCGGATGATACTGGCGGTGGAGAAACTACATGTGCTGGCGGTGCAGGCTTACCGGCTGCTGCTGCAGCTTCAGCAGCTTTTCTAGCCTCTTCGGCTTTTCTTGCTTCCTCAGCTTCTCTTCTTGCACGCTCTTCCGCTTCTTTTCTTGCGCGTTCTTCTGCAGCTTTAATTTCTGCGCGAATCGCTTTTTCTTGTGCTGCTAGGATCTGCGCTTCATTTTCAAGCTCGTGGATCTCATGCATCGTTTCTTCTTCTTTTTTCTTAAGCTGCGCCATTAGGGCATCTTTTTCTTTAATTTGGTTCTTTAACTGAACTTCCATCGCTTCCAATTCTGTCAGCTGCTGCTCTAGGGAAGCCAGTTTTTCACGTAGTTCCAGCTCTTTATCCTCTAAAAGCTGTAAGTCCTCTTGATGAGCTTTTAAAATATCACGGTCTGCTTGTACAATCGTAGCCACCGCACCAACGCGGTCTAAGAAATCTCCAAAGCTTTGTGCTCCCAGTAATACATCCAGGTAGTTAACGGCTCCTCCACCCTGTTGGAAAGAGCGAGCGCGATCTTTTAGAAGCTCATTTCTTTTTTCAATACGTTCTTTTAAAACAACAATCTCTTCTTGAAGTTTTGTAATATCTTTTCTTGTTCCATCAATTTCTTCTTTTTTCGCACTGATTTTCGCTTTTGTTTCGCCTACTGCTATATCTAATTGCTTTACTTCTTCCGCTAAAGTCTTTTGTTCGGCCTGAAGCTGATTCACTTCATCCTTCTTACCGGACCTTGTTGATTCATTATTGGATTGTTCACTTTGAACGTCATTCAGCTTTTCTTTTAAATTTGCAGAAGCTATATCTGATAATCCTGTAGAGAAAAATCCAGAAAATCCAATAACGGCAGCAATAGCGACTGTACCAATCTTTCTTCTCATCCCTTGTTTCCCCCTAAAATCTTATGTACTGATAGGGATTAATTGCCAATCCCTATCAGGTTTTTGTTTTTTTATTATGGGTAGACCATTAATATGGAATCTTTTAAACTCGCAAAAACTTTCGGACGGACATCATGCTTCCCCAAACACCGATGAATGCACCAATTGCAATCAGGATTCCAATGACTTGGAAGGCGAATGGATAGAACGGAAGCAATTGAATGAATGTGCCTTGAATTCTCGGTTCTACCAAATCTATCAGATAATAGTAGGATGTGAGAATGATACCGATAGGAACGATGGAACCTAACACTCCCAGCCAAAGCCCTTCAAGGAAGAATGGCCAGCGGATAAAGCCGTTTGTAGCACCAACCAGCTTCATGATTTCGATTTCTTTTCTTCTTGCAAAAATGGTGATCTTGATTGTATTGGAGATCAGGAACATTGCAGTAAAGACAAGGCCCAGTATTAAGGCAATCCCTACGTTTCTAGCAATCTCGAATACTTTAAATAATCTTTCCACCGTTTCTGCCCCGTAAATTACTTTATGTGTAAAATTCAGTTCATCAATTTTTTTGGCAACCGTAATTGTCTCCTGCGGATTTGCTGTTTTTACAATGAATACATCGAATAGCGGATTGTTCTGCTCGAAAAGTTCGAATGCGCCGCCGTCATCACCAAAACTGTCAACCAATCCTTTCAGTTCCTCTTCCTTTGATGAAAAATCGACCGTTTCGACTTCCGCTATATTCTGTATCTGGTCGCGAAGTGCATTCTGATCTTCCTCTGTTGCTGTCAGTTCTACGTGCACTCGGATCTCTACGTCTTTTTCAATTTCATTTGCAACGTTGTTCAGGTTCATCATGAGTACAAGGAATACTCCGACCAGAAGCAGTGTCACGGTTACGGCACTGACGGATGCGAATGTCATCCAGCCGTTTCTTGCTAAGCTTTTATGGCTTTCTTTGAAATGTCGCAAAAGAGTTCTAGGCTTCATATCCGTAGTCCCCCTCTGCTTGGTCACGCGCGATTCTTCCATTCTCGATTGCTATTACACGCTTCTTAATCGTGTTTACAATTTCTCGGTTATGCGTCGCCATGACAATGGTTGTGCCCTTTTCGTTAATTTCTTCAAAGATGTTCATGATTTCCCATGAAGTATCAGGATCAAGGTTTCCTGTCGGTTCATCGGCAATCATTACCTTAGGGCTGTTTACAATCGAGCGTGCAATGGAAATACGCTGCTGCTCTCCACCGGAAAGTTCATTCGGCAAATGTCGAGCTTTGTGCTTCAGCTTTACAAGATCTAAAACTTCCATCACACGCTTCTTTATACTTTTCGGACTTTCTTCTATAACTTCAAGTGCAAAAGCAACATTTTCATATACAGTTAATTGAGGGAGAAGTTTGAAATCCTGGAAAACCACCCCGATATTTCTTCTTAAAAGTGGAACCTTGCTTTCCTTCAGTTTGGATAGGTTCACACCGTCTATGATGATGGAACCACTTGTCGGTTTTTCCTCGCGGTACATCATTTTGATGAAGGTAGACTTACCAGCACCACTCGGACCTACTACATAGACAAACTCTCCAGCTTTAATGTTTACATTTATTCCATCTACAGCTTGAACGCCGTTAGGATATTTTTTAAAAACGTCTTGCATTTGTATCATTTAATCACCTATTGGGTTAGAAATTTTGAATAGATTACTTAAAAAAAATTCAATAAATACAGTAGCTACTAATGCGGATCATCTATCTACACGTATTGATATGTATATTTATCACAAATTTCCGCATAAATTCACTTCTTCATTATAACATCTATTTCGACAAAATCAGAGTTTTAATTATTACAGTTTCTTTTCAAATCGGAGTCACAGCTGGAAACGGAGGATTTTTTTTTCTGAAATGAGGAAATTCCGTGGATAATGTCGGTAAATCGGGATAGAAATCTATCTTTTCCTGGGGAATTTTGTAGAATGAGAAAAAACAAAGCCGGAGTTCCCAGAACCCCAGCCATGTTTGTTAGTTGTTATTTCTATTCAATAGTCAATACATCTGCACCTAGTATAGCACGGTCCAGTTCGCCTTTCTTCGCATACACCGCTACACGGTATTGTCCGGCTGGCAGCACTGTACCATCCACTAGCGTAGCGTTCCAGTCATGGTAGTTGTAGCCTTTGCCAAGATCTCCTGCATAAAGCGCATCACCCACATAGGATCCAAGCCCCCCTGTAGCAGTTGCAGTGTATACCCAAACCTGCAATTCTTCCGCTCCGCCCGGCAGGTAGGAGTAGAATTCAAACTCGTTGCCACCAAGTGCCGTAAATCCAAAGTGTGTGACACGAGGGTAGTCAGGCTCCCCAATGAATAAAATAGTTGGAACCTCGATTACTGTGTCTCCCTCGGAAACTGTTAAATGTCCTTCATAGTAGCCAGCCGCTAATTTAGAAGCGTCTACTTGAACATTCACGTTTACCTTTTGGGTTTTGCCAGGATTCACTTTCAGATTTTTGCTTGTAGTCACTTTCACATGCTTGCCTACTTCATTTTTGAAAGTAAACTCCGAAGAGTAAACTTTTGCTTCATCAGACAGATTTTGAATTTCGAATTGCTGTTTCTCCACTTGCTTCCCTTTAGGCTTCTCAAAAGTTCCAAAAGAATAGCTTCCAGGATTCACAAGAGTTTCAGCTTGTAATGCATCCACCACTCGAATGCTTCCTGCCCCTTGTGTGTTGTGCGGATATACTTTTCCTGTTGCCGGGTTAATCAGCTTCTCGGCCGTATTCATCAATGCCGATTTCACTTCATAGACACCCCAGCCCGGGTTGGCCTGAAGAATCACTGCCGCAGCACCCGCTACGTGAGGGGAAGCCATGCTTGTGCCTTGCTTCGCTCCATATCCGTGAGGAGAATCAGGGTTGAATGTTGGAACAGTACTTACAATATTAACACCAGGTGCGGAAACATCCGGCTTGATCATCCAAGTATCGATTACAGGACCGCGGGATGAGAAGTCAGCCATCGTTTCGCCAACTGCTTTATCAAATGCTACATTAAAGCTTACCGTAACCGATGCTGCTTTTGCTTTTAGAGCTTCTCCATCAGCTTGAGTTAGCATAATAGTAGGAACTGCCATTCCAGGAATCAAAGGCATAGTACCCGCTACATTGTTGTAAAGGATCGCTCCTTCCGCACCCACCTTGGCTGCTTCTGTTGCTTTATCAACGAATGCAATTCCTGCACCGCGGCTGATTAAAGCTATTTTACCCGTCAAATCCTTGCCTGCAAAATCTGCAGGTGCTCCGAAACCTACATCAACAAGTTCAAATTCTTTTCCATTCAGTGATAACAGTTCTTCTTCGGAAGGGAATCCTTGTACTGCAGAAGAACCATAGGATACACCGTCAGATGAAGTAGTTGCTGCTTTGAAAACATTGTAAGGCAATTGAGTTGCTCCTACAGAAATCGCCTCACGGGAAGTACCAGGAGACCCTACTGTCCAGTTGTTCGGACCGGAGTTTCCATTGGATGTTACTGCTACTACTCCTTCTGCCATTGCTTGGTCAAGCGCAATGGAGGTTGCCCAGTCAGGAGCATTCAAGGAATTTCCTAAAGAAAGGTTCATGACGTCTGCACCGTCTTGTACCGCACGTTCAATTGCTGCAACTACGTTTTCCGTAGATCCCGATCCGCCAGGACCAAGTACACGGTATGCGAGTAAAGTAGCATCAGGAGCTACTCCCTTGATTTGACCATTTGCTGCAATTGTACCCGCAACGTGGGAACCATGTGTTGTTGCTGCTCCACGAGGATCTCCAGGAGGAGTTTCCTGCGGGTCATTGTCGTTATCAACAAAGTCCCAGCCAAGGTACTCACCGAAATTCGGTGCCAAATCCGGATGCGTGTAGTCGACACCAGTGTCAATGACAGCTACGGTCACACCTTCTCCGGTAAAACCAAGATCCCACGCTTCGTTCGCTCCAATGAATGGTGCAGAATCAATCATCGCTGGGCTATATTCCTCCTCGGAAACTAGCTCCTCTGTCGTGGTGTATTCCACGTTAGGATAGACCGCCTTTACTCCAGGAGTCGCTAGCAGACTAGGAATCTCGTTTGCCGGCAGCTCCAAGGAGAACCCTGAAAATACATACTCATATTCTCGGTTCACTTTATTTGTTGATACCCTTTTATCCAATTCATTTTTCACGTTTTCACGAGCACTTTTCAAGTTCTGCTTTGATTGCTTTTTCCCATTGTGCTTAGCTTCTACAATGGACTGTTCCTGCAATTCAACAAGAACGGTAACCGCTGTTGAGGAAGATAAATCGAAATCACCCTGTAGGGTGGCTAGTTCTCCCTCCGGATTTTGCGAGTTAGCTTGTACACCATTTGAAGAAAATGCGCTAAAGATCAGCACAAATGCAAACAACGGCATAATAGCTGTCATCCACTTCTTTTTCAAATCTCCCACTCCCCCATACTTTTAGTTAATGGCAGTACGCTATACTCTGAATATTCAGAACTACAGATGCAGACCATTACATAAATTGTCATTCGACAATCTCAATAAAAGTATATTTACAGAAATTTAAATATTCAATATAATTTTCCATCACTTTGGCTATTATAGGAAAAAGGGTAAATTGGGAGTGTTATTATGTAATATATTACCTTGAAATATAGATTTAATGCACTATTTCCTGAAAATAAAAAATAGTATAAAAGTTAGAGTGTTTTTTATATCAGAAAAATATTTGGGAATTTTTAGTGAAAATTAAAAAGGTTTCTTCAAGGGTTTTTTCCCTAAAAGAAACCTTTTTCCGTCATTATTTTTGCTCCGCCAACCAGGCTGCAACCGTAGTCGCTTCTTCACCTTTGACGATGCCGCCCTTCATTTGGCCTTGGCCGTTTGCAATGATCTCTTCAATTTCTTGCTGGCTGTACTTGTCGCCTACCTTCTGAAGGTTCGGACCGAAGCCGCCCTCGAGGTTACCGCCATGACAGCTTGAACAGCTTTGCTGGAAGATTTTTTCCGCTTCTGCAGTATCAACGGCACCGCCGTTCTCTTCTGCAGGTGCATCAGTGGCTGTATTGTTCTCTTCTCCGCCACCACACGCAGCCAAAGTGAGCAGTGACGTTCCAAATACGAATGCTAAAAAGTACTTTTTCATCAGGTTGTCCTCCTAAGGATAGAAGTAAAATATACCAACATGACATTATTATATCCTATCCATTCCCTTCTATTCCCTTTTAAAACCCTCTCCAAGTACCTCGGAAGCATTCATAACGACGACAAACGCAGATGCATCAATGCTCCGCACCACTTGTTTCAATTTTGTGAATTCAGTCTGATTGACCACACACATCAGTACAGGACGTTCATCCTCCGTATAACCGCCAGTAGCAGAAAGCTTCGTCACACCACGATCGATTTTTGTGAGGATCGCCTGCTTTACCTCTTCTTCCTTCTGCGTAATGACAATCGCCATCTTCGAATACCCAAGTCCGACCTGAACAAAATCAATCGTTTTGCTAGTTACGAAAAGAGCGATGAGTGCATACATCCCTAGCTCCAGATCGAATACAATCGCTGCTGAGATGACAATAAGTCCATCAATGGCTGCCACACACGAGCCGAGCGTGAGACCAGTATACTTATGGATAATTTGCGCTGCAAGATCTGTACCTCCTGTAGAAGCACGTCCACGGAATACAAGACCAAGACCGAGACCTACCCCAATCCCACCGAAAAGACTTCCAAGTAGCGGATCTGTTGTCGCGGGCTCAAGACCAGCTGTCCAAAGAACAATCAATGGAAGCGTAATCGTCCCTACCAGTGTCTTCAAACCAAATTGTTTTCCGAGCAGGATAACGCCTGAAAGGAATAACGGAATATTGAAGCAAAGCTGTACAATACCTGGCTCCCACCCCAAAGTAGCATCGAGAATCGTACTGATCCCGCTTACCCCTCCAGATGCCACCCGATTCGGAAGCAAAAACAAGTTAAATGCAAGCGCCACAATTGCCGAACCCAACATAACATATGTATATTCTTTTACCCGTTGAATGACAGGATTTACTTGATAACCATTTCTATTTCGATGTTTCAATTTGCTGTCCCTCCAAAGTTGTCCCTATTAAAAAAATTCACACAACGAGCAAGAGTATAGCACGCGGATGTAGTGGTGTAAATGGTATTGGTATAACGTGGTAAAGCGTTAAATAGATGGGTGTTTGGTGGTAGTGTTTGTTAGTTTGGTGGGTTTTATGAGGGTGGGCTTGGTGCATGGGCGATGTAGCGAAGGGAGCGCTGAGTGCGGCGAAATTTGTCTACGGATGTCGAATGGAGCGTAAATTGGAATTTTCGAGCGTAAAAATCAAATTTCGTGCGTATAATTTAATTTTGGAGCGCAATTTCAGAAAAGCGGGCGTAAATCCTTGAAATCGGGCGAATCCTTCATCGATACCCGTACCTGTATAAGTATCACTCGCTCATTTCGATTAGAAGTTTAGCTTCAAACTACCAATATTCCAGCACAAAAAAGAAACCCCCAGCCAACCGGCCGGAGGTTTCCTACATTTTATAGTTTGGAACGCAAGTAAGCATCAATAAACGGATCCAGATCACCATCCATAACGGCCTGGGTGTTACCCACTTCCGTATTCGTACGGTGATCCTTCACCATGGAGTACGGATGGAACACGTAGGAACGGATTTGGCTCCCCCATCCGATGTCTTTTTGCTCGCCACGGATCTCATCCAATTCCGCCTGCTGTTCATCCAGCTTCTTTTGATAAAGCTTGGCTTGCAGCATCTTCATTGCGCGCTCACGGTTCTTGATTTGGGAACGCTCCGTTTGGCACGTTACCACGACATTGGTCGGGATATGCGTGATACGAACAGCGGAATCGGTCGTATTGATATGCTGACCACCCGCTCCACTCGCACGGTACGTATCAACTTTCAGATCTTCCGTACGGATGTCGATTTCAATATTATCGTCGAACTCAGGCATTACTTCACAAGAAACGAAAGAAGTATGACGGCGGCCTGATGAATCGAACGGCGAAATACGTACAAGACGGTGTACGCCTTTTTCCGCTTTCAAATAGCCATAGGCATTGTGGCCCTTGATCAATAACGTGACACTCTTGATTCCCGCTTCGTCGCCAGGAAGGTAATCCAAGGTTTCCACTTTGAAGCCTTTACGCTCGGCCCAGCGAGTGTACATTCGGAGAAGTAGGGAACCCCAGTCCTGTGATTCTGTTCCGCCTGCACCGGGATGCAATTCAAGAATGGCATTGTTTTTGTCATGCTCCCCGCTTAGTAAAAGCTGAAGCTCAAATTTATTGAAGTCTTCGTTGACAGTTTTCACTTCAGAGGAAAGTTCTGCTTGCAGCTCCTCATCCGGCTCTTCTTTTAAAAGATCGTAAGTCAATTGAAGATTTTCGTAGTTTTCACTAAGTTCATTAAACTGGCTGACCGGCTCTTTCAGTGCGTTCGCTTCGTTGATGACAACCTGCGCCGCGTTTTGGTCATTCCAGAATTCCGGGTTGGACATTTCATTGTCCAGCTCCGCGATGCGTCGTTCTTTGACCTCTAAGTCAAAGAGACCCCCTAAACTCGACTAATCGCTTAGCCATTTTTTCTAACTCATGTCTTATTTCCACTAATTCCATATCATTCACCTCATATTTATTTCGCACAGATAGTTTATTCCTCACTAATAGTTTATTCTAACGTATTTTATGAAAATAAAAAAGCTGGGGAAGCTAGTTCTTTCCAATCGCGCGAAAAAAGTGGGGCCGACAAGCAGCCCCACCTTTTCAAAAAATTACTGACCGCAGCAATTCTTATATTTCTTGCCGCTGCCGCAAATGCATGCGTCATTACGGCCGATTTCCATTACTTTTTTTACTGGCTTTTTCTTAGGAGGCTCGCCGCCGCTCTCTTTCGGAACAACCGCCTGGCCTTTTGCCACCTCTTGACGCTGAAGGTTGCTGCGGATCTGTGCCTTCATCACATATTTCGCAACGTCATCCTCGATAGCGGCAATCATGTTCTCAAACATGGAGAATCCTTCGAACTGGTATTCACGAAGCGGATCGATCTGGCCGTAAGCTCGTAAATGGATACCCTGGCGCAGTTGATCCATTGCATCGATGTGATCCATCCATTTGCTGTCCACTGCACGAAGCACGACAACCTTTTCGAACTCTCGCATCTGTTCTGCGGATAGCTCCTGCTCTTTTTCATCATAACGGGACTTCACTTTTTCAAGGATTACCTCAGAAATTTCCTCCGGCTCTTTGCCACGGAAGTCGTTGACCGTAACTGCACCCTCTTCAAGCAGGTTCGCTTCCACATAATCCACGATACCTTGAAGGTTCCACTCCTCAGGAAGGTCCTCTTTCGGCGTGTAAAGTCCAACATTGCGCTCGACAGAGGATTTGATCATTCTCTCTACCACTTCACGCAGGTTTTCGGAATCGAGCACTTCAAAACGCTGGGTGTAGATAACTTCACGCTGTTGACGTAGTACATCATCATATTGAAGAAGTTGCTTACGTGCATCAAAGTTGTTGCCCTCAACACGTTTCTGCGCAGATTCCACTGCACGGGATACCATCTTGCTTTGGATAGGTTGGCTATCATCCATGCCCAGACGCTCCATCATCGCTTTCATATTGTCGGAGCCGAAGCGGCGCATCAATTCATCTTCCATGGAAAGATAGAACTGTGTTACCCCCGGGTCTCCCTGACGTCCGGAACGACCACGAAGCTGATTATCGATACGGCGGGATTCATGGCGCTCTGTCCCGATAACCGCAAGTCCGCCAACCTCTTTCACACCTTCGCCAAGCTTGATGTCCGTACCACGGCCGGCCATGTTCGTTGCGATCGTTACCGCACCCATTTGACCTGCATCGAGGATAATCTGTGCTTCACGTCCATGGTTTTTCGCATTCAGGACATTATGCTTAATGCCGCGCTTTGTTAAAAGACGCGAAATCACTTCAGACGTTTCAATCGCAACCGTACCTACCAGCACAGGCTGACCATTTTTATGGCGCTCGGCAATATCGTCCGCCACTGCGTTAAACTTGCCTTCAATACTTTTATAAATAAGATCCGCACGGTCATCACGCACAATGTCTTGGTTTGTTGGAATCGCAATAACGCTCATATTATAGATGTTGCGGAATTCCTCTTCCTCCGTTTTCGCCGTACCAGTCATACCGGCAAGCTTTTCATACATACGGAAGTAGTTCTGGAACGTAATTGTCGCGAGCGTCATGCTCTCATTTTGGATATCCAGGCCTTCTTTCGCTTCAATAGCTTGGTGAAGTCCATCGGAATAGCGACGGCCCTTCATCAGACGGCCGGTAAATTGGTCAACGATGACCACTTCGCCTTCCTGTACCACATAATCCACGTCATTGTGCATCGTTACATGCGCTTTTAACGCCTGGTTGATATGGTGGTTCAGGGCAACATGGGAGATATCGAACAGGTTCTCGATGCCAAAAGCTTTCTCTGACTTCGTAATCCCATCCTCGGTCAATTGAACACCTTTTGTTTTCACATCATACGTGTAGTCCGTGTCACGAATCAACGTACGTGCAAAAGCATTCGCCTGAATATATAATGCCGCTGACTTTTGCGCACTTCCAGAAATGATAAGCGGTGTACGCGCTTCATCAATCAAAATGGAATCGACTTCATCGATTACCGCATAGTGAAGAGGACGCTGTGTCATCTGTTCCTTGTACAGCACCATGTTGTCACGCAGGTAATCAAAGCCGAATTCATTATTTGTTCCATATGTAATATCCGCTTTGTACGCTTCAATTTTTTCCTCACGGGAAAGTCCGTTCAGATTCAATCCGACTGTCAGGCCAAGGAACTGATACAGCTCACCCATTTCCGTCGCGTCACGGCTTGCCAAGTACTCATTGACCGTCACAACATGAACACCTTTGCCGGTAATGGCATTCAAATAAACAGGCATCGTCGCAGTAAGCGTTTTACCTTCCCCGGTTTTCATCTCGGAAATATTCCCTTCATGCAAGGAAATACCACCCATCAGCTGAACCTTGTAAGGATAAAGACCCAATACACGCTTTGCCGCTTCACGGACAACTGCAAAAGATTCAACCAGCATATCCTCCAAGCTCTCACCCTTCTGATAACGTGCCTGAAACTCAGCCGTCTTCTCGCGCAGCTGCTCGTCCGTCAGCTTTGCAACATCCGCGCTAAGTGAATCTATCTGATCCGCCATTTTGTCCAGACGCTTTAATTGTCGTTTATTCATATCAAATACTTTATTCAATAAACCAAGCATATATGAACGCTCCTCTGTACCTATAGTCTAATAGCCTACAATAATATTTAAATTTTAACACTTCTTGGGTGAAGGTACAACTTAAAGCGGAGATGCTTCGAGCAAGTAAATCCCATCCCTCCAGCGAAAATTGTCGAACCGTCCTTTTCACAAATTTAAAAAAGGGACCCGATATGGGCCCCTTTATCATCAATAGGATTCAATCAAACCGTATTTTCCGTCGTTACGCTTATATACGACATTCGTTTCGTTTGTCGATGCGTTCAGGAATACGAAGAAATTGTGTCCTAGCAGGTTCATTTGTAAAATTGCCTCTTCACTGTCCATCGGCTTCAGATTGTAGCGCTTCGTTCTCACTAAATCCGCTTCATCCTCCTCATCCTCCACTGCTACATTGGAAGGTGCGCCGTTGTCGATAACTTCATTGAATAAGTATTTAGGTGAACCAGTATCACGAAGCTTACGATTCACTTTTGTTTTATGTTTTCGGATTTGACGTTCCAGTTTATCCACGACTAGATCAATCGCAGCATATAGGTCATCATGACTTTCCTCTGCACGTAGTACCAATCCTGTCATCGGAATCGTCACTTCAATTTTTTGTTGGTTGTTGTAGACTTTCAGGTTGACTTTGCTTTCTGCATTATCAGTTGAGTCAAAATAGCGCTCAATCTTTCCGATCTTATTCTCTACATAATCTCGGATTGCTGGAGTTACCTCAATGTTTTCACCGCGAACGTTGTACTTCATAAACGAACTCCTCCTTTTGTTACTGTTTGGAATCCTTGCCTCCAAACAATGCGTCTACACCTTCCCAATTTCAGGAAAGTCAAGCTTTTATTAAAGCTATGTAAACATATTTCTACAATACCCAACAGCTTTCCTGCCTAAACGTAAAATTAATGTGAAGATTTTGTGAATCCCTTTATTCCAAAGGCTCTGCCGAGTGAAACAAGTATATGCAGGACAAAGGTGAAACTTTCCTCAAAAAAAGAAAAACTCTCCAGGATTTTCCCAGAGAGTCAATGTGTCAGTATAGGTAGAAGCTGTTTCTGCATATCCAGCTTCCATTCCTCAAATGCGGGAATGAGATAAGTGGAAAAGATCTCTTTCTCTTTTATAGGGTGCGCACTGAAATGGCCTAACGACTCCAGTTCATCGATGAACCCTTCGAACTCGGTAATCACCTTCAAGGCATCTTCCTGGTCAGAAAACCAATCCACCATAAATACATGAGTCTCCACGATTTTGGTGATGGCCAAGTAGCTATCCTCTTTAACCTGCTTAGCAGCATCCGTTGAAGGCCGATCCACATTATCACACAGAAAAAGAAAAGCTTCTTCCAACGATTCCAGCAGCCCATTATACTGCTGAAGCACCAAAAATTCCTCTTCGTTAAAACGAATCATCCATGACACCTAATTCCTCTTGTCATAATACATCCCATCAATCGAAACACCCGCATAGGCCTGCCCATATGCCTTTGCCGTCTTCTTTGATTGCTGAATATGACTCCATTCCTGCTTCATTTGCTTTTGAAACGTCTCAAGCATCGGAGTAATCCGCTGACTCTTATCGGCCACCATGCGACCAAGTGCCATCTCACTCTCCGAAAAAGGAGGAGCCAGCTTCTTCAGTAGAACATCACGAATCTCAAGAGCTTTGTCGATTTCTGCAATATACGTGTCACGTTGTTCCTCTGCAGGAAGGTCGTTTTCCAATAAAGCAAGAAGGTGTGTGGTCACCTTATCCAAATCCTCTACTACCGTCATTATGCCTGTCCACCCTGAACAAAAGCCTGTTGGCGATTGGTTTGGATGACCTGCTTCCAGGCATCGCGGAATTCGGTCATGAGCGTTTCGACTTCTTCGATGATAGATAGGTCGTTTTTAATATTGGCTTCGATCAGGCGGCGATTCAGGTAGTCGTACATGGATAACATGGATTTTGAGACTTCTAGATCTGTGTTTAACGTTACCATGAGTTCTTGAACGATTTTTTGAGCTTTTATTAGATTAGTATTTTTCAATTCTAAATTCTTATCTTCTATGCCTTTTTTCGCTAATCTCATAAACTTCAATGCACCGTTATATAGCATAAGGGTAAGCTCTCCTGGAGAGGCAGTCGAGACAGAATTTTGTTGGTATGCCTGGTATGGGTTATTGATTGCCATTATTGAACACTCCTTTTACGGTCACCCATTGTTGTAGAATTGACTCATTAGTTGCATGGATTGTTGGTTGGATACGTTGATTGCTTTTTCCATTGCTGTGAATTGGCGCCAGTAGCGGGCTTCTTTTTGTTGGAGGCGCATTTCGAATACAGAGATCCGTTGGTCGACGTTTAAAAGTTCACGACCAATGGTAAATTGTTGGTTCGTACGCATCGAATTTCCAGCACGGGCTTCAATTTGTTGTATCGTTGTACCAACAGATTCTCTTAATCTTCTAGCTAGTCCTTGAGACGAAGAATCTGCTCCGTTTGCCGTGAAAAGTTCCATTACTGAGGCTGAATCTTGTTGAATAGCCTCTCTCAGCTTTTCTTCATTGATTACCAGTTTTCCACCATCACGATAATTCGCACTCGTAGAAATACCAATTTGAGCAAGTTGATTAAATGCACCAGTTGCACCAGATAAAGGCTCATAAAATTTCGATCTCAGTTGACCCAAACCAGAAGAAAGGATGGAATCATTTTTTAAAAGCCCACTTTTAGCCTTTTCTTCCCACTGTTCAATCTGCTTTTCTGATAGTGATTCCTTTTCTTCATTGGTTAAAGGCTTGTAATCACGATAGACAGCTTGTGAAGTTTTTTCATTTATTTTAGTAATTAATTCATTATACTTTTCTACGTAATTCTTAATTGCATCGAAAGTTTTGTCTGTATCGTTATTAACGGTAATGACTGCTGATTCACCTGACATGTTTTCGTTAAGAGTGAATGTCACACCATTAACAGAGAATGTATTAGTATTTCTGGTGGTAGTTACACCGTTGATAGTAACCTGCGCCGCTGTTCCACCTTGTTCATTTGTTTCATTCAACCCGATGACACTTGTTAAGAATAGACCACCAAATTCAATTTCAGCAGTTGCAGAAGCGTCTTTAAATGTGCCAGCCTCCCTTTTCGTCATCATCATAGTATTAGACTGTTCATCATAAAAAGCCGTTACTCCCAATTTAGAAGCATTTATTTTGGACATCACATCTTCCATGCTAGCTGTACCATCAAGGGAAAAAGTTTCATCAACTGCTTCACCTTGTTGGTTGTAAGTAGTCATTGAGAACTCAAATGCAAAGTGATCGTAATCAAATCCTTTAAGAGTACTACCTGCAGGAATGGCATCTTTGAATGTCAGCTTCCCCGTATTTTCATCCAATAGTACCTGGTTATCTGTTAAATCAGCCTCAGCAGTGTTTGTAGTTACAGTGAAAATTTTGTCTACCCCTGCTATATTTACTGTAATTTCACCATTTCCGTTTATGCTTGTAGCATCTATTGCACCTTTAGCTAATTTAATGGAATTTGTCTCAGTAGCAATCGTAATATCATTTTGAGTAACTGTTTTTGAAATCCACATGTTACTCATAGCATCCCCGCTAGTGAATTTGCTTCGTTGTTCCCACAGTCCTTTTGATGATTCTAACTTCTGTCCAGAAGTAACGAATCCTGAAGTTGAGTTGGATGCTACTGTTGCCAAAGTTACATTTGAAATGATGTAGGAAGCATTCGCTGCAGTGGAAGAAGCAATTGCCGATACCTTCGTATTACTAGATGTAACCTGCTTTTGAGAATAAGTCCTTTGTAATGTCATATCAAATGAAAGGTTTCTAAAATCCGTTAATAACTTATTTAAATCTCGATAATCGTCACGTTTCCATTCCAGCAACTGTTTTTGTTGCGTTAGTTTATTCATTGGAATACGTTCTGCTTTCATTAAATCACTGACCATCTGATCGATGTCCATCCCGCTTGCAAAACCACTTATTCGCATTGGATTCACCACCTAAATCTTTTTATCTACAAATAATCCCATATACTCCGTCATTTCTGCATACATGTCCAAAAACTTCTTTGAAGGAATCTCACGGATTACCTCATCTGTTGCAGAATCTACTACTTTTACATAGTATTCTTTCAACTTTTCATGCAGCTCGAACCGAATGGACACATTGACAGGAGTGACGAACTCATTCATACCCTCCACTATCTTTTCCATCTGTATCTTGCTAAGTTCCGGATGCTTTTCTTTTGTTTCCTGAATTGAATTTTCCACCTTATTTGAAACTGTCTTTTGACCTTGTAATCTAGTTGTGTTGTCTAAGCTGGGCCCTAATTTTGTTATATTCATGCGGGTTCCCTCCGACAAAATGTATACTCTAGTGATATTATCGGAGAGTTTATAGAAAAATGAAGATAGATTTGCTCTTTATTTGTTTTCTTAATACTATTTGTCATATAATTAAAGAGAACATACATTCTCTTGCGGAGGTGGAAGAATGCTATCTGATTTAACAGATATTCAAGTTAATGTTTTGCTCGCAAGTATTATTGGTGATGGAGAAATCACCAAACTTTACAAAGGTAGTAGAAGAAAAAATAATAGCTACAGGGAGCATTATGGGAAATCCCAAGAGGAATACCGCAAATGGAAAATAGGGTTTCTTCCAGAACACCTCTACTTAACCCCTAACAGTCAAACTGTCAGGTCAGCTTCTCAACCTTTATTTACAAACTTATATACACTATTCTATAAAGACAATTGCAAGCAAATACCCTCAGATCTTCTACACCTATGTACATATCCTCATTTTTTAGCCATTCTTTATATGGACGATGGATCGCTATCCATTTCTCACAGAGTGAACCACAGAAACAAAAAAATATATCTTCTTCCACATATATACCTATATCTTCAATGCTACGAAAAAAATCAATTAGTCATTTTACAAAAACACATTCAATACACTTTTGATATTAATTTAAAACTTAGTTCCAGAAAAGATGGATCAGGATTCATTTTAAAAACTACGACTATAGCAGAAACTATGAAGTTTTTAACGACTATTAACCCCATTACGAAAAGCTGCCCCACCATGTATTATAAAACTGAATGGAGTTTTCGATTAGAGTACGAAATTTCCAAGTGGAAGAATGGATACTATGATTATGAAGTAATAGTAAGTAGCTCAGATCGATATAAAAACTACTCAGAAGAAGAAATTTCAACATTAGTGAAACTGAAAAGTCAAGGGGTTACAGATAGAGAAATAGCTTTACATCTTGGAAGGACTTATTGGTCTGTAGTATATAAACTAAGTGAATTAAGAAAATTAAGTTTAATAAAATAATAAATAGATAAGAAAAAACCTTAGAGAGATCTCTAAGGTTTTTAGGAAAATTAACGAAGAAGTTGTAAAACTCCTTGTGGTTGTTGGTTCGCTTGCTTTGCGACTATGTCTTTCGATCATAGAATAGACTATATCTTCATCCTATTCATATAGGAGCTGGGCACTTCGAACAGCTTTCGCTGCCCTACGAGATTCATAGTCATAGCTTTCGCCTTAGACCGTATTCCCTAGTCGTTGAACCTTCTCCATCCTTTCGGAACAGGAGCTTGGCTGCTGATTATCCATTGTTACATCTTCGTCATTTTCAAACCGTCATGTTTACCGTTTCCAGTTACACTGTGGTTGAGAAGCTTTAGGATGTTCCAGCAATTCACCCAGTTATACTCTAGCTCGTTACCAAGCTAGACGCCCTTCAATCAATTTACCTTAAGAGTTGTAATACTCCTTGAGGAAGTTGATTCGATTGAGCCAACATTGCCTGCGCTGCTTGGGAAAGAATAGAATTTTTAGTTTGATTCATCATCTCTTTCGCCATGTCAACGTCACGTACTCGAGACTCAGCAGCTGTTAGGTTCTCAGACGAGTTATCTAAGTTACTAATTGTATGCTCTAGACGGTTTTGATTGGCACCAAGGTTAGAACGAGCAGCAGATACTTTAGCGATTGCTGCATCTACCAATGCAACATCTGCATCAAATGAAGTACCATCAGCTGCTATTCCACTAACTGTTAATTGTGCTGCAGTAAACCCTTCTCCGGCTACACCTGAATCAATTGTTAATGTATGTTGTTGACCAATATTAGCCCCTATTTGGAAATCTGCAGAAAAACTTCCATCTAACAATTTTTTTCCGTTAAATTCTGTACGGTCAGCAATTCCGTCTAGCTCAGAATTTAATTCTGCAATTTCGTCTTGAATAGCAATTAAGTCATCTGCTTCAAGTGTCCCTGCATTACCAGCTTGAACAACTAATTCACGCTGACGTTGTAAAATCGCATGAGTTTCATTTAACGCACCTTCAGCAGTTTGGATTACGGAGATACCATCTTGAGCATTTCGGGATGATTGCTCTAACCCTCGAATTTGCCCACGCATTTTCTCAGAGATGGAAAGACCTGCTGCATCATCTCCAGCACGGTTAATACGAAGCCCTGAAGATAATTTTTCCATTGATTTTCCTTGTGCATTAGATGCAGTATTCAACTGACGATGCGTGTTAAGTGCAGCAATATTGTGATTAATTCTCATTATAAATTTCCTCCTTGAGTTGTCGCCGATTTCACGTCCTTGTGTAATCGGTACTATATTTGCAGATAGGTCAAAAGTCGGCCGCCTTTTGATTCTATTTGCTTACATGTTTTATATCGACCTAACTCGACAACGTTTAATAGGGTTTGGAGAAGAATTTACATTATTTTTTTATTTGTTTCGACAGGGCTTGAAGCAGGTCTAGAGAGGAGTGAGACGCTGCGTTGTTCTCTTCCTGGATGGATAGATAGATTTCTTTACGGTGTATTTCTACATGCTTTGGCGCTTCAATTCCGATTTTCACTTGATCACCGTTTATGCCAATCACTTTAATTTCGATATCATCGCCAATTTTGATTGCTTCATCTTTTTTACGCGTAAGCACTAACATGTCGTCTCCTCCTTTCTATTTCTCTTCAGCTTCTTGGAATAGTTCGTGTTTTGTTAAATAGATTGAACCGGTTAGAATGACTTGCTTGCCTAGCTTTTCCTTTCCATTAATGACAACCGGTGCCTGCAGATTTGCCGTTGTTCTTGTAAATGGTTCCTGGACAGTCAGCACAGTAAACACATCCACATCCTCTGGGGCATTAAGTTTAAGAGCCTCGACAGTTTGATCCTCCAGCTTAAAATCATAATCCGGGAAGAAAGCAAATGGATTCGTTATGACAAAGCCTAAATCTGAAGTGCTTACACTCTGTAAAATCTGAAACAGCCCATCCTCAGAGAATGGAATTACCGTGAACTGTTTTTCTTCATTGAATCCTGGTATCCCATTAGGAAAAGTCACGACATCCTGCTCTGATACTTCCATCACTCCATGATATTTCGTCTCAATTTTCATCTTTTCACAACCTTATATTTTTTGTTCGAAGCCGCCTGTACCAACATGGCGCAGGTTCTCGAAATCTATTTTTAATGACTGGTATTTTGCAAGATTCACTTGTGTTGAACCTGGAGTATAGTCATGAACCGGTTTATTGGTCTGCACTTGGATGTTTGGCTTGTTTTCCTTGAAGCGGATTTCCACTTTTCCGGGTTCATAGTCAATTTTTACACTAAAGTGGGAAGGAATCCATCCAATATTGAACTGATCTGCAGGACCTTCACTGTTGCGTTTCGCCAGCCGTGCAATAGCACCGCCCCCATGTTCAATCCGCATCATTTCATTTCCATCCTGGGCCACTCGTGCCAGTCCCTCCAGCCAATCCTGATAGCCTTGTTGGGCCGCTTCTTCAATCCGCCTTCCAGCACTTTTCAAATCCATATCTTCCCGAGCCATGGTCTGGTCAATACTTAAGCGGGAGGGGGTTCGGTCAATCGTCAATTCTGCTTTTGGCTGTTCGATTGTCATTTGGGATTTGGGCTGCTGGATTTCCTGGACAGGCTTTCGTATCGACAAATCTGTATGAGCGAATGTTGATTCCAATCTTATTTGAGGAAAAAGCATGGTATAACTCCTCCTATTCATAAAAAAACTGCCTTAAAGCTCTGTCATGCAGACAGCCCTAAGACAGTTTTTTTTAGCGTAAAAAGTCCATTAATGATGGCTGAAGGATTCGTGCCCCCACTCCAAGTGAAGCTCGGTGGACACTTTCCTGACTCGTCAAATCCATGATGACGCGTTCGATATCTGCATCCTCATTGTCGGAAAGGATACGTGTTGCGACAACCTCTTGGTAGCCGATACGATTGTCGACCATTTCCAGTCGGTTATAACGTGCTCCAAGTTCAGAGCGTTCCGCTGAAATCAGATCGGCCTGCTGATCAAAACGACCCGTCAAATCCTTCAGGCTATCCATATCACTTGTTTCAAGAGCTGTTTGAATCCCGTTCCAAACTTCCATCATTTCTTTATTAAATACATTATCTACATTGATGTTGGCCTGAAGCTTGATACCTCTGGAAACTTCAATCGTGAAAGGTGAATTTTCTGTACTGACAGAGGAAGGATCATTTGCATCCGTTATTCTTGGTTTGTCGATTGCCGTCCCATTAAAGATGTATTTTCCAGCGACCTGCGTATTCGAAACCTGAACAAAATCCGCTTTTAACTGTTCAATTTCCACCGCAATCGATTGGCGGTCCTCAGGTCCTAAGGCACCATTCGCCCCCTGCACCATCAACTCACTCGCACGATGCATCACACTCTGCACATGTTCCAGCGCTGCTTCCGAATTCTCCATCCACGCATAGGACTCACTAAGATTCCGCTTATACTGCTCAAGCTCAGTAAGATTCGTACGGTAGTACATTCCTTTCATCGCCACAACAGGGTCGTCTGATGGTCTAGAGATTTTCTTCCCCGTTGCCAGCTGCTCCTGTAGCTTACCCAGCTTGCCGTAGCTTGTACTCAATTGTCGTAATGAATTTTGACTTAACATGCTTTGCGTTACTCGCATTTATTTTCCCTACCTTCCGCCGATGCCCATGCCATTGATGATTTTGTCCAACATTTCGTCGGTCAATGTAATCATACGGGCTGAAGCATTATAGGCATGCTGGAATTGGATCATATTTGACATTTCTTCGTCCAGGGATACACCGCTTACCGATTGACGGCGCTGGTCCACGGATAATTTTAACGTTTCACTGTTATAGGAAAGGCGATTGGCTTCCTGCGAATCTACTGCCAATCCACCGATTACACTTTCATAGTAGTCCTGGAATGTGGTGGACACTCCGTTAATTTTTAACGATCTGGATTTCACTTCCGCAAGTGCAATCGCATTGCTTCCGTCCCCGATCCGTCCAGCCACTTCACCTTTTTGCGGAATATTAATCGTGATGAAATTGCCGTTCGACACATCCTCGAGACGGACAAGGTCCATATCGAATGCCACAGACGGATCTCCGTTTTCATCTACAAACTCCTCCGAAAGGCTTGTCGCCAGCTCTGATAGACTAGCAAAGCTTCCTGACGTCTTCATCTCCTGCTTTGGAGATTGGGTCATATCGTAGACTGTATAAGTAAACTGCTGATTACCGTCTGCATCCACCGTTGATAACAGCGTAATGGATACAGCATCTTTCCCGTTATATCCATGGAAATTTCCTGTAGGTATGACACCCTGGTTATACCCAGAAGCAGCAATATTATCAAGCGAGCGCATGATATCCTGTGAAACCGTAAATAGCTTAGCTGCATTTTTTTTGTTATCAGATGTAACATCGGTATTGGTGAAGGAGAAAAACTCGTAAGCAGTGTGTTTCCCTTCATTCATGCTGCTGATGCTCCAACCTGATTCATGTACTCTATTAATCTCTTGGGCGAAATCGAATGCAATCGTATCCAAGTGGTTGAGCATATCCGGATATAACCCCATTTCCTTCTGTCCGTTCATAAAACCGAAGGAGTCAATCAGCCCTCTTAATTTTCCGGAAGCCTGCATCGAGTCGATACCAAAACTGAAATCCCCCACCTTAAATCCGTCGACAAGACCAGAGTTTTGATGAAACTCCAAGGCCATGTCATTGGATCTTAAGCTGGTTGCGTCAACTAACGAGCCGAGCTTTTTCCCAGTATGATCCACCAGGTCAATATTCACTTTTCCGTCCGCAATAGCAAGTGCATTACCACCGCTTCCAACTGAAGTCGTTTTGATATTGACGATTTGGGATAACTCATCAATCAATCTGTCTCGCTCATCATACAAGTCATTCGGAAGATAACCATGAGGCTCGATTTCCCCAATCTGCTTATTCAGATTATTGATCTGTTGCGTGAGTGAATTGACCTGTTTTACCGTAACATCCATCTCATTCTTGATGTCCTGTTGCACAGAGGACAAGGAATTTGATAGATAACTAAAAGTTTCCGCCACCGCCAGACCACGCTGCCTCACTACCGAACGGGCACCTGCATTGGTCGGATTTACCGCTAGATCCTGGAACGCCTGCCAGAAACGGTCGAGCGTCGTGGAAAGACCGGTTTCGGAAGGCTCGTTCATGATCTCTTCCATCTTTTGCAGGGCATCGGCACGAGAATTCCAATAGCCAAGCTTGTTGTTTTCACCACGATATTGGATATCCAGGAAACTCTCCCTAACACGCTGGATGCTTCCCGCTTCCACACCCGTTCCCATCTGTCCAGGTATTTGCGGGCGATTCATCGAGGCAGGAGGATAAGGTTCGGTTTGGTTAAAATTGACTCGCTGTCTTGTGTAACCGGGCGTATTCGCATTGGCGATATTATGGCCGACTGTCTGCAGGGCCGTTTGCTGAGTGACTAAACCACGTCTCGCAACCTCGAGACTATGAAATGTTGATCGCATGGGGTCTTCCTCCTAAGCTTTTGAATCGAACATGGAGCGTGTCGGGGTAGTAGTGTTCTTCTTTATGTTCGCACCTTTTTCATAGGTAACGGCACTCGGCTCCTGTGTCAGGGTGTTCAGTGTTACCGTAATGAATTGCAGGGATTGGTTCAACAGCTGCTGGTTCAGTTCGTTCTGCTGCTGTATACTTTGAATCGCGCTTGTCAGGCGGTCTTTTAGACGAAGCAATGCTTCTTTTTCTACCGCATTCGCTTCTTCTGCAAGCTCAGAAACCGTTTTTCCACTTGAAAGCGCCGCTCTTTGCTGCTCGAGCTGATAGATCGCTTTTGTGAATTTCTTTTCCTCTTGGGTGAGCTCCTGCAAGTCTTCCAGGCTATTACTCTTCACAACCTCTGCTTTCAGTACCGTCAGTTCATTCAGATAGTCGTGGAGGGTAGCCAGTTTTTCAAGGGTAGTGATAATAGATGAAATGGACATAAGCACTCCTTATTTCTTATAGAAATCAATCATATTTTTCGCTACAGTTTTCGGATCTACTTGATAGGTTCCGTTCTCGACGGCAATCTTCAAAGACGCCACCTTCTCTTGACGGGCTTCAGCAAACTTGGAACGCTCCTGCATCTCCAACGCTTTATTGGAAATCTCAATCTGATCTGCTTTTGCATGAGTCGAAGCTTTTATCGTCTGCTTCGCCTGATTTTTATATGGATTGATTCCAGAAGGACCAATATTATTTATTTTCATAAGCATATCCCTTCTTTCTCGTTCAATTTTCTACTTATTATATCGGCAACTTCATCTAAAAGTTTATCTCTTATTTTTATTTACAGCATGGTAGGTTTTACCTAAGTTTTTCAGCTCCAGCTGACGTTCTTCTTCCCTGACCACTTGAGTAAGCTGTGTTTGGATATCCTTTTTACAGGATACACAAAGCTTTTCTTCCCTTATTAATGTACCACAACGGTCGCACGGATACCCTAAATGAGGGAACTGGGAAAGTTGAATTCTTCCCTTGCGGATGAATTTTACGATTAGCGCTTCTGACACCCCTGTTCCGTTCACTACCTGCTCCATCGTTGCCGTTCTATTTTCACGCTGACGGATAAATTTATAAACCTTCTGGTAATCTTCTTCCTCCTGCTTATAGCAATCCATGCACACTTCGCGAAAAGCATTTTTAATGTAAACCTGCCCGCAATTAGGACAATTATCAAGTTGTGACATCGCAAAACTCCCCTTCATCCGTAATCTTCTATTCTTTATATCGTATGAATTTATGGAATGTTAACTTCGAACAAGGGTGAGGGAAGAGATTTCTTTTGCGCCAGCGTCCTTCAGACGTTTGGCCGCCATCCGGATGGTTGTTCCGGTGGTGAAGATATCGTCGAGGAGTACAATGTTTTTATCTTGTATGTCCTTTTGCTTGGCCACGTAAAAATGATTCTCTCCGTCCACCCGATCTGATCGACCCTTCTTGGACTGCTTTCCCGTTTCGCGTTTAGATAAAGCCTCTACTAAATCCACGTCCAACTGCTGCGCCAAAAGTACTGATTGATTGAACCCCCGCTCATACAACCGCTCTTCACTCAAAGGAATCGGTACAACCAGCAGATTTTGAAAGTGTGCTCCGTGGATCCTTTTCAGCTCTTCCTGAAAAATGCCTGCTAGTACGGCATCCCCACGAAACTTATAAAGCGCCAGCACTTCCTTCATAAAAGAATTGTAGTGATACACAGACCGGTTGAACTTCAATACTTTTTTATACATCTGGTGCTCCTCCCACCTCTTGCAGTCTGGGCACACACTGTCCGGCCATTCCCGTCCACACCCATCGCACAGAGCTCCCCCGATTTTTTCGAACTTAGCTTCACACTCTTCACACACCAGCTTTTCCTTACCCAACCCCAAAAATTCGGTCCAGCCAAAATGGGTTGCAGTCGGCTCATGACATAACAGGCATTTGCTCATATCAAGAACCCTCCCTGTTCTGCCCGGTAATTCATCTTTCTGATACTGTCTCTTGCTCGGTTCATTTCCCCCGTTTTCCCATAGTGGAAAAAACGCACATCACCTGATGAATACTCAGCATTCCGTCCCGTCCTTCCGGCAATCTGCACTAAAGCACTTTCCGTGAAAATGTTATCCTCCGCTCCAAGCACCCCAACCTGCACATTCGGCACCGTCACGCCGCGCTCGAGAATGGTCGTCGTCACCAGGATTTTGACTGTGCCTTCCCGAAAACGGGCAACCTTCTCTTTTCGTTCTTTGTCCTTGGCATGCACGCCCGCAACCTCATCTCCATAGCTTTCCTGTAAAATCCTCACAACCTTTTCCAGCAGATCAATATCAGGTACAAAAAGAAAGATTGGTTTTTCTTCTTTAAAATGTTGTTTTATCCAAAGCTTTACATTGATCGGAACTCTTCCTTTTCCCAGCTTTGCACGCCATTTCCCGCACCATTCAAATTGCGGCACCGGAAGAGGCTTGCCATGATACCTTGCCGGGATGACCACACTATCCAGTTTTTTCAGTCTCACATCACGCTGCATCTCTTTGGAGGGAGTCGCAGAAAGGTAAACAATCACCCCATCCTCCGTCCTTGCTTCATTCGCAGCATACTGCAGCATCGGTTCCATCGAGTAGGGAAAAGCGTCGACCTCATCAATGATGATTGTGTCGAACGCCCGGTAATAGCGGAGCAGTTGATGCGTGGTCGAAATCGTAAGCGGGGCATTTTTCGTGCGGTTCTCACTGCCACCGTAAAGCACAGCTATATCCGTTTCAGGAAAAACCTGCTGAAGGCGTGGTGCCAGTTCAAGTACTACATCTGTCCTCGGAGTAGCGATACACACCCTTCCCCCTTTCAAGAGAGCAGCTTCGATTCCTTTGAAAAGGACCTCTGTTTTTCCGGCTCCGCAAACCGCCCATACAAGGAGCGAAGTCCTGTTTTGCACGGCTTGCACCACCTGGTCGGAGGCAAGCTGCTGCCCTTTTGACAGAGTACCGTTCCAGTCCAAACGATGATTAGTATGACTTTTTAATTTAGGACCACTCCAACTAATTAAAGGCGTACACTCACTTACCCGTCCCATCTGAATGCACTTTCTGCAATATGTGCACTCCTTCTGGCAACGTGCACAATGAAAGCTTGCGAACAGCTCCGGATCCTTGTTGCCGCAGCGATTGCAGGTGAAGTCTTTAAGACCGAGGTGGAAATGTAGATAGCCGTTTTGAAGGTGATGTTGGATTTGGTCTTTTGTAAAGGGAAGTTCGTCTGGGAGGAGGCGTTTACCGGTGAGGAATTGGTGGAGTTCTTTTGAGTAGGGATTCTTCATGATTTCATTAGCCTATCAAGATAATACTCCCTGTTCCTTCCTTGACCTTTGTATGGTAATTCCAAGGATTGCAAAACTCTAAGTGTTGATGATTTGCTGGGTATGAGCAGAAGATCTCTGGCCTTTTTGTTAGTAATCGTGTTTCCGGTTAATAGCAAATAATCCTTCAATGCCTCCACATGCGCTGTTCTGGATTTGCATCCGCAATCAATACAGAGCCAATATCCCTTTTTTCTTTTCATAGGGAAGTGCATGCAATCAGGGCATATTACCCCGTTTTTTAATTCACTCACGGGGATATCGTAGTAGTCAAATAATGCGAAGTTGTCTGGTATATGCTTTTTAATTAAAGTGCGGACTAATTTACGAAGTTCTTTCCCATCTAATATAGAGTTTGGGAAATTTCCATGAATGGTGGTCATTCTGTTCGGAAGATTGGTAAGGAAGGTGACTTTCTTCATTAGGGATGTTGTGCTACCCAACAAAGTAGCATTCTTATTTGTTAATACCACTTGCGCAATTATGGGTATGCTTTTACCAATGTGGTTTTCCATCCACTTTTCAAGCTGAAGTTTTTGCCGTTCCACCTGCGATATCGGATCGCCTAATGCCTCGTAGCCATTCAAGGTTTTTCTCTTTAGTTGGTGGCCCTTTTCATCAAACTCCAGCTCTCCGGTTACATTCTTTGAATCAAGCAATAAGCAGTGAGATGGACTAAGTAACACGGTATCCATCTGAAAATACCTGCACTTATGGTCTTCAAGCCGGAGCCCATGAAGGATTTGATAATTTTCTTCCGGAAGAAAGGTTAAGTAGAAGTCCATTGCTTGCTCACCCCGGTAACCTGCCTGAAGCCTTCCTAATTCTGCTTCAATGAGAGGGTACTTCAGGTGATCGGACCGCACTCTTCTACTCCCGGCCTCTACCGTCAGCAATCTAACAGACTTTTCTCTTGGTTTTTTGATCATTTCATCACTCCTTAATGGTTCTAGGGCACATTATTCTGCAGAGAAACTGTTATAACCTGCTTTTCTTTGAAAATGGAATATTGGTTTGGGTACGAAAAAACATTTTTCGCCTGGAAATTCGAATTTACGCCCGATTTCTACGAGTTTTCGCCCGGAAATTAATTTTTCCGCCCGGAAGCAAGCCGCTTTCGCCCGGAAAATTAAATTTTCGCCCGAACGCAAAATTGAACAAGAAATGACAACATTCTCCAGCCTACTCCAGACCGGAACAGCCAGGACGAACACACTCCACCTCCACCCCGCTCAGGGAAAAGCCCGCAACAGACCGACCTCCCCCCAGACGAATAGACTTCGCAATGCCCGACCCCAACAAAAAAACACCACACTCCCAAGTGTGGTGTCCCCAATCCGCCCTACTTAACCTCAACAACCGCCTAACGCTTATACCACCCAAGCCCCATCGCACCCTCACCCAAATGAGTGCCAATGACCGGGCCAAAATAACTCACAAAAAACTCAACATGCGGATATTTCAATGCAAGCTCCTTCTGCATCTCTTCCGCTTCCACATCACGATTGGCATGAATGACAACCGCTCGCATCGGAACACCCAAAGAAGCATCTTCATCTAACAAATCGTATATGCGTTTCAAAGCTTTCTTACGCGTACGGATCTTTTCAAAAGGAACAATCTTCGTATCCACGAAATGCAGCAAAGGCTTCACCTGCAGCAAGCTCCCCACAAGGGCCTGGGCACTGCTCAAACGGCCGCCGCGCTGCAAATGGGAAAGATCATCCACCATAAAATAGGCGCGATCCGACTCCTTCATCACATTCAGACGAGCCAGAATCTCTTCCGGACCCTTTCCTTCTGCCGCCATTTCAGCCGCTTCCAAAACATAGAACCCTTGGATCATGCAGCTGATTTCGGAGTCGAATGCGTGAACTTCAATATCGTCCACCATGCCCCCTGCAGCAACCGCTCCCTGGAACGTTCCGCTGATGCCGCTCGATAAATGGATGCTCACCACCGCGTCATACTCAGCAGAAAGCTTCTCATAGAGCTTCACAAATTCCCCGATCGCCGGCTGGGAGGTGAAAGGAAGCTCCTTCTTATTCCTTACTTCATCGTAAAACTGGTCGACCTTGATTTCGACCTCCTCTTGGTAGGATTCGTTGCCGAAAATCACGTTAAGAGGAATCATATGTATGTGATGCTTTGCGCGAATTTCCACTGGTATATAGGCCGTACTATCCGTAACTATAGCCGTTTTCATAATTAGTAACCTTCCTTAATACATATTTCTTTATACTTAGATTGTACATGAATCCACTATAAGTTTCATTATCTCTTTGCATTTAATTCCCATATAAAAAGAAAAGCCCTGGAGCTTCTTTCTCTCCAAGACTAACGAACCTCTACCCAGCCGTTTTTGATTGCTACTACTACGGCTTGCGTCCGGTCATTTACATTCATTTTTTGAAGGATGTTACTTACGTGGTTTTTCACTGTTTTTTCACTGATGAACAATGCTTCCCCAATCGCTTTGTTGCTTTTTCCGTCTGCCAATAGCTGAAGGACTTCGCATTCGCGGCGTGTCAACAGATGTAATGGACGGCGAATTTCGACTTGCTTATACGCCAAGGTTGCAGCACCGCCGCCATTGGATGCTCCGTTTTCGGAAAGGCGTCGATATTCCCTTACCAGATTATGCGTAACCTTCGGATGCAGGTATGACCCGCCATCAGCGACCACCTTCACAGCGTCGACCAATGCATCTGCATCCATTTCCTTCAACAGATAGCCGCGTGCTCCTGTTTGCAGGGCATGAGTGACATAGTTTTCATCATCATGGATGGAAAGGACGATAACCTTTGCTTCCGGGTTTGCCTCCACCAATTGTTTGGTCGCGTCGACGCCGTTCATCTTCGGCATATTGATATCCATGATGATGACATCCGGATTATGCTTTTCCATCAGATCCAACGCTTCAATTCCATCGTCCCCTTCTGCCACTACATGAAAATTGGCTTCAAAATCCAGAATGCGTTTTACACCTTCACGGAAAAGCTGATGATCATCAATAATTACGATTTTTGTTGTATCCATTTTTCTCTCATCCTCCCAAATCTTTCATTAGCTTAATGGAATCTGGATAAATACCGTGGTCCCCGACCCTGGCTTGGATTGTATCTTTAGCTCGCCACTGATCAGTTCTACCCGTTCCCTCATTCCGAGTAAGCCAAACGACTTTTCTTTTTTTTCTGTCGTATCGAACCCTACCCCGTCATCCTTGACGATAACTGTTATAAGAGTGGGTTTTAATTCGAGTTTTACATGGATTTGGTTTGCTTGTGCATGCTTGATTGCATTTTGCAGCGATTCCTGTACCAAGCGAAATACTGCCACTTCTAGATTTGCCGACAATCTTGATTCGGAACCCATGTGCACGAATTCCACAGTTGGCTGTCCATTATGATACTCTTCTGTTGTCGAAATGTATTTCTTTAAGGTTGGTATCAACCCAAGATCATCCAACGCCATCGGGCGAAGATCATAGATGATTCGTCTCACCTCATAGAGAGCGGAACGAACCATCACCTTCAAGGAGCGGATCTCACTTAGCGCTTCCGATGCTCCCCGTTCACGGAAAGTCCGGTCAATCAGATCCGAACGCATCATGACATTTGCGAGCATTTGCGCTGGTCCATCATGGATTTCCCGTGACAGCCTTCTGCGTTCTTCCTCTTGCGCTTCCATAATTTTAAAACCGAATTCACGTTTTTCAGATGCATCTGCTATCATCTGGCCTACTTGCTGCAGATCACTTGTTACATAATTCAGCACAACGGACACCTGACTGACAAGACGATCCGCTTTTGATATCGTCGCTTCGAGGTTGACCAGCCTGCGTTCAATCTCATTTCGGCGATTGCGCAGCTGCACTTCCAATTGCGAAGTGGTATGAAGCTCTAGCTGCAACTCATGCGCATGGTCATAGGCATGCCTGATTTGCTCTTCAGTAAATTTTTTAAATTGCCTGCTCACTTCTGATAGTCGGTTTCTTGCCATTCGAACCTGCATTTCCAGTTTATCCTGCTTGTGGATCAACTGTGCAACTTCAAGCTTTACCGAATTTAATTCTTTGGCCAGTGTCTCGAATTCTTTTCTTGAGTTTTCCCCAATTTCGAAAATTTCATCTTTACTCACTTCAACCGTTTTTACCATTTGTTCAATTATCATGTCTAATTGTTTAGAGTTTATAACTTTCCGAGACATAGGACATCCTCCAAAAGACCCTGTATTCTTAAAAGAATATCAGTATTCCTTCTTATTCTATATAGTACATTATACCCAATAGACCAAAAGACACTACACGGTATACTATTCTTAATATTTTTGCACTTTATGGGGGTATTGTCGAAAATTGTCCATTACTAATTATATCGGACAAAAGTTTTACTTGTATAACAATATCATTACAATTCAATTAAACAATGGTTATTTTGTCGATTATAAGGGATTTGGAACTATATTTCATTTGATGTCATCTCCTTATAGACTTATAATAAATAAAGTATGGCTTTGTAATAAGCTATACCCATCGCATTCGTTAGACGAAGGAGAGTTGTCCGATTGCTATCTCAATACTTGACCGTTAAAGGGTACGGAGAGCACGAAATAAACATACAAAAATCAAGGTTTATTACCTATTTCAATAGAGCCACGACTGAGAATGAAGCACAAGATTTCATACAAGAAATCAAAAAAAGACATTGGGATGCAACGCACAATTGTTCCGCCTACTTGATTGGTGAGAACGATCTTATCCAGAAAGCAAATGATGACGGAGAGCCAAGTGGCACAGCGGGAGTACCCATGCTGGAAGTATTAAAGAAAAAAGGGCTAAAAGATACGGTAGTAGTAGTTACCCGTTATTTCGGTGGAATTAAACTTGGTGCCGGCGGATTGATTAGAGCTTATGGCAAGGCTACTTCTGAAGGGTTGGCGGCAACTGGAATTGTGCAGCTTACGCTTACTAGACTCATGCATACAAACATTGACTATACTTTATTAGGAAAAGTTGAAAATGAAATTCGTTCATCCAACTATTCCATAAAGGATATACAGTATACAGATTCTGTTCAATTAGCTATCTTAGTGGAAGAAAGGCAAGTAGAAGATTACCTCAACTGGATAATAGAGCTTACCCAAGGTAAAAATACAACAAAAGAAGGCATATTAATGTATAGAGAGCAAGAAGTGGTTATTTAACCTAGAAGGAGATCAAACATTGAACAATTCAAGAATTAAACGTAGAAAGAACAAGAATAGATTCATTAAACGCATTCTTAAGTTCTTATTAATAATATGTATAATTGGATTAAGTTATGGTGGTTATGTAATTTTCCAGACGCTGCAAGCAGCCAATGGAGCTTATACCGAGATTGACCGTGGCGGCAAGTCAGACCTGCGAGATAAAGAAATAAAGATAAGCAAAGACCCGTTCTCCGTGCTTATTATGGGTATTGAAGATTATTCTACTGGAGGGACGAATGGACGAACGGATAGTTTGATTGTTGCAACGATTGATCCAGGGAAGAAAACGATGAAGATGCTAAGTATACCTCGAGATACTCTAGTTACAGTACCTGACGAAGGAGAAACTAAGATTAATCACGCACATGTGTATGGTGGAAAAAATCTGACCATAGAAACAGTAGAAGACTTCTTAGAAGTTCCCATCGATTACTTTGTTACGGTTAATTTTGAAGGGTTTAAAAATATCATTGATATCGTGGATGGAGTTACAGTAAATGTACCTTTTGACTTTACTGAAACAAGCGATGAAACAAAAAAGAGATTAAGCTTCTATGAAGGAAAAATGAACCTTAACGGAGAAGAAGCATTAGCCTACGCTAGAATGAGGAAACAGGACCCAAGAGGTGACTTTGGCCGTAACGACAGGCAGCGACAGATTATGGCTGCGTTCATTGATGAACTAGTTTCACCTAAGAATATTTTCAAAGTGGATGACATTTCTAAAGAACTAGGTAAAAATGTTGAAACCAATGTACGTGTTTCCGAAGGTATTGGACTTACCAAACAATTTGCCAATTTCGACTCCAAGGACATTAGTACAATCACCTTGGAAGGTGAAGACTCCTATATAGGTGGCGTTTATTACTTCGTCCCTTATGAAGAAAGCGTCGAAGAAATAAAAAGCGAAATAAGAAATCATTTGCAAATTTCAGCTCCAGGTCAAAACCTGGAATAAAAACATGACCCCCTATCGTACTATCGCGATAAGGGGTTTCCTTTTCAACATCCAAAAATAAAACAAAAGCGGGTAATTGACCTATATATTGTCAAGTACCCGCTTTTGTTTTATTTAGTTATTCTCTTGAGGCTGAGTTTTAACACCCTCAGATTTCGTTTTATCTACAAGTACCAGTACTGTTCTTAATAGAATAATGATATCAAACATCAATGAATAGTTACGGATGTAGTGTAGATCAAATCTAAGTTTATCTTGAACACCAGTAGTATATTTACCCATGATTTGTGCATAGCCAGTAATACCAGGTTTTACGGAGTTACGATATTCGTAAGAGCTGATATCCTTTTTAAACTGTTCAATGAAGAAGCTTCTTTCTGGCCTCGGACCAACGATAGACATGTCACCTCTAAGAACGTTTAGAATTTGTGGAATTTCATCGATTCTCGTTGCTCTTAAGAAACTTCCTATTTTTGTGATGCGAGGATCTTTTTCTTTTGCAAGAGTTGGACCCGTAGCACTTTCTGCATTTTCAACCATCGTACGGAATTTAAGGATGCTAAATTCTTTATTATCTTTTCCAAGACGAGCTTGTTTGAAGAAAATGGAACCTTTCGGGCTCTCCAACTTTATTAATAAGGCGCCAAAAATTCCAATTGGTATTAAAAATGGCAGTACTACAATGGATACCACTAAATCAAATGTTCTCTTAATAATCTGTTGATCGATCGACAGACCGAATGGCTTGATGGAGAGTGCCATCGTATCCTCAAATGGCGTAATGTCTGATTTAGACAATAATAAGTCATAGAAAGACGGAACCAGATATAGGTTCTTACTGTTCTTGAAGGAATAGTAAATGATGGAGCTCTTTTTCTCATCCGTATCCTTGGAGCCAATCACAACAGACTCTGCATTTTTAATAGCTTCATATATTTTTTCTATAGGAGAATTGTAATCTACAAAATGCAAATTAATTTGTGAAGCAAATGTTTCTTCCACTTGATACATAAGTCTTCTTTTATCCTGTGGATTAGAAATGATTAAAACATTCTCTGGATTTGATGATTTCCTAATGTACAAGAAAATTACTTTCCAGAGAGTCAATAGGGCAATTGCAAAAATGAAAGAAAGTAAAATTACCGAACGTGGTAATCCAAAAGCTCTAAAAAAGAACGATACAGCCATGGTAGCAATCGTGATAGAAGTGGTACTGACTATAATGCTTCCAATGTAATCAAATAATCTTTTTCTGCGCGAAGGATTGACTTCAAAGACTGATAAGAAGAAAACACTGATTAACATGATCCACGGAAGGACCGAGAAAAAGGAATCCCAGTTTCGTGCATCATATGTCTCAGAACGTATATAGAAAGCAAGAAAATACGATATTGTAATCAAAGCAACATCAACAACTATAAAAGCAACTCTCGTTCCTTTTTCATCTAGAATGTTTTTCAAGTTTTAAAACTCCTTTTTTTATGATGTCTGTAAGAGCTACGTAATAATCTATAAGTCTGCATATCTACCTTTTTAAGCAAAAAGGAAAATGATGTTAATTTCTATATCATGAATCGTAAACCACAACAAAAACTAGTATACATTTTATAAGCAAAAAAAGAAATAACTAGTTGTACCTTTTCACATTAAAAAAACTGGGAATTTTTATGTGATTTATCAGACTTTTCTCCTGAATTTCAAAATCCATCAAAAAAGAGTGATCAAAGGTAATGCGTAATCACTCTTTTCCTGTGACCTTTTTGTATAGATGAATAAACGGTTTATAGCGAACATTTATGATGCCCACAAGTTCTGCAGTAAATTGGATGATGATGATCAACGTTATAATGATGGCGATTCCACCAATAAATGTCGCTGATTCTAACAGTACTGCACATACACTGAAGAAAATTCCGAATGCATAGATGAGTAACACGGTATTTCTATGTGATATCCCTCTTGCTAAGAGGCGATGGTGAAGATGGCTCTTATCAGGAGCAGAAATGGGTTGTTTATTAAGTATTCTTCTTATGATAGCGAAGGCTGTATCAAATATTGGTACTCCCAGGATGATGATAGGGATAACAAAACTGAAGAGCGTAACGCTTTTATACAGACCCAATAATGAAAAAACCCCGATACAATACCCAAGGAATAACGCCCCTGTATCGCCCATAAATATCTTGGCAGGATGGAAGTTGTAAAATAAAAATCCTAATGTGCTTGCAAGTACAATTAAGCAAAGTGCAAGAATCAGCTCTTTACCCGCAAGTCCAGCCATAACTGCCAATGTAGCAAAGGCTATTGCAGAAATACCAGCAGCTAGACCATCAAGACCATCAATCAGATTAATGGCATTTGTGATGCCAATAATCCAAAGCAGTGTCACCGGTATGGCGAACCATCCTAAATCAAACCTATCGAAAACAAATGGTATTGTTAAAAAATCTATGGTTAGTCCTGAGTATATGACAGTACTCGCGGCAAGAATCTGACCCAAAAGCTTCGTTTTTGCACTCAACTCATACATGTCATCCAAAATGCCTGTTACAATAATTATAACTGCACCAGCCACGATACCGTATATTCTTTCATCATAAAGGCCAGATACCAGATACCCCACTGCTACACCGATAAAAATTGCCAATCCTCCAAGTCTTGGCATTATCTTTTGATGCACCTTTCGTTGGTTAGGTTTATCAGTTGCTCCAATTTTATGAGCGAGCTTTATGATCAAAGGAGTAACGAATAGGACAGTAGCAAAGGAAGCCAAAAATGTTAGTAAAAGTTTCATGTCCATTGTTACAACCACCTATCATTTATTTTTCTTATTTTTTACAAACAAATGAAAATGAATGTAAAAATAAATAGCCAATATTTGTTTTAATAAGAAGATGAATAAATTCTAGTTTATTGTAGCAAACTTGAATCGACATAATTCTAACAATAACATTATATTTTGATTAAAATTATGACAAAATTTTAATTGAAGCATTCCACTCTTTAAATACCCAATTTATTAGACGTAAAACACCCAAAAAAGTTTCATTTTTTCAGCATAATAAAGAGGCTCGTTCCCAAAACAAAGATTATTCCTATTTTGGACCAGCCTCTTTTCAATTTTTTATAGTTCGACCAATTACGCTTTTACTCTCTTTTTAATGGCGGTATATGCATAATTCACAAAACACCAGCTGGCATAGATCAAATTCAGCTTTTCAATTCTACGATAGACATACCAGTTTCTTTTTGCTGCCTGCAGCTTGTTGCTGGAAATAGAGCCTTCCACTATGCGGTAAATCGACAATGGCTCATGAAATGCGTAAGCTCGGTGCCCTTTTTTTAATATAGACAACCATAGGGCAAAATCTTGTCTTGTACGGATATTCGGCATTTGAACATTTCCTACCTGCTCACGATCAAGAATTACCGTTAAGCACCCTATAATAGTATTCTTAAGCAAGCCTTTATAGTCGATGCTGTCTGGCATACTTATTGTTTTATCCAAAATTGTGCCATCTTGGTCCATCAGTTCGTAGGCGGTAAAAGTAAATGCATATTGATTTTCCTTCATAAAAGCAAGCTGTTTTTCAAGCTTGGACGGTTTCCAAAGGTCATCGCTATCCAAAAAAGCTATATATCTTCCATCAGCAGCATCAAGAGCTGTATTCCGCGCCACTGCAGCTCCACTATTTTCCGTTAGCTGGATCAATTTGATTCTTTGGTCTTTTAGCATATACTCATTGATAATTTGAATACTTTGATCAGTTGACATATCATCAACTAGTATCATTTCCCAATTTTGATATGTTTGATCCATTACGGATTCGATTGATTTTCCTATAAATTTTGCAGCATTATACACGGGCGTAATGACTGAGACTAAAGGTTCATCTGTCTGAAAATTCATCTTCTATTCCTCCTGCCATCAATGAAGCAATCATATTAATAATGTTTACAATAAAATAAAATACATTCCAAATTAATATGCAAATGGCTACCGTAAAGCCGATAGCCATTAAACCTTTGAAACTATCATCAATCATAAGACTGACTTCCAGATAGCAATCGATCTATTTCCCATATGACAAAAGACTCAACCGCTTTTCTGCCACCGAAAACATTAAAGTTATTCTTAGGATATTCTAATACATATTTCTCGGTTGCAGCATCGACATCATCAGGTCGTACTAATAGTAATGCTTTATTTTGCTTCGCAGACAGCAATCCTCCTGAAAGGGCATCCTTAAAATCTTTTCCGGTAGCAAAATTATACCCTTCACAATGACAAGGGAAGCTAGTTAAAACCTCTATATTGGTTGCATACCGGTTGGCACCTGATATTCTTTTCGCATCCAAAGAAGCTTCCAGCGCTGTGCTCACAACTGCAGTACCACCTATTATATAACGGTTTTTAAAATCATTATCCAGGATGAACTGTTTTGTTGCATCCGGCACCCAAGATTTTTCTACAAATAAAATGGGTATTCCCTTTATTGCTGCATGGGCAGATATGGATAAGGCATCAGGAAAACTGTTGCCATTTACAACGATGACATCTTCACTTGTTGTGGATAGGAACTTGTTTATCTCTACCGCTGTATCATATCTTGTTTTCCCTGAAATTCTTTCTGTTATCATACCATTAGTGGTAAGCTTCTTTTCTACTTCTTTGCTTATGGCCTGTTCTCCGCCTACTACAATAACATGATCGACTCCCATTTCCATCATCGTGGTAATGGATGTTTGTGGAAGGTAGTTTTTTTCTGTTAAAAAGATAGGACTGTCCAATTTATAGGCTAAAGGAACAGTAGCTAAGCTGTCTGCGAAAATTTGGTTGCTGGCTAACAAAGCAAACTTTCCCTTTATATTCCTAGTACCATTTGATAATGTTTTTTCTTCCAATGTAGTCCATCCATTAAGTGCTATGGCAACGGAGGTTTCGAGGGAGTTTTTCCCTGATATTCTATTTTTTTGATGATAGTATTGAACTGCTTCCTCCACATTAGCAATGCCATGCTCTACTGGCAAATCATCCTTATACACACTTGACTCTTCAATGATATGTGAGAGTTGGCCAGAGGAAAGTCCAGAATCCATGCTTTTTAGGAAAGCTGCTTGTGAAGCGATAATTGGAGAAGCCATACTCGTTCCATCCATGTACTGATATCCTTCATCAAAAGTGGTTAAATGCGTACTAAATATATCAACACCAGGGGCTGCTACAGAAACCCAATCCCCATAATTGGAGAAGCTGGCTAGGTTTCTTTGTCCATTAACAGCTCCTACAGAAAGTACACCTGGATAACCAGCCGGAAATTGCACTTCAGGTGATGCACTGTTTCCTGCAGCTGCAACTACCAGTACATCCTTGGAGATGGCATTTGCAATTGCAGTTTGAACCAATGTACTTTTATTTGGTCCTGCAATGCTTATGTTGATGATATCCGCGCCATTATTTACCGCAAAATCAATCCCCTTTGCTATATCTGAAGCGAATGCTCCATCTTTGTCGCCAACTTTTATCGGCATGATACTTGCCTCTCTTACAATAGATGCTATACCAATGCCATTATTTGTTGAAGCACCTACAAGTCCGGATACATGGGTTCCATGTCCAATTTCATCTGTAGGCATACTCCCCGGTGACAATACGTTAAAAGGCCTAACAATTTTATCTTTTAAGTCAGGATGCATGTGATCAATACCGGAATCAAGTACAGCAACAGTCGGAGTTGAATTTTGGTTAGAACTCAACCATGCATTTTGCACATTTAATATTTCAAAATAATTCGCTTGGTAATGAATTAATGGATCATTTACTGCATAGTAATACTTACTGTCCTCTTCCATGTAATCGATGGCAGTATTTCCTTCGAGCTGTTTCTTAATTTTTTCAAAATCCTTCTTCTTAATAACCTTTATCTCCAACTTCTCGTTTTGAGCATAGGATAATTTGCGATTTTCTTTATACTTTACGATAATTCTCATTTTCTCATCAGAGTTCGCAAATGCTCCTTCTATACCTAATGAGAAAAAAACACAAACAAAACTCAATAAAAGAAGTACTCTGTTTATTTTTATCATGCCATTGTTTCTCCCCGTTGCGCACTTCTAAAGCTTATTTAAAATCAATATCTGTAATTACCCAGCCGTTTCCGGACTTTTTAACGAAAACGAAAACTTCTATGGAATGATTTTTATCATACCAGTTCACACGAACTTCTTGATCTTCCAGAGGGACATATTCCGCGCCTTCAATTTCAGAACTCAATGAAAGAAACCGATCAACAAGTCCATCCAATTCGTCACTCCCTCCAGACCAATAGGCAGTCAATTTGCTCAGAATGGGATCGGAAAAATAATTAGATAAATAATCCTCTATCTCTTCTTTGGTCATATCTTCTGGATTAGGGTAGTCCTCTGACATGGTTAAGTTATGGAATTTAAACTTAGCGATTTCAATATAAGACATAATATTCTTTTGTTGCCCAATACTAACTTCATCTTCTTCTTCTTCTTTTTCTTGGTTATACAAAACTTCCCCACTATCCAAAAAGAAAAAGCCAGAAATAAAAAGAACTCCAAACAGTATAAGCACAATCTTTTTCCAATTATATTTCACAATTACTTCACCTCAATGAGAGTCATTATTGCATTATTTATTTCTACATAACCAAAAGATGTGTAGAAGTACCTACACATCTTTCAAAGTCAATTAAGTGTAGCGATGGAACCGCCCATTATTAGACGTGAGCAGCTTTAACTGTTTTCCTACCAATGGAAGCATAGTAGAAGCCTAAATTCTCCATCTTCTCTAAAGAAAACATGTTTCTTCCATCTATCATAATTGGATGACGAAGCTTGGATTTAAGGTCTTGAAGATCCATTTCTTTAAATTCGTTCCAATCAGTTAGAATGATAACAGCATCTGCATCATGAACAGCTTGTTCGTAAGATTCAACTGTTTGAAGACCTGCAATTTCTTTTTTGGCGTTTTTCATCGCAACAGGATCATAAGCCAGGACCTCTGCTCCGTCACTATGCAGCTTTGGGATGATATCAATGGATGGCGCTGCTCTCATATCGTCAGTGTTCGGCTTGAATGCCAATCCAAGGATTGCAATACGCTTGCCGCTAATATTTCCATTTAAAGCTTCAACCAATTTGTCATATACACGATATCTTTGTTGCGCATTTACATTTTCGACGTCTTTAACAATTTTCAAGTTATACCCTGCGTTCTCAGCGATATTGATTAAGGCATTCGTATCTTTCGGGAAACATGAACCACCATATCCTATCCCGGCAGACAAGAATGCTTTGCCAATTCTGTTATCATGACCCATACCTTCTGCCACTTTTGTAACATCAGCGCCTACTAACTCACAAATGTTAGCTATTTCATTAATAAAGCTGATTTTTGTTGCCAGGAATGCATTAGCCGCGTATTTAATCATTTCAGCTGTTTCGATATCCGCAATAACCAAATTTGTTTGAAATGGTTCATGAAGTTTTGATAAAACATCTTTTGCTTGATCTGATTCCACTCCTATTACTGCTCGTTCCATATTCATCGTGTCATAAATGGCAGAGCCTTCACGAAGAAATTCAGGGTTAGAAGCTACATCAAAATTTGAATGACCAGCTTCTTCCGCAATAATTCCTTTAATCCATTTACCTGTTCCAACTGGCACCGTACTCTTTGTGACAATCACTTTATAATCCGTTAGGTTTTTCCCAATAGATCTCGCTACAGCCTCCACAAAGCGAAGGTCCGCTTCCCCGGTTTCTTTTGGGGGTGTCCCCACTGCAATGATCACAACCTCCGCATCACTCATTGCGGTCTGTAATTCTGTAGTAAAATGCAGTCGGTTTTCTTCGATGTTCTTCAACACTAATTCATCAAGACCTGGCTCATAAATTGGGATTATTCCCTTTTTAAGATTTTCGATCTTATTTTCATCGATATCTACACAAGTTACGTTATTTCCTATATCACTAAAACAAACTCCAGAAACTAGGCCAACATAGCCTGTACCAATTACACAAATATTCATCATTTATCCCTCGCTCGCTATTCTAAATGTTGCGGACTAAATCTTTCAACAGCTTTGAAACAGGGTCTCTTAAATCGTCCCTCATTAATGCAAATTCAACTTGAGCTTGGATGAATCCGAATTTATTTCCAATATCATATCTTCTTCCTTTGAAATGATACCCATAGACATCCTGAATATTCGTAAGTTCTTGAAGTGCATCCGTTAGCTGAATTTCATTCCCTCTACCAGGTTCAATGGTTTCCAGGATATTTATTATTTCTGGTGTCAGCACATATCTTCCCATTATCGCTAAGTTTGATGGCGCTTCTTCAAGAGGTGGCTTCTCTACTAATGCGTTGACTTTGAATAAGTCTTTGCCACTTTCATTCTTATCATAATCGATTACACCGTAGCTAGAAAGGTCACTATCCGGCACTTCCTGTACTCCGATTACAGAAGAGTTCTTCATTTCAAACTCATTGATCAATTGCTTTAGACAAGGCTCATCTTTGGAAACAACAATATCATCTCCAAGCATGACTGCGAAAGGTTCATTACCAATGAATTTTCTTGCACACCAAATGGCATGTCCCAATCCTTTAGGTTCTTTTTGACGAATATAATGAATATCGGCCATTTCCGAAATCATTTTGATTTCCTCTAATTGTTCATACTTCTCTTTGGCAATTAAAGTTTCTTCTAATTCCAAGGAACGATCAAAATGATCTTCGATTGCTCTTTTTCCTCTACCGGTCACGATAAGAATTTCTTCAATTCCTGATTGGATTGCTTCTTCAATAATGTACTGAATGGTTGGTCGGTCAACGATTGGAAGCATCTCTTTTGGTTGTGCTTTTGTCGCTGGCAAAAATCTTGTTCCTAAACCCGCTGCTGGAATAATTGCCTTTTTTACTTTCATCTACTTACACCTCAATCAAATATTTTTAATAGCTGAATTCTTTCCTATTCCTCTTTTCCCTAATTCCATAAAAATAAAGATAATAATGATCATCACCCAAAATCTTGGAGATGCAAAATCAGCACGATACATAGCAGTAATCCCAAGGTGAACCCACAATATTAAGGCGTATAGAAAGTACTTATGTTCATTTCTCTGTCTGAACAAACGATAGAACACAAATACAAACATGCTAATCAGGAAAAGGAATCCGAAAACTCCATGTTCAAACAATAAATCAATATAGATATTATTGGACGTTGCACTTACAGGGCCTTGGTGATACAAGAACTTTGTTTGGTTCAAAAACCAGTAACTTCCCGGACCAAAGCCAAAAATACCATTTACAATTGAGTAGTCAAAAAGCCATACAATCGGCATTACGAGCATATACAGGCGACTATGGCGTTGTATATCAAATAAGGTGTCAAATCTGCCAAGGATAGGTTGTAATGCTTGCAATACAAAATCCCATTTGAAAAGCGCTATAAGCAACAAAGGGATGAGCGCATACAGGGAATATAAGAAAATCTTCTTTTTATTCTCAACCTTGGTAGTCAGTAAAACCACAAAAACAAATGCCATCAACATCATCAAGTTGGCATATCCACTGACTGAAAATGAAAACACTAATACAAACAAGGATGGAATAAGTACTTGCAAGAAGTATTTAGTTTTTTTGCTGTATACTACAAATCCTATTACGATGGCATCAATGAGAAATGGGACAAGATAACTTGGTTCATCTGTTAAAGAAGTCAGTCTGAAGTTGAATAGAACATCCGATTCCACACTGTGTACAAACGAACGTGTGTTAAGGTCAAGCATTGGGTATCCGATCATGAAATGAAGGAATTGCCAGATGCCGACAATTACAACAACTAAGATTCCATACAAATAGAATCTTGTAATGGTTAAAAGTGTTTTTTCACTTAAAAAACGAATAAGTTTAAAGAAACTATAAAACAAAACAAAGTACATGGTAAGGTTTATCATTCTAGTTGGCATAGATTGCATAACATAATCAACATATTGAGAAGATAGCATATATGTTAAATTAAAAAAAGCTGCTAAAACCGATAAAACAGCCGGAAGGTATATTGAGCTTAAATAAAATCTCTGTTCCCTATTGAGTTTTTCAAACTTCTCTCTTTCTTTAATATGTAATAGAAATACAAAGAACACCAAGCATGTTGTAAAAAATGTTACTAACACAGAAGATGGGACAGGCGTTAGTTTCTGGTAGATACCCGAGACTGAGAAAGGAGCCAAAAACATAAAAAGACCCATAGCTAACAGGATTATTTTATCCTTGTGCTGTTTAGATGCTGTTAATAAATAACCCATTTGATGATACCAATCCTTTACTTTTCTTTTTTCAACTCACCTAATTAGATATAATAACATATGTACTTCCCAACGTTAAATAGTTTACCCACTTTGCTTTGATTCATTTGATTTATGCGAAAAAAGCTTTATAATATTGCTTGAACATGTCCCGTAACAAATAGTACGTAAATGAAAAAAATCTTCTGGGGGATGACAATGAAGGCTAAACTCTTATGTATCTTATCAATACTATTAATACTCTTAACTGCATGTGGGGACAATGTCCTCGTAGTCAGAACTCCTTTAGAAGGAGATTATTATGTCAGAAGCAATATAGAAAATCTAGAATGGAAACATTTTTCAGACATGATTTCTTCTGATAGCGGAATTGAAGAAAAAGACTTTGACCAATTAAAGTTGACTTTGGAAATCAACCCTAAATCCAGGTATATCATGGTTGCAGATGAACTATACCGGTTTGATCCAAATGGAAAAATGATTTATTATACCGATTGGGAAGAAGAAGAAGGTGAATATAAATTGGAAAGCTTAGTTTTTCCTGATTATGATACTACCGAAAACATCGAGTAGAAAACGTAACTTTAACGTTTTCTACTCTTTTTATATCGAAACATCTCACCGAGTGAATTCAAATAAAAAGGAATAGGTTTTTCTAAATGATTTAGCTTCTTCAGAAATAATAATGTTAGTAAGGCTATTCCAATTGGTGTATTAAAGATTCGTTTGAACATTGGTCCTTTACTTGCAAAAGCTTTATTATTCAACCTTGTATCCAGACTAGGCTTAGCATGATACACAACCACTTCCGAAACATAGCCTGCATTGTATCCTTCCTTATGCATCGTATGAAGAAATATGTTTTCTTCACCACTCGGATATTTCGCCCCCAATCCAAAATCCTCATCGAAGACCACTTTATCTTTATCCACGACTGACAAATTGATGAATATTTCAATAGATGATTTTCGAAATAATTCCAGAAAACTAATTTTCTCCTGGGGTTCTTTAGGATATTCTTTATAGTAAACCTCTCTTTCCGGATCATAAATCTGAAAGCAGGCAATGCCAGTCGAATGTTGATTGAAATAACTTTGAACTCTCTCAAATGCATCAGACTTATACCAGCAATCATCATCAGAAAACGTCACGATGTTTCCTTTTGTATATTTAATCCCTACATTACGAGAAAGGGATAGACCTTTTTGATCAAGTTTAATATGTTGTATAGGAAAGGAGTACGGTGCAAGTAGTTCTTTTACTTTATCATGGTTATCTTGCGAAACTACAATTGCTTCGAAATCTTGCAGCGTTTGACTACTAAGACTTTGAAATAACCTTATTAATTCCTTTTCCCTGGTTCCTAGTGTAGGTATGACAACACTAATCATCTTTATCGCCCTCACCATCTGCATTATTAATAATTGATTATTAAATTACTTTCGTTTAAGTGGAAGAACAGAAATTATTTCTAATAAAAACGGTGGCAACAAATATGCTACTGCTTTTGCATTTGGATAATAGTAAAAGCTCTTAAACGAATATTTCAAGGAATAGATGTATCTGGTACGATGAACAGCTTTGGATAAATACAAAAAACGAGACGATTTAAATCTCTTCTTATATTTATTATCAATGGCTTCCAACGTATCCTTGTATTTTCCGAATAAATATCTTAATGCCTGGTGATGATTTTCACTTTTACCACTGATTTGATTCTGAGCATTCTTTGCGATTGTATATCGAACATTGTATTTATTATCATGGGCAACGTTTGTATATTTGCAGCATCTGATCCATAAATCATAGTCCTGCATGGCAAGAAGATTCTCATCAAAACCTCCTGCTTTTTCAAACACTTCTTTTTTCAGCGCAACAGATGAAGTAGTTCCAATATGATTATCTTCAAAGATATTCGGATATAGGTTGCCACTTCTTATTGCAGGGATTTTCCGTACAACTTTCTTCCGGTTTGTGTTATATACAACTAATTTACCCGAGTAAACCAAACCTACTTCGGGATTCTTTTCAAAGACCTCCAATTGACTCCTAATCTTGTCAGGCTCCCATGTATCATCATCATCCAAAAACATGAGGATATTTCCTGAAGCATGACTTGCCCCTAGATTTCTTGCATAACACGCGCCTTTGCTGTTCTCATTTTTAAATACATGTAATTGAAAATCTTTGTATTTGTTTTTAAAGCCTTCTAAAGATCGTTCTGTTTTTTCATTAGCACCATCAATAACCACAATAACTTCACTCGGCCTCACTATTTGCTCGTTTATACTTTCCAAAGATTGAAGCAAAAGATCCGCTCTATCGTGTGTAGGGATGATGACAGACACTTTGTTCATATATGCTTTCACCCTAACCCTTCATTTCTTCTACATGTCTCCAACTAAAATCTTTTCGTAATTTCTTATAACAACACTGTTCTCCATTTGAGTCAAATGACTACTAAGCGCATTTTCATCAAATTGAAATGGAGCTTCCATATACCCATGAATTGCTGATGCAAGTCCGTTTCGGTCTCCGACATCAACGAGTCTTCCAAATTCCCCATTCTTCAGTATTTCTTCAGGACCACACTTACAATTAGTTGAAACTACAGGAGTCCCTAGATGCAAAGCCTCCACCAATACATTTCCAAAACCTTCCCAGCGTGATGTTAATACAAGAAGGGAAGCTTTTTTGATGAATGTATATGGATTAGGAGAAAATCCATATACATCCACGGCATTCTGAAGTTTCATCCTATCGATGATTTCATACATTTCTTTCTTTATTGACGCCTTCCCATCGCCCAAAATTATTAATCGGGCATTAGGCCTCTCGGAATACACCTTTGAGAAAGCGTATAAAAGAGTAGGGTAATCTTTCGCTTCAAAGATTCTCCCTACAGAAACTATCGTAAAATACTGATCATTCCCCAGCCAGGGATGCGATAAAGACTCCATCGCTTTTTTTTTAATACTTTTATCGATGACAGGATTATAAATAACATCTATATTACTGCTTGGAATGCCTAAAAATTCCCCAGATTCTTCAGCCACGCATTTCGATACTGCTATATAGCCTGAAGCATAAGGAAATAACCTCCTCATTAATCCTGGATAAAAACGATGCATACTTGTTCTCGGATTTAAATAAGACTGCTTTAAATTTGTATGAAGACTTATTACATGACGAGTTTTCACTTTGGCTAATCGTACGGCAGCGCTAGCAATAATATTTGCATTATCTAACGCTGAAAGAAGTACATGTGGCTCTTCCTGTTTAAGGTAGCTACGCAATTTCCATATACTAAAAAAAGTTTTTTGGGCACCTAAGTCGACTAAATTGACTTTGGGTGAAACACTTGTCAGTAATTGCCCCTTTTTATTAACTATTACAAGATCAACTCTATAGTCCAATTCTGCAAAACCGTTTGCTAAAGCTATTATGACTTTTTCAGCTCCGCCAAACGTGAGAACCGGAATAAAGAAAGCAATATGTTTTTTCATTTCCATGATACCTCATATCTTGTGAAATTTCACTTTAGTCCCTGGTTCTTCAAGTAAAACACCAGGTTTTCTCTACTAATCAATTACACTTTATAAGAAAACCAATTCTACTTATACCTCATATATTATACATAAAAGTCCAATTAACTAAAACTCTCTAGTAGAAAATGAAAAGCTGTCCTTAATTGGACAGCTTTCATCATTAATCCAGTATACTTTGCTGAATCATATTTCTTGTGTATTCCGATATCGCGCCAGTACCACCTAGATAGTGAATTTGGGGGATATAATGAATATTCTCGTTGATAAACCCACTCACCTCATTCGGAAGGGAGTCTTTTTTCGTCAGTAATAAGGGAGCCTCCATTTTTGCTGCAAGTACAGAACCTGGCAAAGCATCGATGAACTCTTCTCCTCTAGCAAAGAAAAGATTACGCGGATCCAAATCATACTCGTTGACTATTGCCACACTAGTTGCGTAGCGATCTGTCCCTCTCACCCTCTTTACCTCTTCTGTTAATGTTTCCAACTTTATTTTCACATTTTCTGAAACAGCTTGAGTTCCACCGATGATCGTTACTTTTTCTATATTATGATCAATCAAGTATTTTTGAACACTATTAGGCAGTGCATCATTTCTAGTAAACAAGATTGGTATTTGATTCAAAGCTGCGTATGAAGCGATAGATAATGCATCCGGAGATGTAGAACTGCCTGATGTAAGAATTACTTCTCCTTTTGGTTGAAGTTGTCCTGCTACATCGACAGAAGTATCATATCTGTCACTTCCACTGATTCTTGTCACTTTAGTAGAGTAATTCTGAAGATTGTTGAATGTCTTCTCAGAAATTGCTGATGTTCCACCGAGCACCAGAATTTCCTCGATAGTAACAGATTGCAATAGCGTTTGGACTGAAGCCGGAATTTCATCGGTTTTTACCAATAGTAGCGGAGCATTTTGTTTTTTCGCCAGTACACTACCTGTTAATGCATCTACAGGGTTATCTCCACGACCAATTACCACCGTCTGGAATCCATTTTTCCAACCATACTCCGCAATTCTTACGCTAGTTTCATAGCGGTCAGAACCTCTTAGACTTGTATTAATTTGATTAAAGATGTAGTTTTCATAGTTAGTATTTTCATAATAAAAGGACAGTATTTCATTATAGGACAATCCTGAATCAGCCATCGCCTTTGCGCCATATTGGCTCATCCCGACTCCGTGACCCCATCCTTTTCCTTTGATTTCAAAGACAGCATCTTTAAGAGTAATGGACTCAATAAAATGACTTTTAAATTCATTAATGCCGAACATAGTGCGCAAGTTACTGATAGCCGTGTCCGACGCATGGAAAGAATGGAGCTTTATCTTCTCTTCTTCCATAACAAAACTGCCATCTTTATTTTTCAAGAGGTACTTAATGCTGTAGCTCCCTTGAGTTCTTCTTTGACCTGGTGTAAGTGAATCGGATACTGCAATATTGTCGATACTAGTCAGCTTTATTTCCAGATCTTTTAACGCTGGAATCTTGGTCTTTAGATAGGTTTTAATATTGTTGATTACTTTGGCTTCCGTTGTATCCTTTAACCCCGACTCTTTTGTAACATTCCACCATTCAGCCGGCTTCTCCATGTTTAGTTCTTCTAGGTCTATTTGTTTCTGATTCATTTTTAAACTCCAAGGAAAAGCTGGATCATATGGGTCTGCCTTAGCTTTTAAATAGTCCAGCTGTGTTCCCCCAGGCCATGCACCTTTGTTACTTTCTATATAGCCTCCATTATTGGAGCTGAAAACTGCATCAATTAAGTTTCCTTTATATGTTAATACTTGACCTTTTGTAGCATTAACTGCTTCATTTGTATTCTTATATGATGTTTTATTCAACCATATGTAACCATCATATCGCTGGGAGCCAACATCATCTGTTATTACTTGGTTAACTCTTTTTAAAGCGTAAGTCCTTGCTGCAACAGCCTGAGCTTTTAGGGCTTCCACATTCCAGCTCGGAAAAACTTCACTTGGCAAAACACCTTTGAGGTAATCCTCCATAGGCAAGGTGTTAATTGGAACAACATTATTATTTTCCAGAGTGAATTTGATATTCCCTAGGTAAGGTCTCCCCTGTACCCTAATGTGGTTGTCTTCGCCATATTTGACCGGTTTAATTTCAAAAGGCCCTGTAAAACTCTTAATCTTTCTACTATTTTCATATAAATCTATTTGTTGGTTATTTACTTTAACCAGATAGTCATTATCCATGCTTAAAAGGAACGAGCTGTCCCCTACCAATTGATAGGATCCAACAAAGTTTAATGAAATCTCACTTTTCCCTTTCAGATGATATTTAAGCTTTACTGAAACCTCATTCGGGATTGAAGAAGCTTCTGGTTGATTAAAGCCAGGCATTAAAATAAAACAAGCAACAATTACTGCAATGATTATATTTTTCAATTCTATTCCCCCTTAATACTTTTATTTCTCTTACTAATTCTCTACTGCAGCCAATTCAGTTTTTCCTGAATAGCCATTCTCCCCGGTCACCTCTAATGACTCTTTGACCAATCCGACACCCGGTGCATAGTAGCGCGTATAAATAGTATCTGCATCCTCTATTTCATCCGTAATTTTCTGGACTACATAAACATTTTCGAATGTTCCATATGCCACTTCTACTTCAGATTGATTTTCGATAATTTCCCAATCTCCTGTTACAGCGTCCTCAAGCGTAATAATCACTTGGGGTTTATCCATTGGCGTGAAAGAATCCAGAATGTTTTGTGCTGGGTTATCTACCGAACCTTCCTCAAATACAAGCGTAATTTCATTTTCTGTCCACTTATAAACCTGAAAAGAAGTATTACCGCCGATAGTAGTTGCCATTTGAATGAAGTCCCCTTTTTGAGCGACAACTTTTTCTGAAACAAGTATTTCCACACCATCGGTAAACTTCTTCTCCATTCCTATTTTAGGAAGATAAACTTCAAGACCTGAAACTTCTGTAGACTCGGTTTCATCTGTCTGACCTTCATCCGAATTTTCTTTAGCAGTATTTTCTTTCTTATCCTCTTTATTATCTTTTTCTTTCTCTTTTATATCGGATGAATCGGCTTCCTGTGTAGCTTGCTCTTGCGTTTTCTTGTTAGTAGCTGTATCAGATGTCATATCATTTTGCTCTGATTTTACACATCCAGTAACCACCATCATTATGCAAGATAATGCGAGTAAAAAAATGAACTTTTGCAAATTAATCACCTTTCAAAAGAAACTCGATAAGAAAGTTTCCTATCGAGATTCTCTTTTGTTATTTTATTTTCGTACTAATATTAGAAACCTTGCTGTCGTCGACTGCACTTGATCCCCCAATAACATGGATGTTATTTACACGAGCGTTGTTTGTGTATGCCATAAGGAAAGCTTCCACATTTCTATTTCGAGTATTACCCAATAGAATCAAAGGTGCATTATTTTTAACAGATAAAGGTGCAGATACGAGTGCATCAGGGAAGTTTTGACCTGTCGATACAAGAATTGTTTCACCTTGCAAGTCTTCAGCGAAGTGCCATAGCAATCTTGCTAAAGTCTCATACCTATCCGTACCTGATAATCTTGTAATATTATGGGCTCCTACAAGTGAATGTTCAACCTTCTCAGAAACAGCGGCTGTACCTCCGACAATAACTACTTCTTTCCCAGCTAGGTAAGGCATAGCCTGTTCGGAAATCCAGCTTTTCTCGGTTAATAGGATACCCCATCCTTTTTTAGCAGCAATCGGTGCACTTGCCAATGCATCTGCAAAATTTTGACCGGATGCTAAAAAGATACCATTCAAATCTCCAAGTTCTCCCAGTATGGCTCTATTCGTTGCATACCTGTCTTTTCCTGAAATACGGGTTACTTCTAATCCTTCAGCAACGAGTAAATCTTCTGCGGATTGGGATACCGCACTATATCCCCCGATAATAACAACTTTATTTGCACCTAATCGTTTGATTTCAGCCAAAGCACCTTCATTCAACATTTCAGGCTTGGTTAATAGTATTGGAGCACTTCCACTTTTTGAGGCAAGAGGGCCAGCTGATAATGCATCTGCAAACTGTTCACCTGTTGCTAAAACTACGGTTTTCTCTTCTTTATCTTCTGCAAAGCCAGTTGGATACATTTTTTTCGATGTTTCAATAGCAGTAATGTATCTATCTGTTCCTCTTAGTCTCTCTATAGCTATTGTTCTGTCAACAGGAACTCCACTTATATTCGTCCAAAGAACCTCTTTTAGTCCAATGGAAGTGATTTGTGATTTAGAATAAGATTTAGCAATACTTAACGCATGGTCATAATCAAAATATTGACCTACCAAAACGCTCCCATTATAAACTTCATACTTTTTGGTAATATAATTGGACCAAACAATATAGCCTGTTTTATCTTGAACTACTCTTGTTCCTGGTTGTTTTTGTGCAAAATTAATTGCTTCTTTTTCTGTGTAAAACTCATTCATCAACCCATTTATTTTATCAAAAACCTTAAATTTATCACTTGAATAGATGATTTCTTGCTTATCTTTATCAAGAACCTTAACAAACTTCGTTTGAGATTTTGCATAATTGAGTGCGTCTTCTCTTTTATCATAGGTTGCCAGTTTCTTATTGTTTTGATCATACACCTCAAAGATTTTGAAATAGTTAATTATTGCAGTGGCCAAACCCTGAGCAGCATTTTGTTGAAATTGTGGAGTTTTAATATATTTTTCTTCATCTCTATTTGTCATAAAACCTAGTTCCACAAGAACTGAAGGCATTTGAGCATTTCTGATCACAAAGAAAGCTTGGTTGTTACGAACCTTTCGGTCTAGCATGTCGATTCTTTTTAAAGTTTCGTTATGTACGAGATTAGCAAATCTTTTATTCTCATTTACTAACAGTAATTGCATTGGATCTGGCGGATAATCTTTTTCATATTCGTTGATGCCATCGTAGTAATATGTCTCAAACCCTTTTACCAATGGTTGTGTAGGATGAGCATTATGATGAATCGACAAGAACAGACTGTTTTCGTTATTGCCTTGTACAAATCCATTTGCCACTTTCATTCTCTCTTTTAAGTCATCAGCAGAAGTAGAAGCAAATGCTTTATCCGTATCTCGGGTCATAAGCACTTTAATATCACTGCTCTTCAAAATCTCCCTTAGTCTAAGTGCAACATCTAGATTTGCATTCTTTTCACAGTATCCTGTCTGATTTCCGGAGTAGCCACAGGTGCCTGAAAATTTACCGCCATGACCTGGATCAATAACAATGATCTTTTCTGCAAAAGAAACAAAAGGTGCCATAAAAAACAGGAATAATAGCAAACTAGTAACCTTTAAATAATTCACAATTAAAACTTAACCTCCCAGTAATGAAAAAATTATCGAATCTTGTTATATTATACCATTATGTCGAAAAATTTTGGCGACCTATTTATAGTGAATTTCTCCCAATTTTTTATGTATTTTTTTATTACAAATTGCTCTATAACACCTAGTCTTTAACATACACTTACAAATAAAAGAAGAGTATGGCAACAATTGTTGCCATACTCTTCTTTAAAAATTATGGTAAGATACTTTCAATTTCCTTGAATACAGTGTCGCTAACTGCAGATGGTCCTCCTAGAACAGCTACATTTGTTACATTGTTGTCAACAAGGTAGTTTTCAACAGAAGCGTCCAGGTCAGTTCCTACAAGTAGGATTCCGCTATCAAGCGTAGCTGCTAACGCTGCACCGGATAGTGCATCAGCAAACTGCTTGCCAGTTGCTACAAACATTCCAAGCTCTGTATTAGGCTCGAAATATTCAGCTACTGCAACACTTGTTTCATAACGGTTTGAACCTTTTATTCTATCTGCTCCAGGCAATTTGGAAGCTACTTTTTCAGAAACCGCAGCATTTCCACCAATTACAAGGGTATTGGAAGCTTCTAAATCCTTGATTGCTTTACTTGTAGCAGTTGGAAGTTCGTCTTGTTTTGCCAACAAGATTGGTAATCCGTTAGTTCCTGCATAAGAAGCAACAGATAGTGCGTCAGGGAAGTTCATACCGTTTACTACTACAACAGTATCCGAACCTTCTGGAGCAACTTCATGTGCAATGACAGCTGCAGTGTCAAAACGGGTCTTACCGGATAATCTTTCCACTTCGATTTCACTGTTCATTGCCTCGATTTGATCGACAACTTCAGAACCGATTGCCGCTTCACCACCAAGAATATAAACCTTAGTAGCTCCTAATCTAGCAATCTCATCCTTTGTTACATCATCCAATTTGTTTGTACGTGATAATAGGATTGGAGCATCATGCATTGCTGCCAACGGCACTCCAGCCAATGCATCAGCAAAATTATCTCCGCGCGCCAGAACTACTACATCAGATGAGTCAAATCCTGCTTGGCTGATCGCCACGGACGTATCATAACGGTTCGTTTCACCCTTTAGACGGTACACATCACTTGCTGCACGGTAAACCGTTACTTCTTTCGTAGTTGTATTACCTGCAAGGTCAACAAGTTCTAATTCAAATACGTTTTCACCTGGTTTTAAAGTTAATTCAGTAGTAACTTCCGTACTGAAAGGAACCATAGCATATCCAGGCATTTCATTGTAGAACACTTCACTTCCGTTAACGTAGAATCTTAATTCTTCTGCATTATCGGATAGAAGAGCTGATAATTCTACCGTTTCAGTAGTGCCATTAACTCTTGATGGTACATCTGCTGATAATTCCGGAGCAGTTGTATCAACAAAAATTGTACGGCTGTTTGTTAAAGAATGCTCGTTTCCTGCTTCATCCACCGCCACTACTTCGATAGGGTTAGCTCCATCTTCAAACGTTACAGTAGTCTCGAATGTGTAAACAGATTTCTCAGCATCCCAAACCAGTTCCGTTTGCTGACCGTTAACACTGAATTCTTTAATTTCAGTATGATCCGTTACCGTTCCTGCCACTTTAATATCACTCGTATTATGAATAGAGAATGTGTCAGGTGTTGTAACTGTAATGATTGGATTTTCGTTGTCGTTGACACCAGCTACTTTATATTCAGTTGCATTCCCTGCAAGGTCCACAGCCATAACAGTTACAGGTGTTCCTGCTGGCAATGCTTCAGGGAATTCAATTTCAGGTGAGTCGCCTTCAACTTCAACGATTCCTTGTGATTCTCCATCAACGAATACTTCTAGATAGGATAATCCTGATCCAGTATCCGCAGCGTCAACTGTTAATACTTTACCATCCACATCAGCTTCCACTGTTGGAGCTGTTGTATCAACGATTACAGGTACATGAAGCTTTTGAGCTTCTTTACCAGGATAGTCGATTGTTGAAGCAATTTCATAATAGTATAAACCATCTTCAACAACTTGCTTGTTCACAGTACCATCCCAAGCAAAACCCGTTTTAATTGTATATTGAGCACCAAGACCTCGGTCATAGTAGTGCTTTCTTACATTTTTCTCAGATCTTACTGTACGTAAATGGTTTTTATCCTCATCAAGTACACTGTACTTAACTTCTTTCGCATTTCTTAAGAAGGACAGCATCGGAATAATCTGATCTTGTTCTCCATCACCATTTGGTGAAATTGCGATTCTTTCCAGCTCCTTACCTTCAGTAAATGGATTGAAACCAAGGTAGAAGAAGGAGTCTTCCTTTGTATATAGCATTGCTGCCATCTCATAGAAAGAGTTATGGTCATCGTAAGCCAACTCGTCAAGAACTGGTGCAGCATTCCAATCACCATGGAAACCAACATAAGGAACAGATAGTTCCGGTTGAGCTTCGTTGGATAATGTTACGAAGCCTTCAACAAAGTATCCGTTAGGGAAAATTGTTTCTGGATCCACATAGGAACTTGCATTTGGACTTAAAACTTTAGCTTCAGATACATCAATTGCTACTGTAAACTCAACAGTTTCATTAGCCGGAATCTCCAAAGAACTATTACCGCCATTGATTGTTACAACGGCACCCGCCAACTCTTGAGCTTCCAATTCATTTGCAGCGTAGCCTAACTCACCGAATAAAGCTAAGTCAGTCTGAACATTTGCTGCTACATCATAGCTTACAGCCTCATCACTGTAGTTAGTTGCTTCTAATGTAAAGCTGATCTGATCTTCTACTTCTTTAAGAGCAACTTTTGCCAATCCTGTATTCTTTTCCTTCACCACAACCGGAGTGCTTAATGCTGCATGAAGCTTCATTAATCCAGCACCTTGTCGACGTGGAGAATATGGATTGTCAAAGCCAAACATTCCATTAATTGTTCCTTTATCCTTAACTGCAGCTGCAGTGTTCATAAGGATATTTTTAGCCATTTCAACACGTGATTTTCCTTCTAGCCCAAACTCTTCATCTACTCGTTGAAGTACGATTGCGGATCCACCTGCAACGTGTGGAGCTGCCATGGAAGTACCACTCATCACACCATATTCATTGTTTTGAATCGTAGAGTAGATATTTCCTCCTGGAGCAGTGATTTCAGGTTTGAAATCCAGGTTCGGAGTAAGACCCCATGAAGTGAAGTCTGACATTTTACCAGCAGTCGGATTTGGAGCAGTCGTCTCTTCTCCATTAAATGAAAGTGTTACATTCACGCCTGCAGCTACTTGCGCTGCCAATGCTTCTCCATCAACTTTTAACATAAACAATTGAGGAATCTTAATTCCAGGATCTGATGCCATGTTTACATAGCCTTCAGAGTGGTTATAAACAATCACACCAGCTGCGCCAGCGTCTTGAGCATTGAAAGCTGTATCAGTAAATGCATTACCGCGTTTTACAAGAACGAATTTACCTGTGTAGTCACCATCTGCCCAATCAGCCTTCACCCCTGTACCCCCGCCACCAACGTGTACCAGGCTATGAGTTTTTGTCTCAAGGCTATTCGGGTGAACACTACTAGCTGATAGGAACGGATGAAGTCCCGCTTCCACACCATCATAAGCAGCTTGTGCTGCATCTAAATCCATGAAACTGTTGTCCAATGACGCAACTTGTAAGGAATCATAAGATAATCCAGGAGCACCTACCACTCCTACATCAGGGTTGGATGCATAAGGATTCCAGAATCCGTTTCCTAAATGAGCAGAGTTACCAGCAGAAATGGACATTACCACGCCATTTTCCACAGCTCTAGCAATTGCTTTTTGTTCCGGATCTTCAGGAGATACGAAAGAAGCAGTTGAGCCTAAGCTTAGGTTAAGAACGTCAGCACCCAAGATAATCGCATCATCTATTGCCTTCACATAGATATCGCCCCATGTGGAGCCCATGTTAGGGTCATTACCGAAAACTTTAAGTGCTAATAATTGGGCTTCAGGAGCTACCCCTTTAATACCACCGTTTGCCTCATTACCGTTTGCACCAGTTGTTCCAGCTACGTGCATACCATGATGGGAGGCACCAGGACCTAGATCTAATATTTCTTGGTTTTGATCCATATAGTTGTATCCATAAGGTACTTTGGCCGTATGGTACTGACCTGGAAGACCATTTTCAGAAACGAAGGCTTGAACTTCTGACTCTGACAAAGTTGCTTTTGAGTCATCAGTTAAAACAAAATCTCTGTGATTCGGGTCAATACCAGTATCGATGATACCAACAATCATACCTTCACCGTTATATCCATATTCATCCCAAGCTTGTTGTGCTTCAACAAGCTCTTTACTATATTTCATGTTCGGCTCTACTACAGGGCGCTCATATTCCGTAGCAATCGTTACACTTGAAACGCCTGTTAATTTCTCTATTTCAGCAATCTTGCCAAATTCTACAACACCACTAAACCCGTTGAATGCTGTAGTAAAGCTCTCTTTGAATTCCAGATTCACTCTCTTGGAGCTTAATTGGTCTTTAACTGCTTGTTGTTGACTTAATGCTTTATTTTGCAGCTCAGTCTTTTTGGATTCAGAAAGATCTGCATATTTTTTACCTTCTTTAGTCGCATAGGCAATCGCAGGATCACCTTCAACCTCTACAATTACACGAACTTTATCATCCAGCTGATATTGCTCTTTTTGAGCTTCTTCTTTATTGAATGCAAGTTCGCTAGTGTTAGCCTTGACCGGTTTTGTTCTGTCTGGCGCCTGTAATGGTGAAGCCGCAAGAGCAGCGTTTGAGAACACCATTAAAAAGACCATTAACAATGCTAGAATTTTCTTAACGTTCAATGTTTCTCCCCCTATCAAAATAATTACGCAATCTTTCGCCTTCTAGTTCTGATAACCTACAAAACTATGTAATGTAAATAATTAACTAGAAAACCATAACCAACCTTACTAGCAATCCCCTCCCATAAGATTGAATATTTTACTATTTTAGTTTAGTCCTAATATACTAAATAGTCAAATAATTATGGGCGGTTTTTTACAATTTTCTCAGTAATATTACATACTTTAATTCAACAATACACACCGTAACATTTGTGCAATATTAACATAATCATGGTATTCTTCAGCTCCTCTTTTCTATTATAATTTTTCTTTTTTCAGTATCTTTATATTTTCATAGCATAAATTACCAAAAAAAGACACAAATAAATGTGTCTTCAAACTTTGAAATACAATTTCTTGGAATGTAAAATCATCGCAATGATTGACCAGACAACAAAAAAGAAACCGGCATACAGAATGTGCGGATAGGACGAAATACTTCCAAAATAACCAAAGAGATGGGAGGCAACTGATCCTTCCTTATTTAGAAAATCAAGCTGAAGCTTGCCAATAATAGCAAGTAAAATCATCTTACCGAAATATATCAATAGACTATTACGTCCAACCGCCTCTAAATACCATAGAGAAAAGCTGGATATCTTTCTCCCCTTCCTCTCCCTTGTATCAAAGAAAAGAAACAGTAATGCAAGGAGCAGAATGGTCATACCGCCTGTCAGCAACGCAAATGAAGGGCTCCATAATCTTTTGTTAAATTCAATAAAGGGATAAACAACAAAGGAGAGAGTAAACAAAATTATTCCGATACCGAAAATCCTTCTATTTACATTCTGTTTGAGTGATATGACCGTCCCTACTGCATACCCCATAAGTACATTGCTGATGGAGGAAAAGATACTTAATATTCCTTCCGGGTCAAATCCCTTCTCACCCTGTGCATAAATATGATTTTCACCAAATACTTTCTTATCTATGATACCTGACAAGTTGCAATCCGTCTGTGGCACTCCCCCCTCACAACCGGTACTTGTTGAGAGCAATAGAAGCATATAGGTTCCACAGATGAGTATACTTACTGTCAATATCCACTTCCAAGTCGTCACTGCCCTGGTTATCAACATAACCACTAAGCCTGTTATACCGAATAATTGCAGAACCCCGGTAAGTCTTAGATTCCCTAAGTCCAAACTCCACCCTACAATGAAGTTGAAAATCAGACCGTATAAAACAAGCATGATAGACCGCTTATAAACTCCTTTCCATTTGACTCCATTTTTATAGGCAAGTCCAAGTCCAAGTCCATATAAAGTCAAAAGTGCCGGAAAGAGAAAATCAGTAATTGTAAATCCATACCATGGTGCATGGTGAAGATATTCATAGCCGCCCCAAGGTATTGCACTTACAAAAACTGCAATAAGGACAATCAGTCCTCTTGTAACGTCAATAGATATAAATCTTTTAGAAGAAGCCGCTTTTTTTTCCATAGATATATGCCTACACTTTCTAGTACTATGTTTGTTAGAATAATTGTAGCATAATATGAAGAACTGTATATACCTAACATGAAGGGAAAACTATAATGAAAAAGATTGCCTTAACGCTTTGCATTGCCGTATTTTTAAGCGCCTGTAGCTGGGGGGGGGATTCCCCAAGAACAGATGTTTTCTATTCACCTCATCCAGACGATGAAGTTCTTAGCCTTGGAGCTTCCATCATCCATTCAATTGAAAATAATAAAGAAGTAGTTGTGGTTCTCCTTTCTCATGGCCGCGCCAGTAAAGCTATCAAGAAAGTTAATAATAAACTTTTAACCGAAAAGCAGACCCCTATTTCTGAAGTAGAATTTGGTAACGCCAGAGTAACAGAATTTAAAAATTCTGTTCGTGAATTGGGAGTTAAGGAGAGTAATATCCAGATATTAGATTTCCCAGATGGAAACATCGAAAAAGAAAAAATGATGGATGTAATTCTTGATTACGAGAAAAAGTATGAAGGAGACGTCACTCACCATGTAATGAGTGATTTAGATCCTCATCAGGATCATGCAATAACAGGAAAAGCATTACGCGAATTAGAAAACAAGGGGAAAATTAATGATGGATTTTATTATCTGCCTGTCCAGGAACATAATAAAATGAAGTTCGATGAAATCATTAAAATAGAAACAAAAAATAATGAAAAGCACTTTTTAAAAGCATTAGAAGTATATAAAAAATGGGAACCTGCTTCCAAAAGTTATTCTATAGGGAAAATCTCTGTCCCTGATTATTTTGAATACGCTAAAGAGTGGAAGGAAAGTCGCTATCATAACTAAAAATAATCCGACATCAATGATGTCGGATTATTTTTTAATGAAGACGTTTAGCACCTAGATATCTCGGGTAAAAGTAACTGTTAGACATGCTATGAATGGTGACTCCAGCTGTAGAGCTTGCATGAATAAACTCATTGTTTCCTATGTAGATTCCCGCGTGCGATGGACCTGCTTTATAGGTTTCAAAAAAAACGATGTCCCCCACTTCCGGCGTGGATACTGATACCCCTTTCGCCCAAATGTCTGCGGTGGTCCTAGGTAAAGTTACTCCATGCTTGTTAAATACATAGTTTAAATAGCCGCTGCAATCAAAGCCTGAAGGAGTCGTCCCCCCCCATAAATATGGAACTCCCATATAATCCTTTGCGGTATTAACTAATGCAGTTACGTTAAAACCCAGTTGCTTTTCTACATCTGTTGATACAGCACTCGTTCCACCAATTATTGTTTTACTGACAGTATTGGCAGTTGTTAGCACTTGCTGAACGGAACTTGGGATTTGATTTTTCCCTACTAGAACTAACGATGTATTCTGTTTTGCAGCAAGAACGGATCCTGTCAAAGCATCTGCAAAACTCTCACCAGTTGCTACATATAGATTAGGTCCAAAAGTGACGTTTAATTCTTTTATTACATTAGAGAGAGTCAAATAACGATCTGATCCGGAATACCGTTTCGCTCCAGGCAGTTGACTGAAAACCTGTTTGGAAATTACCCCTTCGCCTCCAACTACAATAGTGTTCTGATAGTTAGCTAACACTTCTTTCGTCCTGGCTGGCAAAGTATTCGTATCTGTCAATAAAATAGGATACCCTTTTCTAGCGGCATAAGAAGCAACAGATAGACTGTCCGGAAAGTTCTTTCCGTAGACGACTACTGCAGTATTTGATTTATTCGGGAGTCTTTCAGCTATTTCTGCAGCTGTTTCATAGCGGTCGCTACCTTTGATTCTTTCCCAGGATATTCCCATCGCCTCAAGTTCCTGAATGACTTTTGAAGAAACAGCATTCTCCCCACCAAGAATAATGACATTTTTTGCTTTTAATCTCGTAATCTCATTTTTTGTTTCACCCGGTAAATAGTCTTTGTTGGTCAGAAGAATTGGCGCGTTTAAAGAGAACGCTAATGGTGTGCCTGTTAAAGCGTCAGGGAATTTATCCCCTGCAGTAACGATAACAGTATCTGCTCCTCCATCCCAACCTTTTTTTGAGACTTCCACTGCTGTCTGATATCTATTTTTACCACTGATTCTATCTACATTGGAACTACTGGCATCGGTTGAGGAAGGTAAAAAAGCAAGAACTACAATACTCATAAATACAATTGCGACTATGTATTTCCGCACTAATAAACTGTACATTTTTTCCTCCTATTTCTACATATTATTACAAGTTTTACGAAACTATTATAACATTTAAAAAATATCCAAAATATTAAATGTATGTAACAAAAGGAGGACATGCACATATAAAATGTACATGTCCTCCGAAAAAGCCAATTTATTTTACAAGTTTTAATACACTTTCATTTTTTACCGCAGCTTTTCCGCCTAATACTGAAAGCTGGTTAAAATCTTTCGCATTTACAAGGTTTTGTGTTTCTACTGGAAGATAAGAAGGATTTACTAGTAATAATGGTGCATTAAGTTTAGCCGCTAAAACGGAACCTGTTAAAGCGTCAGGGAAATCATGGCCATTTACTACTAATCCAGTATTGGAAGAGAAGTTAAATTCTGTACCAATTTTATATGCTGTTTCGTATCTTGTTGATCCAGACACGCGTACTGCTTTAGGCATTAGTTTTAATAAATGATTGGATACTACAGACGTACCACCAACTACAATAGTATTTGAAGCGTTTGTGAGCAATGTTTTAGTCGGTCCAGGTATATAGCCCTTTTCCGTAAGTAAAATCGGAATCCCATTTCTAGCCGCATAAGGAGCTATTGCAAGTGCATCTGGGAAACCATATCCATTTGTGACGACTACAGTTGAAAAGCTTTTGCCCATTTTATTTGCAATAAGTTTAGCTGTTTCAAAACGAGTAGTTCCTGCAATTCTTTCTACCTCGATTCCCAGGTCGCGGATAATATTTTCCACTCCAGGAGTTATAGCACTGCTACCACCAAGAATGATTATTTTCTTTGCATTAAGTCTTAGAAGTTCCTGTTTTGTTTCCTCTATTAATTCATTGCTTTTAGTTAGTAGTATCGGAGCATTAAGTTGGTATGCTAATGGTGTACCTGCAAGAGCATCAGGAAAATTGTCCCCTCTTGCCAAGACAACTACATCGGACTTGTCCCAACCAGCTCTTGAAATACTGACAGCTGTAGCATACCGGTTCACACCAGAAATTCTCATATTCTCCAAATAGCTTGAAGCAATATAATATGTTTCATTTGAATGCATATCTTTTACGGGATACCAGACAAAGTGGTTTGAATTATTAGTGCCTGCCTGATAAGCTCCAACTATTTGCAAAGCTTCACCAGCTAAGGTTTTTCTAACTTCAGTTCCTTCTGGAGTTGTTCTTAAACGCACTCCACTTTCTGTTGCCTTCACAATATCCCCATTATTGAATAAGTGTTTAGAAGTTTGATATGGCCCATTAATATGATAGTGAGGTTTTCTGAATTGTAAAGAGCCTGAATTGGTATAATAAATATCTTCTCTTAATAGCTGTACCGGAAATGCTGTCGTTACCACTTGCGAGTATCTTTCAATGTGACTGTAGATAACATCTTGGTAAGTATTATTTGGGTAGTATTGTGGATCGTTACGTCTTGAAATCCCATTATACGCCATAATTGCAAAATACCAATCTTCCATTATCTGCATGTCATTTCCGTTTATTTTCGGTATTCTGCCCCAGTTACTGTAAGTCCACTTGTCTTTTAATATTCTAATACCCTCTTGGATATTATATACAATATCCGTTTTAAGTCTTATAGCTCTATCCGCTGTCATATTAGGCTCAGTAATCTGCATGATTCCAATGCCGCCATCAAATGACACAATCGGGTCGCCCTTCTCCCAATTCCCATTAGAATCATCATTTGTTCGGTATTGTCTCCATGAGCTTTCCTGCCACGCTATCGCTTTTATTATTTCAGGAGGAATACCTGCTTTAAGCGCCTCTTGAGTTAGTAAATTATTTAATTCTGAAGTAGTCGGGTTTTCCCCTTTTAAATCATCTTCAGCCCCTGTTGATTGAAAGGAGAAGAGTTCTTGGGGAGAAGAATTCATTTCGACATTCACTTTTGTCCCTTTTTCTGATAATGAAATAGTCCCGTCATTATCCTGGACATATAAATCCTTCAAAAGATTATTACTATCAAGATGGTTTCCATTGCTATCTAGATAGGTTACTTCTATTTTGTCCTCTACCATCACAATTGAGCCTGCTTGATAATCATTGGATAAGAACACACGTTTCATTTCATCGTCAAATAGCTCAAAAATTACAAAATGTTTGAAGCTTCCTGTTCCACTTATAGTATTTTCAAGCAGAAAATACTGCTTCTCATCTTTTTTCCATGTGTAAACTTTTGTAATTCCTGCAAATTCATCTTCCCACTCTTCTATTAATCTATCATTGTTATAAACGCTCACAGAAGAGTTCTCACCGTTCGAAATATTTATTTTATAGTTTCCAAAGACTACCGTGTTAACACCGATAGGATTTATTTGATGTTTTTGAACATCCATTTCGGCAAAGCCTTTGTCTACAGCCATTAATAACATAAGCACTAAACATAACTTTACAGCAACAATACATTTTTGAATCAAAAGTTTTCCTCCTTTAATGGTAAGTGACAATTATTTCATTACAGTTTCAATATTACCAAAAAAATGACACGAGCATGAATAGGTAATTTGTCTAATATTTCATTAATATGTAACTTTTAATAGATTTTTGTAGTGGGAGTTTTTGGAATGGCATCTATAGCAATATGAATTTCATTTTCCAAAGGAATAATTTAGCATATTTTTTAGATTAGTTGGGTAGTATTTAAATAATGAAGTAGATAGATTACTAAGGGGGAATTATTAATGGAGTTTTCAAAAAAATTTTTTCCGGCCATCAAGCGTCCTTCGATAAAATTCAAAAAAGAAAGCTATGCATCCTTTTTCGAAACGTATTGGCTACATACTATTTTATTCACCTGCATCTCTTCTACTGCTCTCGGAATTCCTGCATTCGTTTTTAAATTCGGCTATGATAACGGAATTTCCCTCTTCTATTTGTTAGCTCTGTTAATCGCATTGCCGTGGTTTTTGGTACCATCTCTCTATCTTCTCTATATAGGAGATAATTCAAAACGCGCAAAAGTATCATCTTACTTGATGATTGGTATTTTAATCGCTTCTCTTTTCACATGGATAATCTGTCTTTTTCAGCTATAAAAAAACTCCAGTGCAATCCTCATGCACTGGAGTTTTTGTATTATTCCTGCTTGGTTGCAATAAATAAGTTCGTAATATATTCTGCCCAAACTTCATGTCCTTTTTCATTAGGTGCAATGCTGGCACTATCATATAAAATATAATCTTTTATTTCTTCAGATTGATAATCCGGCCAATTTTTCCAATGATCAATAAAAGTATGTCCTTCATTTTCAGCCAACGTTTTCAACTGTTCCACTTCCAACGGATAAAAAGTGGCATTATATATTGGGTGGGCTGGCTGCAAGAAGACATATGCCTCTTTATTCACTGCCTTAAAATCTTCAATAATCGTCTGAATATTCACTAGGGTATCATCGATATTTACAGCACCATTATCATTTAGCATAAACGGTTCCAAAATAATGATATCCGTATTTTGTTTTACAGCTTCCATATGTAATTCATCACTCACTACTATTTCTGTGGTGACATTCTGAATATCAAATACAGTAATGTTTACCATTTCTCCATACGTTTCATTCATCTTCTCTTTAAAAATGTCCGGCCATATACGGTCTCCCATTGTATTGGCTTCTGAACCTACAATAACAATCTCAACAGTATCGTCTGTTTCTTTTGCGGCAATAAGCTTGGATGCTGCTTCAGTTGGTAAAGAAGATGTTACTTCTTCAATAGAAATACCCTTCGTTTCCATTGTTTTTTCATCGGTTTTCGGATCATTTTCGTTTTCTATGTTTGTAGTTGCAATAACTTCCTCAGTTGATACTGTAGCGATTTTTTGCTTCCAGTGCATACTTCCGAAGACAATCGCCGCCACACAGCTTAAGGCTACTATTACAGTTAATATTCTCATTTAAATCACCTCTTCATTTAATATACTATTATTATCCAAAACTTCAATACATCTCCGGAAAATTCTACTAAAATATCTATCTGTATATGTAATAAATATACATTACATATATTTTTCTACAATTTGTGTTACGATTGTAGTTGTATTGGATTATATAAAAACCTATAATCAATGATAGTAAAGATTAAAGAAAAAGGAAGAGGACTTCATGTTAAAAAAGAAATGGTTTGTTATATTAATTAGTATTTTAAGTGTTAGTGCCATTGGGGTTGGAGTGTTTGCTTTTACCGTATATAAATCATTGGAGGATACTGCCGCTTCCATGCATACACCTCTTGATCGAACTGCATCTGAAAAAAGACCTAAAGAAGTAGATTTCAAGAAAAAAGATCCACTATCCTTTTTAATTCTTGGTGTAGATGAAAGACCTGGTGACCGTGGACGCTCTGATTCCATGATTGTATTAACGGTGAATCCTAATGATAAATCCATGCAAATGGTTAGTATTCCCCGCGATACTAGAACAGAAATTATCGGAAAAGGCTTTGATGATAAAATAAATCATGCCTACGCGTTTGGCGGTCCTGAAATGTCTATCGCGACCGTAGAAAACTTCTTGGATATTCCGATTGATTATTTTGTACAAGTAAATATGGAAAGCTTTAAGGATATCGTCGATGCAGTTGGTGGAGTAACGGTAGAAAACAACTTGGTATTTAGCCATAGTGGATTTGACTTCACAAAAGGAACATTGGATTTAGACGGAGAAAAAGCTTTAGCATATTCACGCATGCGCTATGATGATCCTCGCGGTGATTTTGGGCGTCAACAACGTCAAAGAGAAATCATTCAAGGCGTAATTAATAAAGGTGCTTCCATCTCATCGGTAACAAAATTCGATGATATTCTAGAAATTTTAGGAAATAACGTAAAAACCAACTTAACTTTTGACGAAATGGTTGACATTCAAGCTAATTATAAAGATGCAAGACACGAGCTCCAGCAGCACCAGATCTCTGGCCAAGGCCAAATGATCAGTAACGGAACTCAAGATATTTACTATCTTATTGTTACAGAAGAAGAAAGAATGAAGCTTTCTAATCAACTTAATAAACATTTATCCATCGAAGGCGAATCGGTGGCAAAAAATCAATAATAAACGAAAAAGACTACCCCATTAAATAATAAGGGTAGTCTTTTCAATTAAAATATACCTAAAAACTTTTTCTTTTTTATTCGTTCTGGAGGATCGATCATCAACCCTTCACCATTTACCAGATACTCAGCATTTTCCATAAAGTAATACTTCATGCTACTGCCAAAATCGTTATCTATTAAATTAAAAGCCTTCTGCATATTAAAGTTTCTCGTTTTTAGCCCATGTGCATCAGAGGCAATGAAATGAGTTTGGTTCGATTCAATTAATTCATATGAAAACTTCTTAATTTTCTTCCCGAACCCACCGACTAAGCTAGTAGCTGTCAACTGGGTGCAAACCCCTTTTTTCACTAAATTGTAAAGGACCTCTGGATTTTCGATTATCTCGGAATTACGTTCAGGATGAACAATGATTGGTGTGATGCCTTGAAGTTGAATATCATAAAGTAGTTGTTGAGTATATCTCGGTACATGATTGGAAGGTAGTTCCACAAATAGATACTTCCCAGTATTATTTAATGTGAGAATTTCTCCGCGGTCATAATCCTCTAAAATCTCTCCATAAATTCTCGTTTCTTGTCCAGGCAGAATGGTTAAATCAATCTGTCTGCTTTCAAGAACCGCGTTTAATTGAGTAACATATTTATATATCTCTTCTTTTGTGTTATTGTATTTACCGTTTTTATGGTGGGGAGTTGCAATAATATGAGTAATACCTTCTTTTACAGCCTGATTTGCCATTTCTACACTTTCCGTTAAATGCTTTGCACCATCATCTATATTAGGAATGATATGACAATGAATATCTATCATGTTAGTACCTCCCTGCATTTTAGGTCTTTATACCTGATTAATTATCTTTAATAGTATCATAGAAAAATAAAAAAAGGAAAGATAGTCAAGACGACTATTTTTCCCCATAGTAGTAGTAATAATTTCCCTCTTTAAGCTTTTTATTGTTAAGCACTACACCAATAACATTTGCATTTGCCTTTTCTAAAAGCTCTTTTCCTTTAAGTGCATTTTCATTTTCAGTCTTGCCGCTTGATACCACTAAAATGGTCCCATCACATTTATTAGCCAAAATCTGCGCATCTGTTACTGCCAATACAGGAGGTGTATCAAACAGAACTACATCAAACTCTTCTTTTAATTCATCCAACAAATCTCTCATCATTTTTGAACCAAGTAATTCTGCCGGATTTGGAGGAATCGGACCACTTGGAAGTATGAATAAATTAGGAATCTTGGATTTGAATACCGCTTCTTTTAATGTTAACTGCCTAGTTAATACATTGGTAAGGCCCGTTGTATTTTGCAAGCGAAAAGTATAATGAACGGTAGGTTTTCTTAAATCCGCATCAATTAAAAGTACTTGTTTACCTTGTTGGGCAAATACCGTAGCCAAGTTAGCTACAGTAGTAGATTTTCCTTCTCCAGGGCCTGTTGACGTAACCATCAGCGTACGGATTTGACGATCAATTTGAGAGAACTCAATGTTTGTTCGAATCGTACGATATTGTTCCGAAATAGGTGATTTCGGGTTAGTCATCGCAATCAAACTTCTCATTAAAGATGCTTGTTTTTTCTTAGCCAACTGACTCACTCCTTACAGAACCGCGCTTTTCCCTCGTTGCAGGCATTCCACGTTGGTCGTTTTCTGTCATAACAGGAATAGCACCTAATACTGGTAAGTCCAATAGTTTCTCTATATCTTGCTCTGTCTTAATTGTGTTATCCAAATATTCTAAAAGGAACGCGATTCCTACTCCAGCCATTAAGCCAACTACAAGAGCAATAGCCATATTTAAAGCTGGTCTAGGTTTTACAGGTGAAGGGTCTTCAGCTAATTGGGCAGCTGCAAGAACACTCACGTTGTCAACATTCATAATATTCGTTAATTCACTTTGGAAAACATTAGCCAATGTATTCGCAATATTGACTGCCATAGCTGGATCCTCATCCTGCACAGTAATGGACAATACCTGGGAATTCTGTTCGCTTGAAACTTGGATTTGATTGTTTAATGCACCTGTAGAACGTTCTAAATTTAATTCTTCTTGTACTAGTTCCAAAATCCTTGGACTCTTAATAATGACATTGTACGTATTAATTAATTCTATATTTGTTCTAATATCATTAACATTGTACATATTTTGCTCATTATTGCTAGATTGGTTGACTAATAGCTGTGTTGAAGTTTGATAAATTGGCGTAAGTAAGAAAAAACTCACTATCCCACTGACAGTAGTTGCAATTAACGTAATAATAACAATGAGAGAAAGACGTTTTTTCAACGTTTGAAATAACTCCCTTAAGCTGATCGTCTCTTCCATTTGAACCTCCAAAATTTAATTTAAATACATAGAGTATCTAGTTTCCTTGACATACAATTGATATTATATAAGAGTTGTCTCCATATATCTACATTTTCTTACAAAAAAGTAAGTAGATTTCTGTTTCCATCTTACAATTGAACTCAAAGAAGGTTTCGATGGAATGCTTTCTTCTCGTGATGGAACCTTAGCCCATTAAAAAAAGGCACCTTGTTTGTGCCTCCTCAACTTCCTTAGCCTATTAAAATATACCAAACAGTTTTTTCCTTTTCACTCTACTTGGAACTTCTTTGATAACCGAATTTCCTTTGACCACTAATTCTGCATTCTCTAGAAGAATTTCTTTTATATCTGATCCGAAACCTTTTTCAATGGTGGAATACGCTTCTTGCAACAAAAAAGAACTGCTTTTCTTGTCATGGGCATCTGAGGCAATAAAATGAGCCAAATTGGAGTCTATTATTTCACTAACAAACCTCTTGACCTTTTTTCCATTATTCCCAATCACACTTCCAGCAGTCAGTTGCACACATGCTCCCTTTTTCACCAATTGATAAAGCTTGTTTGGTGATTCCATAAGTTCTATATTCATTTCCGGATGGGCAATGATAGGGGTTAAACCTTTCATTTGGATATCATAGATGAGCTTTTCTGTATAGTAAGGTACATGACTAGCTTCAAAGCTGAGAAAGATAAATTTGTTTGCATTGTTAATTGTCAGCATTTGACCATTTTCGTATTTCTCCATAAAATCATCTGAAATGGGACACTCTTGACCGGGTAAAACAGTTACATTGATAAAATCTTTTTTTAACCTATCATTCAGATCGTGGACTTTTTCTAAAATCCCCTTGATAGAACCATTGTTGGGAATAGTAGGAGTCGCAACTATTATTCCAATACCTTGTGACTCTGCCATTCGAGCCATTCCGATACTTTCGGTCATATGTCTAGCCCCATCATCCATTGACGAGAGTATGTGACAATTCAAATCTATCATACAGAACCTCCTATTAGTGCTTTTGAACCATGCGCCTATAGTTTATGTTAACAAAATAAAAATATTCTGTGAATAGCCATTTTTTGTCGTTTTTAAAAGGAATTTGTAAGATAATTTCTTTAATATCACACTGTTACGTCAAATAATTTAATTGTACAGTCTTTACTTTTTATGGAACCATCTTAAGTCTTTTTCCCTATATTTGTGTTTCTAAACCATTTATATGAAGGAAATAAAAAGAACACCAATTAAGGTGTCCTTTTCTCATTATAAAACCGGCTTCGCATACACGATATATCTCTCAGGTGCCCGTCCAGTCAAAGTGAATGGATAACAGGTTGTCAAGATCAATTCTTCTTTTTCCTTCTGCAGGGTTATGATGCTCGTATCGTCGTCATCCACAATCTTTGTTTCATAGATTTCGTACATATAGTCACCATAAGGCAGGGAAACCACAAATTTATCCCCCAGTTCCAATTCCCCCAGACGCAGGAATACGGTGTCGCGATGACCGGAGAAGACGATTTGTCCAAGCTCCCCTGGATAGGATGCGCCACGGTAGTGCCCCACTCCTTTTTCCAATTCATCAGGGTCCGTTCCTTCTACAATCGGCAGCTGCGCTTCAAACCTCGGAATCTGCAGTATGCCTACTACATCCCCAACAGCCGGGTCCCAATCTTCCGGCTTGGTCGGCCACTCTCTGTCCTTTTCCGAACTTGGAGCCGTTTCCTTCTCCTGATCTCCGGAAGTCAACGCCACCGCATCTTGAAGGGCAGCTTCTGTTTTACGATCTAACGACCACTTCTCATACAAACCATACCCGATAAACGAAACCCCTCCTATAATAAACAAGAGGGCCAGAACCATCCCTTTTCTCACTATCCCACTCTTCTCCTTTTCATGACGGGCCAACACCCCGTAAAGTGCATGCAACATATTTTCTATCTTCATTATATAGGCGTGAATTAATGTTTTCCATATTAATTACATTAAAATAAAGCGTTTTGTTGAATATGAATTTGGACATAGAAAAATCGCCTGCACCGTATAGTATGTAAAAGGCCACTAGTGCAAACGATTTCATATGTACTATTCTACACAAAAATCAGAATACTTCAATATTTATTTAAAGTATTCCATTAAAAATTCCCGACATCCTCTGCATGAGCATCGGTAAGAACGCTGCTAAAAGATGTGTGGCAATCAGTGTATAGTGGTAAAATCTCTGCTTTGCCATCCGGAACACCAACGGAATGACGACCAAAAAGATTCCTGTTACGCTGATCAAAGAATAAATCAGCGTCCCTTTCTCTTCCCCATATGTAACCAGCAAATAGAAGAATCCTACAATACTGATATTATAAATTAATAATAGCAAAGACAATGCAAAGCAAATGAAATTGATAACAGCTTTTGTTTTAGGCCCGATTCGGAATTTCCCCATTAATGCTGCCCCCCTTCTATCTTTCTATTGAATTATCTATTAATTTCGATAAATGGGGACAAATTTCCTGTTTTTATTACAAGGTAAATAATTTATGTATGAAATTTTTTTATATGCACCAAATTCATAGACTCTGTTGAACACCGCAGTTGATTTCCGCACTAGGCTTCGCTTTCCGCGGGGCTTGCCAGAGCCTCCTCGGCTTCGCCTGCGGGGTCTCAACTAAACGCTTCCTCCCGCAGGACAAGGAAGGCTGCGGCAGCGATACATCGCACGAAGAAAATGCTCGCATTTTCAAGGAGTCTTCGCCTATTGCTCCAATCAACAGCTAGTATTTTATAAGAAATGCCGTTTATTCTTCTAGCCCCTTCCTCTACTATGGCGCCATTTTACACTTATAGGAAAGGGTGGTTTGCTGTTCCAAGCTGCCACCATATATCCTATGCACTTATAAACGTCGAATATCCCTGTTTGCGCAATTGCACTGCCAGACGGTCCGCATTTTCTTTTTGTGAAAATGCGCCCACCTGGACCTTATACAGTCCCTGTTCCAGAAATACAAAGGTGTTATAGCCTTTGCGATCCAATTCTTTTGCGAGATTATCTGCGTTTTCTTTTGCCTTAAATGCGCCCACCTGGACCTTAAAAACCGCTTTAGCTGGAGGCGGTGTCGGCTTAAGCTTCAGGTTGAAATATTCCACTACCCCTTCTGCAATGGCCCGGGCACACGTTTTACGATAGCTATCTGTCTTTAATAGCTGCGCTTCTGGGTAATAGGTCATAAATCCGCATTCCACCAGGATGGAGGCCATCTTAGTTTCTCTTAAAACATGAAAGTTTGCCGTTTTGATTCCTCTATCTCTTCTACCAGTTGCCTGTATCAATCTTGGATGAACGAGTCTTGCAAGGCGATCTGAATTTGGGGAGTCGACAGTTGGAGTATATGTTTCAATGCCTTGAGCGGTGTTCCATCCTCCTGTTCCATATGCATTCGCATGAATAGAGACAAAGGCATCAGCTTCCCAGTTATTAGCACGATCCGTGCGCTCCTGCAATGGTACATCCCTTTCATCGGAATGAGTAAACAGAACCTCGATTTCCTGGTATTTTAACAGTTCCTCTCTGGCATATTGTGCTACTGTTCGATTAAATTCATATTCTCTCATTCCATCAGGTGTACGTTTTCCTGCTGTACTATATCCATGACCAGCGTCCAATACAAGTTTCATTTTTCCACCTCTTTATTCAAAGTTTAATACTTTGCACTAGTAGAATATGCAGAATATGCCATTTATTGACAAAAAGAGGCTACTGCCTTGTCCCTCCCTCTGTAACCTTTTATATTATTTTGCGTCTAACCTTACAAAGAGACGTATGGGTCATTACACGGTCTGATAGAGTAGGAAACAAGGGATATCTCAGAATGAAATAGTACAGATGGAGGAATGATGATGAAGAAAATCGCACTTTTACTCACAATGTCGCTTCTTCTGGCCGCATGTGGTACAGCACAGGAGAACAACACGACTGCTGAGCCACCAAAGGAAACGACAAACAGTTCAAATGGAAATAACGAGGAAAATACGACAGGCAGCAAAGGCGGGGAAAGCGGCTTGAAGAAACCGGATAAGTCAAAGGAGGTCACAGGGGAAGACCCGAACAAGCAGAAACTCTCCAGCACCTTGGAACAGAAGGACAGTACCTTCGTCTTCACAGTAGAAAATGATACAGGCAAAGACGCGGAAATAACCTTTTCCTCTGGTCAGGAATATGATTATATGGTGTACGATGCATCCGGTAAGCTAGTAAAGAAGTTATCGGAAGGAATGATGTACACGCAAGCGATCAAGGAAGAGATCATTACCCCTGGAGAAACGGTTTCCTATTCTGCTTCCTATGAAGAAGTAACTTCCGGCCTGGATAAAGGAGAATACACCATCGAGTTCGTTTTTACAGAACAAAATTTTCAAGCGTCCGCAAAGGAAGCATTTAACGTGGAATAAGAAGGGAAGTTTTCCCCAAGGTTGTAACTCCTTGTTAAAAAACCTATAATGGAATAAGAAGATTTTACCGTAAAAGAAAGGTCTACATATGATAAGTAGGCCTTTTATTCGTTTTGGATGGTGACAAAAATGGAGCAGTTTGCAACTTGGTTAATCAATACATATCCGCTGTCAGAGGAAAAAAATCGTGTTCTTTTGAAGAGCGCCTTGCAGCTTTTTCGGCAAGGAAACGTGATAAATGCCCTTGAAGAGGGTTCTGGCATTACAGGGAAGGTACAGGATAATGGCCACTGCCATGTACTGCTGGATTTGGACATCCATGAATTGAGCAGGTGTTCATGTGGATCGGATTCCCTGTGCATACATCAGCTCGCAACCTTTCTGTCCTTTTGGTCGCAAACGAGAACCATCGCATCGCTCATTGAAAAATGGAAGGAAGTTACCCCTCATACAGCATCCGAACCGCTCCCCCTTTCCCAAAAAAAGAAAGTGGATAGCTACTCTGATACATCTCTTGCAAGCTGGCTGGACTTTGTGGAACATCAGCATGATCAATACAAGCGTTCCATCCCATCAACAAGAACGTATTTGACCGGTCTGACACATGCATTCTTTCCGAAACTCCGTTTATTGGCTCCAAAAAAGGCTGAGATTCGCCCGCTCTTTCTTTTGCATGCCTCTCTCTATTGCATGCAAGAGGTGATGAAAAGCTATGATTCCTCTCAGCCTTATCAATATATAGTTGATATATTGCACCGTTTTGTGGATGTGATTGAAGAGGAAGCGAAAGGATTATTTCATAGTGCGATCGCATTCCAGCTCGACTCCTTGTTGAAGGAAAGCAGGGAGTTGATCCGAAACATGCTCCTGCAGCAGGAAGAGCCTTTTATTCGTGAGGTTTTCTATTGCTTTCAGTTCATATGGAATGACGTGTTTCAACGCAGAAACTGGATGTCCTCCGAGTTGAAAGAGCTGGAAGACAACCTGACTCTGCAAGCCGAATTAGCGAAAACACATCTCCTTTTTCTTCAAAAAAAGGACGATGAAGCACTGCATATAGTAAAAAAGCATTCCAATCAGTACGCTCCATATGTGTTCAATTGGCTACAGGTACTAGCCAACTCCAAGGCAAAGGACCGATTGGACATTTGGTTGCAAACCGCACTTCCAATTGTGACAGGCTATATTCATGATGAGCCCACCTATGACCGCAAACGTCAGCTCACAAAGCACCTTTTGAAGCTTTTGACGGACTATGCACTGGAAACGAAGCATGATGCCATGTACATCGAAGCGATGAAGAGCTTGATGCCCTATAGCTATGGCGAATACGAGTGGTACCTTTTCGAAACGAAGAAATTCCGGAAGTGGGTGGAGCTCCAGCTTTGGATGGGATTTGAACTGAGCGGTCTGGAGTCATACAAAATCAAGACTATCAAGAAAGCCGATCCGTATGCCCTCTTTCCCCTCTATCATATTGCCATACATCAGGCGATCGGCCAGCGGAACAAAAGCTCCTACAAGGAAGCCACAAGCCTGTTGAAGGCTCTGCACTCTTTATATAAAAAGGAAAAGCTCGAAGATGTCTGGATGGAGTATATTTCTCAGATAAAAGAAGGAACCAAACGACTCCGCTCCTTCCAAGAAGAACTGAAAAAAGGAAGATTCACATATGATTAATGGATCATTATCCGCCAACTCGATATACGATGAAAAAACGAACAGATTTTTCCTATATGTGCAGCTGAAATCATCTGTACTGCCGCCTTCCCGTTTCATCCCACTGTTATTCACCTGGCATGAAGGCTCATTTTTCGGTTCCTTTTTTCAGGAGTCCAATTTCCAGGGCAAAACGGGTATATTCCTTTCTCCAGCGGATGCATTGGAGCTTTTTGCAAACAATACGGAGAATTCTTTTCTGCAGCTTGATTGGTGCGATCAATCTGAGCTGTATCGTCTATTGGCACCAACAGTCTCTTCCATTTTCAATCAGAAAGCCTTTCAGCCTGATTATACCGAGTGGCAGAACGGCAGGCTCTCCTTTTCTTTGACGGATGAAGGAAACAAGCTGGTCCAGGAAAATCCGCTTCTTCCCTCCTTTACGGTAAAAATAGAGGAGTGGATCGGATCGATCATGATGGACTGGATAAAATATGAGAAGACCGAGACATTGCGTTCCTACTGGGCGGAATACTCCAATTCAGTGTCTCTTCTTTCCAATGACGCCCCCACCATCTACCTAGATGAAGAGGATTGGCTGAAAGATATTGGATGGATGAAGGACATCACGCCATTCTCAGTCGGCTTGCGATTATTAGAGCCAGATGAAGCCCATGCGGACTGGAGGCTGGAGACGCTCCTTAAGGATAAGAAGACCGAGGAATTGTACGTGTGGGAGCAGGATATACTACCCGCCTCCTATAAAAAGTTCAAAAAAGAAGTGGAACGCAGCTTTAAGAAGTGGCAGCGCGTCACTCCTGCTCTCTTTTCCAATGGCCAGATCCGGGAGGCCTTAACCGAAGAGGATGCATGGCGTTTCCTGGTAGATGGCAGTGAAAGATTGCTCGAAATCGGCAGCTTTATCCTGCTTCCATCGTGGTGGCAGGCTGTAAAGGATTCCCGACTGAAAATCAAAGCTCGGGTAAACAGCTCCAAAAAGGGATCTTCCCATTCCACATCCTTTGTCGGTCTGCAATCGCTTGTCAATTTCGAATGGCGTTTCTCTACCAGAAACACGGAGCTGACCGAAGAGGAGTTCCTGGCATTGGTAGAGCAGAACCGTCGCCTTGTTCAAATCAAAGGAGAATGGGTCGTATTGGATCCGCAATTCATTGAAGAAATTAAACAGATGATGAAGCAGGCGGAAGAAACCGGAATCCGGATTGAGGATCTGCTGAAAAGCCATGCTTCCAACCACTTTGACGAGCTGCCGGAAGAAACGGGAAGCTACTCCATGAATGAAATAACCTATGAAATGACTGGCCCCCTTCAGAATCTGGTGGAGCAGCTCTATCAAGGAAGAGCCCTCCCTGACTTTGAGGTACCACCTACCTTTAAGGGAGAACTCCGCCCCTATCAGGAACATGGTGCCGCCTGGCTGTTATTTTTACGAAAGCATGGCTTTGGAGCATGTCTGGCTGATGATATGGGACTCGGAAAGACCATCCAGCTTATTGCCTACTTCCTGGCGTGCAAGGAACTCGAGCAGGATCAAGAGCGTGAACCCGTTCTCATCATCTGCCCGACCTCGGTGCTTGGGAACTGGCAGAAGGAATTGGAACGCTTTGCACCAAGCCTTGAGGTGATGCTGCATTACGGGACCAATCGAAATAAGAGCCATAGCTTTTTGGAATCGATTAAAGGAGCCGATGTCGTTCTGACCTCCTATGCAATTTCGCATCTGGATGAAGAGGAACTATCCAATGTCCGTTGGAGCACCGTTTGCCTCGATGAAGCACAGAACATCAAAAATGCAGACACGAAGCAATCCCAGGCCGTTCGGAATCTTGATGGAAATCACCATATCGCGTTAACAGGCACCCCGATGGAAAACCGTCTGTCCGAGCTTTGGGCCATCTTTGATTTCATTAATCCGGGCTACCTCGGTTCCCTTGGCGCGTTCCATAAACAATTTGTCCTGCCGATTGAAAAGGATCAGGATAAGAAGAAGATCCAGCAGCTCCAGATGCTCATTCAGCCCTTCCTGCTGCGTCGTACCAAGCAGGATGAGCAGGTGGCGCTCAACCTGCCGGAGAAGCAGGAACAGAAGGAATACTGCCCGTTGACCATCGAACAGGCATCCATCTACGAACAGCTTGTGAAGGAAACATTGGAAAAGGTGGAATCCCTAGGGGGCATCCAGCGAAGAGGCCTTGTACTGAAGATGCTCGGTCAGCTGAAGCAGGTTTGCGACCATCCTTCCCTTTATTTAAAAGAAGAAGAGCCGACCAACCTGATGATGCGCTCCACGAAAATGGAGAAGCTGGTGGAGCTCGTGGAGCAGATTCGTCTGCGCAATGAAAGTTGCCTTATTTTCACCCAATATATCGCAATGGGAAATATGATTATTGAAGCCATTGAAAAAGCGCTTGGGGAAAGAGGAAGATTTCTAAATGGAAGTGTCGTAAAGAAGGACCGTGATAATCTAATCACCTCCTTCCAGGACGGTGAATTCCATGTGCTGGTTCTTTCCTTGAAGGCAGGCGGCACGGGACTGAACCTGACAGCTGCCAATCACGTCATCCACTATGACCGCTGGTGGAACCCGGCAGTGGAAAACCAGGCAACAGACCGTGCGTACCGGATCGGTCAGAACCGCTTCGTCCATGTCCATAAGTTCATTGCAACCGGGACCCTGGAAGAAAAGATAGATGCCATGATCGAATCCAAACAGGCACTGAACAACCAGATCATTACGAGCGAAGGCTGGATTACCGAGCTTAACAACGAAGATCTGAAGGACCTGCTGACATTACGTTAAAGCTCTTTTCTTAAAGTTTGTTGCTTTTGTCCGTAAAAAATCGGCTTTTGGATTTTTTACTGCACTAAATTCTTAAAGTTTATTGGGAATAGATATTCCAGACCGGAAAAGAGCACGAATATGAGTAATATTACGGGCTTTAATTGTATTCGAAAAAGCAACAATTTATGCGAAAACAGCCAATGTTAAAAAAGCGCGAGTCATTCACATCGAATGATTCGCGCTTTTTCTTATGGATGAGGCTATGGTAGTTATATAGCCCACCGCTATCCCCATCAGACCGCCAGTACAATCAAGCCACACATCCATCAAGCGGCCGCTCCTATCTGGATGAAGGTGCTGCAGATACTCGTCCAGCATGGAAACGAAAAGCACCATGCTGCAGCTCAAAAGGAATACCCGCCATCTCCGATTATGTAGGAAACTTCGGAAGTAGCGGACGATAACGAACCCCAGCATAAAATAAAGGAATAGGTGGGCAGCCTTCCGGAATAGAAATTCCACAAAAGCATAGCTTCCACTCGTTTCCACACTGATAACACGCCCATCATATTTCACCTGAAACCCCGTTAACCACGCCGAGAGGCTTTCCTCTGGTACTAGCAATCTCAGATACGGCTTGATATCCTGGGCCGCATAGGACATGGAGGATAGATGAAACAAAAGCACCGTCCATCCGAATGCAAGGAAGAGATAATAGTATTTATTTCTTTTCAACATAGGAACACCACTATTCTTTCTATATGGCTACCCTGAAAATAAGTGCGTGTTCTGTTTACTACCTGTTGATTTCCGTTCCAGGTGGCAGCGATCGCGGGGCGGTGCTTGAGCCTCCTCGGCATGCCTGCGGGGTCTCAAGTCTACCGCTATCTCCCGCAGGACAAGGAAGGCTTCGGAAGCGATACATCGCACGCAGAAAATGCTTGCATTTTCAAGGAGTCTCGCACCTTGCACTCCAATCAACAGGGGAGGCAGGTAAAGCATAACGTCTGCACTATATTTTCATTTCTCATGCTGTAAAATTCTTATACATGAGGGTCTCTGTTATAGACTAGTGTAATTATAAAGGTGTCGTCTAGCTGTTGATTGGAGCAATAGGCGAAGACTCCTGCGGGAGGAAGCGTTTAGTGGAGACCCCACAGGCGTCAGCCGAGGAGGCTCCACAAACGCCCCGCGGAAAGCGAAGCCTAGTGCGGAAATCAACAGCGGTGTTTAACAGAACCATATCAATAGTAACGGTGTGTCCTATTTTTCATCTATCTATACGCTACTGATGCATACTTCTCACCCTTGGAAGGGAAAGAAAACTACTTTTTCCCTTGTGCTTGATGGAGATTCTCTTGAGAAGGCTGATAACAAGTGGTTCGTCAAGGTCCTGGGGATCGTCAAATCGGATGAATGCTCTGCGGTGTTCTTGCCAGACATAAGAGGAAATTTCTATGGAGCTTGTGTCCAAATACACTTTAATGGATATGATCCGCTTATCTTCCGTTGAACGAAATTGTATTTCTACTGCCAGATGGTTGTTGGTGACAATGCTTCTGACATTGCTATCATCCCATTCACTGCTCTCCCTATCACAGAGCTGCAAGGCATCATAAAAAGAAAAACCATGACTTGCGTAAGAATAGGTAGGCTCCTTTACATAAATAAAATAATTCTCCTGATTATGAATCGGATTCTTTACCCTTTGAAGAAATGCAATACTGTATAAATGGAACTCTACCATTTTCTCACTCCTCTATTCCTACGTATTCTTTCACTTCTATCATTTCATTTTTTTCCAAATATGGAAACCCTTTTAAAAGCTTGTGTTTTTACTGGGGATTCTTACCTATTCTTGAAATACCTCTGTTTCTTACCATATTCCTCGTCGTTCTATTTTGTATCAAATATATAATTGTACGGATTAAGAACCGAAGATTCCTCCCTCTTCCTATACGGTAAAGGAAAAACCATCAGGCAGGAGGGGATTGTATGAAAGAAACTGCCGTTTCCCGCAATATCAAGAACTTCCGGGACCAAAAAGGCTGGAGCCAGCAACAGCTTGCTGACGAACTAAATCGTTCGCGCGGCACCATCAGTAAATGGGAAACTGATAAAGAAACTCCCAATATGGAAGCACTGATTCAGCTGAGCAGCATTTTTGAAGTATCCATCGACTACTTAGTCGGCCATCACCATCAGCAAGAAGCATACGTTAAGGAATTCAATCGTCTTTATCAGTTACAGAAAACAGATGACGAACTACTCGAGGTAGTCGATTATTAAAACAGAATCCAAAATTCAAGAAATCTCTGCATATGTATACAAAACTGAATGTCAAATATCAAAAAACCATAGAAAAGAACTTTCGATCCCTGGTAGAAGATCTATCTTGAATGCTCTTTTCATAAAGTTTGTTGTTTTTGTCCGTAAAAAATCGGTTTTTGGATTTTTTACAGCGATGAGTACACATTGTTTAAAAAGATGAACGCTCTCACACCGGAAAAGAGCACGAAAGTAGTTCATATTACGTGTTTAAGCCGAATACGTCAAAACCAACAATGTACGCGAAAACAGCCTTTGTTAAAAGAGAGCCAACCCGAGATAGGTTGGCACAAGTATTGGAGAGCAGGGAGGATATTTTCTCTGTGAAGATTCTAAGAGGGCTTATCCAGTTTAATAAGCAAAAGAAAAAGGCAGCTTGTTTCGGAAAGTTGCCTTTTATTTGAAAGGCTAAAGCATCCTGGGAGGGATTCCCTAATGCTTAAAGGTTAAAAATTCAACAATAGTCAAAGACATGGTTAAAATGGCAGTTCCACTTTTTCCAATTCTTTTTGCACTGTTTTTTCCACCTTTACTGCAGGCGGCTTCCGTTCCAAAAATCGCACATTATCTGCGACTACATCCGTTACAAACACAGTCGTACCGTTCTGACCTTCGTATTTCCTCGTCTGGATCCTTCCGGTAATTCCGATTAAAGCACCTTTTCTGCAATAGTTGGCTGTTGTCTCTGCCAGCTTTCTCCACACGGTGCAGGATACAAAATCCGCCTCCACCACACCATCCTGGTTTTTGAAATTTCGGTTTACCGCGAGATGAAAGCTTGCCAATGCCGTTCCGTCACTGGTATACCTCAGCTCTGGATCCTTAGTCAAGCGTCCTACAAGAATAACTTGATTAATCACGTTCCTTCCCTCCTTTTTCGTGTTCTTGCCTGTTGCTCCGTAATCATAACCGCTTGAGGGAAGGCTGGTAAAATGGAGGTTATTCATTTTTCTAAAAGGTTTTGAATCCAAAATGACCGTTTCCCTTAATCAAAATCGCATTTCGTACTGTCCTCTCTTGCTAATAGATGAAATTTCAACATGGGACAGATTTTTTTCATGGAAGACACTCTTATGAAAGTTTGTTGCTTTTTCGAAAAGTTTAGAACCGTGAGTGGATTGGAGCGGAAGACGCTTGACTCCTGCGGGAGATAGCGTTTAGTGGAGACCCCGCAGGCAAAGCCGAGGAGGCTCCACAAACGCCCCGCGGAAAGCAAGCGTCTGGAGCGGAAATCCGCGGATAACATATACAAGCAAAACAACAATCAATAAGAAAAAAACTTACTGTAAAACAAGAACAGTATCTTTCCCAACCAATATGATATAATAAAACCAAATTGGTACAAGCACGACAATATCACCCGCTGGAGGGAAAGTATGAAAACGTTCAAACTTGTTGCATTGTCCATCGTACACGGGGAAAACGTTGAAAAGTTAGACTTACTAGACGGATTGATTATCAATAGAGAATACGGCAAGGAAAACTGGCTCATTGAAGCCCTTCTTCCAATGGAAAATCCGGAAAAATATCAATCCATATTAGATAATAAAGAAACCGTTCATGTACAGGCTACCATCTCCAAACCAACTAATGATCCCGCTTCATTCGAAGCTGTTATCAGGAACGTGGCTGTGATGGACGAGCGTATGAGCATCCTCTTTGAAGGAGAACTGTTCCGCCGCAACAACAACTATCCGGAGAAGCTTTTGGAGACATTGGTGGAGAGCGGCTACAACGGGGAAGATCTGCTGCAGGCCTTTAAAGATAAAATCAATGAGAAGCCTGTACTGCAGAAATCTAAATGAGAAGCCGACCTTTGATGGTTGGCTTTTCTATTTTGTGGCGGTGAGATTACTTTGTTTGGCATGGCGCGCAATATTTGTCGTTTTTTGACTTTTCGCACGCAAATGATGCGTTTTTGTGCACAAATTAGGATTTTTCATCGTAAACCACGATTTTTTGTGCGTAAATGAAGTTTTTTGTGCAGAAACCATCAGTTTTTGTGCATAACGCTATTTAACCTTCATTTGACTGCGAGTTCTTCAATAAGGGTTATGTTTCATGCAATATTCTATTATAGTAATTTTTAAACGAACGTTTGATTAAAACACTGCATAAACGAGCAATAGTAATACTTCAATAAAATCAAAATGGATTTATTCTTTATAATAAGTATAGGAAAATAATGTGGTTGCCGAATACATTATCTAGTAAATCCGCACCGCCTCCAAAACATACCGCTCAGGAGCACTACCAATAAACCTAAACGGATAACACGTTGTAACAGTCAGGGTTTCCTTCGGTTTTGGCACAAGGACAGTCGTATCATCCGCCTTCACAATGCGAATCCGCTTAATTTTATAATGATAGCTCTGCCCACCATTCTCCACATGAAGCGAATCCCCGATCTCCAGTTCACCCAACCGGCGGAATACCGTATCACGATGTCCTGAAAGCACGATGTTTCCATCTTCTCCTGGCAGCATGCTGTTAGCAACATGGCCGATTCCCTTTTTCAACTCTTCCTCGGAAGCTCCATGAAAAATTGGGATACTAGCCTCCAGTTCAGGAATGGCGAGGTAACCGATCAAATCTCCGACGTCCATCTGCCCCCAGGGACTCTCTACATCCTCCTTATCCTGAAAATCACGCTCATCCCATTCCTCCACAGCCGAATACCCCTGCCAATAGGAAAGACCGCTTCCCACGAACAAAGCGGTCCCAATGATAAAAATCACGATAGATGCAACTCGTAGCTTGACCATGGACTATCCTCTGCTTACAGCCAATGACCGTCTGAAGAGGATTCCTGCAGCGGCTACAAGCAAGAGTCCCAGCGCCATACCCAAACCAAATGGAGAGGCAGTATCGGGCATTCTGTTATGGTAAAGTTCATCGCTCAATTGCACGCCGATTTGTCCGAGATGGATCAATTCTTTTCCTGTTTGTTGCACATAGGCAGGAGAAATAATTTGGTCATTCATTTGTGCAGTGGCCAAAAGCTCTCCCTCCTGGTTAAAAAGCTCCAAATGCACCGTTCTCCCTTCCAGCCATCCAGGCTGCAAAAGCTGTTCCTGCGTGATCGCCTCTTTATTTTCGCGATTTTCCATATGGAGATTTGCGGTGACGTCAAATGCATTCATAAAATCGGACCAGAGTGAAAATATCTTTTCCACGGAGTTCGGTTCTTCTGCAACCTTTTGCTTCAGCAGCTCCAGCTCCGCCTGCAGGTCTTCATTCGGCAAACCAAGGATATGCTGGAAGATCAGTCGTGCTTCCTCCGCCTGAAAGCCGACGGAAACGAGGAAATCCTCCGCCCTTGCAACCTCTTCTTCATGCGTCAGGTAAAAATCCACCGCAATTTCAAGGTCCTCCAAGAAGGTATAGTCCTGCACCTTTTCCCCAAACCTCGAGAGCAGGATTTCCAGCTCCTCCTCCGTCAGATTGTAGGAGTCAAGCATTCCATGGAGATTATCTTTATTGATCGGAGTTCCAAGCTCTGATTGCAGATGCTCGATATCACGGAAATCATCCAGGGTCACTTCATAAAATTTTAAATAAGTATTCAAATCATGTCGGGTCCATCCTATTTCCTTCAGATAGTTATCGACTTCATTCTTTGTTGGCGCAGCAAGCACAGACCCGGGAGTTCCCACTATGGAAATGACCAACACCAGCATAGAAATCATGGCAACAAAACGCTTCATCTAAACGTCCTCCTCTTAATCGTCGCATTCTTTCCCACTAGTTTGACCAAAATATGGTGGAAATATGTAACAGTCCAAAGAAAAAAGCTCTGAATCTACCTTATGGTAAAATCAGAGCTTCTTAGCCTTTTTTTTATTGCAATGCCGCTTCGATATCCTGTTGAAAAGTCTGGATGACAGGCTGTAGAACCTCATCCAGCTTGCGGTATGTGGATGAAACACTTCCAGGGGAAATGCCGAATTCCTCGGATAAGGACTTTTGCGTTTCGACCTGTTCCTGCATAAATTGCACATCCAGGAAATAGATCAAGGCCGCTGCATAGTTCGGTTCATTCCGGATAGCTGGACTCTCTTTCATACAATAGACGGACCAGAGCATATGGGCGAATTCCTGAAATCTTTTCGGGTATCTGCGCTTTTGGGCAGCCTCCACAAAAAGCTCCAAGACCTTCTCCTGCGCCGCGTTTTGTACAGGTAGCTCCTGTACATCCTCTTCCGACAATTCAAATTCGATGACATGACCAGCCAGTGTCGGGAACATCGAACAGACTTGTTCTTTGGACAAGCTTTCCTTAAGTAGAACCTGCAGCTTTTCCTCAATGCGGATAGCCTCCAACGTCCCTCTTTCGAATGTGGACATGAAGACGACATGGGCATCCTGAAACGGTACAAACATCCCCACTACCAGCTCGTTCTTGCTTAGGCCTTCTTCTCGTTCAATGAATTTGACTTTGACTTTCTCGTTTGTAAAACAGTCCTCCATCGTATATTGGGCACCACGAACATTGGATACCTTATATACAGAAGGCTGGGTTGTCTGCCAGCTCTCCGCCCATTCCTTCACTTGAGGACGAGAGAACTTATGCTCGTTTCCTTTTACAAACTCCTGCACAATGGTCTGTCCGCTCTCACGCACAACTGTGAACATATACCAAAGGTGGACAATTTCCTGGTAGGCTTCTCTCTTATCCTGATCCAGTTCGAATTTATGTACATATTTATTCGCTGCCGATTCCAACTCACCTGCATATTTATCATAAGCAAAACGCATGATATCAATCTGAAGCGCCATCAGTTCCGACTCCAGCACTTTCTCAAAACTTGCATCCTGCTCTTTTTCACAACACTTCTTATACTTTCGTCCGCTTCCGCAAGGACACGGGTCGTTTCTTCCAATCATCCAATCACCTTACACTTTTAGTAGATTCTAAGTTGCATGGGCATCTGCCATTAAACACAACGTTTCTCATTTTATCATAGATTGAGGATTGGTGTCGGTCTTAGACATTTGTAAAAAACGGAAAAACACCGCTATCCTAAGCGGTGTTCTCCCAAATTACGAATCTATTTATTTAATAAGCATTTGCAGCTTTTCTCTCATTTCGTTAACAAGCTCAATCATGGAGATGTTCTCACGTTCCGTGCCTTGTTGGTAGGCATACTGTAGTACCTTAATTATTTCATCCTGGCTCTCGATATTTTTAAAATGATCGTTCATTTAATTTTCACTCACCGCCTAATATATTACATTTTATAAAACAATTCTACTAGATTTCTACAAAATGGCAAGACAATTTTTTCATGTTTTACAATTTTATTAGAAAATAGGTTGAAAAAGGTTAAATAGTAACAATTTTCGTTATTTTACTTATACCTCTTTTCATATATTTAAAACCTATTCGACAAATTCCATTTAATATTCGGTACTTTTGGCCGATAACTATAAGAGGACCTTTACGCAACAAAGGGTTAGAACCCAATAAATCTTCCCTTCTATTCTATCATTTTCCAAATAAGCCTTGAAATTTTTGAATATTTTTGTTAATTATTAGTTAATGAAGTTTTCAATTTTCAACAATTTTCTACATAAATAATTCTTTTTGGAGGACCAGCATGGTATATGACGGAATTATTATCGCTCTATTAGTGGGCCTGTTTCGAGGCGGAAATTTTAAAGGGTTAGCTGACATGAAATTGAAGCACGCGTGGGTCTTTCCCGTGCTATTGCTGATTCAGATTATCGTCTACCTTACACAAAACAAAATTGCAATCATCGGATCGTCGAGTAACATCGTATTCATGCTGGTCTATATCGCAGGTCTGTATTTTTTATGGGTAAATAGACACCATTCGGGTTTTTTCATCATTTTCATCGGCGTCCTGCTGAACTTTATCGTCATGGCTGCTAACGGCGGAAGAATGCCTGTCTCCCTTGAGGCAAGCACCGTGCTGGATCCATATTTTATTGAAGCGCTGAAAAGCGATCTATATGGCAAGCATGCCGCTATCACAGAAGCTACCCGATTGGCTTTCCTGGGTGACATCATCCCGCTGTCCGCTCCGTATCCACGTGAACAGGTCATCAGCATTGGCGATGTCATCATGAATATCGGCGTATTCTTTTTCATTCAGTACTTGATGCTCGGGAAAAAAGAAAAGAGTCCAACGCCCCAAGTAACCGCATCAAACTAAATTCCCAGAGAGCTATTTGAAGGGAGGTGACAATAATGAGCGCACGTACTAAAAATGCTATCATTAACTTATTGGTGATCGGTTCTGTAATTGTAGCTTTAACTTCTGGTTACCGAGTTGTATAATTTACATAAGGGAAATAATTCTATTTATTTCCCTTAAATGAAAACTAACGAGAGTGATAACATGGAACTTCAAACGAAAAGTAACAAAGGTTTTATTCTATATGTGACAACTATTTCCCTTATTGGTGTTATATCATTTTTTTCTTTTTTAAGTTTTTCCCCTATTTCACTTACAAAATGGGTAATAATTTATTCCCTTGTTGGAGCGCTTCTTCTAGTACTTCACTTCATTATCTACCTACCACCAAAAGGAAATGCTATTTCAATGGATTCTGCTATTTATCTAGCATCTCTCTTTGTTTATGGCATTGAGACAACTTTAATAATATTGTTAATTGGTAATTTTATTTTCGCTTTAATTAACTATAAAATTATATGGTGGAAACATCTTTTCAACTTTTCCCTTTATTCAATTATGATTATTTGTGCTTATTATTCTTTTATTTCTTTTGATGGAGCTATCGGGACGGTATCATTAGGTACGATTTCACCGTACATACTTTCACTAACTGTATATTTCTCACTAAACGTCCTTTTAATATGGCCTTATTTCTTTCTAGGTGACCCAAAACCTGTCAGAAATATATTTAATAGTTTAATTAAAAAAGGAATTTTAATAGAGTCAATCATTAGTTATGCGAGCATATTAACTCTCTCTCTAGTACTAACAATTTTATTAAAAGAAGAGCATTTTTTCGGTTTATTTCTATTTACTATATTATCCGTACTTCTTGCCTTGGCCTTTTCTAAATTTTTTGACCTGTATAGAGAATCAGAGGAACGTGCAAACAAGGACTTTTTGACCAACCTTTATAACCATGGCTACTTCAAACTCAAATTGGATGAAACCTTCAAGAACCATGAAAAGAACCAAGTATTCACTGTGGCTCTTCTGGATATCGACGATTTCAAAAAATACAATGATCAGAACGGCCATTTGCAAGGTGATGAGCTGTTACGATTCATCGGGCAGTTTTTAATCAATAAAACCAAGCTGACCCCATATACGCCTGCACGATACGGCGGAGAGGAGTTCGCCATCCTATTTCCTGATGTTACAAATGATGAAGCCAGCGAATTTCTGAATAAAATCCGCAAGGACTTCAATGATACTCCCTTTAACGGTGCGGATGATCTTCCTTTAAAATGCTTATCCTTCTCCGCTGGGATTACAGAATACGAGCCTGGGACCTATAATTCTGCAGAGCTATTGAATAAAGCGGATAAGGCGCTTTATTATGCGAAGGCCCAAGGAAAAAACAATGTTCAGATCTATTATGAAGAGGCGGATGTTTATCAGAATGACTTGTATCTGGTAAAGGAAATAGAGAATCTCGAACAGCAATTGCAGATTTTCCTTCCAAAAGATGTGTACACATATCAGCATAGTAAACGAGTATTCAAATATGCAATGGACTTCAGCAAAAAGCTGGAGCTTAGCGATCATGAGAAACAGACGCTTATCCTTGGTGCGTTGATTCATGATATCGGGAAAGTGGAAATCCCTCGAGATATCATCAATAAAAAAGGAAAGCTTGACCCTCATGAGTGGGAGATTATGAAAAAGCATGTACTTTGGGGGAAAGAGATTGTTTCCACAACAAAGAAGTACGAAGAGCTTCTACCATTGGTCGAGCTGCATCATGAACGCTTTGATGGAAAAGGGTATCCTTCTGGACTTAAGGGCAATAACATTCCAAAGCTTGCCCGCATCCTTTGTCTCATCGATTCGTTTGATGCCATGACTACCGAGCGCCCTTATCAGCCTACCAAAACATTTACGGAGGCTTTTGCAGAACTTCGACGCTGTAGCGGCACTCAATTTGACCCACAGTATGTGGAACCTTTCATTGAAGTCATACAGGAAAAATTCCCAGCCCTTTCGAAAAAGGAAAGGCTGGAGGAAGAACCAAAGTGAGCAGCGCAATGATAAATTTGCGCTGCTTTCTATTGTTTTATATAGTAATTGGGAGAGAAGGTGATTAGATGAAGCTACTTAAAGGCTTGCTTATGACTGTAATTATTCTTGGTGCAATAGGGGCTGTGGGCTACTACTTCATCAATAAGTATATCGAGGATAGAGCTGTTGAATATGTGGAGCAGGATCTCGATGACAGCAATATTGCCAACGCTCGAGACTATGTAGACCACTCCCCATCTTTGAAAGCTTATATCTCAGAAGGTGCGGACGCCAACCTCGAGGAATTGCCGTTCCAGACGAGAGAGGAAGCGACAAGGGTTGTGATGAAAAAACTGAGCCTCCAGGAACTCCAGTCCATCCAGTCGAAAGCCGCTGACGGTATGACCGAAGCCGAAGCGATGGAGCTCGCTGACACGTTTGAGGAAAAATTAACGGATGAAGAGCTATTGGCATTGAAAGCTATTATTTATAAAGAGCTGTATGAATGAGGAAAAAGGATCAACGTTGATGCGTTGGTCCTTTTTTACATTTTACAAGCTCTTTGATAAGGCAAGGTGCAATTCATGTGGATGGCAGAGATTCTTTTTGTAGGATTGGTACAAAAGAACAAGCAATAGATAGATGGTCACATATATTAACTCTAGATTTCAATAAACAAGGAGGTTAATTTGTGTCCTTATATTTCGAATGGAGTAAAGAGGGAAAGAATAGTAGTAACGACCAGAGATATTATTTTGTCCAAGCAAAAGAACCGATGGACATCACGCTCGATTCCATATTGGAAATTTTAAAGCTAGATGTGAAAATCACCTCAACCATGCAAAGAGTATGGCTGGATTCCAAGGTCAATCTGCTGATAGAAACTGGAACCACTTCCGAGTACAGCATTCATACAGAGTTCTTTTTATGGAGAAACAACAAATTACTCACTACGGAGAGCATTGCTCTCATCAATCAGATTGGGCAGGATGGCAAGAAAAAAACTCTCATGAATTCCATAAGCCTCTCATGGACGGATGTCCTGCTGACTCCTGGAAACTACACTTATACGCTAAAGGCTAGACGCCTTGAAAATATTGAGGAGAATATTTCCACCATTCAGCTAAAAGATAGAGCATTAAACGTTGTTGTATTTCCCCAATGACAATATCCCCTAAAAGGTTCTTCCAGTCGACCTGATAGAAGTTTAATCTAGTGAAATTGTTGGGTATGTAATCATTATAAAAGCAAGCTTGAGGAGGAAGAAAAGATGGCTGGACATCGTAAAGAAATGATTGGTTCTTATTTAACAGAGCAGGAAGCGATGGATAAAATCAATTGGTTGAAGGAGGAAGGCTATCGCTCCGAGGAAATCTTCCTTATCAGGGATCTAAGTGGTGTGGTGGAGCCTTTACAGGAAAACCCTTCTAATGAGTTTACTTCGCATGAGCACCATGGTGGCGCAATGATGAATCACTCCAATATGGATCCTTTACATGCTTCTAATTCAATCGAAAGAACCTTCTTCCGTGGCTCTCGGGAAGATAGTGTCGCTTCAACCTTGATGGAGATGGGCATTGAGAGAGAGGAAGCATATCGTTATGAGTATGATGTGAAAGTTGGGAAAGTGCTCCTAATGACAGATAGCGGCAACAGAACGGTTTCACAGGACCATAGCCGTCTAGATCGTTATTGTACGGAGGAGGAGCCTGCCCTGCAGTTTGAGGAAAAAGAAGCGATTAATGAACCTAACGAACCTGTGGAAGAGCCTGCTGAAGAAAGCACCAGCTCTTGGAGCGTGAACAGGCCTTTGACAGATGACAATATTGATATAAATAGACCACTAGATGAAATGATGGTGTCCTCCTGGAATGAAGGACGTCATGAGGAAGCTGGTGCATTGGAACAGCTTGATGAAGGGTACCGTGCGGCAGAGAGTACTGAGCCGATGATGCATGGCGGAGGGAACCGTCCATCTGGTACAGTCGATCCTAAAAAGCCCCTCTTTACCTCAATGGGACATTCTCATACTCCCAAAGAGGAGGCTGGTAACAGTATGATTGAGGCTACAGAAGATTATGACAAGCTCTTATATGAGCATGGGCAGCCTTTCCCTATGGAGAAAAAAGATGCGGAAGAGGAAAGCTATGATAGCAGTGTGATAAACAAGCACTCTTCCGAAATGGGGCACTTGGAGAAGGATTTGAATCTCGAGCAGGATCTTTTTGAAGAGCAAGGGAGTACGACTGATGCACCTCTTCATGATCAACAGCAGCGCGGACATTTCACTTCTGAGCAGGATGTCACTCCTGAGAGGGAATATCCACAGGATAATGTGCTTGGGTATAAAACGGACCATATGCATGAAGAGCCAGTCTCCACTCAAAATGAATTCAATCATGAGGACCGAATGCTTGAGGAGGAAGGCCCGCTTATTTCAGATAGAGTCGAATCTGAATATACACCTGACCTGATGGATTATGAGCAGCAGCAAGAGCCGATGCCTTCCGGACAGTTGGAGCCTGGCAACGATTATATCAGTGAAGAGCCTGTGTATACGGAAGAGGAGCCATTGTTCAGAGACGAGGCTGCACTTGGGGAAACACAGCAGTCTTCCCTATTTGAGGAAGAGGAGGAGCACTACTCGTCTGAAAGAAAGCCGAGTACCTTGAACAGGAAAAAAGGCCGCTTAAATGATAAAGGGAACGATCCTTTTAATCCGTTTCGTAGATAATGGAATAGGTTGTGGCAAGCAGTCTTCTGGCGTAGTGTCAGGAGGCTGTTTTTCTTTTTGTGTGGGTATAGGTTTGTTTAGTAGTCGGCGGGTTCGCATGAAGGCGAGCTCTAAAATTTCTATTTTTTGGAAATTAGATGGATTATGTAGTGGTTTGGATAGATTAC
>JBNJJQ010000008.1:0-199832 GCA_051750385.1 Bacillota bacterium | reverse complement strand
TATCTGATCCATTTTTGTGGATATATGGAATTTTCCGTTGATATATTCATATTTTAGTTGAAATCGGGTTCGAATTCATTGATATATCAAAATTTTCGTGGATATCAGGATGCATTTTAAAAAGATTATTCCAATTTTTTTGTTGTACTTCAAAGATGAGATGAAATCCCCCTATAAATACCGAAAATTCCAACAATTGTATCCTATAAAATGATAATATGGTAGAAGCACACCATAATATTATACTTTGACGAACATGTAAATATGGGAAATAAGAACCAACAAAATTGTCGTGGAAAGGACACTACCTATATGAATAAAAAGGTTGTATTAGCTGGAGGAACAGGCTTTATTGGGAAATATCTGGAGAATGAGTTTCTGGCAAAAGGCTATGAAGTGGAAATTATCTCCAGACAGCCGCAGCATATATCCTGGAACGACCAAAAAGGAATAATAGCTGCCTTAGAAGGATCGGAAATGCTGATTAATCTTGCTGGAAAGTCTGTTGATTGCCGCTACAATGAACATAATAAAAAGATGATCATGGATTCAAGAACAGAAACGACAGAAATACTTGGAAAAGCCATACTTGAAGCTAAGCAACCTCCTGAATTATGGATCAATTCCAGTACGGCAACCATTTATCGTCATGCAGAGGACAGGCCGATGACAGAGGAAAGCGGAGATATCGGAACAGGTTTCTCGGTGGATGTAGCGAAGGCATGGGAAGAAAGCCTATTCCAGTTTCATCTTCCGCAAACTAGACAAATAGCGCTAAGGATTGCAATCGTGCTAGGGAAAGATGGCGGTGTGATGATACCTTTCAAAAACCTGGTGAAATTCGGTTTGGGCGGGGTACAAGGACCCGGTAGCCAGATGTTCAGTTGGATACATATCGAGGATGTCCATCAAATTATCCTTTTCCTGCAAAAACGGACGGATCTCAACGGCGTATTTAACTGCGCTGCTCCAAATCCCATTTCAAACCGGGAGTTCATGGTATCACTTCGCCAAATAATGAATCGGAAAATCGGTCTGCCTTCTCCAAAATGGCTTCTTGAAATAGGTGCAGTTGTCATAAGGACGGAAACGGAATTGATCTTAAAGAGCAGATGGGTGAAACCGGAGAGGCTGGAGCAGGAGGGCTATACCTTTAAGTATGAAAAAATCAATGATGCTTTGGATGAAATAATAAGGACCTAAAATAGAGAAAAAGTGGTGATCGTATGTTCTTTTTCCTTAGAAAAATGCAAAAGGTGAACAACAGGGGGCTTGCTAAACTCATGTACCAGGATGTATCAGATGATTCTTGGGATCAAAGGAACTTAACAAAGGAAAACCTCGATTTCAGCCTAAACAGTCTGGACTATATGAACCAATACATAGATAATCTCCTAAACACAAAACGGGGACAGGAATTGCTCGAAAAGCATTTAAGTAATTTTGTAACAAGAATAGGTGCCTATATTGGGGAAGTCATCAAGGAGCATACGGATAAAAGCTTCCATTGGTATGAATATGATACGATTTTCAGCCATACTACAAAATTGGATGAATACGGAAATCAAATTATTGATCAGGATGTCCTTTACGATAAAAAAAGGGAAGTTGTCATTTTACCATTATATGAAGTTGAGCTTTTCCTAAAAGGTCAATCCCGCTATGAAAGGTTGGCCCTCTATGTGGAAGATATGATAGAGCAGTATAATCGGAATAACTTTAATCATAGACCCTGATTCGTTTTAACTTGGGAAAAAAGGGGAATGTTCCCTATAGACAGAAGGGAGCAGATTATGATGTCATTATCTAAAAATGAAATTGGTATATTGAAGCAGAAGCTGATCGAAATGAAAAAGAGTATAGAGGAAAAAAAGGAAACAAGTTTGCTGGACAAGTCCATGAGGGAATCGACGGGTGATATCACAACCGGTATCGGCAATCATCTTGCAGAAGGAAATGCCGAGCGTGTCGACCGGGAACAGGAGCAAACCTTCGAACAGATCGATGAAAAGGTTTATAGAGAAATTGAGGAAGCCTTAGATCGGATTGAAGAAAATTCTTATGGTGTTTGCGTTGATACAAGCGAAGAGATTCCCTATGAACGTTTGGAAGCATTGCCATATGCAAAAAGAACCGCAGAAGCACAGGAGAAGTTCGATAAAGGATAATGATTTCCAATGAAAAACCACCCTTAATAAAAATAAAAGGGTGGTTTTTCCATTTGCTGAAAGTGTCTTTAAAAAAATTAATAGTTCCTTTCAATGACAAAATTGGCCATATCTCCACGAAAAATTGTCTTCGAATATTCTATGACACTATCATCTTCCAGATAGGCATACGTTTCAAGCGAAAAGCAGGGTGATCCTACTGGGATATTCAACATCTCATGCATTTCCTTGGACGCAGCCACGATCTCCAAGTACTCCACTGTTTTCTTAATATGAGCATTATATTCCTTCTGCAAAAGACTGTATAAAGAATTTTCACAAGCCTTAACATTAAGTCCTGGAGTCTTTCTCCAAGGAAGATATGCAACTTCGTATTGCAGAGGCTCCTCATTTACTTCCCTGATCCTGACTAATTTGTTAACTGGATCTCCTTTTTCAAGTTCAAAGATTTCCTCGAGGGAAGAATCTGCTTGAACAACATCCAAACTGACTACTTTTATTGAGGGGTTTTTTCCCTGCATCGCTACTTGTTCAGAGAAGTTCTCCACTGTTGAAGTAAGCTTCTGTTTGACTTTTTTTCCAGCAACAAATGTTCCGCTCCCTTGTTGCTTATATACATAGCCTTCCAAAGCCAACTGCTGAAGGGACGTTCTAACCGTTGTCCGACTGACCCCGAATTTTTCACAAAACTCTGCTTCTGTAGGCAATTTGGTGTCTGGCATATATTCACCGGATTGGATAAGCTTCAGTATCATCTCTTTAACTTGAATATGTAAAGCATTTTCTTCTTTTGACATGACCATACAACCTCCTAAAGATAGATTAATGACAAAACATGTAAATTGTCAAATATTTTAAAAAATAATTTGTTATAACAAATTATATTTGTATTGATTTAGCATATAATTATTATTACAATTATAGTACAACAACTATGATTCCTCGTAAATGCAAGATTATATAAGAGTGGAGGGGGAAATGCCATAGAGATAAAAATTGTATCGCATAAGCGGGTAGAGCATGATATTTTAAAAGAAAGATTCATAAAAAAATAATTTGTAACCGCTTACTCGGATGGGGGAGAATCTATGAATATTTTACTATGTTGTTCTGCTGGCATGTCTACGAGTCTATTAGTTAGCAAGATGGAAAAAAGCGCAATCTCCAAAGGGATAGAATGCAAGATCTGGGCTGTGGGAAGTACAGAAGTAAAGAATCATCTCAATCAAGCGGATGTTCTACTGTTGGGACCCCAGGTTCGATATATGGTAAACCAATTGAAGAATGAGGTAAATGGAAGGATTCCTGTAGAAGCGATTAATCCCATGCACTACGGGTTGTGCAATGGAGAAGAAGTTCTTAACCGTGCAATTGCATTAGCAAAGGGGGAATAGGGCTGTGAGAGATTTTCTTGAAAAATATATTATGCCAACTGCAGTAAAATTCGGTAACAATCGTCACCTATTAGCTGTCAGGGACGCTTTGATAGGCATGATCGCCATTACCATGATCGGTTCCTTTGCCGTTCTATTGAATAATCTGGGATCCATTATCAAACCGTATGGAAAAATGATGGAGAGCATTTTCGGTCCAACATGGACGACTTTGGGTGGCGACATTTGGTGGGGAACCTTTGCATTTATGACAATTTTTGCTGTATTTGGCATATCTCATAAGCTGGCAAAATCCTATGGAGATGATGGATTTGAAGCAATGCTCATCTCAGCTGCCTGCTTTTTCCTCCTGATTCCGCAAGTGGCAAACGTACCTGAAACAGAAGGTGCATGGGGATTCATTGGATGGGGATATTTCAATTCCACTGCCCTTTTTACAGGTATTATTGTCGCATTGGCAGCTACAGAGGTTTTCATTCGATTAACGAGAGTAAAAGCCTTTATCATCCGTTTGCCGGAAGGGGTTCCACCAGCAGTTGCAGGGGCATTTGCCAAACTTATCCCAGGGATGCTTACGATTTTAAGTTTCGGAATATTCGGATTACTATTTAGAATGCTTTCGGATGGTAAGCCGTTGAACGACTGGCTTAATGCTGTTTTGGTAGCTCCATTGACTAGTGCTGCCGATTCCCTCTTCTTTGCAATACTGATTGTTCTCTTGGTACATGTATTCTGGGCAGTAGGTCTCCACGGTCCGAATATCCTGGGAGGCATCACCACGCCACTTTTCACGTCACTCGGAACAAAGAATACGGACTTGTATGCAATGGGAGTGACGGATTTAGATAGGTACGCTATCCTCGCAGGTCCTTTCCTTGATGCGTTTGTCTACCTCGGTGGATCGGGAGCAACCTTGGGACTGATCATTGCCATGTTTTTGGCTGCGAGAAAAAGGCATAAGCAGCTGCTTGCCTTGGGTACACCTCCTGGGGTATTTCAAATCAATGAACCTTTGCTTTTCGGTCTTCCGATTGTATTAAATCCGCTATGGCTGATTCCGTTCATTACAGCTCCAGTAATCATGACAATTGTTGCATATACGGCAATAAAAATCGGATGGGTCTATCCGGTTGTAACTGCAAGCATCCCGTGGGTGACTCCTGCCGGTATTGGTGGCTACTTGGCAACTGGTGGACATATTTCCGGAGCTGTATTGGCCCTTGTCAACCTTGCAATTTCGATTGTCATATACCTGCCTTTTGTGTATATCAACGCTAAAATAGATGAGAAAAAGTTGCAAAATAAAATTGACGTTAATGTAGGGAGTCATATTGATGCATAAAGAAAAACTATACGATATATCCTTCCAATTGATACTTTACAGCGGTAATGCCAGAAGTATGGCGATGGAAGCCCTCCAGGAGGCGAAAAAGGGGAACGTCGACCGTTCCAGGAGTCTTTTGGAAGATGCGGATAAAGAGTTTCTGCAAGCGCATCGCTTTCAAACGGAACTGATTCAAGCGGAGGCAGGTGGGGACAATTATGATGTTCCCATCCTGCTTGTCCATGCACAGGACCATTTGATGAACGCTTTGACGGTAAAGGATTTAGTGAGGGAGTTTATTGATCTGTACGATAAGCTTCATGAGAGAGGATAGTTGCAATGAGTAGTAATGGATTGAAAATCGTTACAATTGGTGGAGGCTCCAGCTATACTCCGGAATTGATAGAAGGATTTATCAAACGCTTTGAGGAATTACCGGTTAAGGAAATCTGGCTGGTGGACATTGAAGAGGGTAAGGAGAAGCTGGATATTGTCGGAAATCTGGCGAAAAGGATGGTTCAAAAGGCGGGGTTGCCTATTGATATCCATTTGACATTAGATCGACGAAAAGCACTGAAAGACGCGGACTTTGTGACCACCCAATTCCGGGTAGGCTTGTTGGAGGCAAGAGCAAAAGATGAGCGAATTCCGTTGAAGTACGGAGTCCTTGGTCAGGAAACGAACGGTCCTGGTGGATTTTTTAAAGCCTTGCGCACCATTCCTGTAATTCTTGAAATTTGCAAGGAAATAGAGGAACTCTGCCCGGATGCTTGGCTCATCAATTTTACCAATCCAGCAGGAATGATTACGGAAGCGGTGATCCGGAACACAAACATCAAGAGAGTGGTAGGGTTATGCAATGTGCCGATCGGGATGGAAATGGGGGCTGCAAAGCTACTCGATGTGGAGCACTCCAGGGTTAGAATTGATTTTGCTGGGCTAAATCATTTGGTTTATGGACTGGATGTATTTGTAGATGGAATAAGTGTGAAGGAAAAGTTAATCACTATGCTTTCGGATCCGGACAAATCGGTGACAATGAAGAATATCCATGCAATGGGCTGGGAGCCGGAATTCCTTAAAGGCCTCAATCTCTTTCCATGCCCTTATCATGCATACTATTATAAAACCAGAGAAATGGTAGAGAAAGAGATTCAAGCATCCAAAGAAGACGGGACCAGAGCGGAAGTGGTAAAAAAGCTGGAGGATGCCCTGTTTGAACTCTATAAAAATCCAACGCTTACCGAAAAGCCATTGCAGCTTGAGCAACGAGGAGGAGCGTATTACAGCGATGCTGCATGCAGGCTGATCCTTTCCATCTACACTGATAAAAAGGATATTCAGCCGGTTAACACAAAGAACGATGGTGCAATAAAAGGGATTCCAGACAACTCAGCAGTGGAAATCAGCTGCATCATCACAAAGGATGGACCAAAGCCAATTGCTGTAGGGGAGCTGCCGGTACCAGTCCAAGGGCTGATACAATCAATTAAATCGTTTGAAAGGGTTACAATTGAGGCAGCCATCACCGGAAACTATGAAACTGCGCTCTTGGCATTAACAATTAATCCTCTAGTAGGGTCAGACAAAATTGCAAAAAAGATTTTGGATGAAATGCTAGAAGCGCATAAAGTTTATCTGCCGAATTTCTTTACCAGGGAAAATATCATCCTTTCAAGTTAAAAGGAGAAGGGGGTGGAGGATTTGATTCGCCTAATAGTCAATGCTGATGATTTTGGATTGTGTCGCGGGGTCAACTACGGAATAATGGATTCCCACCTATACGGCATAGTAAACTCCACTACAATGATGATGAACACCCCAGGAACACTGCATGCAATAGCCCTGGCAAAACAGACCCCTTCCCTGAAGGTTGGTATTCATCTGGTCCTGACTTGCGGAAAACCACTATCCGATAACGTCCCATCGCTGGTAGGGAAGGAAGGTGCCTTCCATTCGTTATCACATGCTATGCAAAACAAGGATCTTCTCGATTTGGAGGAAGTGGAAAAGGAATGGACCGCGCAGATTGAAAAGTTCCTGCAGACAGGTCTAACGCCTACCCATTTGGACAGCCATCATCACATCCATACATGGGAAGAGCTTTTGCCGGTTGTCCAACGGCTATCCATCACTTATGGGCTTCCTGTCCGAGCTAATGACCATGAACATTTAAGAGGGGTGCCTGCATTTACCGACATTTGTTTGCTGGATTTTTACGGAGATGGAGTCAGAGAGGATTATTTTCAGAAGTTGCCAAAAAAGGTGGGACCAGTTACGACAGTGGAGGTAATGTGTCATCCAGCTTATGTGGATTCATACCTGATGAAGGAATCCTCCTATAATCTCCACCGCCTGAAGGAATTGGAAATACTTATTCAAACAAAGCTGTCAGAGACAATTGAGCTGGTATAAGAAGTAGGGAGGGCTTGTCATTACTAAGCCCTCTTTATAATGCGGAAAATGTATTGACATTATTTTCTATATCCTCTATATTTTAATTAAACAGTGGTCAATAAATTTAAGGGAGTCTTTATGTCACCTAGAAAATCTGTCGCACAAGAACTTACACAAAAAAAAATTATGATTGCTGCTCGGGAACTGTTCACAAAGAAAGGCTACCAGCACGTCTCCATGAGACAGCTAGCTGCATCACTCGGTTATAGCCATGGAGCTCTATACTATCATTTCAAAAATAAAGCGGAACTGTTTTATGCAATGATCGAAAATGATTTCAAATGGTTGGATCAATGGCTTGATGAGGTTTTAAATTCTGATTTATCAGACGAGGAAAAAATCCGGCAAGTACTTTTGAAGTTCATTCAATTTGGTCTTGAGAACAAAAGCCATTATGAAATGATGTTTATGGTGGGTGACGAAGATGTACGCAACTTTATCAATACGGGTCCGAATAATTCCTATGAGAAGTTTGCCTGTTCGCTTGTCAAATTAAGCAACAATAGGATAACCATTCAAAAAACATGGTCCGTTTTTCTGTCCCTGCATGGTTTTGTCAGTCATTATTGCAGATGTGAGGAAAGCTTCGAGGAAGTGGAGCCGTTAGCGAAATTGCATGTAGATTTTATCCTGAAATCCTTGGGATAAAATTTTTTGTTAGTATTTGACCAGTGGTTAATAAAAGGGGAGGAATCTGATTATGAAAAAAGCGTTAGTAATTGGTGCATCGGGTGGAATGGGGTATGCCATCGTTAGAGAGTTAGTAAGTAGAGGGATAGAAGTGAAAGCTTTTGCTAAAGGTGGGGAGAAACTGGAAGAATTATTTGGAGTAGAGGAATTAGTGACGATACAGCCTGGAGATGCCGAGAATACGCAACAGCTAATAGAGGCTGCCCAAGGATGTGACGTAATCTTTCATGCCCTGAATATCCCTTACTCACAATGGAAAGAAAAGTTACTTCCAATCGTAAAGAATATTCTAAAAGCTGCCGAAATGACTGGCGCAAAGCTTGCGGTTGTCGATAACATCTATGCATATGGAAAAAGCAGTGCAAAATTAATAACAGAGGACACAGAGAAAAGACCTCATACGAAAAAAGGGAAAATCCGTTTGGAGATGGAACAACTTATTTTCAATTCAGACGTACCTGCTTTCATTGCGCACTTTCCAGATTTCTATGGTCCCAATGCCACCAATACATACATGCATTATACGCTCAACCAAATAGTTATGAAAAATAAAGCGGGATATGTAGGTCCGAAAACTATTGCAAGAGAATTCCTCCTCACCACAGATGGAGCCAAAGCAATGGTCACTTTGGCAATTCAGCAGAATGCTTATGGACAGAACTGGAATATTCCTGCAAACAGAACCATTACCGGTCACGAGCTGGAGCAATTGATTAAAAATGAACTTGGTGAGAACAAGTCCCTCTATTCCATTACAAAACCGATGTTTGCTTTTTTTAGCCTTTTTGCGGGGAAGGATATGAGAGAAGGGTTGGAGATGCAATACATTGCCAATGAGGAAACAATCCTTTCTGGATCAAAATATGAGGATAGGATCGGCCCCCTCCCCCGTACTTCATATGAAGAAGGGCTGAAGGAGACCATTCAATATATGAAAAATGGGAAGAGATGAGCTGGGGAAAATGAAGAGGCTGGTCATGAATATCTATTCCTATTGAAAAGCTAATTGCTTTTATGAGCGATTAACCGCAATGAAAAGACCATCAGCGGCGTGCTATTGGCTTTTATGAACAATAATCCCAATGAAAAGGCCAATAGCGGTAGCTAATGGCCTTTTCAACAGTATTCCACTGAGAGTTCAATAACCTTTTCCATTTTTAAGTTGTCCAATACACCAAAATATCAAAAAATAACTGACAAACATTTTGAAAACTTTTCGGACAGCCCCTTCGTTTAATTAATCATTCACAAAGCCCAAAGAACTTGTCGCCTTTTCCGTATCCCAGGTATGATTATTCTTTTTCCGGTTGTCTGTTTGAAGTTCCTTGCAGATCTTCTCGATGTCCACCTCTTTTTCATAGTGCCACTGCAAGGCAACAGAGGTATAGAGCTCGTTAAGCTGGGCGTAGGAAAACTCTTCTGTCAGAGAACCGATATGGTACAACTCTTCCTCCGAAACGAATTGCCCCATTTTCTTCTTCTTCAGATAGCCCACTCGCAGCTCTTTTGTAGGCAATTTTATTTCATAGGCACGGTCAAACCGTCCAGATCTATTTATCAAAGCAGGATCGATTTTCTCAGGGTAGTTGGTTGTCCCAATGAGGAATATCCCTTCCTTTGAAGTGGCTCCATCCAGTGTATTTAGAAACACAGAGCGGACTTCTACAGGCATGGAATCAATATCTTCTATCACAAGCACCATGGGAGTCATCCGGTTTACGGTGGAAAACACCTCATGGACGGAATAGCTCGATGTATGCTCGGTAATTTGCCAATATGCGACCGGTGCGGTAATACTGTTTGCGATCGATTTTACCAAAGTTGTTTTCCCATTCCCTGGTTTTCCGTAAAGAAGAATCCCCCTCTTATACGGGATATTATACGTTTGAAAGAATGAACCGCTTTCTGTGAAAAATTCATCAATTGAACGGTAGATCTCCTTTTTCAAAGATTCCTCCAAGAACACATCATCCCTTGTTACGAAGGAGGTGATCTTTTCCTTTGAGCTGTCGATTCCGTTTTCTGTATCAGTAAATACGGTGACATAGTTTTTGGTGTACTCTCGTTTTCTTTTAATAATATAGTTCAAGAAAGCGATTAAGCAGTCATTATTTTTAGCTAGAATAAAGTCATGGGTTGTTTCACTATGAATCATGAATATTGGTGAACGTGCCAATGCTACTTGAAATGCAGGGTAGTAATAAACGGTATTGGTGATCCTCGGCTTGATCAGGAACTCGAGGTGTTTATCGGAATGGTTGGAGGAAATGGTTCTTGTCTCAATTCCATCAAATATATATGACACAACGTCCACCGTATCAGGATAAAGCTCAAGGTCCTCCTCCAAAACCTCCCACAACTCGTTGGAGGTTTCGTCGTCTGCATACATATGGAATACAAACCCGTATTTCTCTTCTAGTAAACTAGTAATTCTATGAACCACATAACCATAGTCATAAAAGCTCTCAATTTCTTCCTTTTTTGTATCCGAAAAATTAATCAAATAAGATGTCTTGTTCATCAATGGCCTTCTTCCATAAAATGTTTTTATTCTTATTCTAATTGCCTAGATAGGTTCAATCAATAAAAAAAAGCCTCTAGAAAGAGACTATTTTTGTTTGTTTTTCCGATAAAGTAAAAATACAACAAGGGTTACGGATAATAGAATGGTCAGTCCAATGAAAATGTTTCGGTAGGCAGCTTCCACAGATATCCCGGATTGCCATACAAGAAGAAGACCGGTTAATGCCACTCCAAAAGCTCCGCCAAAAAATTGGACAAGCTGTGCAATTCCCATTCCTGCACCAAGTTGCTTTTTGTCGAGAATCCTGGAGATTTCATTGGAAATGCTCGAGGTTAATGCTGAAAACCCCGTACTCATGAACATATAAGTAAATAAAATGGCATAGGGCGAGAGTACCCCGAAAAAAGCAAAGGAAAAAGTTGCAACGATTAGAAAGCTTTCTCCAAATAATATTAATGGCATATTCCCGAAACGGTCGATCAGTCTGCCTATGAATTGAGCAGCAATAGCGGAAAGAATGGCACCAGGAAATATCAACAATCCGATGGTAGCCGGTTCCTTTTCAAAAATTACAGAAAGCATGATTGGCATCAGGAAGAGTGATGAGAAATGGGTGACAAATGCACCAAAGCCTATAAAGAGAAGCTTTGTAAATTGTCTGTTCTTTAATAATGCAGGTTGAATAAAGGGCATTGGAATCCGATGGATATGCCACCACAGCCAGCCAAGTATAACCAGGCTCCCGAGTAATACTGGGAGTGAGAAGCTGGATAAGTAAAGGAGAAGTCCAGTCACACCAAGTCCGATCAAGATGCTGCCTGTAATATCAAATTTCCCTTTCTGCACCTCTTCATAAGGCAGAAGACGCCTGAAAATAGGAAGCAAAAGCAAAACAAAGCCTGTAACCATGAAAAGGTAATGCCATCCTAGGTACTGTGTAATCATGCCGCCGATAACAGGACCAAGTCCAAAGCCCAGGCTTGCTGCAGATGAGATGAAAGCCATCGCCTTGCCTCTTCGGGAGATTGGTATGTATCTTCCTGCAAGCACCATCGCTAGACCAGGTACCGCTCCAGCTCCGGCAGCCTGAAGGAGCCTGGCACCCAATAGCATATAAAAATCTTTTGATAAAAATCCAATAATGGAGGAAATGGCCAATAAGCTTAAACCGATGGTCAATAGCCGGCGAATAGGAAGAAAGTCGGATAAGCGGCTGTATGTTAATGTCGCGATAGCAAACACAATCGAATACCCCGACACAATCCAGGAAGCGGTGGAAGAGGACAGAGACAGCTCCCTCAGAACACTGGGAAGGGCAACGTTGAACATCGTTGTATTCATGACCACCAGCCAAACGGTAATGCTCCAGAATAGGATAACTTTGTTTTCTTGCAATATAGGCTGTTTAGCTGCCTGTGTGTTGGACGAATCCACCGTCATAATTTCACCAAGTTTCTATTATTTTTCTAAAAATGCAAGCAGCTTCTCATGATTTTTTTCTGCATCTTTCAAGCCGAGCTCATACAAATCTATCAGCCGCTGCTGATTCTTTTCCATACGGCCAACAGGAAGCGGGACGCTCGGCTGAAAAATAAAGGTAGATCCCCGCTCTCTCTCTTGTTCGATATAGTCAAGGGTATTATTATATTGCTGGTACCGAGTTTGGAGCTTCTCAGATATAATTGGATATTGCTTGTATTTGAAGAGAGAAGAAAAGCGGCTTGCTTTCTTTTTGTAGCCGGCAGGCTTCGTCAGGATAACGACATTCTTATCGAATCCGTCCTCTTGCGCTTTTTTTATGGGGATAGGGTCGATGATTCCGCCATCCAATAAAAATCGGTCCTGATAGGAAACAACCGATGCGACAAAGGGGAGGGAACTGGAAGCCCGAATCAATTGAAGCATGCTTTCCCCATGCTCATCCATATGATAATAAATGGGGTCACCCGTCATACAATCTGTTGTCACCACGACAAATTGCTCGGTTCTTTTCAGGAATGTCTCATAATCATACGGCACAAGCCTGTTAGGAATTTCATCAAATACGAAATCCATATCAAATAGCTGTTTCTTCTTCCAATAGTTGCGATATGAGAGGTAACGCGGGTCCTTCACGAAATCGATATTCACCTGTCTGTTTCTGCCTTTTTGCCTCGACAGGTAGGAGGCAGCCATGCAGGCGCCTGCGGAAACGCCTATCACATAAGGAAAATAAAGATCCTTTTCCATGAAGTATTCCAGAACACCGGCAGTATATACGCCTCTCATTCCGCCGCCTTCCAATACAAGTCCACTATTTAGCATATGATACCCCTCTTTTTATAATAAGTGTTATTGTACCAAAACTTGTTCCGACTTGTCAGAGTGGATGCTCAGTTTTTTTTAGCAGTACCAAACTATTGATTCAGTGACGCTTCTGAAAATTCTGGTAGTGACAGCCGCCATCAAGCTGTTGTACAATAATTCACAATATTCTTTCCGATCAACTTGAAAGGAGCGGGTGAGTAATGAAAGTGCTACATAACGGGGTACGGATAGAAGATATTCAACATGCCAGGGAGGTGTTGAAAGATGTTGTGGTACGGACACCTTTGCAGTTGGATCCGATTTTATCGGAGCGTTATCAGTGCAAGGTCTATTTGAAAAGAGAGGATCTTCAGGTAGTGCGTTCGTTTAAAATCAGGGGAGCCTATTTTCTGGTTCAAAGCCTCACTGATGAACAAAGGAAAAGAGGGGTCGTATGTGCGAGTGCAGGAAATCATGCCCAAGGAGTGGCCTATGCCTGCAAGCATCTTGGCATCAAGGGGAAAATCTATATGCCGACAACCACACCGCGGCAAAAGGTTTCCCGGGTTGAATTTTTTGGCGGTGATTTTACAGAAGTTGTCCTGACAGGGGACACCTATGATGACTCCTATCAAAAAGCTTGGGAGGTCTGTGAACGGGAAGGCATGAAATTCGTGCATCCATTTGATGATCCTCTCACCATCACCGGCCAGGGAACGGTTGGTCTGGAAGTGATGGAACAACTTGACGAGGAATGTTCCTTTGTGTTTATGGGAATCGGAGGTGGCGGTCTGGTATCCGGAGTGGGATCTTATCTGAAAAGTGTAGCCCCCCATACAAAAATCATCGGGGTAGAGCCGATGGGTGCGCCTGGAATGAAACAATCCATCTCCATGAATGAAGTGGTTATCTTAGAGGAAATTGACAGCTTTGTAGACGGTGCTGCAGTAAAACAGGTAGGGAAGCTGTCTTTTGAAATGGCAAAAGATTTAGTGGATGATATCGTCCTTGTTCCGGAAGGGAAGGTGTGCACCACCATCCTTAACCTTTACAATGAAAATGCAATTATCGCAGAACCGGCCGGTGCCCTGTCAATTGCCGCACTCGATTTCTACAAGGAAGAAATCAAAGGGAAAACGGTTGTCTGTGTAGTTAGCGGAGGCAACAATGACTTGGATCGGATGCAGGAAATGAAGGAACGCTCGCTGATCTATGAGGGATTAAAGCACTATTTTATCGTCAATTTTCCCCAAAGAGCCGGTGCGCTCCGTGAATTCATGGAAGATGTCCTTGGCGAAACAGATGATATTACCCGTTTTGAATACACAAAAAAGAACAATAGGGACAAAGGGCCTGTCTTGGTAGGAGTGGAGCTCAGGGTTCCAGAAGATTATTTTTCCTTGATCGAACGGATGAAAAAGAAAGGCTTTACCTATTTGGAAATCAATAAGGATAAGCAGCTGTTTAATTTATTAATATAATATAAACCAGTTAAAGAAAAGGACGAGAAATCTCGTTCTTTTTTCTGTTTATACGTAAGAAAAGGAGGGTATGTAAATTTTTTTTACAAGGTTTTTGTAAACGTTTTCTTTGTTGATGGGACAAAAATGAAAGCGCTTTAAAATAGTCAGTAAAATTGGAATTATCTGAATTTAGGTGTTGACGACCTGTATGGACGGTATTAAAATAACAACAACTCAAACAAACATTGAGTACGGAAATAACAATTCCCTTATCAGGAGGGTATCTAGGGTTCCGGTGTTTTCAGGAAAATAAAGCGGTGAAGTAATGATATGATATTTCGTTTTTACACCCTGATTTTCCTGTAGCATGACTGGTCCAAGCGATACCAGCATCATCCCGGTGGATGGTGTACACCGTGAGGAAAAAAGCCTCTACGGATAGGTTCTGATTGACGCACAACGTTTATTCAACCTGTCTAAGGGGCAATTTTTTAACATTTATTTATCAGAATATTCAAAAAATAAAACAAAGAAAGAGGAGATTAGCTATGTGTAGATACATCTATATGAATGGCCAATTAGTAGAAAAAGAGAAGGCAGTTGTATCTGTATATGATCACGGGTTCCTTTACGGAGATGGCATCTTTGAAGGTATCCGAATGTACGACGGAAATGTTTTCCGCCTTCGTGAACATCTTGAAAGACTTTATGATTCAGCAAGATCCATTCTTTTAAACATCCCCTATACCATGTCTGAACTAGAGGACATTATCGTCGAGACCCTGAGAAAAAACAAGCTGTATGACACAGCCTACATTCGATTGGTGGTTTCTAGAGGAGTCGGCGATCTCGGTTTAGATCCTACAAAATGCAAAAATCCAAATCTGATTGTCATTGCCGAGCAGTTGGCATTATTCCCAAAAGAACTGTACGACATCGGTATTAGCATGGTCACGGTTCCTACTAGAAGGAACCGACCGGATATCCTAAGTCCAAAAGTAAAATCACTCAATTATTTAAATAACATCATGGTAAAAGCCGAAGCCAACATGGCAGGCGCGAATGAGGCTCTGACTTTAAATACGGAAGGCTATGTTGCAGAAGGATCCGGACAGAACATCTTTATCCTTAAAGGGAATAAACTCCTGACCCCACCAAGCTATGTAGGAGCGTTAGAGGGAATCACCCGAAACGCCATCATCGACCTGGCAAAGGACCTTGGCTATGATGTTCGCGAAGAACCATTCACAAGACATGACGTATATGTGGCAGATGAAGTATTCCTGACAGGAACGGCGGCGGAGGTCATTCCAGTTGTAAGCCTGGACGCAAGAATGATTGCGGACGGAAAACCGGGAAAAGAAACACACAATCTGCTCAACCACTTCCGTAAACTCGTAGTGGAAGACGGACTGAAAGTATATCCCGAAAAAAACCAGGTTGGCTGGGAAATCAGCGGAGGAGTCTTGTTGGGTGAAGCACTGAATCACTGATGGGTTGTTTGATTCATCTTTGAATCTAGTGGAAGATTGATAATTGTTCTTTGATTCTTTTGTTCTTTAAATCACTAAAAAGGGGCCTGACCCTCACCGCTTTAAAGCATTGAGGGTCAGGCCCCCAAAAAGCAGCACAAAGGAGTGAACCGACCAAAATGAGAAGCAACACAATTAAAAGAGGGATCGACCGGGCTCCCCATCGCAGCTTGCTGCGGGCGGCTGGAGTGAAGGATGAAGATATGGATAAGCCGTTCATCGGCGTTTGTAATTCCTATGTGGATATTATCCCGGGACATATGCATCTAAATAAATTTGCGGAAGTGGTGAAGGAAGCAATCAGGGAAGCGGGAGGTGTTCCCTTCGAATTCAATACCATCGGAGTGGATGACGGGATCGCGATGGGGCATATAGGAATGCGCTACTCTCTGCCCAGCAGGGAATTGATTGCAGACTCTGCGGAAACAGTAATCAATGCTCACTGGTTTGATGGTGTATTCTACATTCCCAATTGTGACAAGATCACTCCTGGAATGCTGATGGCAGCTGCGAGAACCAATGTACCGGCAGTGTTCGTATCGGGTGGACCTATGGAGGCAGGCAGAACAAAGGATGGCGCCCCATTATCCCTTGTATCCGTTTTTGAAGGTGTAGGAAGTGTGCTTGCAGGTAAAATGAGCCGCGAAGAATTGCTGGAAATCGAATCGAGCGCATGTCCAACCTGTGGATCCTGTTCAGGGATGTTTACAGCAAATTCCATGAATACGTTGATGGAGATGCTTGGAGTAGCCTTGCCTGGGAACGGTACCATGGTTGCGACGTCAAAAGGACGCCACCAGCTGATCTGGGACGCGGCCAAACATCTCATGAGACAAATTGAAGAAGATGTAAGGCCACGTGACATTATTACAAAAGAAGCAATCGATGATGCTTTTGCATTGGATATGGCGATGGGCGGCTCAACGAATACCGTTTTACATACACTCGCCATTGCCCATGAGGCTGGGATTGAATACAAACTTGAAGATATCAATAAAATCGCAGAGCGAGTGCCATACCTTTGCAAAGTAAGCCCCGCTTCAGACTATAGCATGGAAGACGTCCATGAAGCAGGAGGAGTCAGTGCCATCATCAAGGAGCTTTGCCAAATAGAAGGCGCAATCCATCCAGATCGCTTGACCATTTCCGGGCAGTCCATCCAGGAAGTTGTCGACCATGCCCAGATAGTCAATGACAGGGTAATCAGAAGGAAAGACAATCCTTACAGTCCGGTTGGCGGCCTCAGCATTCTATTTGGGAATCTGGCACCAAATGGAGGAGTAATCAAGGTTGGAGCAGTGGATCCGTCCATCAAATCCTTTACCGGGGAAGCGATTATCTATGAATCTCAGGAAGATGCACAAAAAGGAATTGATGGTGGTCAGGTCAGGGAAGGTCATGTCGTAGTCATCCGTTATGAGGGTCCAAAAGGCGGACCGGGAATGCCGGAGATGCTGGCACCGACCTCATCCATTGCCGGGAGAGGCTTATCGACAAAAGTAGCGTTGATTACGGACGGTAGGTTCTCAGGGGCCACAAGGGGAATTTCCATTGGTCATATCTCTCCTGAAGCGGCAGAAGGCGGCCCTATTGCATTTGTAGAAAATGGGGACACCATTCAGATAGATTTAGAGAAACGCACCATTTATCTGCTTGTGGAAAAAAATGAATTGGAAGCACGTAAATCCAATTGGCAGCCTCCCGAACCGAAAGTGAAAAGCGGATATTTGGCCAGATATGCAGCGCTTGTCACTTCTGCAAATACAGGCGGTGTATTGAAAGTATAAAAATAAGGAGGTGGAGAACAAATGAGTACAGCAGAAACTAGTGGCACGAAGGTGGCGCAAAAAATACTGACAGGATCTCGCATGATAGTGGAGGCCTTGAAGGAAGAGAAGGTAGAGGTGATCTTCGGGTATCCGGGCGGTGCAGTCCTGAATATTTATGATGCACTATATGATGGAGGCATACCTCATCTGTTAACAAGGCATGAGCAGGGAGCGATACATGCAGCAGAAGGATATGCGCGCATTACAGGCAAGCCCGGAGTTGTGATTGCCACCTCTGGTCCCGGTGCCACGAATATCGTGACAGGCCTGGCGGATGCAATGATAGATTCGCTGCCGCTTGTAGTCATTACAGGTCAGGTCAACTCACAGGTACTTGGTTCAGATGCTTTCCAGGAAGCACCGATTCTTGGGATTTCCATGCCGATCACCAAACATAATTTCCAAGTCCAGGATGTTAAAGAATTGCCAAGAATATTTAAGGAAGCTTTCCATATTGCTTCAACAGGGAGACCTGGACCAGTGCTGATCGACATTCCAAAAGACATTACTGCTACTTCAGGAATCTACGATTATTCCAAAGAGGTAAAACTGCCGGGCTACAAATTACAGACAGAACCAGATCCCGAAGCAATCAAAAAGGTGGCGCAGGCCATCAAAAAAGCCAACAAGCCCGTCATTCTTGCAGGTGCAGGAGTTCTCCACAGTAAAGCAAGCAATCTACTAAAAGAGTTTGTTGCCAAAACGACCATTCCTGTAGCCAACACTTTACTGGGTTTGGGAAGCTTCCCGCATGACCATCCTTTGTTTCTGGGAATGGCAGGGATGCATGGAACCTATTCGGCCAATATGGCTCTATATGAAGCCGATCTGATCATCAATATTGGTGCAAGATTTGATGATAGGTTGACGGGCAACCTGCAGGAGTTTGCTAAATTCGCAAAAGTGGTCCATTTTGATATCGATCCATCGGAAATTGGGAAAAATGTACCGACAGACTACCCGGTAGTGGGGGATGCCTCAAAATCTCTTCAACTACTATTAAATGAAGCACTGGAAACAGGAGATAAAGGGGAGTGGCTGGAGCGATTGCTTCAATCAAAGGAAGACTTTCCATTATGGTATGTAGAAGATGGCACTACCTTCAAACCGCAGCGATTATTGGAACTTGTTCATGAGCTATCCAAAGGGGAAGCCATTATCACAACGGATGTCGGTCAGCATCAAATGTGGGCAGCACAGTTCCATGGTTTCAGGCAACCTGACAGATGGGTCACATCAGGAGGATTGGGAACGATGGGCTTTGGCTTACCGGCAGCAATCGGTGCGCAGGTGGCCGACAAGGATGCAGCAGTTATAGCTGTCATTGGGGATGCCGGGTTCCAGATGACCCTTCAGGAATTGGCCGTTCTAAAAGAATATAAGCTTCCTGTTAAAGTGGTGCTCGTAAATAATCAATCCATGGGAATGGTACGCCAGTGGCAACAACTTTTTTATCAAGAAAGATATTCGGAATCTCTTTTGCCTAATCAGCCGGATTATGTGAAGCTATCGGATGCTTTTGGAATCAAAGCTGCCGTCGTTCAAAACGAAGAGGAGTTTCGAACGGCTTTTGCGGAAGCACTTGCAACGGACGAACCTTATCTCTTGGACTGCCGGGTGACACCGACGGAGAACGTCTATCCGATGATTGCCCCTGGAAAAGGAATTCAACAAATGGAAGGTGTGAAGCCATGAAGCGGACACTCTCGCTCCTTGTGAACAATCAACTGGGTGTATTGAACAGGTTGACCAACCTCTTTTTGCGAAAAGGATTGAATATTGAAAGCCTGGCGGTTGCACCTGTCAATGAGTCTTCCATCTCCCTTATGACCATTGTTGTCAATGTAGTGGAGGAGCAGGAAGTCGAAAGAATAAAGCTCCAGCTGGATAAGCAGATTGATGTAATTCATATTACAGACATTTCTGAGCAGATCGCTCTTTCTAACTAACTGAATTTTACAAAAAAGGAGGAAGTAAAATGGCAGCAAAAATGTATTATAACGATGACATTTCACAAGCAGCATTAAATGGGAAAACGGTAGCAGTGGTAGGGTATGGTTCGCAAGGTCATGCACATGCACAAAACTTAAGGGACAGTGGGGTGGAAGTGGTAGTGGGGGTTCGACCCGGTGGATCCTGGCAAAAGGCCCAGGAGGACGGATTCCAGGTATCTTCTGTAGCTGAAGCAGTAGCAAAGGCGGATGTTATAATGGTCCTGCTCCCGGATGAAAGGCAGCCTGAAGTGTTCAAGCAGGAAATTGAGCCACATTTAACTGCTGGAAAAGCGTTGGCATTTGCACATGGATTCAATGTCCATTTCTATCAGGTTGTTCCACCGAAAGATGTTGATGTATTCTTGGTCGCACCTAAGGGACCAGGTCATCTGGTCAGACGCGTGTTTGAAGAAGGCGGCGGAGTTCCAGCTCTTTTTGCAGTCCATCAGGATGCCTCAGGGGAAGCGAAAGAAGTTGCTTTGGCCTACAGCAAAGCCGTTGGGGCTGGCAGAGCGGCAGTAATGGAAACGACGTTTAAGGAAGAAACGGAAACAGATCTATTCGGGGAACAAGCAGTTTTATGCGGAGGGACGACGGCTCTAGTAAAAGCCGGTTTTGAAACACTCGTCGAGGCGGGCTATCAGCCGGAAGTCGCGTATTTTGAGTGTTTGCATGAATTGAAATTAATTGTAGACCTTCTATATGAAAACGGGTTGGAGGGAATGCGCTACTCCATCTCGGACACTGCTCAGTGGGGAGATTTTACAGCAGGTCCAAGAGTAGTGAATGACGGAACGAAAGAAGAAATGAGAAAAATCTTAAGTGAGATCCAATCCGGTCAGTTTGCAAAAGGCTGGGTGCTCGAGAACCAGGCTAACCGCCCGATGTTCTATGCGATCAATGAACAGGAAAAGCAGCACCCACTCGAAGTGGTAGGAAGGGAGCTCCGTGCTAAAATGCCATTCATTCAATCGAAGAAGAAAGGAGTGGTTGGCAGTGCGAAAGGTTGACATATTTGATACCACATTAAGAGATGGGGAACAGTCAGCTGGAGTAAATCTTCACCCCCATGAAAAGCTTGAGATTGCCCTTCAATTGGAAAGATATGGCGTGGATGTGATGGAGGCAGGTTTTCCTGCTTCCTCTTATGGGGATTTCCAGGCGGTGCAACAGATAGCCAGAACGATCAAGAAGGCTACGGTAGTAGGATTGGCAAGAGCAGTGAAGTCGGATATTGATGCAGTCTATGAAGCAGTAAAAGATGCAGCTAAACCCGGAATTCATGTTTTCCTGGCAACATCGCCCATTCATATGGAATATAAGCTGAAGAAGAAGCCGAAGGAAGTGGTGGAAGCGGCTGTACAGGCTGTAGAATACGCTTCCCGCTTTTTTTCACATGTCCAATGGTCGGCAGAGGATGCAACTAGAAGTGAATGGACTTTTTTGGCACATATCATAGAAAAGGTCATTGATGCAGGAGCAACTGTCATCAACCTGCCGGACACGGTTGGCTATACAACACCAGCAGAATATGCTCAGTTAATCACATATGTTAAAGAACATGTACCCAACATCAATAAAGTTAAACTTTCGGCACATTGTCATGACGATTTGGGGATGGCCGTCTCCAACTCCTTATCTGCCATTCAAAGTGGTGTCGATCAGATCGAGGGCACCATTAACGGAATTGGAGAACGGGCAGGCAACGCTTCCTTAGAGGAAATCATCGTAGCACTGCAAATCAGAAAAGATGTCTACAGAGTGGAAACGAATATTGATCTGACTCAGACAATCAGAACAAGTAATCTCGTCAGCAAATTGACAGGTATGATTGTCCCGCAAAACAAAGCGGTAGTCGGAGCAAATGCTTTTGCACATGAATCAGGCATTCATCAGGATGGCGTCCTGAAAAACAAAAGCACCTATGAGGTGATCAATCCGGAAATGGTCGGTCTTCACTCTAATAAGATGGTCTTAGGTAAACACTCCGGAAGCCATGCCTTCAAGCAAAGATGCGAGGAACTTGGTCTCTACTTAAATGAAGAAGAAAGAAAGAAACTGTTCAAGGCGTTCAAGGATCTGACAGTGAAAAAGAAAGAAGTCACAGAAGACGACATCTTTGCCCTTATGATGGACTCTTCGGTTAAGGGATTGTTTCCACATTATCGAATGGAAACCCTGCAAATCTCTTATGGATCCAATATTATTCCAACTACGACCATTGCCATCCAGACTGAAGATGGGGAGGTTCTGCAGGAGTCCGCTACAGGAAAAGGGAGTGTCGAATCGGTCTATAACACAATATCCAGAATCCTTAAAAAAGATATTTCCCTATTGGATTACCGGATTCAATCCACAACCTATGGCAGCGATGCCCTCGCTGAAGTTTACGTGAAAATAAAGTGTGACGGAGAAGTGAGCAGCGGCAGAGGCATCGAACACGATGTATTGGAAGCCTCCGCAAAAGCTTATTTGGATGCAGTAAACCGGCTTTCCATCAAAGAAAAGTTTGCAAGGTATTCAGCCAAAGGAGTGGAGGTCAGTTGAGCAGCTATAAAATTGCCGTGTTACCTGGTGACGGAATCGGTCCGGAGGTAGTAAAGGAAGCCGTTCTTCTACTTGAAAAGATCGGAACACAATATAATCATCAATTTGATTTTACGTATGGAAAAATAGGAGGAGTTGCCGTGGACGAAGCGGGAACTCCTCTTCCCGAAGAAACGGTAGATATTTGTAAAAAGAGTGATGCAGTTCTCTTAGGGGCGGTTGGTGGACCGAAATGGGACAATGAACCCCCAGAGCGTAAGCCTGAGACTGGATTGCTTGGAATTCGGAAAGCTTTACAGCTATATGCGAACCTGCGGCCTGTTACTCTATTTTCATCCTTGATTCACAGTTCTCCGCTAAAAAGAGAGGTAGTTCTGGACACTGATATTTTAATAGTCAGAGAGCTAACAGGCGGAATCTACTTCGGCACACCCAGGGAACGAAGAGTTGGGGATGAGGGAGTGGAAGTGGTTGATACACTCTTTTATACGGAACAAGAAATGGAACGTATTATCCGAAAGGGCTTTGAACTGGCACAGGGCCGTAAAAGAAAGCTGACTTCTGTGGATAAAGCGAATGTATTGGAAAGTAGCAGACTCTGGCGGGAGGTGGCGAACCGGGTTGCTGGTGACTATCCGGACGTGGAATTAAGTCATATGCTTGTCGACAATGCAGCAATGCAGCTAATCCGTAATCCCAGACAATTTGATGTCATTGTGACGGAAAACATGTTTGGGGACATACTGAGTGACGAAGCATCGATGCTGACAGGCTCTCTAGGAATGCTTCCGTCAGCGAGTTTGGGAGTGAAAGGTCCAGGTCTCTATGAACCTATTCATGGTTCAGCACCTGATATTGCAGGAAAGGATATAGCCAATCCACTTGCCACCATTTTATCGGTAGCTTTGCTTTTGAGGCATTCACTGGGATTGATGGATGAAGCAGATGCAATCGAGAAAGCTGTGGAACAAGCCCTTGAACAGGGATATCGTACGCATGATATAGGTAGTGAATGGGAGAGAGTTCTGTGTACCACACAAATGGGAGAAGTGGTGAGAGGGTATCTGAAGGCACCTATCAAGAGCTGATAGAAAAAGTAATGGAAATTATGATGAAGAAGGTGAGTGACATGCAGCCGAGAACATTATTTGAAAAGATTTGGGATCAGCATACAGTCGTGAAAGAAGACAATAAACCCAATTTATTATATATTGATTTGCATCTTGTACATGAGGTCACATCCCCCCAGGCCTTTGAAGGATTAAGATTGAACGGCAGAAAGGTCAGACAGCCAGAACTCACACTTGCCACCATGGACCATAATGTGCCAACGGTTAATCCATTCCATGTCACAGACGAGATTGCGGCGAAACAGATGACTACCTTGGAAAAAAACTGCAAGGAATTCGGTATCCGTTTGGCAGACTTGAATAGTGCCGATCAGGGGATTGTCCATGTAATCGGCCCCGAATTGGGTCTGACCCTTCCAGGTAAAACGATTGTTTGTGGAGATAGCCATACCTCTACACATGGGGCATTCGGTGCTCTGGCATTTGGAATAGGTACAAGCGAAGTGGAGCATGTCCTTGCAACACAATGCCTGTGGCAATCCAAGCCGAAAACATTGAAGATTGATTTTAAAGGGCTCAGGCCACTTGGGGTATCAGCCAAGGATATCATCTTGGCCGTAATCGCAAAATACGGAACGTCTTTTGGTACAGGATACGTACTGGAGTTCACAGGAAAAGTCATCGAGGACATGAGCATGGAGGAAAGGATGACCATTTGCAACATGGCAATTGAAGCTGGTGCACGGGCGGGTCTTGTTGCCCCGGATGAAACCACCTTCTCCTATCTGAAAGGAAGAAAATATGCACCTCTCGGAGAAGAACGGGATCGTGCCGAGGTGGAATGGTACGCGTTAAGATCGGATGTAGGTGCATTGTACGATAAAGTGATTGAATTTGATATCACCAATCTGGAGCCCCAAGTGACATGGGGAACCAACCCTTCGATGGGAACATCAATCAGTGGATTGGTACCAGATCCTGCAGATATCCAAAGTGAAACAGAAAAAAAGTCTGTTGCACAAGCCATTGAATACATGGGCTTGCAGCCAGGAATGAAGATGACAGACATCTCGATAGACTATGTCTTCATAGGTTCCTGTACCAACTCCCGAATAGAAGACTTGAGAGAGGCAGCTGAGGTTGCAAATGGGAGAAAGGTTGCTCCGAATGTGACTGCATTAGTGGTGCCGGGGTCCAAAAAAGTGAAAAGGCAAGCAGAGGAAGAAGGCTTGCATGAAGTGTTTTTGGAAGCCGGTTTTGAATGGAGAGAAGCAGGCTGCAGCATGTGCCTTAGCATGAATCCGGACGTTGTTCCAGCCGGAAAGCGCTGTGCCTCCACCTCCAACCGGAACTTTGAAGGTAGACAAGGAAGAGGTGCGCGCACGCATCTCGTCAGTCCTGCAATGGCCGCCGCCGCTGCAGTAAAAGGCCACTTTGTCCATGTAAAAGAACTGAGGGCTGAAAAGGAGGGGGTTGTGTAATGGAACCACTTGTTACTCATACCGGGAAAGTCATCCCATTGGATAAAGCGAATGTGGACACAGATCAGATCATTCCGAAACAGTTTCTAAAAAGAATTGAACGCACAGGATTTGGCCAATTTCTATTCTACGATTGGAGATTTGATGACCACGGAAATCCGAATGAGAAATTTGTGATGAATCAAGCAGAATATGACGGAGCCTCCATCCTATTGGCGCGCAGCAATTTTGGCTGCGGCTCCTCTAGAGAGCATGCACCCTGGTCACTATTGGATTACGGAATTAAAGTGGTGATCTCGTCCTCATATGCAGATATCTTCTATAATAACTGCTTTAAAAATGGTATATTGCCGATAGTTCTTCCCGAGGATCAAGTGGAACAGCTTTTTCAGCTGGCGGAAGAGCTCACTTTGACAGTGAATCTTGAATCGCAAGTTATTATCTTGCAAGAGGATACCGTCATTTCGTTTGAAACCGACCCTTATCGGAAAGAAATGTTATTAAAAGGACTCGATGATATCGGGTTGACGGAAATGTATACCAGCCAGATTGAACAGTACGAAAAGAAGAGGAAATCCTATTCGGTTGTCTAATAATATGATCAAAAACCATCTTTCCGTGGAAAGGTGGTTTTTATGTGAAACTATTATGGTTGTTGCATTATAATAAAGTTAGATTTATATATTTTTACTTGTATAAACAAGTAACTACGAATAATTAGTTTGGAGTGATCTTATGAGTGAAAAAGAGTATAGATTGGATGATTCACTTGGCTATAAACTTTTCCATGCTTCACGTTTAATGAATAACCGTATTAATCGCCATTTTAAAGATAACAATTTTCCCGTTACACATGAGCAATGGCAAATACTGAGCAGACTTTATGAGAATGATGGATTAACACAAAACAAAATTGCAGAATTAAATGAAAAAGATCAGCCAAGTGTTTCTCGATTGGTGGACAATATGATTAAAAGAGGGTTGGTAAAACGTGTTTCCCACCCTATTGACGCCAGAATCAATTTGATTTTTCTAACGAAGGAGGCAAAGCAGATACAAGGTGAACTAACTGGATTTGCCAAACAAACCATTGAAGATGCAACTAAGGGATTGAATTTAGATGAAGTGAATAACTGCCTCCATATATTGGATAAAATCAGAAAAAACCTAATGTGAAGGTTGGACGAAAGAAAATCACCTTACCATTGGTGGTTTTCTAAAAAAATACTTGTTCAAACAAGTATTTTCCTAAAACCTATTGACAATCAATACTGATAATCATTATCATTATAAGTGAGTTCGGCTTTGTTTTTTTTCGTGAACATTGAGAATGATTATCCATATCAATAAAAACTCAATCTTATTAAATAATTTAAGTTAGGAATGGAAGAAATGAAAAGAAGATATTTACTTGGAGTCCTTATTCTTTTATCGATTGTTTCACTTTTTATCGGTGTAAAGGGAATGAGTCCGTTTGCTTTAATTGCTTTAGATAATGAACAAATGCAGATACTGTTGCATAGCAGAATTCCACGATTAATCAGTATTATTATCGCCGGTGTCAGCATGAGCATATGCGGGTTAATCATGCAGCAGCTTACGAGAAACAAATTCGTTTCTCCGACAACTGCTGGAACGATGGACTCTGCAAGATTAGGTGTTTTGGTTTCCTTGCTTCTATTTGCATCGGCAAGTCCTATCTTGAAAATGGGTATAGCATTTATTTTTGCACTTTTAGGGACTTTTATTTTCATGAAGATTCTTGATCGGATCAAGTTCAAGGATACAGTCTTTATTCCTTTGGTAGGTTTAATGTTCGGCAGTATCATCGGATCCATCACCACCTTTTTTGCTTACAAGTATGACCTGATTCAGAATATGTCCTCGTGGCTGCAAGGAAATTTCTCCTTGATCATCAAAGGAAGATACGAACTTCTCTACATAAGCATTCCATTAGTTATTCTTACTTACTTATTTGCCAATAAATTTACTGTTGCAGGGATGGGTGAGGAATTTTCCATTAACTTGGGCCTTCCCTATAAGCAGATTGTCAATATCGGGTTGGTCATTGTATCAGCTGTCACCTCCATCGTTATTCTTACAGTCGGAATGATCCCATTTTTAGGCTTGATCATTCCCAATATCGTAAGCATCTACCAAGGTGATCATTTAAAGAAAAACCTATCCCATACCGCTCTTTTAGGTGCAGTCTTTGTGTTGTTCTGCGATATCCTCGGAAGGGTCATTATTTTTCCATATGAAATTCCGATTGGAATGACGGTCGGTGTAATCGGAAGCGGTGCCTTCCTTTATCTATTGTTTAGGAGAAAAACATATGAAGCAAAAGCATAAAATTATTCTCTTAGTATGTCTTGCTGTACTTACCTGTTCATTATTCCTATTTTACAATATTGGTCCAAGCTGGGAGTATATTCTTCCGAGGCGAGCCATAAAAGTATTGGCAATCCTTTTGACTGGTAGTGCCATTGCATTTTCCACTGTGATTTTCCAGACAATAACAAGTAACCGTATTTTGACACCTAGCATAATTGGACTAGATTCGCTTTATATGCTCATTCAGACGTTCCTTATATTCGTATTCGGTTCTACCAGTTTCATAGCGATGAACAAAAATATGAACTTTTTAATCTCGATTTTTCTAATGGTTGGTTTCGCAATGCTCCTCTACCGCTTTCTATTTAAAGGGGAAGGTCGTAATATCTACTTCCTTCTTTTAGTTGGTATTGTTTTTGGAACCTTGTTTGGGAGCCTTTCCACTTTTATGCAGGTACTGATTGATCCAAATGAGTTCATGATGGTGCAGGATCGAATGTTTGCCAGCTTCAATAATGTCAACTCCGACCTTCTCATATTGAGCTTTGTCCTATTCGGCGGAATCCTACTCTATACCGCAAGATTTATCAAATACTTGGATGTGCTATCGCTTGGAAAAGACCATGCCATCAATTTGGGAGTACCGTATAATCAAGTCGTTCAAAGATTATTGATTGTTATCGCCATACTGGTTTCTCTTTCCACAGCTTTGGTGGGACCAATCACTTTTCTGGGATTGCTGGTAGCAAACATTACCTATGAATTTATGAAAACATACCAACACAAGCATTTGTTGACCGCCTCCATATTGATCAGCATATCGGCTTTGGTAGGAGGTCAACTGATTGTAGAGAGAGTATTCACATTCAGTACAACACTAAGTGTAATCATCAATTTCATAGGTGGCACTTACTTTATCTATCTACTATTAAGGGAGAGTAAACAATGGTCGAAGTGAAAAATATTTCGAAAAGCTACGGAGGGAAATTGGTGGTAGACCATGTATCCACCACTATCCAAAAAGGGAAAATCACCTCATTTATCGGTCCGAATGGAGCAGGAAAAAGCACCGTCCTTTCCATGATAAGCAGACTTGTCGCAATGGACAGTGGAGGGGTGGAAATAGATGGTCAAAATATATCAAAAGTTGATAGTAATGTAATGGCAAAGAAAATTTCCATTTTAAAACAGTCAAACCATTTATCCATTCGTTTAACCATTCGGGAGCTTGTAAGCTTTGGACGTTTTCCCTACTCACAAGGAAACTTAACCAAAACAGACTGGGACTTTGTAGAGGAAGCAATCTCATATATGGAACTGGAGGAAATCCAGCACAAATTCCTTGACCAGTTAAGTGGTGGCCAGCAGCAACGTGCCTTTATAGCGATGGTCATTGCCCAAAATACTGATTACATACTATTGGATGAACCCTTAAACAATCTGGATATGAAGCATTCCGTTCAGATAATGAAGGTATTGAGAAAACTAGTTGATGAGCTGGGCAAGACAGTGATCATTGTCATCCATGACATCAACTTTGCCTCCTGCTATTCGGATTACATTGTGGCGCTGAAGGATGGAAAACTGGTCAAGGAAGGGCCTACTCATGAAATTGTGGTTGAAAAAGTATTAAAAGAAATATACGAACTTGATATCCAAATTGAAAACATCAATGGAAATAACATCTGTATTTACTTTACTTAGAGAGGATAGGAGAGATGAATGCAATCCTGCGAGGTTACGATGGAAAAGTGCCATAAGACTGGCAGCATTCCAAAAAATATAAACTAATAAAACGTTATGGGGTGTAGAGAAATGAAAAACAAATTATCTTTATTTTTATTAACCTTCTTTATTGCGTTGGTTACAGTGGCATGCAGCACAGAAAACAGCACTACCAAAGAAAACAAAGAAGCAAATGAAACCAAGACTGCGTCGGCTGAGGAGACGAAGGAACTGACAATCAAACATCAATTGGGAGAAACGGTCGTACAAAAAAATCCGGAAAAAGTTGTAGTTTTCGATTTCGGTATCCTGGATTCCCTTGATAAATTGGACGTTCCGGTTTCAGGCGTTCCTCAAGCGAATATCCCTCCTTATTTATCTAAATATGAAGATGCTTCCTATGAAAATGTAGGAAGCTTGAAAGAACCTGATTTTGAGAAAATCTACTCAATGGCTCCTGACCTAATAATTATATCAGGAAGACAAACAGATGCTTATGAAGAATTATCTGACATTGCCCCAACTGTTTTCTTAGGTGTTGACACTACCCGTTACATGGATTCATATAAAGAAAATATGGCAACGCTTGGTGAAATATTTGGGAAAGAAGAGCAAGTTAAAACAGAATTGACTAATGTGGAAAAAGCCATCAATACCTTACATGAGAAAGCTTCTGCTCTAGACAAAACATCGCTTATCATATTAACAAATGAAGGGAATATCAGTGCATATGGTCTTGGTTCCCGTTTTGGAATTGTACATGATCAATTTGGATTTACACCTGCAGATGATAGTATCGAAGTATCCACTCACGGTCAGAATGTGTCCTTTGAATATATCATGGAAAAAACCCCGGATTATCTATTTGTCATCGACAGAGGGGCTGCAGTGGAAGGAGGGTCCACCGCCAAAACGTTATTGGACAATGATTTGATGAAACAAGTGAAAGCAGTAAAAGAAGACAATGTCATTTATCTTGACCCGAATTATTGGTACCTCTCCGGTGGGGGACTGACATCCGTATCGGAAATGGTAAAAGAAGTGGAAGCTGCTTTAGAATAATGGAGGTTAATGACGATGCCTGACTCTATAAGAAGCTGCCACCTCGGCATTTATTCAAAACTTCCAGCTGCTTGCTTGGGAAAAGGGTATAGGAATCGTCTGGAAACCCCGGTATTTATGGAGGATCCTTCCTTCCGCGCAGAACTCGGTGTGGATCCGGAGAAAATGGTTGTAGGACTATTGCACATCGGATATCCAATGGAAATTCCGAAAGTCAATGACATAAAGACCAAAGTGGAAATTAGAGACTGAATAGTATCCGCAAAATATGCAATATGAAAAAGACCCTGGGACTTGAAACAGGGTCTTTTTTCTTATTTTCTTTTAATTAGTAATAAATCCGATCAAAGCAACTATCCCAAAAAAGATGGCACACACTATAAAAAACCCTAACAATAAGGAACCTATTCCTTCCCCCAAGATACGCAACGGTCCTGCTTTATGCTTCTGGCTATTCTCGATCTGGCTTTCTAATCGATCGACTTTGACATGCAACTTTTCCAGTTCCTCTAGCAATTTTGCTTCCGAATTTTTGTCCATTTACTCCCACCTCTACCACTTATCTTAACATAGTCTAATTTTACTAAAAATTACATTTCATGAAACTTTAGTTAAGTGGGGTCGTAGATATAGTTGAATCCCTACTAATACTTATTTTGAAAAAATGTTATATTTACCCTTTTCAGGGGTAAGAAGTAGGGTGGATAAAAAGAAATGTGAACAGGAGAGGATTAAGTGAGAGTGTTTAAAATGTGTTTGGTTGGTATTCTGCAGTTATGATGCTTGCTGCGTGTGGAAATTCAACGACCGGAAATGGCGAACAAAATAATGCGTCATCAACTAATAAGGAAGTTAACAAAGAGGAGAAAAATACGGAGAAAGAAACCATGACGGCTGATGAGGTTCTTCAAAAGTCAATGGAAGCAACGGCAGCACTTAACAGCTATAGCATGGAGATGACTTCCGAGCAGGAAATAACAATGGAAGGGGAAGAGCCAATCAATATGGTCACCTCCACCAAGACGGACATGACACTTGATCCTGTTGCGATGTATCAAGTAAACTCCATGGAAGATGCAGAAAGCATGATGGAGGGAATGGAGACGGAATCTTACTTTACTGCAGAAGGTTTTTTCATCTTTGACCAAATGGCAGGGCAATGGTATAAGCTGCCTGATGAGTTTGCTTCAGAATTGAATTCCTTATCTGACATGCAGACCAATCCTGCCCAGCAGCTTGAGATGCTGAAAGGGTATTCCGATGAAATGAAGCTGACAGAAGAGGGGGATGTATACATTCTTAACTTCTCAGGTACCGGTGAGCAATACAATGAAATGATCTCCATGTTCGGCAGTATGATGGGCGATGAGATGGGTGGCATGATGGAGGAAATGATGTCCATGATGTCAATCAATCAGCTGGACTATGAACTTCATATTGACAAGGAAACCTTCTACCAAACGAAAATAGTCATGATGATGGATATGGAAATGGATATCGAAGGGGAAAAAATAACCAGCATCCAGAACATGAATTCAACCCTATCGAACTTTGATGAGGTTGGCAATATCACCATTCCACAGGAAGTTTTGGATACTGCTGAAGAAATTTCCCTTAAAGATATGCAGCAGATGGAAAACACCAATCAAGATGGTGGTGTGTAAGGAGAATGTAAAAAGGACGAAAAGCAAGAAATGGCTTTTCGTCCTTTTTATTGGAACAGTCATTTTACGCGTAATTTAACAGGTTCATAATCATACAGTTTCCCTTCATACATCCATTCCAATCGGTCACTTTTGCGGAAGTCATCCGGTGTGACAAGGGAAGGGAGCTTATCCCAGAGCTTGATTCCGGATCTGTGCAGAACATCCGAGACAAATTGCGAACAGAAATAAGTGGAGTCGATTTCAACCGGCTCATTGATGGAAACGCCAAGTACACCCAAAAGGTTATAAAACCATTTCTTCTCCTTTTTCTGAAAGACCCCGATGATTCGCCTCATTTTCTCGACTTCTCTTTCTGTAACAGGCAGTTTATAGATGACACAAGTAGTCCCGGGATAGTTACGGTAGGTACCGAACTCGACATCCTCTTTGACAAATCCACCATTCAGAGGGTTACTCGGTTTCTTGCGACCAAAACTGTATAGCTCCATCAAGTCCGAATCAAAAGACAACGATACGTGGTTGTAGGGTGCCTTTGTGTATTTTTTTATGGAACGGGTAAATAGTGTACCGGTATCAGTCAGTAATATATAGACGCATGATTGGTTCATCATTGATCAAACCCCAGACTTATAGAATAATAGAAAGAATTCTCCCTCTTATTATACATTTTCTCTTGACCAAAATTAACCATTAATTTCATAATAAAGAAGAGATAGGGGGAAAAGCATGTTTGAAATAGAAGCGGTCATTACCTTGTTGGTCATTGCTTTAGGGCTTATTGTTTTCAGCCTTGCTTTATTTATTGTCAAAAAGAAAAATCCATCAAAGGATTTCTCAGATCTATCTGTCCGGGCCAAAACCTGGTGGGGGATGCTTGTGGTCTTCAGTATTGCCACACTCTTTCAGCCTATGGTTTCATTATTTGCACTCATGTTTTTATGTTTCTTTTCATTAAAAGAGTATTTTTCCATATTAAAAACCCGGAAGGTGGATCGACAGCTATTTCTATGGGCGTACCTTTCGATTCCCATGCAATTTTATTGGATCTATATTGGCTGGTATGGGATGTTCATAGTGTTTATCCCGGTGTATGTCTTTCTTTTCTTGCCCCTTCCTCGAATCCTGGGAAATGGGACAGTCGGTTTTCTTCGTTCTGTCAGCTCCACTCAGTGGGGATTGATGCTGATGGTGTTCGGATTGAGTCATCTTGCGTTCTATCAGACGGCATCACCTGAGTATGGTGCAAATCTGGTACTCTACTTGGTGGTCCTAACCCAGCTGCATGATGTGGTACAGTTCCTCGTATCTGTCTTTATAGGAAAAAAGAAGGTAGTTCCATCCTCCAACCCGAATATTACCTGGGAAGGATTTATCATTTCCACATTTGTGACAACAGGGGTCTCCTATAACCTGTATGCCTATCTGACACCTTTGGATGAACTCTTCGGGATTTTATCGGGTTTGATTATTAGTGTTGCCTGCTTTGGTGGAAGCTTGGCGGTTTCCGTGTTGAAGCGAGATCTTCTGATTGGAGAAAATGAAAAATCCTCTGTCCTAAAGAAAAGTTATTTGACCCGTGTGGACAGTCTGGCATATTCGGCACCGATTTTCTTCCATGTGATCCGTTATTATTTTGACTTTATGTAGGTATCAATCATGCTAAGATGGATGCATCAATTTTAGATAGCTTGGAAGGTGGAATAGTAATGTTTAGTGAAAAAGAAAAAATGCTAGCAGGGGAATTATATGAGCCATGGGACGAGCAGCTTCAGGCCGAAAGAATCGAAGCCAGAAGGCTTGTAAGGTTAATAAACGGAACAACGGAAACTGAAGTGGACAAAAGGGTCCAGCTATTAAAGGAGCTTTTCGGCTCCACAGGGGAACATGTATTTCTTGAGCCGAATTTCCGTTGTGATTACGGCTACAACATCCATGTTGGGGAGAACTTCTTTGCCAATTTTGACTGTTGCATACTGGATGTTTGCAAAGTCGAGTTCGGTGACAATTGCATGCTTGCACCAGGTGTACATATCTATACGGCCACACATCCAATCGACCCTGCGGAAAGAAGCAAGGGACCTGAATACGGCAAGCCCGTCAAGATTGGAAACAATGTCTGGCTGGGAGGCTCATCTGTCATCAACCCAGGTGTAACAATCGGGGATAATGTAGTGGTAGCATCAGGCGCAGTGGTGACAAAGGACATTCCAGCAAATGTGATTGTTGGAGGAAATCCTGCAAGAATCATTAAAGAGATTGAAGTAAAATAATAGAATGTATCATGAATCAGGGGAATCGCTGCATATAATGTAACGATTCTTTTTTTTTATGCCATTATTAGCAAAAGGATTTTCACCAGTAATTATCGAAACATACATACTAGGAGATTTGGAGCGGGAGGGACGAGTTGTTGGAAAAAGAGGAGCATTCATTATTTGATCAGCCGGTTATTGCCTTCGGTTTACCTATACTAATCATGCTTTTTGGCGTTTTTCTACTTGTGGAAGCCCACAACTCCGGAAAGCTCAAATACATACCCGTCGTGTTCATTCTGCTGGGCATCTCAGAAATCATTCGGGCCGTTATGAGACGCCACTACCGTCCTACGAAAAGAAAGCGTGCGGAAATCAACCAAAAAAGTGGACATGTCGCCTATGTTCTGATGGCCACAAGCGTGGTTTTTTCTGTGCTTCTTTTGATCATGGATAAGATATCGGTGGAAATGGTCCTATATGTACAGCTTTCCATGGCGATTGTGGTGTACCCGCTGTTAAAGCTGATCCTTCTTGTTCGGCATTTTGATTGAAAAACAAAACTGAATCTTTTATGGTAGAATATAGAAAAAGAGCTTGGACGTGATTTCATTGATTTGGGTATTCTTTCTGTCGTTTACTTTGCTTGTTGCCATTTTCTTTTATTTTTTGAATTTATCATTACGGAAGCATTACGAGATACATGGATCGAAATTTATTCGCCCTTCCATGTGCGTGGCTTGTGGAAAAGAGTTCTTCAATGGCAGCTCCAATTTTTGTGAGGGCTGTAAAAGAAAAAGAGGAGCTAATAATTGATCTAAATAAAAAGGGAACACCTGCTTTAAACAGGATGTTCCCCTTTTTTTATCGCAAAAAATATATTTAAAAATAGTGAACTTAAACTCAGGAATAAACGCTGGCACATGTTCCAGGTTTTGGTTCATAAAAACAATGTAGTTTAAATTGACCAGTAAAAGGTTGATCATACCATGTTGGAGGACATGGTGCATAGGGATTAAAATACCAAAGTGCATATTTCGCTGGATGCTGTCTCCAAGAATCCAAATTCCTTTTTGCTAATCTTTTTTCAACCCCTCTCGCTCTGTTATAAAATACATTACCCTTTTGAACAGCTTCAAAAGAATAATTCCCTCCTTGTACATGAAAAATGACTTGTGGAATGGTTCTGATAGTTTTAAAGTCTAAACAATCCGCTACTGCACGATTAACAATTACGTTTCCAACATATAGCATTCCTTGTTTTCCTTCACCTTCTGCTTCCGCTCTCATCATCCTTGCCATTAAAGCCACGTCTGAATCGGTATACTTTACTCTTGCCATTAATCTCACCCCACCAATATTGTATGAAAAAAGCCAAAATTGATGCCATTATTAATACGTTTTTACAATATATGCATCCAAACGGAACGCGTTAAAATAGGAAGCCTTTTTAAATGAACCGCATGAAAATAAGATTATTTTGACAATTAACTCATTATGTATTGTACAATATTCATAAAACTGGGTGTCTATTTCTAATGGAGGGTAATTATGGAATTAAAAAAAGAAGCCTTGAGACTTTTTGCAGCCGTCCTGGTTGCTATTGTGTTTTTGATATTAATGGTGTTCTTTCCTAGAACACAGGAAATAATGGTATATGGACCTGCTGGGACATTGGATTTTGGATATAAGTTGGACATCAACCAGTATAAAGCTGACATCGTTCAATATTTTCAACACGTTTGGAAGGAAAGAACTTTCGGTGGGACGATGTTTCAAACGGTTAGTGTTGAAGAGGAAATTGCTCGATATTATCCTAAAAGCCTCCTGATAATAGGAATCTCCTTTCTATTGAGCATCAGTTTGGGAGTATGGAAGGGGATATTCGATTACCGGAACATGAATACCAAAAGAAACCTTCTGGGGAATGGCACTACCTGGGCGTTCCAATCTATTCCTGATTTTTTTGTCGTGTTTGTCTTCTTTTGTATATCCATTTATTTTCTCCCTCATGAAAGGATTTTCAGCAACAGCAACTGGTACAGCTTTCTGGCACCCGCCATTCTTGTTTCCATCTATCCGACCATGTATGTGGCAAGGCTGACCTGTGTATCCCTGCTTAACCAGGATGGACAAGATTACATTCGGACCGCATTTTCCAAAGGGTACAAAAGCAAACAGGTCATATATAAACATATACTTAGAAATAGTTCAATAGATATGGTGGGCAATCTTCCTACCATCATGATTGTCATCATCTCCAATCTTTTGATGGTGGAGTACCTCACAGGTTTTGAAGGAGCGGCAAATCGGCTATTCGTAGCCATGGGAGGCAGACAGATTTCCGGCTTTACAGCTCCTATAGAAGCAGAGCTTGTCCTGGGACTGACATTCTGTTTTATGATCACGGTCCTAGCTGTACATATTCTGAAATTGGCATTATTAGCAAAACTGGTTAAAAAGGGGTGAGGGGTACAGTGCTACATAATAGATATTTGTTTATAGGTACATTTTTATTGTTTATTTTAATTCTTTTGGCAGTGGCCGGCCCTTTTATTCCTTATGTCAAAGAAGGTATTGAAGGGTCCAGGGTGCTTTTCCCGGAGCGGGGTGTGATTGAGACGGCACCATTCCCACCCTCTGCAGACTTTCCAACCGGTTCGGACCGTGAAGGTAGAAATCTTATCAGTGTGCTTGTTATGGGGGCAAAAGACACGCTGGTTGTCATCTTCTGCATCGCTTTTATCCGATACAGCTTTGGAATAATACTAGGAACGATCGCTTCTTTCAGAGGGAGGTTCCTCTCTAATCTCCTGAATATTTGGGACCAAACATTTTCAAGCCTGCCGGTCATTTTTTTCACGATCCTGTTTCTCAATCTTCCTTTTTTGATATTTTTAGAAACTCGATTCTGGGTAGTGATCTTCAGTATCGCTTTGGTGGAAGTTGGAAGGGTAGGCGTGCTGATCAGGGACCAGCTCCTGCAGATAAAAGGTACTCCTTATGTGGAGGCGGGCATCGTAGTAGGGCTCAACCCTATTGGCTTGGCGAAAAACTATTACCTTCCAAATCTGCTGCCGACACTTATCGTAAACTTCTGCTTTGATATTGGCAGGGTCGCCTTGATTATCGGCCAACTTGGAATTTTCTCGATATTTGTGACTCAGGAATTCGTTCAACTTGGATCAGGATGGGGAGAAATCAGGAATACAAGCTTCAATTGGCCTACCATTCTCGGAGAAGCGAGAAAGGACATCTACACAGCCATCTGGATTCCCATAAATGCCGCCGTAGCTATCATGTTTGTTGTGTTTACTTTCAATATCCTGGGTGAAGGACTTAGAAAATACTTTCATCGATTAGGTGCGTAATACAAAGATCACTCCACTAGTAAACACTCGGGTTAATGAATGATTTCCCTTCTATAGGGTAAGTATTAGAAAAGGATAGGAACCACGTTCTATTTATCATAAGCAGTTCTTTTGCATCTGGTTGTCGGTTCTGAAATAATGGCAAATAAATCTTGCAGGGAGTGTGATAGGGATGAGAATACTAGTCGTTGGTGCAAATGGACAGATAGGTTCTAAGCTGGTAAGAATGCTTCATGAGGATGATAGATATACGCCTGTTGCCATGGTTAGAAAAGAAGAGCAGTCTGAGAAATTCCAAAGTGAAGGCATTGATACCGTACTTGCCGATCTCGAGGGTCCGGTTAAGGATCTCGAAAATGCAGTGAAAGGGAATGATGCCATCATTTTCACCGCAGGATCGGGCGGCAGTACAGGACTCGATAAAACCTTGCTCATAGACCTTGATGGTGCAGTCAAGGTGATGGAGGCTGCAGAAAATACACATGTAAACCGGTTCATCCTCGTAAGTGCCCTACAGGCCCACAATCGGGAAAACTGGAACGAAGAAATGAGACCATATTATGTGGCCAAGCATTATGCGGATAAAATGCTGGAAGCAAGCAGCCTCGATTATACAATCGTCCGACCTGGAGGGCTTATGAACGAACCTGGAACCGGCACTATACAACTTGGATTGAACCTTGAAAGAGGCTCCATTCCACGTGAAGATGTTGCAAGAACTTTATTGGAGGTCTTATCGGCCAAAGGTAGTTATCGTACGGCTTTTGATGTCATCTCTGGTGAAGTTACCATTGAAAAGGCGGTAAAAGAAATAAATTAGTAATTTTTTGAAACTAAAGACCCTATTCATTCGTTTAAGTATTAGACGGAAGAATAGGGGTTTTTATGCATGAAAAAGAAAAAATGGAAAAAGTGGCTAATGTCGTTAGGTTTTATTTTAGCCCTGTATATATCGATTGTTCACTTTTTCATCTATCAGGCTGCTAAAGTACAGCCTCCAAGCGACCTGGATTATTTGATTGTGCTAGGTGCGAGGGTGAGAGGTGAACAGATGACATTGGCATTGCGCTATAGAGTCGAAGCGGCTTTAAAATACCTCGAAGAAAATCCCGACACGAAGGTCATTGTCTCCGGTGGACAGGGACCTGGAGAAGATATCACAGAGGCAGAAGCAATGGAGCGGTATTTTCTTAAGAATGGTGTGGGTCAGGAGCGGATCATCAAAGAGGGTCTTTCCACGACCACCTATGAAAACCTGAGTTATTCCAAGCAGTTTATGGAGCAAGGTTCATCTGTTGCAATCGTAAGCAACGACTTCCACTTATTCCGGGCATCCATTATTGCCGAGCGTCTTGGTTTTCATGAGGTACATACCCTTCCTGGAAAAACCCCGAAAATAGCCATATTCAAGCTTTGGATACGGGAGTATTTTGCAGTTGCGAAAACGTGGTTGGTAGATCGGTAGAAGGGTGGAGTTGAAATCCTCCTTCAATAATAGTCAGGGTTAGAGACATCAGGGATTGAATGCCTGATGTTTTTTTTGGGTCTTTGCCTGATTTGTTTTATAATAGTCTTTAACAAATAAGTAGAGGTGAAGCAATGGAGTATCTTCTTTCACAGATCATTTTCAGTTTTATTGCTTCGACCGGGTTCGGAGTGATCTTTAATGCACCTAGAAATTCTTTGATCCATTGCGGATTTGTAGGAATGGTTGGGTGGATTTCTTACATACTTTTAGCAGATTCCGGAGTGGATCCTGTTATCGCTTCTTTTGTAGGGGCTTTTGCAGTGGCATTGGTTGGCCATATCATGGCGAAAAGATTCCGGATGCCCATGATCATTTTCAGCGTGGCAGGCATCATCCCGCTTGTTCCAGGAGGATTGGCTTATAATGCGATGAGACAGGTGGCGGAAAATGACTATCTGGCCGCGATTCCTCTCGCTGCCAAAGCATTTATGATCTCAGGTGCGATAGCCATGGGGCTGGTATTTGCAGAGGTTATTGTGCAAATTGTAATGAAGGCGTTCAGAAAACCAAGTGTGGTCTCTGGTAAAGAGGTGGGAAAATGAAAGAAATGGTTGGGCACGATGAAGAAAAGGTACTGAAGGTGTGCCTTCTCGCAGGAAGAATCATGATGGAAAGCGGCGCAGAGACATACAGGGTGGAAGATACGATGACACGTATTGCTGCAGCGTATGGAATCACGGAAGCACACAGCTTTGTCACCCCTACTGGTATAATCGTTTCCTTACAAGGGGTAAGCCCGACTCAACTGGTGAGAATCAGTAACCGGACCACCGATTTGGAAAAGGTGGCAAGAGTAAATGGTATTTCGAGACAGATAGCAGGTGGTGTCCTGAACGTAAGTGAGGCATATCGGGCTTTAATGGAACTGGAAGAGGCAAACCTGCTTTTTCCGAATTGGCTACAGATTGCAGCTGCGGCACTGTTAAGCGGATCATTCCTCATCATGTTCAAGGGAGTTTGGATTGATTTCCTTCCAGCTCTGATTGTAGGTGGAATCGGCTATTCAGGCTTGTTGGCCATTCAACATTACACAAGGGTCAAATTCTTTGCTGAGTTCATCTCCGCATTGATTATCGGCCTTCTCGCTTTCCAACTGGTCGGAATTGGTATAGGGCAGGAACTCGACAAGATAATAATTGCATCCGTAATGCCACTTGTACCGGGGCTACTTATCACCAATGCAGTCCGTGACCTGATGGTGGGTCACTTTGTATCGGGACTGTCAAAAGGAGCGGAAGCATTTCTTACCGCATTTGCGATTGGGGCGGGAGTGGCGGTTGTGTTTTTGTGAGAGGATGTAGGGAAGGGAGCGGGGGCTTCCTTCTTTTATTTAATTTAGCATGGAAGTCGAATCTGATTGCACACAGAATTTTGTGGCTGTGATGAAATTTGAAATTGATTCTGTTTAAAGCAGGTAATAGGGTTTTGGATTAACTGGAGTGGATATTTAGAGTCGGAGATGGTGTGCGTGAAATGTCGAATGTTGCGTTTTATCGATATCAAGCTTGTTTTCGTTGATATCCAAAAATTCTCGTGGATAAATCTTTATTTTCATTGATATCACCTTCAGATTCGTTGATATATTACTATTTTCATTGATATCCAAAATCTACGTAAAAACTCTCATCTTTTTTTAAGTGAAAAGAAGGACTTTATACCCAATTACAAGAAATAAGTCCAGAAGAAACTGAAAGGTGTGAGCAAATGATAAAAAAAGTGAGAGAAAAATCAATCAGACTCCAAAAAATGGAGGCAGGCGGAAGGCGAGTGAACCCAAATCACCCAGTGTATGCACAGATAGAAAGGGAGCTCGGTAGGCAGACGGCAGGTTATAAGGGGGAGGTTGCATTAGACTACTATTTAACTTTTCTACCAGATGATAAATATTTTATCTTTCATGGATTGCGCCTCGAAGACCCAAAAAACAGACATTTTCAGATGGATACCTTCTTGTTTTCACTATCACATGGCCTGATACTTGAGTCGAAATACATATCCGGAGAATTGGAATTCGATGTAAAATCCAATCAGCTAATAAGAAAAATAGCAAATGGACACGAGTCGATGGGAGATCCCATTTCACAGGTTGAACGACATAAAGATCAGCTGCGAAGATGGATGGAAAAATATTTGGGCAAAGTCGTCCCGATTAATGGACAAGTGGTTTTAACTAACAAAAATGCAGTTCTCAAAAATGTCTCTCCTTCGACAATGAAGAAAGTCACCTTTATAACAAACCTCCCAAATCGCATAAAAACCATTAATGAAAATTTACCAAACCCTATTTTAACAGAAAAGGAATTGCGTAAAGCTGCAAGAATCCTCAATCAAAAACATACCCCGGACCAGTTTGCATTTATGGACTTTTTCAAACTCTCCATTAAAGAAATAATTACAGGAGTCATTTGCCCTGAATGCTCACACTCTCCCATGATAAGAAAAAACGCAAAATGGCTTTGTCAGAAATGTGGATGTAAGTCCAAAAATGCACATGTAGCAGCACTGAAAGATTATGCACTCTTGATTGGGAACTCCATTACAAATAAACAGGCAAGGGAATTTTTACACCTTTCCTCTAGTTCTGTCACTTTTCAAATTCTCCAATCCATGAACCTTCGCCACACAGGCACAAAAAAAGGCAGGCTATACTTCTTCGACTAAACTCAAAGGAAATGAACGGACCTCTATACCCACTCCAAAACTTTCCATGACAAGTAAGACGCACATTTCATAGGTATTATTTCTATTTTACAATAATTTCATCTTTATCTTTTACGTGTTTCATATTAATGTATGAGTATGAAAACTTTACAGAAAGTCCTCATAACATTGTCGATTGTCGCTATAGTCTTAGGTGGAAATTCTGCAGCACTTGCCGCAACTACTCATACGGTCCAGTCCGGTGATACAATGTGGAAGATTGCAGTGAAATATCAGGTGGGTGTATCGGAAGTGATACAAGCCAATCCGGCTGTCAAGAATCCGAATATGATCTACCCTGGTCAGAAGCTTAATATTCCAGAATTAGGAGAGGTGAAATCAGCAGAGGAGCAAGTTGCAGCTTTAGTGAATCAGGAGCGCAGCAAGCATGGACTCAAGCCTATGAAGTTGAATTGGGAGTTATCTAGAGTAGCAAGATATAAGTCTCAGGATATGATAGATAAGAATTATTTCAGCCACACATCTCCAACATACGGATCTCCATTTACAATGATGAAGAACTTTGGTATTTCTTACCGAGCAGCAGGAGAAAACATTGCTGCTGGGCAAAAAACACCACAAGAGGTCATGAATGCTTGGATGAACAGTGAAGGACATAGAAAAAATATTCTTTCTAGCCAATACACTGAAATTGGTGTGGGTTATGCGAAAGGCGGCTCTTACGGCCATTACTGGACACAGATGTTTATCTCTAAATAATGAATCAGGCAGCGAAGCGAATGGAGCTTCGCTGTTTTTTATAAAATTACTTCTATTATTCTTCCAAAATCAGTAAAAAGGAAAAGAGCCGGGAACATGACATTCCGGCTCTTTTCCTTTTGCACTCGGTATAATTGCGTACAACATCGTCTCATATCAACGAGAAGCTCAATCAGAGCCGATTGCTAAAAGAATTCAATTCTATTTCCATACTTATTTATCAATTCGTTATTGTGCTCCTCGGAACCGTCAACATTCCCGCTTTTAAATATAGGAATCTCCATTCCCCGTTTAATAAGAAGTTCAACGGAATTTACAATTATTTGATTCAGGATGGCTGCATTTATGATAGTGGACCCGGGCCCTATACTATTGGTTGAATTAGGATTATGTAATGTTATTAAGGCATCTCCTATAGGGCTAAGATTATCAAGTGCAATATCAGCGACACCCGCTAAATGTAGACCTGTGGAATGACGAGAAGTAAGGGTGTGGTATGCATGAGATGATATAGTCATGACCCTCAGTCCCATCTTTTTCCCAAACTGTGCAACATCTATCGGAACAGGGTTTCTTCCAGATGTGGAGACAACCAATAAAACATCATTTGGTTGGAATGGTTGTGAGGGGAGGAAGGTCTTTGCAAACAAGGGATCTTTCTCTAAATCAGAGGAACGTAGAGCTCCCTTATGAAGCATGAGATCTTCCACAAATAAAGGTCTGATTGGGACAACTCCACCTGCTCTATAAAATACTTCTTCGGCGATCATATGTGAGTGGCCGCAACCAAAAACATGTAGTATACCTTCATTGCCAAAGCAGTCAGCAAGGAGAGAGGATGACTGTTCTATCTCCATACTGTTTTTTTCCTCCACTTTTGTCAGGAGCTGTTGAACAGCTGATAAATAACTATTTTCCATGAAACCTCTCCCTTGCTATTCGAATCTCTTCATTTTGATATAGAATTTATATCGGTCGCCCCTATAGTGGGATTTCACTAGTTCCAGAGGTGTCCCGTCTTGTAGAAAAGTGTTTCGCTTAATGTATAGCATTGGATGATCTTTATCAATTTTTAAAAGTTTGGCATCTTCACTAGAAGCTTTTATGGATTCAATCATCTGATCTGCATGGGCAATCTCAAGATTCAACTTCTCTTCGATATAAGCATAAATGGAAGTGTTTACGACTTCTTCTGTTAGTCCTTTGACTAAATTGGCAGAGAGGTAATTTGTCTCAAGTGCCATCGGTTCACCATCAGCCAAACGGATCCTTTTGATTTCGTATACAGGTGCATGTTCCCTGATATGAAGTTCATCAGCTATATTAATGGAAGCTGGTACGATTTCAAAATGAATCAATTCACTTGTCGGGTTCATCCCTCGTTTTTTCATATCCTCTGTAAAAGAGGTTAAGCCTTGAAGTGGCTGTTCGATTTTTTTATTTGCTACAAATGTGCCGCTTCCTTTTTTACGATAGAGGAGCCCCTCGGTTACCAGTGAATTAATGGCTTGCCTGACGGTCATCCTGCTTATTCCGTAAGCTTCTGCATATTCTCTCTCTGAAGGTATAGTATCTCCAGGAACAAGATTACCTGAGTTAATTTGATCCTTAATGAAAGATTCTAGCTGGTAATAAAATGGTATAGGGGAACTTTTATCAATCATTTACACTGTTTATCTCCTTTCAAGCAATGATACTGGAGTTTTGAAGAACCGTACTATCTGCAATAATTCTAACACAAGGATGCTTTTTTAGGATAGATGCAGGAAAGGAGGCAGAAAAGCTGCCATTTATCAGTTGTTCAAAAGCTTTGGCTTTGTTTTTTCCAGAAACTAAAAGCAGTATTTCCTTCGCATTCATAATGGTATCAATACCCATTGTGATAGCATGAGAGGGTACTTCTTCCATTGTTTCAAAAAAACGTGCATTCGCTTTTCTTGTCGATTCCGTAAGCTTTACAACTTGAGTTCTGCTATCAAATCGGGTTCCAGGTTCATTAAACCCAATATGTCCATTTTCTCCTAAACCTAGAATCTGGATATCAACAGGGCCTTTGTCATGGAGTTTCTGTTCGTAATTTCTGCATTCATTTTCCAGATCTTCTGCTTTCCCGTTCGGAATATGAGTATTTTCTTTATTTATATTGATATGTTGGAATAAGTGGCTATTCATATATTCGAAATAACTGTTCGAATCATTTTTATCTAAACCAACATATTCATCCAGATTAAAAGTAGTTATACCTTGATAGGAGGTATCGTTTTCCTTAAAGTCTTTTACCAAATATTCATAGAGTTTTGTTGGTGTGCTTCCTGTTGCCATTCCTATTACAAGGTCAGGATTCTGTTTAACTTTTTTTATTATTATTTCAGCAGCTACTTGACTTAGGGTGTCATAGGTATTAGCGGTGATAATATCCATTAGAGCCTACTCTCCTTTATAAACTAATTGACCCATGCAAAAGGTCATCTTCACTTCGCAATTTTGATTCATGATTACAATATCAGCATCTTTACCAACTTCGATACTACCTTTTCTTTCCCAAACATTGAGTCTTTTTGCAGGGGTTGTTGAAGCCATTCTGACTGCTTCTTCTAGTGTACAGCCTGTGAATTTTTTCATATTTCTTAATGCTTCATTCATTTTTAGAACACTTCCTGCAAGTGTGCCATTTTCAAGGAGGGCAGTATTGTTTGCCACTTCGACTTTTTGGCCACCCAATTCATATTCTCCATCTTCCAGCCACTTTGCTCTCATGGAATCTGTTATCAAAAGAATCCTGTCTGCCCCCTTGGCAAGATAGGTTGCTTTTACGACTGCGGGGTGAACGTGAATACCATCAGCTATCATTTCTACCAACAGTTCATCATGGGCTAGTCCGGCACCTACAACACCAGGTTCACGATGGTGGCTGCCGCGCATCCCGTTGTAAAAATGTGTAACGTGCTCTGCACCTGCTTCCATAGCGTCGATCATTTCATGATAAACTGCATCAGAGTGTCCGATGGAAGTGATGATTTTATTTTTCGTTAAATGATGGACAAATTCTATTCCGTTTTGCTGCTCGGGTGCCATGGTAACCACTTTAATTTGGTTTCCCGACTCAGCCTGCCAGCTTTCAAATAGTTGCACATCTGGATTCACAATATGTTCTAGTGGCTGTGCACCTGCGCGCTTCGGGGATATAAATGGACCCTCCAAATGTATTCCCAGTAATTCACTGCCTATTGAATCAGTCTTCTCTATTTTTAAATAGTTATTTATTGTGCGTAAGGCTGCTTCAATTTCAGATCTCTCTTGCGTAATTGTGGTAGCTAAATAGCTGGTTGTACCTTCCTGGGGCAATGTTGATGCCATAGTTTTCAATGAATCTTCAGAAGCATCCATCGTGTCAGCTCCATTTAAACCGTGTATATGGATGTCTATAAAGCCAGGGGCGGCATACAGATCGGAGGAAAATCGAATTTCCTGCAGATTTTCATTATTTTGATATTGATCCATAGCTCCAATTTCGAAAATTTTTCCTTCTTTAACTTTAATAAATCCAGTTTGTTGAATTGTTTTCTCTTTTATTAGATTGACGGAAAGCAGGGAATAACTATTTAGGAAAGTACTCATATAAGTCTCCTTTCACGATTATTATATGTTAATTCTAACAGAAGAATGTATAGTTGTATATACCACTTTCACTTTGTTAATCATTGGATATTTGATATTATAAGTATTTTCCAAGAATATTGGTATAGACAACTATTTGTAAGGTGTGCTAGTATTACTTCGTTGCAAGCACTTACAAAAGATTAAGGAGAATTGATAATAATGATTGGTTTTTTACAAAAAATAGGAAAATCACTTATGTTGCCGATTGCTGTGCTTCCCGCTGCAGCAATATTATTAAGAATTGGACAAGAGGACTTATTGGATATTGAATTTATCGCAAATGCAGGGAACGCAGTATTTGCTAATCTTGCGCTTATTTTTGCCATTGGGATAGCGATTGGTTTCGCCAAAGACAATAATGGATCTGCGGCCTTGGCTGCTGCTATAGGTTACCTGGTATTAGTAAGTGGCACCCAAGCAATCAATGAAGAGATCGATATGGCCGTACTAGGCGGGATAATATCGGGGGTTGTAGCAGGAGTGCTCTACAACAGGTTTCATGATATTAAAATGCCTGATTGGCTTGGCTTTTTCGGGGGAAGACGTTTTGTCCCTATAATTACCGCTACTGTGATGGTGATCTTAGCTGGAATATTTGGAGTCATTTGGGCGCCGATCCAAGAATTTATAAACAACATCGGTCAGTGGATAATTGATGCAGGAGCAGTCGGGGTTGGTATTTTCGGATTCTTGAACCGTCTTCTCATTCCAATAGGTTTGCACCATGTACTCAATAGTTTAGTATGGTTTGTATTTGGAGAATATAACGGTGCTACTGGGGATTTAAATCGGTTCTTTGCTGGTGACCCGACAGCTGGTATCTTTATGGCCGGTTTCTTCCCTGTCATGATGTTCGGTTTGCCTGCTGCAGCACTAGCGATGGTTGCAACAGCAAAAAAACATCGCCGTAAAGCTGTATCAGGAATGTTGATTGGTATCGCCTTTACTTCATTTTTAACTGGAATTACAGAGCCGATTGAGTTTACTTTCATGTTCCTGGCTCCTTTTTTATACGTCATACATGCATTATTAACAGCAAGTTCCATGGTTATTGTTTACTTATTGGATATTAAGCATGGTTTCGGATTCTCTGCCGGTGCCATCGACTTTTTCCTGAATTGGGGGATAGCACAACAGCCGTTGTTACTTTTAATCATCGGTTTAGCATATGGTGCCGTGTATTTCTTTGTTTTCTATTTTCTTATTAGGACATTTAATTTAAAAACACCAGGACGAGAAGATGAAGAGGATTTAATAGAAGAACAAGGAACAGGTGAAGATAAATATTCTAAAATGGCTCGAAATTTTATAGATGATATAGGTGGTAAGGAAAATATTGCTGCTGTTGATTACTGCACAACTAGACTCAGATTAACGATCAAGGATATGAATAAAGTACAAGAAAATTCATTAAAGCAACATGGTGCAAAAGGGGTCATAAAAGTAAACCAAACAAATCTACAAATAATTGTTGGAACAGATGTCCAATTTGTAGGGGATAAAATGAAAGGATAGGACCAGTCAATTATGGCTGGTTTTTTTTATCTATCCAGATTTGAAATGAAATTATATACTAAATAAAAGTAGAAAGCATAGAATACTAGAAAGGTGAATCAGCATGGAAAACCCACAATTAGAAATCAGAAATGCAGAGGAAAAAGACCTTCCTGCCATTGTTGCTATTTACAACTCGACCATTGGTAGCAAAATGGTTACAGCCGACACAAATGCAGTTTCAGTGGAGGACAAGCTTGCCTGGTTCCACGATCATAATGAGGTGAACAGACCATTATGGGTGGTTGTAGACAAGGAGAAGAATGAAATATGTGCATGGCTGAGTTTTCAATCCTTTTATGGGAGGCCAGCCTATCAGGCGACAGCTGAGGTCAGCATCTATCTGCATGAAAACACCAGAGGTAAAGGTCTTGGCGCATATCTGCTGAAATACGCATTGGAGGCATGCCCTAGACTGGGGATTGAAAATCTGCTCGGCTTCATTTTTGCTCACAATCTGCCAAGTATCGGTCTGTTCCAAAAATTCGGTTTTGAGAAATGGGGCTATTTGCCGAATGTGGCAGAACTCGAAGGAGTAAAAAGGGATTTGGTAATCTTGGGTAGAAAAATATAATTGTAAAGGTGATGAGAATGAAAGTAAAATGGCCATTATTAATCGTTGCTGGTGTATTATTGGTGACAGGTGTGCTTCTCTCTTTTAATGAAAATGTTCGAGGTGCAGTCAAGCTTGCACTTTTGGGAAAGGAAGTTGTGACCATCTCCACTGAAAATGAGACTGTGACAGTAATGGCCAGGATGGAAGAAGGGGCAGGTTTTCAGGAGGTTCTTTCCCTCATTGAATCAGATGGTTGGCTTCTGACAGATCAACTGGACTCCACTTTCGTTTTTACCAGAGGGGACGAGAGCCTCGTTCTGATGCTGAAGATGTGGACAAACCAATATATAGTAGCGGAGATGACAGAAGGGTAGGGGAAAATTGTTGAAACCAGTACCAATGCTCAGGACAGAACGCTTGCAATTGCGGAGTTTATCATTAAAGGACTCTGATATCATATACAGCTATTTCTCAAATCCGGAGATGACTAAATATTATGGGATGGAACTATTCCAATCCAGGTTGGAGGCAGATAAGTTTATCAAAGACTTCCTGGATGATTATAATATGCTATTTCGATGGGGCATTGTGGAGAAAAGCACCAACAAACTAATTGGTACTTGTGGATTCCATGCCATTTCCGAAAAGCACCTGCGTGCAGAGATCGGCTATGAAATTGAGGTAGAACACTGGGGGAAGGGATTTGCAACCGAGGCAATTAGGGCACTCGTGCATTATGGCTTCGACACCATGAAATTTCAGCGAATCGGTGCCAATGTATATCCGGAAAACGTAGGTTCGAGGAAGGTATTGGAAAAGGTCGGTTTCACCCATGAGGGAATGCTTCGCAGCTACCTTTTTCAAGGTGGATGCTTTCATGATGCAAATGTTTTCTCCATTTTGAAAAAGGAAGTTCTGGGAAATCGGGAACAGTAATCCATGGGTTACTGTTTTTTTCTGCTCGTAGACGAAAACGATTCGGAATCATTTTAGGTTACATATTTGCATTATTTTTCAGCTGAAAGATAATAGCCAGCGGCCAATAAAGAGTGGCCGCTAGAATAGGTATGAAGGCTATCAGTCATCCTGAGAAGTCAAAATCAATGGTCCATCCTTGGTGATGGCGATGGTATGTTCATATTGTCCAGAAAGCATGCCATCGGCGGTTCTGGCGGTCCAGCCGTTATCGTCCAGCATGGAAAACCATGTTCCGATGTTGACCATCGGCTCGATCGTAATTACCATCCCCTCTTTCAGGCGAATCCCTCTGCCTTTTGTACCATAATGGAAGATTTGAGGCTCCTCATGTATGTTCCTTCCAATACCATGACCTGTGAAGTCTCGAACAACTGAATAGTTCATGCCTTCCACATACTCCTGAATGGCATGCCCGATATCACCAGTCCTGTTGCCAGCAATCGCTTGAGAAATGCCAATATAGAGAGCTTCCTTTGTAACAGTCAGTAATTTTTTAGCTTCTGTACTTATTTTTCCTACAGGATAGGACCAGGCAGAGTCTGCCAACGCACCATTCAAATTGACCACGCAATCTATGGTTACAATATCCCCCTCCTTTAAAGGCTCTCTTCGTGGGAATCCGTGACAGATTTCATCATTGATGGAAGCGCAGGTTGCATAAGGATAGCCCCTGTATCCTTTTTGCTCCGAAGTTGCCCCATGTGCTATAAGAAATTCATCCACAAACCGATCTATCTCAAGGGTAGTGACCCCAGGTTTTATTTTCTTCCTCAGCAGCTTGTGGCACGAGGCCAGCAATTTGCCTGCTTCGTGCATCCTTGTAATTTCACGTTCAGTTTTAATTGTTATCATCCGGTTTCCCCCTCTCCATCTTTCATTATAGATATTACTTATTCCAGAGGTTCTAATAATGAATTGGAAAAGAAAAAAGTTTTCTTTTTCTTTAGAATTTACTGTCATTTCCTAAAGGATGTTGTATCATTGGAATAATAAACCGACTAGTCGTTTATATAAGGGGGAATGGAAATGCCACCTGCAGTTTCCGAAGAGTATAAGGAAAAGAAGAGAAAAATGATTCTCGAAAGTGCTCTGGCATGTTTTGCAGAGAAAGGGTTCCAAGTCGCAACCATTGATGATATTGTGAAACACTCCGGAATGAGTAAAGGAGCCATTTACAATTATTTCAAAAGCAAAGACGAAATTTATATTGAATTAATGAATGTCAATTCCAACCAAAGCTTTGAGGTTCTCAGGGGGAAGCTGGAAAAACTGCCGACTGCCAAGGAAAGGCTCGACCATTTTTTTGAAGTGTTCCGCTCACAGGTAAAAGTGAATCCTAACTGGGGAAATACAAGCAGGGTTCATATCGAGTTTTGGCTAAGCTCGGTTCGGAATGAGCTAACAAAGGATTTCATGTACAATCGTTACCAGATGGTCTATAAAAAGATCTTAACGGATATTATTCAATTCGGTGTCGATAAAGGAGAATTCCCAGAAACAATTGACGTGGATTTTATTGGGAATGTGTTTTGGAGCTCCTTCGATGGAATCTGTTTCTATCAATGTGTGATGGAAAATGATGAGCTCTATGAGAGGCTGGTCAACCAATTGGAAAGTGTCATCAACTCCATGGTTACCTCCTTAGAATAGTTGGATAAAGAGAGAGGAATTTGTCGAAAAGATTAGATTGAACTTTTTGAAAATTCATGCTTAAATGGAAATAAACTGAGTGGTCGGTTTACTGACGCCTTTTTTTACTCTCAAAATAGACTGTCCGGTCAGTTTTAAAAAGAATAAAAAAGAATCTGACAAGGCGGGGATTGCCCATGTGGATTATCCGTATAAAATGCTATCTGATCATTATTGAGTAACGAGCAAAGCGGGCGTAAAAAAAAGACAAATAGGGTAGCGCTTGACTGACAAAAGGGGGAAAAACATTGTTTACCATCAAAAAATTAAGTGAGTGCAAATTGGAAGAAGCGGTCGCTGCATGGAACACCGGTTTTGAAGGCTATTTTTTTGATGCGACAATGGATGTGGATCGTTTTACAACTAGACTGGGTCTTGAAAACCTATCAGCTGCTTTATCTATTGTGGCATTTGATCAACAAAAGCCGATCGGAATCCTCTTAAGTGGAGTCAAAACCATCGAAGGAAAAAGAGTGGCCTGGAACGGTGGAACAGGAGTAGCAACCGATTACCGGAGAAATGGTGTAGGGAAATTATTAATCGATAAGGCTCTGGAGATATATGAAGAAGTAAATGTGGAAGTAAGCACTCTGGAAGCAATAACAGAAAACAAAAAGGCAATCAACTTGTATGAAAAAAAGGGATACAAAATTGTGGATGAAGTGGTCCACTTACGGACTGAGGATGTTCCTGAATTTTATGGAGCACTGGACTACCAGGCAGTTTTCACGTCTGCAAACGATGCACAGTATCTACCCATTTATAGACATGACACCCCATGGCAAAGTCAGTGGTTTTCCATGAGGGAGGGGCAGGCATTACAGTTGGTGAATAACGATGGGGAAACAGTTGCATACGGACTTTTCAAAAGAGAGTATGATAGGGACGGAACTCTGAAGGCCGCCACTGTCACACATTGTTATGTAAAGGAGGAAAAAGGGAATCCTGAATACTTGATCGATTCCTTATTTTCGTATTTGTTTCCACCATCCACCGTCAACTATGTTTGTACCGTGGCATTTTTCGCCATCTCCAATAAAAGGGTTTATCAATTTCTGCTTGATAAGGGATTTACAAAAAGGATAGGCCAGGTCTGGATGAAAAAAGGAATAAAAGAAGGTGTTCAAGGAGGAGTCTAGCGTGGGAAACATCCGGTCATTATCAAGGGTTGATGTTCCTTCCTTTGTAGAGGTTGCCAGCAATGCCTATCCCGGTATGGGAGTGAATACCCCGGAAGAAAAACAGAAACTGTTGGAACGGCTTGAGAAGCAGACGGAATCTGATGGAAAAAAACTTTTTGGGGCATATTCGGGAAACCGGCTTGTGGGAGGCATGCTTTTACATGACTTTACGATGAACTTTCTCTCTAAGCAAATCGATCTTGGTGGAGTTGGATTTGTCTGTGTCGATCTGCTTCACAAGAAAGAAAAGATTGCCAAGGAACTGATCACTTATTTTGAACAGTACTATCGGGATAAAGGAACGGCCATTGCTGCTTTATATCCTTTCCGCCCGGATTTCTACAGGAGGATGGGCTACGGCTATGGGAGTAAGATGAATCAATACCGTTTCGCACCGAAAGAATTGCCTAAAGGTCCATCAAAACAGAACATGAAGAAACTCTCTGAAGAAAACGTAGTGGAACTTCACAAATGCTATTCTCGGTTTTCATTAAAAAACCATGGCATGATTGTGCGGTCCGAGAAAGATATGAAGAGGTTATTCCAGGATCCCAAGATTAAGATTTTTGGTGTGTGGCAGGAAGACGAATGCAAGGGGTATTGTGTATTCTCCTTTGAAAATAGTAAGCCGGGTAATTTCATCTCCAATCATATCCTAATGAAAGAATTCGTTTGGGAGACACGGGAAGCATTATTGGAGCTTTGCACGTTTTTACACTCCCAGCAGGATCAGATTCATCAGATTATCTGGAATACTCAGCAGGAGGATTTTCATTTACTGCTAAATGACCCAAGAAACGGCTCGGATAATCTGATGCCACATGTTTATTACGAAAGCAATGCAGCTGGTGTGGGGCTCATGTAGGTATTGGATATTCGTGCGCTGTTCGAACAGACTACTGCAAATTCCTTTGGTTCGGCAAACTTGAATGTCAATTTGAGTGTGACGGATTCTTTTGCGAACCTTACCCATGAAGTATCGGTCAATTTCCACAATGGGTATGCACTTGTAATGGACGATAAGGAACCGGACGTTACTGTAAAGCTATCCATCAGTGAATTTTCCTCTTTAATCATGGGTTCAATAAGTTTCACAAGTTTATTTCAATTTGGATTGGTACAGCTTTCTGATGACAAATATCTCAAAGAATTACACTTGATTTTTTCAGCATTACCAAAATCAATATGTATGACAGGCTTTTAAAATGGAGGGAACTATATGACAGTAGAACAATTTTTAAAAGAACAGAATGAACATTTTAAGACGCTATTGAAAAAATCATCCTATGCAGGGTGGATGGCACAGACTACCGGGGAAAAAAAGTGGGCAGAGGAAGCAGGGAAAGCATCAAGTGAGTTCAGTCTTTATTATTCAGATAGTGAACGATTTGAACAAGTGAAAGAATTACTTTCAATAGAAAACCTTAGTGCCGAGCAGAAGCGTCAATTGGAGTTATTGGAAACAGAAATGAAAGAGAATCAAATGTCCAAGGAGACGATTGAAGAGCTTGCTTCCATGTCATCGGAGCTTAACTATCTATTTAATACGTATATGCCAGAAGTGGACGGCAGGAAGGTTTCTGCTAACGACATCCGTGATATTCTGGTAAATAGCACAAATAATGAAGAACGAGAGAAGGCATGGAAAGCAAGCAAGGAGGTTGGAGCGGAAGTATCGGCCAAACTGCTCGAGCTTGTAAGAAAGCGCAATGAAGCCGCTCGAAACCTAGGGTATGAAAACTATTATAAGATGGCATTCGCGAATCAGGAGCTGGATCTGGAAGAGATTTTCTCCATTTTCACAAACCTTGTGGAACAGTCGGATGAAACCTTCCGCGCATTAAAAAGCGAACTGGATGCCTCCCTTGCAGAGAAATTCCAGGTGGAAGTATCTGAACTACGTCCATGGCATTATTCCGATCCATTCTTCCAGGAAGCTCCTGCCAACAAGGAAGCAAACCTGGACCCTTTCTTCAAAGGTAAAAACTTGGAGACACTTACAGCTGAAACATTCAATTCGATGGATATGCCGATTGAGGGGCTATATGCGTCCTCAGACTTGAATCCTCGTGACGGGAAAAATCCAACTGCGTTCTGCATGGATATGGACCGTGAAGGGGACATCCGGGTATTATGCAATAATGTGGATAATACATATTGGATGGGAACGATGCTTCATGAATTCGGGCATGCTGCCTACAACAAATATACCAATCGTGATTTGCCAGCATTGCTTCGAAGTCCTGCACACATCCTGACAACCGAAGCTATTGCAATGCTCTTTGGTAAGATGACGGAGAACCGGGAATGGCTATCTAAGTTTCTAAAGCTGGATGAGGCTGTTTTGGATAAATTAGCTCCAAGTCTAGAAAAGCATGAACAACTAAAAATGCTCATTTCTGCAAGGTGGATCATCACTTTCGTATTCTTTGAGAGAGCGCTTTATGAAAATCCAGATCAGGATTTAAATGCATTATGGTGGGAAACGGTGGAAAAAATTCAGCTTGTTAATCCTCCAGAGAATCGCAGTAATCCTGATTGGGCAGCGAAGATTCACTTTACATTGGCACCGGTCTACTATCAGAATTACCTGCTAGGAGAACTTACTTCCGCCCAGCTTCATCAATATATACTAACCAATATTTCCGAGGAGTTCTTCACTCCGAAAGTCGGAGCCTATATCCGAGATGAATTCCTTGCGCCGGGCAGCTCCCATCATTGGAACAAGAAAATAGAAATGGTGACAGGGGAACCTTTGAATCCTGCATTTTTTGTGAAGGCATATTGTGAAAAAACACCTGTAAAACGATAAGTTAATAATAGAGAAGAAAACCCGAAGCATAAACGGTTTTCTTCTTTTTTTGGAGGAATATCCATGTTAGAGCTGATGGTAAGCGGAAAATCATTTATCAAAGAAGAATTGGAAATCATGAATTCACAGCCGAAGTATAATTTATTATCAGATGGCAAACCCCAGCTGGATATGAAGGACATTTTGACCGAACATGAAGACGATGAGGTAGAAAAAGAGAGATACCTTTTAAAGTGGAAAAGAAAACATATCGGGATCATTGATTTTACCATGTACAATCCCAAAGACGGGTTCCCATGGCTGGGACTATTGCTTGTTCATGAGTCTTTTGAAGGGCAAGGTTTGGCACAGAAAGCATTTCTGCATTACGAAAAATTGATGACGGACCGTGGAGTTTCAGCAGTCAGGTTAGGATGCTATAAAGATAATAACAGGGGCTTACAGTTTTGGCGGAGAATAGGATTCAGAGAAATTAAAGAAGTCCAGTACAAAGAAAAGCCTTTATTGGTAATGGAAAAGGAATTAAAGTAATGGGTTTCCCATTTACTTTAATTCCTTTTTTATGATTCCTATTAATTTTACATTACATTTTTTACAAATTTGAATATTACTATGAAAATAGTCATGTTTTACGTTACACTAATCAATATGGAGTTTTTTCGAGTTTTTTTGACAAACAAAATTAAAGAAGAATACTAGACTTCTATTAGAAAGGTATGTCTCTTTCATGATAAATAAATGTATTAATATTGTACTATTAGCCACCGTGCTAGTACTTGGGTTTCCTATTCAACATACAAATGCGAATCAAAATATAGAACTATTTAGTGAATCGGCGATACTAATAGACACGGAAACTGGCGATGTTCTCTATGAGAAAGACAGTGACAGAATCATGTATCCAGCAAGTATCACCAAGATTGTGACGGCTATTATAGCCATAGAGGAAGGGAATCTGGAGGATATTGCAACGGTCAGTGAGAAGGCGCGTAATCAGGATGGATCGAGAGTTTATCTCTTGAAGGGTGAGAAGGTTACACTTTATAAACTTGTACAAGGTCTTTTGATCAATTCCGGGAATGATGCAGGAACAGCCATAGCAGAGCATTTGAACGGCAGTGAAAAAGAGTTTGCCAAGCGTATGACAGAGTTTGTGGAAAATGAAATAGGTACAGAAAATACCACCTTCAAAAATCCTCATGGACTTTTTGATCCGGAACATGTCACGACAGCAGAGGATATGGGGAAAATTGCCCAATATGCCATGAAAAACGAAACGTTCCGTGAAATTGTAGGAACGAAAGAAATGGAGTGGGTTGGCGAGGGCTGGGAAACTACCCTATATAACCATCATCGTCTTTTATGGGATTATGAAGGTGCAACCGGAGTGAAAAATGGATATGTGCCTGAATCCGGCCATACACTTGTCACAACCGCTGAGCGAAATGGAAAGGAACTGCTTGTTGTCACATTAAAAGCAGCTTCCAAATACTATTCCTATAAGGACACGATGAACCTACTGGATTATGGATTTCTCAATTTTGAAACGGTGGAAGTTCCAAAAGGTAAGATGATCAGTGATGCTGCAGGGAGAGAATTTATGCTGGCAAAGGATATCCATGTTTCCAAACAGGCGGATGAGGTAATCAGCTATGCAGTAAATGCCGAAGACCAGCTTATAGTGAAAACAGGTGACCGGGAAAATATTAAAGAAGATGTAATTGTGGAGCAGGTGAAGAACGAAATAAGTCCATTGGCGTCCTCAGAAAAACAGGACAATCCTGAAGCTTCCTCCAATGCTGAAAACCAGAAAAGCAGCTTCTTTTCTGTGGGCATTTTTTTAGTCATCCTTTTTGTCTTTATATGGCTACTTGGCTGGAATCAAAAGCGCCGTAGAAGAAAAAGGAATCAGGGGAGATTTTCCGAATCCGTAAGCTATGCGAGAAGAAGTAAATATTATCATTAAATCCTAAAGGGGGCAGGAAAAAATCACATTTTCCTGCCCTTTTCCTTATTAGGAATCTATGAGGGAGCATCCGTTTTTAAATTTCTATAATAGGGTAATAAAAGTAATATTTGGATTAGTAACCATTCCATGTATATAATATGAATATGTATTTTAGAGGAGGTTTTCAAAATGGCAAGAGTAGAAGCAACGCTTAAACAGGAACTTATCGACTTACTTCAGGGTGAAAAAATTGTATCGTTGATCACGACGGATAAGAAGACGAAGAAACCGAACCTGAGTATCGTTTCTTGGCTGGTTGCCCATCAGGATAGGAAGACCATTAAATTTGCATTGGGACATAAAGCCGAAAGCGCTTTTAACATTGATGAGAATCCTGATCTGTTATTGGGAGTAGTTGGAGCCGGCAGCTGCTATTCCATTAACGGAAAAGGGACGGTTTCTGATGTAATTGATAAAACAATGAAATATCGCATTGTCACTGTGGATGTGGAGTCTGTGGAAGATGTCATCTTCTATGGAGGACAAATCACGCAGGAGCCGGATTATGTAAAAACATATGATGCAGAGCTTGCAAAGAAATTGGATGAAGAAGTATATGAAATGTTAAAGAACTAGTTGTAGAAGGGACGTACCTTAATTGGGACGTCCCATTTTTGTGCGGCTGAAAATTCACAGTAGCTTCTCACTTCTAAAAATTCCCTCATTAATGATAAAATAAAGAATAGTAAAACTTGACTATATGAAAACAGTGGTAGAGGAGTGTTAGCTGAAATGGACATCGTTTTCACCGACCGAGTAAATAGAATTCTGGAATTGGCGACGGATAAAGTGGAGGAGCATCAAGTTCTTACTCCTTTTCATTTGTTTCTCGCTATGTGTGAAGAGAATAGTGGAGTATGTGAAGAATTATTCTCCTATTTAGTAAAAGGATATGGATATAGTTTTTTGCATGATTTTTCTAAAAGTCTTCAACCTTTTCACTCATCTCCTATAACTCTACCTCTTTGTACAGTGCCTGTCTCTCCAGAAGTAGAGAGTGTATTCAAGTATGCGGCAGGAAGGATGCGGCGATACAACCAGATCCGCTTGAATGAAGGACATCTAATGCAGGCTCTTCTTAGATTGAATCCCATTATCCACTCGCTTCTTACCGAAAAGGATAGAGCTTTCGTGGAAAAAGCAGTCTGCACATCTCGGGATTTACTGGTAGCTATGGATTACTACCAGGTGCCGGAAAGTGTTGGGGCATCTACCTTCATCAGAAGAGCAAAGAGTACAGACCTATCAGCTTTATTGGAGTTGGTGGAGCAACAGTTTGGTTCAGGTTGGATAGAGTCCATTCAAAATGGCTTTCAAAAAGATGAAATACCCATCTTTCTAGCTGTAGAGAAAGATAGAATTTTAGGGTTTGCATGCTTTGAGTCCTTTGAAAATAAAAAAGGCACCTTTGGACCAATGGGAGTTGTTAAGGGTGAGAGAAGCAAGGGACTTGGAGCACAATTGCTGCACCATTGCTTGTCTGAGTTGAAGAAAATGAATTATCGATACGCCGTGATTGAGGGAGCCGGACCCATAGAGTTTTATGAAAAAGAGTGTCGTGCAGTGTTAATTCCAATCTATGAATCTCATAGAAACAATGGATAGTTTAAAATATTTCTGAGGGGAAGAATGAATGTGGAGGCTCCAAAGAACATCCTAAGGGTATGGAGAAAATTTGATGGTGTTGGAATGGATACCATCACCAAAGCTTATTTTTATGATAAAAGGGACAAGAAGCAGCGGTCTTTCATGGAAATGAAGGAACATTTCGAAAGATTTGGAGCTGGTGGCAACTGCTTTGATTTGGCAATCTGGCTCCTTGCTGAATTGAAGGAGGCTGGCCTAGAGGCCTATCCAATTGGTCATGATTTTTTTGAAGAGAAGGCACATGTAGCCGTGATTGCATTAGGTGAAAATGGTGAAAAGTACTATTGTGATCTGGGGGACCAATGGATTCAACCCATCCTTGTGGAGAAAAACCATGATAGCTTTAGCGAAGAGATATTAGAGGGTTTTTTTCCTGGTGCTCACGTAAAAGTGGAAGCGGAAGAAGGGGAATTCACCATATCATATATTAGAAATAATGGTAAAATTACCAAACAGACATTTCCTTTAACTCCATATACCATTGAAGATTTGCAAAGGGCAGGTGAATTATCCCAAGCTAGGATCTGGAAAGCCTTATGTGAAAAAAGGGTTAGAAGGAAAGGGACCGATGAAATTACCCATTGGGAATTTTATAACTGGAAAAGCTTTGAAAGCAGTCTTTCCGGACTGAAGATCGAGCAAGCGCTCTCTTCAAAAGAGGAATGGGCGGAGCGGATAGCCTTGAATATGGGTATGGATCAAGATTTTGTGAAAGAAGCACTTTCCAAGTTTGAGTACATAGAAAATAGGTAGATTATTGTGTTAAAAAAGAGCCTTTAATGAAAGGCTCTTTAGTATTTTTGTCTATTGATATATAAACACTATTCATACAAGTGGCAGGCTACAAAATGGGCTGGCTTAACCTCCTGCCATTTCGGCTTTTCCACTCTGCATGTTTCCATGGCTTGCGGACATCTTGTATGGAACACACAGCCGGAAGGGGGATTCATCGGACTTGGGACATCTCCTGACAGTACAATCCTCTCCCGCCTCCCATTGGGTGCAGGAGTCGGGACTGCGGACAACAAAGCTTGAGTATAGGGATGCAACGGCTCTTTGCATAGCTCATCGCTATCTGCCAACTCGACCATTTGCCCCAGATACATAACAAGTATTCTGTCTGATATGTAGCGCACCATGGATAGGTCATGAGCTATGAATAAATAGGTTAAATTAAAACGGTCCTGTAATTCCTTAAGCAGATTGACAACCTGAGCCTGGATCGATACATCCAGCGCGGAAATAGGCTCGTCACATACGATGAATTTTGGTTGAAGGGCAAGTGCTCTTGCTATTCCGATACGCTGCCTTTGTCCCCCGGAAAACTCATGTGGAAACCTTTGCATGTGATCCTCATTCAATCCTACAAGTCTCAGCAATTCTTTAATCCGATCCTTCCTGGCCTTGCCTTTCAATGTTTGATGGATATCAAGGGGTTCACCAATAATCGCTTCAATGGTCATCCTTGGATTGAGGGATGCATAAGGATCCTGGAATATGATTTGTACCTCTTTGCGTAACGCCTTCATTTCCCTCGGTGATAAAGAGAAGATGTTCTTTCCTTCAAAAAGTACTTCACCGGCAGTAGCCTCAAGTAATCGAATCGCTGTTTTGCCAATGGTAGATTTGCCACAGCCGCTCTCCCCGACAAGTCCCACTGTTTCCCCCTGGTGGATGGTGAGATCTACCCCATCCACTGCTTTGACGGTTCCGCCACTGATAGAAAAGTATTTTTGTAAATTCTTAATCTCTACTAAAGCATTACTTCCTGCCATTCTCCGACCTCCTAGCTTTCCTGGTACATACGTTTGGCAATAGGGTGGTGTAACCAGCATCTGGCCAGTTGTTTGTTTTCTATTTCCAAAAGTTCTGGTGTCTCTGACTGACATATTTTCATGGCATAAGGGCAGCGGGCGAAGAATGCACACCCTTTTGGGGGATCCAACAGGTCAGGTGGAGTCCCTGATATCGGTTCCAAGGTTTGCTTTCTGTCCCGATCGATCCTTGGTATCGTTTTCAAGAGGCCTTGTGTATAAGGGTGAAGGGGGGTATTGAAAATATCCTCCACTTTCCCTGTTTCCACCACTTGTCCTGCATACATGACAACTACACGTTCACATGTTTCTGCAACAACTCCAAGGTCATGAGTAATCAGAACAAGGGAGGTCCCCAGCTTCTGCTGTAGTTCCTTCAATAATTCCAGTATTTGAGCTTGAATGGTCACATCCAAAGCGGTGGTCGGTTCGTCGGCAAGCAATAGCTTTGGCTGACAGGCAAGTGCTATGGCAATCATGGCACGTTGCCTCATTCCTCCCGAAAATTCATGAGGATACTGTCTGACCCTTCTCTCCGGTTCCGGTATACCTACCATCCTCAACAGTTCAACAGCCTGTACTTCCGCCTTTTTGGATGAGATTTTGTTATGTTTCATTAGTCCTTCCGCTATCTGCTCCCCGATTTTCATAGTTGGATTCAAGGAAGTCATTGGATCCTGGAAAATCATGCTCATTTCTTTTCCCCTGAACAATTGCATTTTTCTCTCAGGTAAATCTAGCAGGTTAGAGGAAGCGAAGGTAATGTTCCCTTCCTTTATATCCGTAATTGCAGGGGGGAGCAACCGCATAATCGCTTTTGCTGTCACGCTTTTCCCACAGCCCGATTCCCCTACAATCGCTACTGCTTCCCCTTCCTTTATCGTAAAGGAAACGCCTCTTACGGCTTGAACCTCTCCAGCGTATGTGTGAAAGGATACATGTAAATTTTCCACCTCTAATAGGTTTGCCAAAAAAGATTCCTCCTTTATTTTCGTAAGCGAGGATCTAGCGCGTCCCGTAGACCATCTCCGAATACATTAAAAGCAAACATGGTTAATGATATGAGGATGGCCGGTACAAGAAGTTGATAGAAGTTTCCTATCAGTATGCTTCCCAATGAATCACTTGCCATCGTTCCCCAGCTTGCTTTTGGTGCTGGAATACCTAAACCAAGAAAGCTGAGTGTTGCTTCAGCAAAAATGGCGGTAGGAACAGTTAATGTCATGTTGACCAATATAGGTCCCAAAGTGTTAGGTATCATATGCTTTCGCAATTTCCATCCTGTTGTTGCTCCCATGGCGTTTGCAGCTTGAACGAATTCATATTCCTTCAGTTGCAGCATCTGACCCCTTACCAGCCGGGCCATTGGTATCCATCCTGTAATAGTTAAGGCGATGATGATGGATAGAAGACCCCGGTCCAAAACGACCATCATGAGAATCGCCATCAATAAAAAGGGAATCGCATAAAGGACTTCAGCCACCCTCATCATGATGTTATCCATTCTGCCACCCTTTAAGGCGGATATCCCACCGTATAATACCCCAAATACAAAGTCGATAAGGGCAGCCATCAATCCGATAAGCAGGGAATAGCGTGCTCCGTACCACGCTCTTGTAAATAGATCACGTCCTGAAGAATCGGTGCCAAACCAATGCTCACTGTTAGGGCGGAGATTCTTTTTTGTGAAATCCTGTTCAAAGTAGGAATAGCCGCTCAAATAAGGGCCGATTATTGCCATTACAATCATCGAGATAATCAGGATAAATCCGACCATAGCCAATTTATTGTCTATTAATCGGATCCAGGCATCCTTCCAGTAGGATATACTTGGGCCGGCTATTTTTTCCTGCTCGGAGGAGGAATGCTCGACCTTTTCAAACATAGCCTCAAAATCTTTCGAATATTGTTTTTCTCCCATCACCCATTGCCTCCTGTCACCTTAATTCGTGGGTCAATCCAGGTATAAGCAACATCCACTATAAATATGAGGAAAATCAATATGGCGCTGTAGAAGATGGTGGATCCGAGAATGACAGGATAATCACGATTAAAGATACCATTTACAAACATGTCACCCATGCCAGGAATACCGAAAATGCTTTCTACGATGAAGCTTCCTGTTACTAGATTGGCCGCAATGATACCAATTACTGTGACAACTGGCAGAATCGCATTTCTAATAGCGTGCTTTAAGACAATGGTACTCTTGGATAATCCTTTGGCAGTAGCTGTCAGTATATAGTCCTGCCCCATCACTTCGAGCATGCTCGAACGCATCAGTCTTGCTATATAGGCCATCGGCAACATCGCAAGAGATATGGAAGGAAGAATGGTATGAGCCCAGGATTTCCATGTTGCAACAGGGAGAAGTCTCCACTCAACTGCAAAATAGTTGATAAGGATGGTGGCAAGAATAAAACTTGGAACCGATACCCCAATAATGGCAAGAATCATGGCAATATAATCCGGCCACCTGTTTCGATTGAGGGAGGCGATAATGCCTAATATCAGACCGAAAGAAATGGCGATGATAAGAGATTGTATCCCTAGATGAAAAGATACGGGAAAGCCTTTACTGATATAATCATTGACTGTCAGTGTAGAAGATTTTAAGGATGGACCAAAATCCCAATCAATGGCGACACTCTTCAGGTAAAGTCCGTACTGTACAATTAATGGTTTGTCCAGATTATAAAAGCGGTTGAGATTTTCACGAACGGATTCAGGCATGGTTCCTTCTCTTGCAAATGGGTCTCCAGGGACACTGTGCATTAGGATGAAGGTAAGTGTAATGATGGCCCATAAAGTCAATACTGCCCATCCAAGTCGCTTAAACGTATATTTCAGCATGAATCATGACCCCCGATAACTAGCGTTTTAAAAAAAGAAGGGAGGGACCCGAAAAGGCCCTCTCTCTTCCACTCATCATTACTTTATGTCAGCATACTTGAACTGTGGATAGCTGTTGATTGGGTCATAAATGCCTGTTACGGACGGCTTTAATACATACGGTTTTGTGTAGAAATAGATTGGGATGATTGGCATTTCATCCATAAGGATCTTTTCTGCCGCGTGCATTGCTTCCATGCGTTCCGCTTGATCAAGAGTAGATTTTGCTTTTGAGATAAGCTCATCATACTCGCTGTTTTTGAAGCGGGCATCATTGTATGGTCCATCACTTACCCAAAGATCCAGGAATGTCATTGGATCTACATAATCTCCAACCCAGCCTGCACGGGAAACAGTATAGTCACCGGCTTGTTCACTGTCCAATTTGACTTGGAATTCAACATTTTCAAGCGTAGTATCTACACCAAGGTTTTTACGCCACATTTCCTGTACTGCCTCGGCAATGGCTTTATGTCCTTCGGATGTGTTATACAGATACACAAAGGAAGGAAGCTCATCCAGACCTTCTTCTTCAAGTCCTTCAGCAAGAAGCTTTTTGGCTTCCTCTACATTTTCCTCGAATAATTTACCTGTATTTTCCTGATAGTCACCGTTCACATCAGGAATTCCAGGAGGTACGATGGAGTATGCAGGTGTCTGGCCGCCTTGTGCAACATGTTCTACAATTGTCTGACGATCGATAGCCAGGGAAAGTGCTTTTCTTATTTTAGCGTTGTTGAACGGCTTCTCTGTATTATTGATATTGAAGTAATATACTGCCAGGTCAGGTCCGATATGGAATTCAGCGTCATCGCTCGCCATTAATTGACCCTGAACATCCTGTGGCAACGGATATACTAGATCCAGTTCATCGGCCTGGTACATTTGCCAAGCTGTGTTCTCATCATCAATAATGACAAATTGAACTTCATCAAGCTTGATCATGTCTTTTTCATAATATTTATCATTCTTCTTGATTGCGATGCTTTCTTTATGCTTCCAGTCAGCCAAGTAGAATGGACCGTTTGAAACATGCGTTTCTGCTTCTAAAGCCCAATCCTTATTTGCTTCCTGAACTTTTTTGTTTACTGGATAGTAAGTATAGAAAGAAGTTAGATCCAGGAAGTAAGGTGTCGGCTGCGCAAGCGTTACTTCAAGTGTCTTGCTGTCTACAGCTTTTACCCCTACTTCAGCCTCCAAAGCTGTAAGGTCGGCACCTTCTTCAGCCGAGTTGTAAGCTTCTGCGCCTTTTAAGTAGTAGAGCTGATAGGAATACTGGGCTGCAGTAGCAGGATTCAATACATGCTTCCAAGCGTACTCGAAATCCTCTGCAGTAACAGGGTCACCGTTGGACCAATAAACATCATCCTTCAATGTGAACGTCCAGGTTACTCCGTCCTCTGTATTCCATTCCTGTGCCATACCAGGTTGAATATCACCTTCTGCATTCTTCTTGGTCAATCCCTCGAAAGTATGCTCAAGTATCCAGGAATCGTGCGTACCTTGTGCCAATGCTGGATGAAGGGAACCAGGCTCTGATCCATTGTTAAGTCGAAGTACCTTTGGAGATGAATCCTCTTCATCGGTGGTACCGTCTTTATCCGAATCAGTCGGACTCTCTGTTTCATTGTTGTTGTTATTACTGTTGCTCGTGCTTTCGCTAAAGCTGCAAGCAGACAATAGAAGTGCAACAACTAACAGTAAAGCGGAAAAAAGATAAAACTTGCTCTTCACAAAATAACCCCCTTGTATTTTACAAAAATAGAAATCTATGAAGATTTCATTTTTTATTGTACTACTGCAGATATAAAAAAAACATAGTAATCGAAAAATAATTCTATATATTTTAAATATTTTGATAGTTTTCGATTCTTTTCTACAAAACTCTGTTTTACAAATGGTACGGTGTATAGTGACAATTCTAAATTATGAAAGGATTTTATTGTCTTTGTGATAAAATAATAGAAATACTGAAAAAGGGGAATAGAGCATGAATTACCTTCCTACTTTTGAAACGAATGAGTCACAGAAGGATCTACTTGAAACTGCAAAGAGTCTTTCCACTTCTTTTGCAACTCGTGCTGCAAACTATGATCAGCAAGCAAGGTTTCCTTTTGAAAATTTCGATGAGATAAAGAAAGCTGGCCTTCTGGATGCAACCATACCTGAACCATATGGCGGCAAGGGGTTTGGACTGTACGACTTTATTCTTCTTCAGGAGACGATCGCCCAAGGCGATGGTCCGACAGCTCTTAGTTTGGGCTGGCATCTGGGGATTATGATGAATGTATCAACATACCTAGCTTGGCCGGAGGATACTTTTAATAAAATTTGCACTTCCATTATTCAAGATGAAAAAATCATCAACTCCGCCCATTCAGAAGGAGGTACAGGGAGTCCGGCAAGAGGGGGACTTCCCGAAACGAGTGCAAAAAAATCGGATACAGGGGAATGGGTTCTTAATGGAAGAAAAACATTCACTTCCTTGGCACCAATCCTTGATTATTTCATTGTCTCTGCCACGATTGCAGATACCGGTGAAGTAGGGGAGTTTCTTTTATCCAGGGAAATGAAGGGTCTCTCGATTCGCGAAACGTGGAACTCTGTGAGTATGCGTGCCACAAGAAGCGATGATTTGATCTTGGACAATGTTAAAATTGATGGGGATGGCCTTCTTTATATTAAGAAAGGCACTAGGGAGTCAAAACCTCAAGGCTGGCTGCTGCATATACCTGCCTGCTATCTGGGGATTGCAATAGCAGCCCGAAACGAAGCTGTCCGGTTTGCAGAATCCTATCAGCCAAACAGTCTTCCGCATCCGATTAGCCATGTCCCGAAAGTGCGGGAGCGGATTGGCATAATGGATATAGAGTTAACTGCTGCGAGGCATTTTTTATATAGTGTAGCAAAAAAGTGGGACGATTCACCGGCCACTCGGAATGAACTAGTGGAAGATCTTGCAGCTGCAAAATATATCGCAACCAATACTGCATTATCTGTAGTGGATGAAGCGATGAGAGTGGTTGGTGCCCAAAGCCTGCATTCGGATCACCCTCTTCAAAGGCATTACCGAGACGTCCGAGCAGGCTTGCATAATCCCCCTGCAGACGACCTGACTATGGAAATGATGGCTAAAAGGGCGTTTGGAACACAAAGAAAAGCAAATGATACTAGTGAGGCGTGGAAGAAGTGAACCATACCATCAGAAAATCCGATCATCATTTAGAAATTAGCTTTTTTCTCTTGCGCTGGCTATTTTTAATAGTGGCGCCAATTGTTTTCTATTTTTTACATCAGGAAGCAATCGGCTGTGTGGAATGTACGGAAACCGAATCTTCCAATTTAGTTAAAATGGCTGATGATAGATTGTATGAGGCGAAACGTGCCGGGCGAAACACAATAATAATGAACAGTAAATGGACAGAGAAGGAGCTACGTCCATCTTAAATGAAAGCATTATGAAAGGAGGATTTCGTTTTGGAAGAAAATGGAGATAAAATGATTAAAAAGGACTGGCGTTATCCCATTGCGCATAAAGAGGCTTGGATAGGCGTCGGGTTGGCTGTATTTCATTTTATTTGGTGGTATGGCTTCGGCTACGGATTCGGTTCAAGACCAGTGGAATCCTATTCCTATATCCTGGGTTTTCCGGACTGGTTTTTTTATAGTTGTATCCTCGGCTTTATCGTAATAGTTGTTATTGTGATAGTTGTAGTGAAAAATTTCTTTCAAGATCTTCCTCTGGAATCGGAGAAAGGGGACGAACGATGAAAATAGGTGTGATTCTTCCGCTTATCGTTTTTTTAATTCTTATATTTCTAATAGGGATCGCGGCATCAAGAAGTCTCTCCCGTTCCAACTCTTTTGTACAGGACTATTTTCTTGGAGGAAGGGAGCTCGGTGGACTGCTTTTGGCCATGACAATGGTCGCAACATATGGAAGCGCATCAAGCTTCATAGGTGGACCGGGGATTGCTTATCATACGGGATTGGGTTGGGTCATGCTTGCGATGATCCAAGTGGTGACAGGGTATTTTGTCCTGACTATTCTTGGGAAGAAGTTTGCCATCATGTCACGTAAAATGAAAGCAATCACCCTGATCGATTTCCTGAAGGAACGTTATCAGAACAAGTGGGTGGTTATTCTGTCCGCTGCAAGTATCATCATTTTTCTATTTTCCGCCATGACAGCACAGTGGATAGGTGGGGCAATCCTCATTGAATCGATTACAGGCCTATCTTATACAACTGCGTTGTTCATTTTTGCGGTATCAGTCTTAGTCTACGTCATTATCGGAGGTTTTCGTGCTGTAGCGATAACAGATGGAATACAGGGTGTGGTAATGGTGATAGGGACGGTAATCATTTTAACCGGGACAATCATCGCTGGAGGGGGAGTCTCTACCATAATGGGAGAACTCTCTGCCGAAAATCCGAACCTGATTACTCCTTTTGGAGCGGACGGCACACTCACTCCGCTTTATGTTTCCTCCTTTTGGATTTTGGTGGGAGTGGGGGTAGTCGGATTGCCTCAAGTGGCAGTAAGGGCAATGTCCTACAAGAATTCAAAGGCCATGCATACAGCATTAATCATCGGTACTATTGTTGTCGGATTCATTATGTTAGGGATGCATTTGACAGGTGTTTTTGGAAGAGCGGTGCTCCCAGGACTTACAACACCGGACACTGTGATGCCTCTCCTCGCAATGGAGGTACTTCCTCCCTGGCTTGCTGGTATCGTATTGGCTGCTCCGATGGCTGCCATCATGTCTACAGTAGACTCCCTTCTTTTGATAGTCAGCTCATCCATTGTGAAAGACATCTACTTGAACTATGTGAGTCCTGATGCTCCGGAAAAGAAGATTCGTCAAATGAGCCTGGGAGTAACAGGAATAGTCGGCATTCTTGTATTCTTTATGGCAATCAGCCCTCCTGATTTTCTCATTACATTAAATTTATTTGCTTTTGGCGGACTGGAGGCTGCATTCATTTGGCCGGTCGTACTTGGTTTATACTGGAAAAAAGGAAACGCTTATGGGGCTCTGGGCTCCATCCTCGTAGGAGTTCTTTCCTACATTGTGATTGTAACATTAATGGATGGAGTGTTTGGGATGCACAGTGTAGTGCTTCCAGTCATATTTTCTCTTCTTGCCTATATCCTTTTAAGTATTTTAGGAAAATCAAAAAATAGAGAAATGCAAAAAAGGATAATAGAAAAGTATATGATATAAAGGAATTCATACAATTTAATTTAGGGGACTATTAATGAACGCAATAAAAAGGGCACTTTTATTAGGTGAAAAAACGGTGGTAGGTTTTATCAATCGCAATTGGAAAGCAAGTATTCGTGGATTATTTGTTTATATTCTGGTATTGGTTTTTATCATGGGCTTTTTCTTCTATACCGGAGCCGGAAAATGGTTTGATTTTTCGTTTACTCTAGTTACTGCATTCCTCAGCATCTTAATAGGAACATTTATTACTTGGGTCGGCTTAAAGGTATTGACTAAATTGCCCAACTTATTGGTCGCAAGCATTATGGGGGCTGTTGCAGGGATTATTACCCTTGGGGCATACTTGGGACCGTTCCTTACGATGATGGGCTATTTTCTACTGATATTGGGTGCATGGACAGGACTTTCTATTAAACTGGTAAGAAGCGCAAGAAAACGAAGGGGCTTAACTTTTGCCGCTTTAGGGTCTGCAACTGTATTACTGCATGGTCTGTTCCTTTTTTCCATCTTTTCAGAAGGGGAAGAGGGGGCATGGAGTTTGGAGATTACAGACAAAGCGATGAATCCTTCTCTTGCCAATCCTGCTGAGAATGGTGATTACGACATAAGTAGCTTTACATATGGGAGCGGAGAGGATCAGAGAAGAGAAGAATACCGAGACGTTACATATCAGACGAACACAGTGAATATGTCTTCATTTATCGTTCATCCAAAAGGCTTCAACAAATGGTACCGTGAGTGGTTCTGGGGCTTTGATCTAAACAAAGCTCCTTTAAATGGGAGAGTATGGATGCCTGATGAATCGTCTCAAGGCCCCTTTCCATTAGTACTCTTGGTTCATGGGAATCATAATATGGCTGATTTCTCGGACGGGGGATATGAGTATCTTGGCGAACTTCTGGCGAGTAAGGGATATATTGCCGTTTCCATTGACCAAAACTTCCTTAACTCCGGAAAGTCGGGACATATTGGCTGGGATAATGCAGGAAGGGCATGGATGTTCCTTAAGCATTTGGATCAGTGGGGGAAGTGGAATAATGATAAACAACATCCCCTATACGGAAAAGCGGATATGGAAAATATAGGGTTAATCGGTCATTCCCGTGGTGGGGAGGCTGTCAGCTTGGCTGCTCTGATGAATGATCTGGACCGATTGCCAAATAATGCGAAGGTAACCTTGAATTTCGATTTTTCCATCAAAGCGTTAATCGGACTTTCCCCAGGGGACGGAAGATTCAAGCTTGGTGACCAGCCAGTTGAATTAAAGGATATCAACTATCTGACTATTCAAGGGGCAAACGATACCGATCATACCAATTATTACGGAATAAGACAATATGAGAGGATCAGTTTTTCAGATGATTTTGATGGTTTCAAAAGCAGCATTTATCTTTATGGAGCAAATCATGGCCAATTCAATTCCGATTGGGAGGTGGACCAGCCTTCCCCATATTGGTGGTTCATGAACCGAAAAGAAATTATGGAACCCGGTCTTCAGCGGGAAATGACCAAGTTATACGTGGCAGCCTTTCTTGATGCAACATTAAAAGGAAGAGAGGAGTACCGTCAAATCTTTTCCACCAAGGAGACCGCCTCTTCGTGGATTCCTACCGATCCTGTCAGGTTGAAATATGAAGACAGTTCGTTCACTCCTCTTGCAACGTATGAGGAGGATGTGGATGTAACCACAATGACTCTGGATGCGGGAGAACTCCATGGCTATAACCTGCAAGTCTGGAAAGAGGTTAATCTGACTTTACGTAATAATGAGCCCCAAGGAAATGAAGCGGTAAAACTGGGCTGGCGTGGGACTAATGGAAGATATACAGTAAAGCTTCCGGATGAAGTCTCTGAAACCCTTGGTCCACAGACAGTTCTGAGATTCGATGCTGTACAGCTGCACCCCAGCAGATATGACTTCTATGGAATAGGTGTTCCGGAAGGGTTCGAAGAGAAAGCCATCCCCATCTCTGTCATGGTAAAACCAAAAGGTACCATGAAGCTGGATAGCCGCATTGGAACAAAAGTGGAAATCGAACCTACCTATTCCACTAAGCTATACAAATTCGACTGGTGGAATGAGAGATTCGGGAATAATTATGAGCATATGCTGCAGACATATGAGGTGCCATTAGCGTTCTTGCAGGAAAACATGGCAAACATCAACTATCAGGATATTAATGAAATCATATTTGAATTCAATCAAACTGGAAGTGGGCTGATTTACCTCGACAACATTGGTTTGAAAGAGCGAATTAGGACATCAGAATAATTATCCGTTAATTGATAGGTAAATATTGACCGAAAAGCTTTGAGAAGAACGAATAATATAGCAGCTTCTCCCTCATAGTAACATTACGAGTGAAATGTTTGAGGGGGAGAAGTTTTCATGAAAAAGATCATCTGGGCTTTTATTATTGTATTTGCATTCATCGATACCACTACACCCATACTAGTATTTGGTGCAAAACAATCTGCCAACATTCAAATACAACCCCATCTTTCTTCTCCCATCTATACAAATACAATTGCCGAAACTTCGACAGGAACCGAGAAAACGATTCCTTCATTAAAAGTTCACTACATTGATATAGGCCAAGGAGACGCCATCCTTCTTCAAACACCAAATGGCTCCCAGGTGCTGATTGACACCGGTCCGAGGGATTCGGCACCAAAATTAATAGGCTACCTAAAAAAGCTTTCCATAACCGCAATCGACTTACTGGTCATTACTCACCCTGATTTTGACCATATTGGTGGAATCCCGGCTCTATTTGAGGAAATACCTGTAAAGAAAATTCTTGATAGCGGAAAAGCGCACTCCACATTGTCCTTCATCCAGTACAAGCAGTACGTCTGGAATAATATTGTTCCCGTGCAATATGCAAAGGAAAAAATGAAGCTTGAATTTGATCCGGCTCTAAACGTGAAGGTACTTAACAGCGGTGTTGGTAAAAAGGAAACAAATGATGCTTCCATCGTTCTCCAGGTTGCCTATGGGGAAATAAAGTTTCTCTTTATGGGAGACACAGAGGAGATGGAAGAGAAGAGGTTGAGCAGAAAATACAATCTGGAATCCACCATTCTGAAGGTTGCCCATCATGGATCCAACAGTTCCTCTACAGCTGCATTCCTGAAGGATGTAAAACCAAAAATCGCAGTCATTTCCACTGGAAGGAACAATGATTTTGGCCATCCACACCAGCCTGTTCTGAACCGGCTGATTGAAAGCGGTGCAGATATCTATAATACGGCAGAAGCAGGGGATATCGTGTTCTCAACGGATGGAACTCTGTTGTTTGTCAATGATCGTCCATGGCTGTATGCAAACAGCAAGGAAAGAACCAAGACAAATACCATAACAATTACAGATTTGGACGTAAAAGAGGAAACAGTGACCTTGCAGAACCAAGGGACAGAAACAATCGACCTGACGGATTGGAAGCTCATCAGCCAGAAAGGATACCAAACATTTGATTTTCCTAAAAATTATAAGCTTGCCCCAGGTGAGTTGATGTATATTACTTCAGGAGCTCAAAAAAAGCATTTCAAAAAATATATCCATTGGCTAAGCGACCATTTATGGAACAACAAAGGGGATAAAGCACAACTTTTTAATGAAAAAGGTGAGCTTGTTGATGAGATAGAAAACTTTGAAGAAACTGAAAACTAGAAATGATGTTTAAATTGGGGTGTAAGGTGATATGTAAAAGGGAAGGTAAAGTTATCAAGCTTTACAGTTGGGAGCGATACATTAATGAAACTACGCAAGCCATATCGAATTTTACTGCCGTTCGCGATAATTTCCCTTATATTTATTGCGTATATACACATCTCAAAGGATAAAATTGTTTCCTCGGCTATACTCGATAAAACAAATAATGCAGTGGCAGTAAACATTCAGAACCCTTTCATTGTTCCCATTACCATCTACAATTCAAAAGTGGTGGGTAAGGAAGAGAGGGAATTGCCTGCAACTGCTTATAATATCATATTGAATGGTGCTTATGGCAGTTCGGATGCAACTGTCGACCAAGCTATAATTTCCCGGAAAACAGATGTGTTCGAGGAATTGAAGGAAGTGGTCATTCCCGGCGCAAGCAATAAGAAAGAGAAAAACTACACGCTCTATATGAGAGAAGAAGAGGAAAACTCGAATATGGATCATGCCAAAAAAGTATCGATTTCTTTTAAAGTGTTTTCCTTCCTCCCTTTCCATACGAAAGTAAAACTTTGAACGGACGCTATTTCAGATAGCGTTTTTTTTTTTGTTTAGTGGTGGAAAGTATGCCCTATCTTAGATTAAAAAAGGACATTCAAGGAAAAAATAACTTGAGTTGTGACGCGTTTCGACAAAAAACTGATGCTACAAGCGTTTAGGGCAGGAAAGAGAGGGAATGTACATAGTGGAGCCACTCAGTTTAATGGACTTTTATGATTGGATATTACTTAATAATATTGCTGACCCCAGATGGTGGCTGTTATTCATTTCCATTTTTTGGCCTTGGATTGTTTGGTGGAAGCTTGTAGCCAAAAAGCGATTATTTGAAATTCTCACATATGGGCTATTATGGGCAGCGATGGCCACCTGGCTTGACCTACTTGGATCAACAAATGGCATGTGGGAGTATCCTTTCAAACTATATTACAAGGTAACCTGCCTGCTTGCCGCAGATGTTTCAGTCATTCCCGTGCTGTATATGCTTCTCTATCAGTATGGAGAAAGGTGGAAAACCTTCCTAATAGGCAGCGTGATTGTATCAACCATGCTTTCTTTTGTATTCGAACCAATTTTTGTGAAGATGAATATGCTTAACCTTTCTACTTGGTCTCACACCAAGTCATGGTTCGCTTTTCTTTTTCTTGCACTAGTAACACGATTCATTATCACCTCATTGAAAAAAGCACAGCAAAAGTTTTTTGGTTGACTAACATGTATATACAAGTTAGACTAAGAATCTAAACATGTATATACAAGTTTATCTATTAAATGTAAGCGTTTTTCTCAGACTCTAAAACTGGAGGGAATTATATGTTTAAGAAACTTTTCGGTTTGAAGGATACAGAAGCAAAACCGACGGAGGAAGTTGTGTTTGCGCCATTAAGTGGAAAAGTGACGGAACTGACAGAAGTTCCGGACCCTACATTTTCACAAAAAATGATGGGGGACGGACTTGCAATCATTCCGAGTGAAGGAGAAGTCGTCTCTCCAATTGATGGGGAAGTCGTACAATTCTTCCACACAAAACATGCTATCGGAATTCGTTCTTTAACGGGAGCTGAAATACTTATACATGTAGGGCTTGAAACTGTTTCCATGAATGGAGAAGGCTTTGAAGGCCATGTCAGAGAAGGGGATAAAGTAAGAGCCGGGGATAGACTCATCAGCTTTGATCTTAATCTGATAAATGAAAAAGCGGCAAGTACCATTACTCCTATTGTAATCACGAATTGGGAAGTGGTGGAAAGCCTTGACAAAAAGCTTGCAGATAATGCTGTTAAAGGACAAACAGAGCTATTCCATCTAAAAGTGAAGAGCTAACATAGAGAAAATGGGAGGATAAGAATATGGACATTAGAAAGCAGGCAGAAGAGATTGTCCATGCCATTGGGGGAAAAGAGAACATTAGTGCAGCAACACATTGTGTGACACGTCTCCGTCTGGCATTGAATGATGAAAGTAAGGTCGACCAGGAAGCGCTGGAACAGATAGAAAGTGTAAAAGGTTCCTTTTCCACCAATGGACAATTTCAGATTGTTATTGGACAAGGCACCGTCAATAAAGTCTATAAAGAATTTGTAGAGATTACAGGTGTAGGGGAATCCTCCAAGGATGAAGTGAAAAAGGCTGCTGAGCAGAATTTGAACCCGATTCAGCGTGCAGTAAAAACATTGGCGGATATATTCATTCCAATCTTACCGGCAATCGTGACAGCCGGTCTCTTAATGGGGATCAACAACCTGCTTACGGGAGCGGGGATATTTTACAATGATGCTTCCATTATCGATAAACATCCGCAATGGGCAGATATTGCAGGCATTATTAACCTGATCGCAAATACAGCATTTGTTTTCTTGCCTGGTCTGATAGGGTGGTCTGCTGCTAAAAGATTTGGCGGTAGTGAGCTCTTGGGGATAGTACTTGGGTTGATGCTCGTGCATCCGGACCTGTTGAATGCATGGGGCTATGCAGAGGCACAGAAAGAGGGAGATGTGGACACCTGGAATTTCCTTGGACTTGAAATCGAAAAGGTGGGTTATCAGGGACAGGTCTTGCCAGTTCTGGTGGCAGCTTTTGTATTAGCCAAGGTAGAACAATTCCTGACAAAACGTGTGAGTGACGGCTTTCATTTATTAATCGTTCCACCTATTACATTACTACTGACTGGGTTCATTACATTTGTAGCAATAGGACCTATCACATTTGCAATCGGAAACTTCCTGACGGAAGGGTTTGTATCCATTTTTGATGCGGTTCCTGCCATAGGTGGTCTGATCTATGGTGGATTGTATGCGCCACTTGTCATCACAGGAATGCATCATACGTTCCTGGCTGTGGATCTGCAGCTGATATCTGCAATCGGCGGGACATTCCTATGGCCGATGGTTGCCCTATCAAATATCGCACAAGGGTCTGCAGCGTTCGCCATGATGCTTGCTACCAAGGATGAAAAACTGAAAGGTTTGGCGCTGACTTCTTCCATATCCGCATGGCTCGGTATTACGGAACCTGCGATGTTCGGGGTAAACCTGCGCTACCGTTATCCATTCTTCGCTGCAATGCTTGGATCTGCCATTGCAGGTGTGACTATTACGATTGCAGGTGTAATGGCACCTTCGATCGGAGTTGGAGGGATTCCGGCATTCTTCTCCATCTTGAACGAATTCTGGCCAATATTCTTTGTAGGCATGGCTATCGTACTCATTGTGCCATTTGGACTTACATTTTTAATTGCCAAATTCAAAATGAGAAAAGAAGCATAATAAATTTAATTGTCACACAGTAAAGGATTGTAAAGAGGGGTCTGGCCCCTACTTACAATCCTTTACAAATTTGAAGCGGAATATAAAAGAAATAACAATCGTGAAGGAGAGATGAGAGATGCAAAAGGCTTGGTGGAAAGAAAGCGTAGTTTATCAAATCTACCCTAGAAGCTTTATGGATTCTAACGCGGATGGAATAGGTGATATCCAAGGGATTATATCTAAACTTGATTATTTAAAGGAACTTGGAATCGATACCATTTGGCTTTCTCCAGTTTATGAATCCCCTAATGATGACAATGGCTATGATATAAGCAACTATATGTCCATTATGAAAGAGTTCGGTTCCATAAAGGATTGGGAAGAGTTGCTGATGGAGGTACATAGACGTGAAATGAGACTGATTATGGACCTTGTGGTGAACCATACATCAGACGAGCATGAATGGTTCATCCAGGGAAAGGCATCAAATGATAACCAGTATCGTGACTATTATATTTGGCGGGATCCAAAAGAGGACGGCTCCGAGCCGAATAACTGGGCATCCAATTTCGGCGGATCAGCATGGGAATTTAATGAGGAGACCGGTGACTATTATCTGCATCTTTTCTCCAAAAAACAACCTGACCTCAACTGGGAGAACATGAGGCTGCGTGAAGAGATTTATACGATGATGAAATGGTGGCTTGATAAAGGAATTGATGGATTTCGGATGGATGTCATCAATTTCATTTCCAAAGTGGATGGACTTCCTGATGGAGAAGTGAAACCTGGAAAGTCTTATGCTTCAGGAAGCAAGTATTATAGGACAGGTCCTTATATCCATGAGTATTTGCAGGAAATGCATCGAAATGTACTCTCTCACTACGATGTCATGACAGTAGGGGAAATGCCTGGTGTAACACCTGAACAGGCCATTGATTACACGGCTGAGGAACGGAATGAATTGAATATGGTGTTCCAATTTGAACATGTAGGTCTGGATAATGGTCCGAACGGGAAATGGGACTTGAAGCCGTTGGAGCTGCAAGATTTAAAAAAGAGCTTATCCCGTTGGCAGGAAGCGTTAGGTGAAAAGGGTTGGAACAGTCTTTATTTTAATAATCATGACCAGCCGCGTGCCCTATCCCGCTATGGAGATGATGGGAAGTACCGGATACAGTCTGCCAAAATGCTTGCCACACTCTTGCACATGATGAAGGGGACGCCTTATGTGTACCAGGGAGAAGAGCTGGGCATGACCAATGTGGCTTTTGAAACCATAACGGATTATCGGGATATTGAGTCCTTGCAGGCATATGAAGAGCTGAAAAGCCAAGGATGGAATGAAGGGATGATTATGAAGAGCATCCACGAGAAAAGCAGGGATAACGCAAGAACACCTATGCAATGGAGTGCCGAAGAAAATGCAGGGTTTACCAAAGGAACGCCGTGGATAAATGTGAACCCGAACTATCAAAAGATAAATGCTGAAAATGAGCTGAGTAATCCAGACTCGATTTTCTATTACTATCAGGAACTCATCCATTTAAGAAAGCAGAACGAAATAATCGTATATGGAAATTATCAATTGATTTTAAAAGATCATCCGGAAATCTATGCTTATGTAAGAACCTATCAGGATAAAAAGCTTTTGGTCATCTGTAATTTCTATGAAAACAACCCGGTATTCGAGTTGCCAAGAGACATTCACTTCATGACAAAACAGCTTTTGGCAAGCAATTATGAAACGGAAGAGCAGACCGACATTTCAAGATTCACCTTGCAGCCATATGAGGCGAGGGTGTATTTGATGAACTAATCAAAAGAGAACTGCAAATGATACAAATAAAATGAGGTGTTGAAATGAGCAAGATTGAGAAGGAACCATGGTGGAAACGGTCGGTGGTGTATCAAATCTATCCAAAAAGCTTCAATGATACAACAGGAAATGGTGTAGGTGATATCCAGGGGATTATACAGAAACTGGACTACTTGAAGGAACTCGGGGTGGATGTCATCTGGTTGACTCCGATCTACAAGTCGCCGCAAAAGGATAATGGATATGATATCAGCGACTATTTTTCGATCCATGAAGAGTACGGAACGATGGATGATTTTGACCAGCTCCTTAAGGAAGCTCATGGTAGAGGTATAAAAGTGATCATGGATATCGTCGTTAATCATACTTCAACCGAGCATGAATGGTTCCAAAAATCCAAGGAAGCAAAGGAAGACAATCCTTATCGGGACTTCTATATCTGGAAGGAGAGCAAGGAAGACGGAACAGAACCGACGAACTGGGAATCCAAATTCGGTGGAAATGCCTGGGGCTATGATGAAAAGACAGGACAATGGTATCTGCATCTTTTCGATATTACGCAAGCTGATCTGAATTGGGAGAACGAAGAAGTGCGTAAACAAGTATATGATATGATGACATTCTGGTTTGAAAAAGGAGTGGACGGGTTCCGCCTGGACGTTATCAATCTGATAGCAAAAGATCAGCGCTTTCCTGACGATGATGGTTCTGTGCCTCCTGGAGATGGACGCAAGTTCTACACAGATGGTCAGAGAGTTCACGAATATATGAATGAAATGTATGAAAAGGTCTTTTCCAAATACGATAGTATGACTGTAGGAGAAATGTCCTCCACCACGATTGACCATTGCATCAAGTATACCCGTCCGGATCGCAACGAATTGAGCATGACATTCAACTTTCATCACTTGAAAGTTGATTATCCTGGTGGGGAAAAATGGTCCGTAGCGGATTTTGATTTCCAGCAGCTGAAAGATATTCTATCGACCTGGCAAGTCGAAATGAACGCGGGAGGCGGATGGAACGCTCTATTTTGGTGCAACCATGATCAGCCCCGAATCGTATCGAGATATGGAAATGACAAAGAGTACCATCAGGAGTCGGCAAAAATGCTCGCAAGCAGCATGCATATGATGCAGGGTACGCCTTATATCTATCAGGGGGAAGAATTTGGGATGACCAACCCCGGATATGTAAAGATTTCCGATTACCGTGATGTGGAATCGTTGAATACCTATCGTCTAAAAATGGAGGACGGTATGTCAGAGGAAGAGATTCTGGAAATTCTAAGACATAAATCCCGTGATAATTCGCGCACCCCCGTTCAGTGGAATGATGATAAGCATGCAGGGTTCACTTCAGGCGATCCGTGGATTGGTGTAGCGGAAAACTACCCGGAGATTAATGCGGAACAAGCGGTAGGTGACAAAGGTTCCATCTTTTATCACTATAAAAAATTGATTAGGCTTCGCAAGGATTACGACATCGTGACACATGGCGATTTTCAGCTGATTTTAGAAAAGCATCCGGAAATCTTTGCATATATCCGTAATGGAAAGGATGAAAAGCTCCTTGTAATCAGCAACTTTTACGCAAAAGAGACAGTCTTTACACTACCTGATGATGTGGATGCTGAGGGTTGCAGGGCTGAAATTCTGTTGAGCAATTATGAGGATTCAAGTGAAGTGTTCGGGGAAGTGACCCTCCGCCCTTATGAATCCATTATTTATCACCTGAAAAAGTAATGTTAAAATGGTGATAGGTGGTTAATCATGAAAAACAATAAATATCAAGCAATCTATCAGGAGCTTGCAAAGAAAATGGAAGAAAAAGAAATCCATGTGGGAGATAAGCTGCCTTCCGAGCATGAATTAATGGTACAGTTCCATACATCAAGGGAAACCATCCGGAAAGCGTTGAACCTCCTTGCACAGAACGGGTATATCCAAAAGATTCGCGGCAAAGGATCAATCGTGCTCGATCGGGCCAGATTTGATTTTCCGATTTCAGGTCTTGTCAGCTTCAAGGAGCTTGCCAGAAAAATGGGGAAACCCTGGATTACAAAGGTCCATGAGCTTAAGCAGGTATTGCCCGCTGATGAAATAAAAGATCGATTGGGGGCAGACTCGCTTTGGAAAGTGGTACGTTCGCGTCAGGTGGATGGAGAGAGTATCATTTTGGACACGGACTATTTCCAAAAAAGACATGTCCCTCTATTAACGGTAGCGATAGCTGAGCAATCCATCTATGAACATCTGGAGGATGAATTGGGCCTTTCAATCAGCTTTGCCGACAAGGAAGTGACGGTGGAGGAAGCGACCGGACTGGATCGGGAACTACTGGACCTTAATGGCCTATCGCATGTGGTGGTGGTCAAGAGTCTTGTTCACCTCGATGATGCAAGTCCTTTCCAGTATACCGAATCACGTCATAGGCTGGATAAGTTTCGTTTTGTGGACTTTGCAAGAAGGATGAAATAAGAACAGGCACCGCTCTGGAGTATTAGAGTGTGGTGCTTGTTTTTTTTATTACTTGTCCAGTTTAAAATCTTTCAATACCGCATCCAGTTCTTTTTCCTCCATTGAAGACAAACGCAAATGGTAATCTCTGAACTCCAAATGGGACGTTACCGGATTTGGAACAACAATACAATGAATTCCAGCAGCCATTGCAGCGTTGGAGCCATGCAAGGAGTCCTCGAAAGCAATAGCTTCCTTACCATCGATACCTAAATTCTGTAATGCCTTTATGTATAATGCAGGATCTGGTTTGACCTTTCCAACATCATCCCTTGTAACTATCGTTTCAAAATAGCTGAAAATCTCAAGTTTCTTCAGATAACCTACCACCCATTCCCGTCCAGAGCTTGATGCGAGTCCAATCTTTAATCCATTCATTTTTGCAGCTTTCAAGTAAGCAAGTACACCAGGACGGAGATCAGGTCGCTTCGCTTTCTCCATATAGCATGCATCTGTCAATTCTTTGATTCTTTCCTTTTCCAATTCTGGCACGGCTTCCTGAAGGAATTCGTACAGGACACTGCTGCTGGTGCCGATACAGGTACTGTAATCCTTGATGGACAATTCGTGTTGATGCTCCTGCATCATGACTTCCTTGAAGCTTTCATACCATATCGTTTCTGTATCGATGATCAGTCCATCGAAATCAAATATTACTGCTTTTATCAATGTAGTTGTCCCCCTTTTTTCCATTATAACTCAATTCATAAACCACTTAACTATTCCAAATCTTTTCCGATAATGATGGTAGGTTAGTTATTCACTTTCGGAAGGGCGTACACGATATGGAAAATAGATCTGGCATTTTATTGGACTCCGGTACTAATGAGGTGGAATTCCTGGAGTTTTTAATGGCTGATACAAGCTTTGGAATCAATGTGTTAAAGGTGAGAGAAATCATAAATCCGGTATCCATTACCAAAATACCCCATTCACATCCCAATGTGGAAGGCATCATCGAATTAAGGGGGGAGGTTTTACCGGTTATCGGCTTAAGAAAGGCTTTATCCATTGAGGAGGGGAGTTCCTATCCGGAGGATAAATTCATCGTTGCGGAGTTCAACGGAATGAAGGTAATCCTTCGTGTGGATCATGTAACGCAAATTCACCGCCTGTCATGGTCACAAATGGAGAAACCTGCCTCACTTAATCAAGGATTTGAAGATCATGTTACAGGTGTCATCAAAAAGCAGGAGAAAATGATTCTGCTCGTGGATGTGGAGAAGATCCTGTTTGATATATATCCAAATGTAGATGGAGGGGTGCAAAGAATCACCCCGGATATAAATCCGGCAAGAAGCGAAAAGGTTATCGTTTTGTCTGAGGATTCCCCGATGCTCAGGAAATTGTTGCAGGAAACCATGCTTGCAGCGGGTTTTGAGCATTTGATCTTTTTTGAAAATGGAAAAGATGCATGGACCTTCTTTGATGAGGAGGTTAGACATGGAAATCAGCAGGTGGATCTATTGATTACGGATATTGAAATGCCATTGATGGATGGCCACCACTTAACGAAAAAATTGAAAGACGATTCTGCACTCTCAACGATTCCGGTTATCATCTTCTCTTCATTGATCACAGATCATCTGCATCATAAAGGGGAACTAGTTGGAGCGAATGCACAAATAAGCAAACCTCAATTGGGCAAGTTGATTCAATTGATGGATATATGGTTATTTTCGAAATAGAAAAAATCCCACCAGTCAAAAATGATTGGTGGGATTTTTTTAGTAGCTTTCTCCTAAGCGTTTAAATACGGGCTTTTGGTAGGTTTTTTTACCAGGCTGTTTTTTATCCTCCGTTGGATAATAGTTTGTGTACTGCTGCAGCAGATTTTTGGCAACCGACAAGGACATAGTCGCTTTCGGATTCCGGTAATAGTCATTCAATTCTCCAAGGTGAGGCAGCTCTGAGAAGTCCTCTTTGGTTGGAGGGAGATGAAAGTAATATTCTCCGGCTGACACTAATACATCCGACTGCTGGCGGCTGTTTTTTGGATTCTTGGAAAAGTGCAGCCCCTTTTTGGCGGCTTTGCCTTCTGCAAGAAGCTTTTCAAGTGCTTGGCGCTTTAAAGAATAAAGAAATTTTGGATCTGGTGCAGTTTTCGCATGGCGATTCACCGTAAAAATGGCACGAGAGAGGTTTTCAATAGAAGATTGCAGTGGGGCTTCTGTATTTCTTTGATTTGTATAGCGTTGATTGGGCATTCGATAATAAACTCCTTTCTTTTCTCCATTATACTTATCTTTGTTAAAAAAGGGAAGGGAAGGCCCATATTGTCTTAAATACTGGAAGCAATAGGGACTTTTTCCTCACTTTCCTTCATAATTGCCAGAAAAAACTCAACAAACTGAGGATCCCATTGAGTGCCCTTGCCTGATTGTAGAATAGATAAGGCTCTGGAAGTGGACATCCCTTTCTCCAACAGAAGTCGATTCGTTTCATTACGTTCCTTTAATCCTTGTACCATGGAGTTGAAGCCACCGATCATATTCGAAAATTCATCCCCATAAAGCTCTTTTGCAGGTACAAGTTGATTTTCCTTCACATTCTTCATACCTTTTAATAACGTTAAGCAATGGAAATCGCTGTGTATGTATGAAAGCATGTTGACAGTCCAAATATGAAGGGACTGCTGAACATAGGATATTTCGGATTATCTGTACATGTCTCCTAAAAACAACATATTCGCATATCCCGATTATAATCAAAAATTGGAAAAGCTGCTAGTACATTTGGAGGATAATAGCGGGTAAGGCCGAAGATAGAGGATGCTTAAGGACGAATATAGACTGCCGTTCCGTTTGGAACAATGGATGCAAGGTCATTGACATCATTATTATGCATGCGGATGCACCCTTTGGAAACGGGTTTACCGATAGAGCTCGGATCATTTGTACCGTGTATACCATAGGATATTTTGGATAAGGTGAGCCACATGGTGCCATATGGACCTCCTGGATTCGGCTGTCTGTTCACAATTACAAAGTCCCCGACAGGTGTATGAAACAGCATTCTGCCAACAGCAATCGGGTAGATCTTTCTTACAGCCCCGTTTTCCTTGAGAGTCAAAGTGCGACTGGACAAAGAGACTTCGATTGTAAATGGAATACTTTCTTTAGTAGGCAAACCCGGAATAACAATCTGCTGACCTACTAATATAAGGTTGGGGTTGGCAAGTGTGTTCACCGCCAAAAGCTGTGGTACTGTCCTGCGGTAATCCATGGCAATGGAAGCTAAGGTTTCTCCTGGCCTTACAATATGGACCGCCAATCAGATCACCTCCAGATGAGTTTGAAAAGCTACTGTCATAGGTATAATATTTCTAACTATTCCTACATATTACAGCCACATAAAAAAGGATGTTGTCCGATGAAAGATAAATACGGAATTATTGATATTGGATCAAATACAATGCGTCTTGTTATTTATAAAAGGGATAAAAGCGGACGTCTTAAGGAGATGGAAAATGTTAAGTCTGTTGCAAGACTGAGAAATTATTTGAATCATGAAGAGTATTTAACGGAAAATGGCGTGCATAAATTAATAACAACCTTATCAAGTTTTCGTGCTATTACCGATTTCCATCAATTGGCGGAAGTGAAAGTTGTTGCTACGGCAACCATCAGGCAAGCTGCCAACAGGGAAGAGATTCAGGAAATGGTCCAAAAGGAAACCGGTTACTCCATGAGGCTATTATCAGAATTTGAAGAGGCATATTACGGCTATTTGGCAGTAGTGAATACTACCCCTTTTACAGAAGGAATTACTATCGATATTGGAGGGGGAAGTACGGAAATCACCTATTTCAAAGACAAAGAACTTGTCGAATACCACAGTTTTCCATTTGGGGCGCTCTCCTTAAAAAAGCAATTTGTAAATAGTGAATTGCCCACCCAAAATGAAAAGGAAGAGATGAATCGTTTCATCAAATCCCAGTTCCATTCACTACAATGGATTAGAAATAAAAGGCTTCCCATTATAGGTATCGGGGGAAGTGCAAGAAATATGGTCCAAATAGATCAGGCTATGAAAAATTATCCGTTGGCTGGTCTTCACTTATATGAAATGCCTCCCGAAGACATTCAGCTATTAGGTATGTATGTAAACTCTCTTTCTTTTGATAAACTGCAAAAGCTGGAGGGGCTATCCAAGGACAGGGCTGAGTTGATGCTTCCTGCCATGATGGTGTTTAATGAACTGGTATCCCACACGAAAGCGACCTCGTTTGTACTTAGCCGCAAAGGGCTGAGGGAAGGTGTTTTTTTTGAGAGCATGAAAAACCCTGCAACCAAAGCTAATGATGTTCTCACAGACAGTTTTGATGAACTGGCCAAAGACTATGAAATAAATATGGAGAATGTGAACCAGGTAACCGGAATTTTGATGTGCATGGTAGACGAATTAAATAGATTGAAAGTGTTATCTGTGAACGAGCTTGAACGAAAGGAGCTAAAAAGAGCTGCCAACGTTTTTCACTTGGGTGAATACATTGATGCGGAATCAAGCAGTCAGCATACGTTTTATTTGCTGGCAAACCGTACGATAGATGGTCTCATGCATAAGGAACGCCTCAAGTTGGCACTGATTGCATCCTTCAAAAATAAGACTGTATTCAAGCAGTATGCCTATCCGTTCAGAAAATGGTTCAGTGAGGAGGAGTTGAGGGCATTTCGATTGTATGGGGCCATGCTGAAGTTTTCCTATAGCTTGAACGCTACCAAGCGGAATGTGGTGGAAAAGGTGGAAGTGACAATAGAAGAGGAAGGGCTCTTATTCCATATTCATACCGGGCAACAGGCAGATGCAGAGGCATACCAGGCAGAAAGGCAAAAGAAACATTTGGAAAAGCTGATAAACCATCCAATACATCTGAGATTTATCTAGGAACATTGTCAGATTAAGCTTGCTTGTTGAAGAAAGAAAAAACGGCAAAGGGTGTTCCCATATGGATGCTACAGAAACACAAAAGATGGAATTGAACAATCCTCTCTATTACAACAATAGGGAGCTTAGTTGGCTCGCTTTCAATAAACGGGTGTTGGAAGAGGCGTTTGACTTGACCAACCCCTTATTGGAAAGATTTAAATTCCTGGGTATATTCAGTTCTAATCTTGATGAATTCTTTATGGTCAGGGTTGCAGGAATAAAAGACCAAGTGAAAGCAGGCTACAATAAGCCGGAAAATAAAGCTGGCCTGACCCCGAAAGAGCAGCTTGGCAGAATATCGCAGGAAACCCACAAGCTTGTTCATTTGCTATATCGAACTCTGCTTCAATTAAACGAAGAATTAGCAAAAGAAAATGTGCGTTTTTGTCATATGGAAAACATAAATCCTCTTCAAAAAAAGTATCTGGAAGACTATTTCGATGAACAGATCTTCCCTGTACTTACTCCTCTTGCAGTAGATGCGTACCGACCATTTCCCATGCTTCTCAATAAATCTATCAATTTAGCAATAACCTTGGAGGATGATGAAGAACCCGAAGAACATAAGATAAAAAGGGCTATTGTGCAGGTTCCTTCTGTATTGGAGCGCTTCATCAAACTTCCCGAAAGTAGCAATAATATCAGCTATATCATGCTCGAAGATGTCATCACTTCTTTTATACACAAATTATTTAAAGGCTACGATGTCATCGCAGTCACTCAATTCAGGATTACTAGAAATGCAGATATGACAATTCATGAAGAAGGATCACGGGATCTTTTGAAGGAAATAGAAAAAGAGTTGAAAAAGCGGAAATGGGGGGCTGCTGTCCGACTTGAGGTTCGATCCAGACAGATGGACCCTTCGATTTTAGCTTATTTAATGGAAGAGCTGGAGGTCCATAGCAAGGACATTTATGAGTTGGATGGTCCGCTTGATCCAACCTATCTTTTTTCGCTTTACAAGAAGCTGTCAGCGATAAAGGAGCATTTGACGTTTGAAACGCTCATCCCACAGCCCTCCAAACAGTTGGGATTTCAGGAAGACATTTTTGATAAGCTTTTGGAACAGGATATATTACTGCATCATCCCTATGAATCCTTTGAACCGATCCTGGATTTTGTCCGGGACGCTGCAACTGATCCCGACGTTCTTGCTATCAAGCAGACTCTGTACCGAGTAAGTGGGGACTCCCCGGTAATAGAAGCGTTGAAACGATCAGCGGAGAATGGCAAGCAAGTCACTGTTCTGGTGGAATTAAAAGCCCGCTTTGATGAAGAGAATAACGTACAATGGGCTAAAGAATTGGAGAAGGCAGGCTGTCATGTTATTTACGGGATAACAAATTTGAAGACCCACAGTAAGATCACGTTGGTGGTGCGACGGAGGAATAGTAAGATAGAGCGTTTTGTGCATCTTGGAACGGGAAACTATAATGATGCGACAGCAAAGATTTATACCGATATCGGACTATTAACAGCAAATCGGAAAATTGGAATTGACGCCACAAACTTTTTCAACTATTTAAGCGGGTTTACCGAAAAACCGGAATTTCATCATTTATTTGTAGCACCAATGAATATAAGGGAAACATTTATTCAGTTGATAGAACAGGAAATTCAATACCATCTTCAAAACGGAAATGGAAAAATCATTGCGAAAATGAATTCGTTGACAGATAAATCACTTATCATGAAACTTTATGAAGCATCAATAGCAGGTGTTAAGATTGAACTCATTGTCAGAGGGATATGCTGTTTGCGTCCCGGTCTGAAAAAGGTAAGTGAAAATATCAGGGTTCGCAGCATCGTAGGCAGATTCCTCGAACATAGCAGAATATATTATTTTTATCATAACGGAGAAGAAAAGATTTATTTGTCTTCAGCTGATATGATGACCCGAAATATGGAAAAAAGGGTGGAAATACTCTTCCCTATATTTGCTGAACCTCTTAAAAAAAGAATAAAAAGTGCTCTTGCACTGGAACTGTCAGATAATGTGAAGGCTCGGGAACAGGACGAAAACGGTATCTACCATTATGTTTGTCAAGACGCTGAACAAAGGATAAACTGCCAACTGACCCTTTTTGCTCTTGCATATCATGTAAAGGAAGACGAAGAGTAGGTAGACAAATAAAAAAGCCGTCGCTTATAGATAGCGATGGCATTATTATTTTTTCTATATCCTCATTGCTTAACGGCAGCATGGATAAGGATACGGGTATGGTGGATATGGAGGATAGTAAGGATAAGGTGGATATGGTGGGTAATATGGTCTCGGAGCAAGCAGAGAACCTAATGCCAGTCCGCCCAAAAATGGAAAGAACGGGAACCCAAACCCGCCTATTAGTCTAGTTCCGTAAGGATTGTTTCTATACATATGAACATACGCCTCCTTTTTTAGTCGTAATATTGTATGGCAAAAAAGGAGGTTGTGCGCTTGTCATCACTTCTATGTCAATGCCCATATATTATTCGGACGTTTCAAGGGTGAAAACGGTAATTTCAGGAGGGGCAAGAAAACGATAAGGCTGCCTCGTTGTCCCAAGTCCACGATTCACATAAAGTGTCAGATCATTCAAATGGTAAAAGCCCTCATAGTATTTTGTTCCAAGTGGCGGCGTGATCAAAGGCCCGATAAATGGAAGCTGGACCTGACCGCCGTGGGAATGCCCAGATAGCTGCAAGGAAGCATGGAACTCTTCGGAAATCTCCTTTGCAGCATCCGGTTCATGTGCAAGCAAAATAGTATAGGCGTCCTCGGGGATGCCATGCAAGGTCGAATGGAAATCAGGCCTCCCCAGCATCAGGTCATCCACACCTGCAATGTAGATGCGGCTATAATCGATTAATTCAATAAAGGTATTTTCGTTTTTCAACACGGTGAAGCCTGAAGCAACCATTATTTCCTCATAGATTTCCGTTCCATAACCTCCATGATCATGATTTCCGAAAATGGAAAACTTGCCGTGTGGTGCTTTGATTTTGTGCAAAATAGAGATCAGGTGATCAGCATGGGGATAATTTAATGGATCATCCATTAAATCACCAGTGAATAGAACCACATCCGGTAGTTCATCATTTATCTTTTTTATTACACGCTCCAAGTCTTTCTTTTCGAAATGATGTCCGACATGTGTATCGGAAAACTGTACCACTTTCATTCCAGAGAAGACTTTAGGGATTTTTTTATGGGATATAATATGAGATTCTCGTTTTATCTGTTTCGGTTCTATATATCTAGCATACCAATAACCGATTCCGCTCGAAATGAACGCGATAAAAGGTATGGTGAGCATTCGCTTCAAAAAAAGTCTTCTTGTCACTTTATTCATAAGAAAATCAACCTAACCTAAAGAATTTTGAATTTCTAAATGTGCACCTGCATCAATGGGCGGTGCGCACGCATTAGTTTTCATTATACCATCATCTTTCACACAGTTCCTTGGTCTATTATTCTATTTTTTATGAGTTTATTAATGGAAAAAGAACAATAAAACATTTTGAGTATTTTGATAATTAAGATAGAATAGAGAAAAAGCTATTAGGGGGATTAAAAATGGAAGAGAAAAAAGTGGCAATCATTACGGGTGGATCAAGTGGTATGGGAAAATATATGGCTATCAAATTTGTCAAAGAAGGGTACAATGTGGCGATTACAGGCAGAGATTTGGACAGGCTGGCTTCTGCGAAGGAGGAAATTGCAGCGCAAGGAAATGGTGGAGTAATAACGATTCAAATGGACGTTCGGGAACCTGAGCATGTGGAGCGTATGGTGAAAATGACTGATGAGGCATTCGGCCGCATCGATGTACTTGTAAATAATGCTGCAGGCAATTTCATTTGTCCTGCAGAAAAGTTGTCGGTAAACGGATGGAAGTCGGTTATTGATATTGTATTGAATGGTACATTCTATTGCAGCTCTGCTGTAGGAAAGTATTGGATGGAAAGAAAACACCAAGGAAGTATGATAAACATGGTGGCCACTTATGCATGGAATGCGGGAGCGGGCGTTGTGCATTCTGCAGCTGCAAAGGCTGGTGTCCTGTCTTTGACGAGGACATTGGCGGTGGAATGGGGTACCAAATATGGCATAAGGGTGAATGCCATAGCTCCTGGTCCAATTGAACGGACAGGCGGAGCAGATAAGTTGATGCAATCGGAGGAAGAAGCAAGGAAAGTAGCTGAAAGTGTACCACTTAAACGATTTGGAACTCCGGAAGAAATTGCGGAACTCGCTTATTTTCTAAGCTCAGATAAGGCGGCGTACATCAATGGGGAATGTGTCACGATGGATGGCGGACAATGGCTCCAACCCTTCCCATTTTAATTGGACTGTATTAACATACAGATGAATCATATCTCTCCCAATTGGATACATACTAAGAGTAATTAGGATGGATTCGGGAGGGATATTTTTGAGTTTGTTTTATAAACATGAATGGGACGAGGAAAATAAGCAATTGACACTGTTTATTGATCCGTCCGAGGCTTTTTATGAATTTGCATTGGAATTTGCCGAACATAAAAACGGAACGGAAAAAAAGGGAAGTTTGCTGGTATTGGCAAGGCAATACTCCAAACAATTCCTTCCCCAAACGAAAGTGAATAGCTACCGGGTCAAATTCCAGAACTTTTTGGTTGCCGTCATGAAGGAAAAACAAACCGAGGCGTTCAGTGATTCGGATACCTCGGAATATGGGTTCTACAAAGTTATGCCGGAAGATACGTTGAAGGATATATGTCAGCTGCTGCGAACGGAAGAGGCACTGTTGATGAGTGAAAACAACCTATCAGGTGATACGCTCTTTGTGGGAATGGAACTAAAAGTCCCAGTCTATCGGCATACCGTTGTGGCTTCTGACAGTCTTCAAAAAGTTGCAGAGCGCTTCGATACATCCAAGGCGGCTATCCGTTCGATGAATAAACTGCAGACAGATTGCTTGTGTCCTGGAATGGAACTGAAAATACCGAGAGGCGAATAATATCCATCCATTTACCGATCTACATTAAATGCTGCTGAGAACCAGCAGCTTTTTTGTTTTTTTCTTAGTGAAACATGATATAATTTTCGAAAATAACGGTAAAAGGGGAGAAGGGTATGGATCCACTAGATATCATGACAAACATAGAAAGGGTCATTCCCTATTATCAAGCCATATTCAGTGCGGACCAGCAGGAGGTTGTGGGATACGAGGTGCTGGGAAGAATACAAATGGATGAAAAGAATGTTCTTAGTCTAGGCCCTTTTTTCCATGATAAAAATGTCCCGGACGAATACTTTCTGGAAGTGGAAAAGAAAATCATCCACCAAGCCTTGAACTATTACACTTCCGAAAAAAAATCCTTTCTTCTTTTCATCAATCAGAATGCAAGGGTACTTTTGGATGATCAGGGGGAATCATTGTTAGAGCTATTGTTTTCCTATGTACCAAAAGGGTTGAAGCTTAATGATATTGTCCTGGAAATTGATGAACATACCTATGATGGGGATGTAGAACATCTTCACCATCTCGTCAACTATTACAAAACCTTTGGCATACAAATTGCCGTATCAAACATAGGGGAATCAGGTTCTGACCTTGATCGAATCGGCAGGCTATCCCCGAATATTTTAAAAGTGGACCTGAAAGTACTTCGTCAAAGCTATGAGTTAAGTGCGCATCAGGATGTGCTTTTTTCGCTTGCTGTATTGTCCCGGAAAATTGGTGCAACCCTGCTGTATGAGAATATGGAAGCCTCGTATCAGCTTCAATATGCTTGGCGGCATGGCGGAAGGTACTATCAGGGATATTATTTACATAAACCAGGTCCCGCGTTTATCCAGGAAGATTACGCTAAAACAGTCCTAATTGATAAATTCCAGCAATTTATCCGTTATGAAAAAAGGAAGCTCGAAGCCATCCAACAACTAACGGAAATGCTCCAAAATAAAATTCAGCAGTTGGTGGGGAGAAACAAAAAGATCGAGGACATGGATAATTGGCTGCAGGTTATTACCAAAGACTTTTCCGAAATCAGTTTCAGGATGTATGTTTGTGATGAAAATGGGTTCCAGTTATCATCCAACCTCATAAAGAAACAAGGGAAATGGGAGCTTCACCCTGAATATAAACAAAAAAACTGGAGCTGGCGTCCGTATTTTTTGGAATATGTAATGAAAATGAGTGTGGAAAAGAAAGGTCTATTATCAGATTTGTACAGTGATATTGAAACAGGCGAGACTGTTCGTACCTTCTCCTATCCAATAAATACTGGACAGTTCATCTATATAGATCTGGCATATGAATATCTATATGAAAATCAGGACTTTTTATAAAAGGAAGGTATAGAAACAGTCCGAAAGTAAACCTTAAGAGTAACAAAGCTCGCGAGGTGAGAGTAATGGGATCTTTTGATTTGATGTTATTAATACTGGGCATTTTAGTAGTTGGAATTGGTAGTATATATGCTTATAGGGTAGGCAGACGTTCTAATTCCAGTCAGACCTCTGAAATGGATTCTGCGATAAGTGAGAAGGTGCAGGACCATTATGTATTAAGGAACCCGGTGTTTTTGGCCTATATAATTGCCATTTCACTAGCATTAATTTTTGTTGCGTATGTAGCACTGTCATCCTGATGTAAACTGACCAAAACTGACGAGATAATTGGTCAGTTTTTTTGTTTTTCTAGTACATAATAACTAATATGATCCAATCTTCCATTAGGGAAAAAGGACTGATTATAAATTTTTTGAATCATTTCATTAGAGAATTTGTTTGTGAGTGTACTTGTAGGGTAAAAAATAGTATATCGAATTTTTTGTCAAAAGGACAAGGAATTTTGCGAACGGTTACCGCCCTTTATAAAGGATAAACTTGGTAGAATTAGAGGACATAACATTAGGAGGAGAATCATTTGCTTAAAGCATATACCAGATTATCAGTTGCAGTTATCTTCATACTACTAATTGGAGTATCATATGTGGCAGCGGAAGCTCCGACTCAGAAAGAAGAAGTATTCTCTTTTTTACAGGATGCTCAAGCGGCCCAGTTTTCATTGGGAGAAAAGCATAGGGATATGACAGAAATCCAGACCGTATTAGATCCATATTTTTCACGTGATTATCAGGAGCAGTTTTTGGATGCGCATCTTTTTAAAGAGGAGCAAGGGTATATCACGTATGGAACAGACGTACCGCACTTTTACATTCCATTCTTCACTTATGATGAGAATACCAAGATCAAACAGGATGAAGCTACCGGAAAGCTTTTTGCGTACGAGTTCTTTGATGTCGATGAATCTGAGGCTAACTTGTATCCTGATCATTATGAATATGTGGAATTGGAAAAGAATGAGCAGGGGCTTCAAGTTGTCAGTTATGGGTATGAAAAGGAACAACCCGGTTTTCTAAAAGAAGTTAGTGATGCAAGAACGATGGAAAGTCCGATGAAAGAGAAGGAAACAGCCGCAACGAATTTGGTAAATGATCAGCCGAAAGAAAACGAAAGTACATTTTCGTTCTATCAACTGACACGACCATTTGCAGGCTTTATTTTCATGCCAGGTACACAGAACCCGATGTTGGCGTTCTATCAGTTCCTGCCAATGTTTGCTTCCCATTATTTCCTTCAAGATGCAGAACCGAAAATGCTCGTAACGAGATAATGGCTAAAAAGAGCTGGGTATCCAGCTCTTTTTTTATTTTTGATAAAATGCTTTTATTCTTAAGGATTTTAATGGTATGATGTACTCTCTTGCTTGTTTGGTCAGTCTTTTATATGCAAGAGCTTCTGCAAGGTTTGTAAATCAAATCCTTTTACAACATGCTCATCCACTGTTACAGTTGGAGTGGAAAAGGACTGAAGGTCATAGACTAAGTATTCCTTTGCACGCGGGTCTTCTGAAATGTCGATAGGTTCGAAAGGGATGTCATGATGTTGTAGAAACTGCTTAACCACTTGGCAAGGTGGGCAGTCTGGCTGTGTATACACGGTAACTTTCATTTATTTACACTCCTCGTTAGAAAAAAATTCACATCTTTTTTCACTCTTTGCGATAGTTTTAGACTACAATAAGAGGGAAATAAAAATGTAGCATGAATATAAAAAAATTTCTACTTTATTTTCCCTCAAAAACGAATGTTCAAGGCGATGTAGGTGAATAATATAGGTAGAAGGAATAGAAGGAGAGTTGTGACATGTCACTATTAGTAGGGATTGTAAAGAGATTGAATGACTTAAAAGAAACTTCCGAGGCAGGAAATGAACCGGCTCAGCGTTTCTTTGAAGTAAATGGAGAAAAGGTATGCAGCGTAAAGTTTTTTGATAAAACGAATACATATGAGCTTGAAGTGTTTATTAAAGGTGAAAATCCACAAACGTATCAATTCGATAATATCGATATGATCGCAATAGAAATTTTCGATCTGATCCATTAATGGCGAAAACTCGCGTGATGCGTATTATTTTGTTAGGTTAGCCAAAACAAAAGGGAGAGTATCATGGGTAAAAATATAGATGATTATATTGACAATGGTTTAAAAGGAACTCCTGAAATAAAACCAGGTGAGAGAAGAGAGTATTTATCCCAGCTAAGGGAACGCGTTATTCTGGCGCTTACCAATGGGCAAGTGATGCAAGCGAAAGTTTATATGCCGCTTGGTGACTTGATGAAGAGATACCCTGGTTCCCGTCTTTATTTGGACGGCGACATTAATTATGCACACATGACCAAATATACGAAAATGGCCAATCAGCATAATATCCCATTTACGATAGTGGACGATAAGACTTCCTCCACTAATATCGGTCTGGTGCTGGCGAATCCTCATGCCGTCGATAAGGATGAGATTTTCGTGGATAACGGAGAGTTTAAGAAACATTTACGTTAGGAGTGGTACGAATGATGCCATTGGTTCATTGTCCAAAATGCAACAAAGAAGAAGCACTGGATAAGGTATTGACCGCACAATCTAATCAAAATGTAATCTTTAAATGCCCTCACTGTACTTATACGAAGCGTCAAATCCATACAAGCAAAGGCTGACCAAGCTCCTATATAAAGGAGCTTGGTTCTTTTTTTGTCCGAAAATCTGTTCTCTTGTTATTCAACCTGTCAATGGAGTGAAAAACATTAATTTTTTCCGTCTTTTCATCATATATGTAAGTAGGAAAGTACAAAAAAGGAAGTGGCTTAATGGATAACCCCAGTAAGTTTTATAATATTACCCACGGCTACCTTACTTTTGAACAAGCTTATAAACAGATACTTTCTTTTATCCAGAAAGATGTAAAAGCCTCCTACTTATTGTCCATTGGGACTGATTCGCATGTGCATCGAACAGAAACAAGATTTATGACGGCTATTCATTTACATCGGGTGGGAAAGGGAGCCTGGGGGTGTGTCAGGCCTTATATTGCTTCCAGGGCGATTCGAAGCTTGCACGAAAAGATATCACTTGAAACTGCTTTAAGCCAGGAAGTTGCGATGCTATTTTCGAATGAACGATTAGCGGCAATCCAGGATCTGATTATCCCTCATTTGGAGCAAGGTGCCGATTTTCGTTTTGAAATTCATTTGGATATTGGTAAAAGGGGAGCAACAAAGGATTTCATTCAGGAAATGACAGGAAGAATTGTTGCAATGGGGTTTGATGCAAAGATTAAACCGGATGCATATGCTGCATTTTGCTATGCTAATCGATACACGAAATAGCCATCGGAGAATAGGGGATGAGGAATGGATGGTTCATTTTAACGAAGAGGAAAAGGAATTACTGATAGCATTGTTGATTTCAACAAATTTTGCTAAAGAACTTGTCGCGAGTGAAATCAATGATATGGAGATGGGAGAAAAGAAGCTTGTGAGCTCCACCTATAAAAAGCTGATTAAGATTTATGATAAAATTTCATAGGGGAGAATAAAAGCTGCCGATATGGCAGCTTTTTCTGTCGAATGAAATGCGAAGGTTCATGTTATATAATAGTCGAGTCCCATTTAAATTTATGCTACAATGATAATGGTCAATTACGAAAATCGTCATATACTGTTTTTGAGAGTAAATATAGAGAGGAAGAACATTCATGATCAGCCTCCCAAAAGGTGAATTATTAGGAACAACATTACCTGAATTGATAATCCCTGCAGAACGTGTGGCACATGTGCAGGTGCGAAATAATTTGGAACATACATTGCTGGTTCTAACCAAAACCGGCTATACAGCTGTACCCGTTCTGGATCCGAAATATCAATTACATGGTCTAATCAGCACAACACAAATTATGGATTCCATCCTTGGCTTGGAACGTATTGAATTCGAAAGGCTGGAAGAAATGGTTGTGGAAGATGTGATGAATAAAATAATCCCAAGATTAAATGTGAACGACAGTGTAGAGAATGGCTTGGAGCTTCTTGTCGACCATCCCTTTGTTTGCATGGAAAACGATGAACACGTATTCGAAGGGATTCTTACAAGAAGAAGTATACTGGAAAGACTTAACACTCAAATACAAAAGCAAAGCAAACGTTAAAAAAGACCTGAAAGGGTCTTTTTTTAATTGTGTCTAAATGGTTGCATAATAAAGAATGAACGCTACAATTTACATAGAGGCACGAAATAGTTTCGACGAAAAAACAAATTTCATTTAGTTAGAGAGTAGGGTAGTGTATGGTAACTGCGGAAAGGGAAAGAGAAGCGATCGGACAGGGCCGTGAAAAAAAGACGAAGCGCCCGTTTGTGCTGGCGGCAATCATGCTGGCCATGTTCATGGCGGCTGTGGAGGCTACAATCGTTTCTACAGCGATGCCGGCGATTGCAGCTGATTTAGGCGGCTTTTCATTGTATAGCTGGGTATTTTCATCCTATTTGCTGATGAATGCCGTTACGGTGTTGATTTACGGAAAGCTTTCAGATCTGTTTGGAAGAAAACCGATTTTGATTTTTGGAATTGTCGTATTTCTGATTGGCTCCATTCTTTGCGGTATGGCAGGATCCATTGAAATGCTAATCGTGTTCCGATTTATCCAAGGGTTCGGGGCAGGTGCAGTCATGCCGATAGCCTCTACCATCGTAGGAGATATGTATACAAAAGAGGAAAGGGCAAAAATACAGGGATACTTATCAAGTGTATGGGGTATTTCAGCCATTTTAGGACCGGCTATCGGGGGATTACTAGTACAATATGTAAGCTGGCGCTTTGTATTCTGGGTGAATGTCCCTCTTGGAATTCTTGCAATCATTGGTCTTTTGCTCTACTTGCATGAAGGTATCGAGAAGAAAAAGCATTCCATTGATTATGCAGGTGCAGGCCTTCTTTTCGTTTCGGTTTCGAGTTTGATGTATGTCTTGGTGGAAGGGGGCGTTCGTTATGAATGGACTTCCATCCCCATCTTATTTTTAATCTCCATTTTTGTCATCACCTTTGTACTTTTCATCATCCAGGAAAATCGTGCAGTCGATCCGATGATGCCATTTGATATCTGGAAGGAACGGTCCATTTTAATTGCCAACTCTACATCCCTTACAACCGGGGTGATGCTGATCGGGATATCGAGTTTCCTGCCCGCATTTGTTCAAGGCGTCATGGAGAGGCCTCCTATCGTTGCGGGCTTTACCCTGACGACCATGTCAATCGGCTGGCCAATCGCAGCAATGATTGCAGGGAGGGTCCTCTTGAAAATCGGGTTTAGGACAACCTCGATCATTGGGGGAGTGGCCCTGATTCTAGGAAGCATCATTTTTATGACCCTCAGTCCGGACGATGGTCCATTGTGGGCGGCATTCGGCTCCTTTATGATAGGGGTGGGTATGGGCTTTTCCACTACTTCCTTTATCGTATCTATTCAAAGCAATGTTCCGTGGCAGAAGCGTGGCGTTGCAACCGCTTCGAATATGTTTATGAGAACATTGGGCAGTACCATTGGAGCGGCTCTGCTAGGAGGGATTCTGAACTCCCGGATACAGGAGCATTTGAAGGAGAACGGGATGAATGGTGAGTTTTCTCTTGATTCCACCACCCTTCTTTTAAATGAGGAGCAAAGAAATCAGCTGTCTGAATCGATGAGGACTCTCTTGCAGGATGGACTGACTTCAGCATTGCAGACCGTATATATTGTGGTAGCTGCATTTGCAGTTATCAGTTTTCTCCTTATCCTTCTATTGCCAAAAAAAGAATAGAACAAATGGCCTCCAAAGTCCGGCATGGACGTTTGGAGGCCATTTATGTCTGTATTATTAAAAATAGATTTTCAACAATAGGTAACAGATTAAAAATACAGAGAAACCAGTCAGGATATTCTTCCATGGCAATATGGAAAGTTTAGGTGCGAGCCTGACAGCAGTTTGAGCCCCTATAAACGATCCGATCCCAAGGAGAACTCCAACTCTCCAATCAAACAGTCCCATCGAAAAATAAACCAGGAAAGAAATAAAGCAGCTGGAAAGTGTCTGAAGCCTGGCGAGACCGATACTGGTGATAAAAGAGTAGCCGGCATTAAGAAACGAGTGCATAAGAAGTGTCGCCTGGCCTGGACCAAAGAGGCCGTCAAATGCCCCGATAAAAATATAAGTGGGAAAGAATAGCTTCCGGGGAGTCTTCTCTGCCACTTTCGGTCTACGGGATTTCACTATATTTAGGATAGTTGCAAATATCAAAAGGACAAGGGCAATTTTCAACAAGATGCCCTCTGTTAGATAGGATGCAAGTAAAGCCCCCGATAATCCGCCCAAAAGAGTGAAAGGAACAATCTTCAATCCTAGTTTTAGGTCTACTTCCTTCCTCTTCCAAATAGAATAAAAGCTTCCTGAAGAACTGAATGTATTAGAAAACTTATTGGCGGCAATGGCAGCGTGAATAGGTACTCCCAGTACAAGCATTGCAGGCAGGCTGATAAGTCCTCCCCCACCACCCAAAGTTCCGATGAAGGTGGCAATAAATCCAATCAAAATCAAGAAGTAATAAGAAGTTTCCATAATGATCTCCGCCTTTTTGCAGAATCTATTCTATTACATTGTATGAATAATAAAGTCATAATGAAATATCGAAATAGTTAAGATATACTATAAGAAAAACTTATATCGAGGGATCGAGGTTGGCTCTATGAATTCGTCAGAATTTTACATACTATCCGTTTTGGCTAAAGAAAAAAATATGAGAAAGGCTGCAGAGAGATTATTCGTTTCGCAGCCTGCTTTATCGCAGCGTCTACAAAGCATTGAAAAGCAATGGAACACTAAAATTTTCATACGAACGCAAAAAGGGCTGCTGATCACGCCGGCAGGTGAAAAAATTGTGGAGTTTGCGGATGAGGTCCTCGCAAAAGATGCAAAGGTGAGGGAGGAAATTTCTTCTCTGGACAAGGAAGTCTATGGAACCTTAAAGATAGCAGTGGCCACAATTATTGGACAATATTGGCTTCCGAAAATATTGAAGAAATATATTCAAAAATATCCTAATGCCAGAGTGTCTTTGGTCACTGGGTGGAGCAGTGATATAGTAAAGAGCCTTTATGAGGATGAGGTTCATATTGGAATAATAAGAGGGAATCCGGAATGGAAAGGAATCAAACAGCATCTTTTGAGTGACGATCTGTACGTTGTTGATACAGAAATTAAAACCCTCGAAGAGCTTCCGCATACAGAACGCCCTTTTATTCAATTCAAGAGCGACTCGACTTATTATCAGGAAATCCAGGTCTGGTGGCATAAACAGTTTCAGACCCCTCCGAAACGAACGATTGTTGTGGATCAGATTGAAACGTGCAAGCAGATGGCATTGAATGGAATCGGGTACGCCATCCTTCCCTCCATTACGTTGCAGGAGGATTACGAACAAATCAATAAGATACCGCTTGCCAGAAATGAGGATTCCACTTTGCACAGGGATACATGGCTGATCGGATATGAATCCTCCTTCAGGCTAAAGCAGGTGGAAGCTTTCCTGGAGGTACTGATTGATGAGGCAAATGGAAAAGATAATAGAAGCTTCAATTAGTTTTAGCTGTATTCGCAGAATTTGTTGCTTTTGACGAATGCAACATAATCACGTGAATTTACCTACCATCGTGCTCTTTTTAGTGTATTAGATTATTTACTTATCAATTATTTCGTAGTTTATCTCGGTGAAAAATCCAAATGCCGATTTTTTACGGTCAAAAACAACAAACTATATGAAAAGAGCCTTAGTTTTTAATGGATTCTCATACTTAAAAATAGTATGATATAGACTTGTAAAACAAAGAATTGAATTTTTAAGGTGGAACGATAAGGATGGAATGGAAAAACATTTTTCGAGGAATGATTATGGGAGTCAGTGATGTCGTCCCAGGCGTTAGCGGAGGAACAATTGCATTCATTTTAGGAATCTATGATCGATTGATAGATGCAATCAGCGGATTCTTCAGCAAGGATTGGATGCACCATCTGCGCTTTCTGCTGCCATTAGTGTTAGGAGTTGGCACCTCCATATTATTGTTCAGCAAGGTGATTACTTATTTTATCGACAATTTTTTTCAGCCGACTCAGTTTTTATTCCTAGGTCTCATCATAGGAATACTTCCCATGCTGGTCAAAGAATCTGATCTGAAAAAATCTTTTACAAAAAGGGATTACTTGGCTTTAGCTGTTGCTTTTATTCTGGTTGCCTCCATGGCCTTCTTGAAAGAGTCATCCATGGCTCCTATTGAAACTCTGACAGTGACATCAGCGATCGGTCTATTCTTTGCAGGCTGGATAGCCAGCATGACGATGCTGCTGCCAGGAGTCAGCGGATCTTTGATGCTTCTTATTATGGGCGTCTATTACACTGCCCTCAATGCTTTGCATACATTGAACATACCGATCATCCTTGCTCTTGTGGCAGGTGGAGGTGTAGGGTTCATCGTCAGCAGCAAAGTGATAAAATTCTTGATGAATGCTTATCCTAGACTGACATTTGCTGTTATAATCGGCCTGGTATTAGGTTCCACGATCGTGGTGTTTCCTGGAATATCATCAAGCGCATTCTTGAATGTAGTCAGTGTCATCACTTTCATATTGGGTGTTATCATTGTCCAATTTATTGGGAGAATGAACAACAAAATGGTTCAAAAATCAAACTGATTGGAACTGAACTGACAGAAAGCCTGCTTTTGAGTGCACATTGTCAGTTTTTTTAGCATTAGAAATTTTTTCACTTGTCACTCTATTTTTTGTTTGATAGAGTAAAGGGATAAAGACAACACATGCTTTTAGGAGGAATACATAATGAAAATGATGGATGCAAACGAAATTATCTCTTTTATACAAAATAGTACAAAATCAACACCGGTTAAGGTGTATGTAAAAGGTGATTTGGAAGGAATCGATTTTGGGCCCTCTTCCAAAGCCTTTATAAATGGTAACAGTGGTGTCGTGTTCGGCGAGTGGGCGGAACTTGAAGCTGCATTAAAAGCGAATGAAGCGAAAATCGAAGACTATGTGGTGGAAAATGACCGCCGCAATTCTGCGATTCCACTACTTGACCTTAAAGGTATTAAAGCACGAATCGAACCAGGCGCAATCATCCGTGATCAAGTGGAAATCGGAGACAATGCTGTCATTATGATGGGCGCTTCCATTAACATTGGGGCAGTTATCGGCGAAGGTACGATGATTGATATGAACGTTGTACTTGGTGGCCGTGCGACAGTAGGGAAGAACTGTCACATTGGCGCTGGAACAGTGCTTGCCGGTGTAATCGAGCCTCCATCCGCGAAGCCGGTTATTGTGGAAGACGATGTGGTAATCGGTGCGAATGCAGTGGTGCTTGAGGGAGTGACTGTTGGCAAAGGTGCTGTAGTTGCAGCAGGAGCTATTGTAATCGATGATGTAGCTCCGTACACAGTGGTTGCCGGAACACCTGCAAGAAAAATCAAGGATATCGATGAAAAGACTAAGTCCAAAACAGAAATCAAACAAGAGCTTCGTCAGCTGTAAGCTCCAAATAATTTCCAAACAGGTAAGGCGTGGATGAAAACGATCCGCGCCTTCTTTTTAAAAGTGGTGGATCCGTGAAAAATGCAACCTATGAGAAAGAGGCGAATAACGTGAAAAATGTTTTAAATCCTTTTATCCAGATCCGCCGAGACCTTCACCAAATACCGGAAAAGGGATTCCAGGAAAGAAAAACCCAAGACTATCTTCTTCATTATCTAAAGGGACTTCCTCAGGAAAACATGGAAATCAAGGAATGGGAGACCGGCATCTTTGTTCGAATAAAAGGAACGAATCCTTCCAAAACAATCGGGTATCGTACCGATATAGATGGACTGCCGATAACAGAGGAAACGGACCTGCCATTCCACTCCAAGCATGAAGGGATGATGCATGCTTGCGGTCATGACTTACATATGAGTATTGCACTTGGAGTGCTGACGCATTTTTCCCAAAATCCTGCTAAAGATCACCTATTATTCATGTTTCAGCCAGCTGAAGAGGGACCGGGTGGTGCACTACCGATGATTCAATCCGGCACTTTTTACGAGTGGAAACCGGATATGATAGTTGCGCTGCATATCGCACCGGAGTATCCGGTTGGTACCATCGCCACTAAGCCTGGTCTGCTTTTTGCCAATACATCCGAGCTGTTCATCGATTTGAAAGGAAAGGGCGGGCATGCAGCCTATCCTCACCAAACAAACGATATGGTGGTGGCGGCGTGTTCTCTAGTATCCCAACTGCAGACCATCATCTCCCGTAATGTAGACCCTTTGGATAGTGCGGTCATCACCATCGGCAAAATTACGGGTGGAACGGTGCAGAACATTATTGCAGAGCGTGCAAGACTTGAGGGAACAATCCGCACTTTGTCGGTGGAAAGCATGAAAAAGGTGAAAGAGCGAATCCGTGCGCTTGTCCAGGGTGTAGAGATCGGCTACAACTGTGAAACATCGATTGACTATGGGTGTATGTATCACCAGGTGGATAATGATGAGGAGCTAACAGAAGAGTTCATGGCATTTGTCGAAAAGGAAACAAATGTAAGTGTGGTGGAATGCAGGCATGCAATGACGGGAGAGGATTACGGCTATATGATTCAGAACATACCTGGTTTTATGTTCTGGTTGGGAGTGGAATCCCCATACGGGCTGCATCATTCCAAATTAGATCCCAAGGAAGATGCAATAGGCGTTGGTATCAGCATGCTCATTTCCTACCTCGCAAAAAAAGGAAACGAATAAAGTATGAAGACCTCCTTCGAATAATTTTTATGGAAAAAGACAAATTAAGAAGGAGGAGGTGGACCAATTATGCCAAAAGTAGGTGTGGAGCAGTCTTTAACGGCTGTTCAAGAAGCGTTGCAACAAAAAGGATATGACGTGGTTCAGCTAAACAATGAGGACGATGCAAAAGGTTGCGACTGTTGTGTCGTAACCGGAATCGACAACAATGTCATGGGGATGTCCAATGCTGTTACAGCAGGAAGCGTAATAGCTGCTCATGGACTTTCTGCAGATGAAGTATGCCAACAGGTGGAAAGCCGCTTAAACCACTAGGAGGAGCCGTTTATCGGCTTCTTTTTTAGTTTAGGTACTATTAAACACCGCTGTTGATTTCCGCGCAAGTCTTCGCTTTCCGCGGGCGGGTGTGGAGCCTCCTCGGCTAGCGCCTGCGGGGTCTCCCCTACTCCGCTACTCCCGCAGGAGTCTACGACTTGCGCTCCAATCAACAGCTGGAGACGGGTTGAAAACCATTTGGTGAATGGTTGGAGGTTTCCGAGTAACTGATATCTTATACCGGAAATTCCGACAACATAAACAGTATCTTCAAGATATATTATTCCGTATTGTATAAGTCAAAACAATTAAAGCCATCAAATAAACAAAAGAGGCGGAACCCTTGTCCCAACCTCATTTTTCTTGCTATTGCGTTGGTTTCTCAACGTTCACCTGATGTGGATATGGTATATCAATGCCATTAGCATCAAGCGCCTCTTTAATACCCTTTCGCAATTTTCGTTCTACTGCCCACTGCATCATGTTTTCTGTCTTCGCAATTATGCGAATGACAACATCCGAATCGCCCAACCCTTGGACGCCAATTACATTAGGACCATCTTTTATTGCAGGATCTTCTGCTGCAATTGCATCACAGACACCCTGGATCACTTCAATGGCGTGATCGATATTATCCTCATAGGAAATGCCGATATCGACAAGGGCACGCATGTTTCCGCGAGAGTGGTTCGTCAAACTGGATATTTCCCTATTTGGCAGATAGTGAAGCGACCCATCAAAGTCGCGGATTTTGGTAGTTCTTAGCCCGACCTCTTCCACAATTCCGGAAAATCCTGCGGTAGTGACATAATCATCTACATCCACTTGTTTTTCCAACAGGAGAAAGAACCCCGTTACAACATCACTAACAATTCCTTGTGCACCAAAACCAATTGCCAGGCCGACAATCCCGGCACCTGCCAAGATTGCTGTTGTACGAACATCAAATACATTTTCAAGAACCATAATCACAAGGAAGAAAATCAATGCGTATGTAAAAATATTAGTAGTCAATTTCTCAAGCGTTTTTCCCCGACCTGCTGAAATTCCTTGTTTTGCAGTTGCCCGTATGAATAACCGGGTAATTATTTTAGTTCCTATTGATTTGACGATGGCATATACGACTATAATGACAAGCAATTTAAGGAATATAATCCCAACTGCCGCTAAAATGGCGTAAAAATCCAAATCTGAAAAGTCAATAATCATCTTTCCCTTACTCCTCTCTGGTATTGATAGTAGACCTATAGTTAGGCATTATATAGGATAGTCTCCATAAATCCAAACGATACGGCAAATAATAAGTAAATGCTAATTATTTTATTCCCATAAAAAAGAATGTTAAAATTGTTTAAGAAAATAATTCCCATATTTATTTGAGAAAGTGTAAATCCATTAAATGTGGGGAATACCAATTAGGGATAAAAATGCGGCACGTTCCTTTTAATGAATCCTATATTAAATTAATTATCATTTAACATTGACTAAAAATATTGCATGTTTTATAATGGATAATGTTGATTATAAAAGTAATTGAGAATGTATAAGCTATATTCTCAATAAATACAACTTGGAGGGATTTTTAATGGCAGAACGCATGGTTGGCAAACAAGCTCCTCGTTTTGAGATGGACGCTGTAATGTCGAATAAAGAATTTGGTAAAGTAAGCTTGGAAGAGAACATGAAAAACGGAAAATGGACAGTTCTTTTCTTCTACCCAATGGATTTCACGTTCGTATGCCCAACTGAAATCACTGCAATGTCTGATCGCTATGATGAGTTCGAAGACTTAGATGCAGAGATCATTGGAGTATCCACTGATACAATCCACACTCACTTGGCTTGGATTAACACTGACCGCAAAAGCAACGGTCTTGGTGAGTTAGCATATCCTTTAGCTGCAGACACTAACCACGTAGTATCCCGTGACTACGGAGTACTTATCGAAGACGAGGGAATCGCACTTCGCGGCCTATACATCATCAGCCCTGAAGGGGAATTGCAATATCAAACAGTATTCCACAACAACATCGGTCGTGATGTAGAAGAAACACTACGTGTACTTCAAGCATTACAAACTGGTGGTCTTTGCCCAGCTAACTGGAAGCCTGGACAAGCTACATTATAATTTCATTTATTGGAGAATAAGGTCTAACGATTTCGTTAGGCCTTTTCTTTCACTATAATTAATAGGAGGTCTACCAAAAATGAAACTACGATCACCAATGCCAGAGCTCTCTGGTGCAACGGAATGGTTAAATGGAGAAGTGACAAAAGCGGAACTGATTGGAGAAAAACCGACATTGATTCACTTTTGGTCAATCAGCTGCCACCTATGCAAAGAAGCGATGCCGCAAGTGAATGAATTCCGTGATAATTATAAGGATAAATTGAATGTTATCGCTGTACACATGCCTCGCTCCGAGGACGATCTGAACATGGATGAAATCAAAAAAGTGGCAAGTGAGCATGATATCACGCAGCCTATTTACGTGGACAATGACCATAAGCTCACGAATGCTTTTGAAAATCAATATGTACCTGCATATTATGTATTTGATGCAGAAGGTAACCTTCGTCATTTCCAAGCAGGCGGAAGCGGAATGAAAATGCTCGAGAAACGTGTTAACCGTGTATTAGGGGAAAACGAGAAATAATCCTAAAGAGAAAAAGGGCCATACGCCCTTTTTCTCTTTTTTGTGACAAGTTGCCAGAAAGCCATGCCTCCAAAAAATAATCCTTCCATCCTATTCTTAATTTTTATCAACTTACATATATTCTAAAGTTATTCAATTTTTCTCCATCTAAAGATGTAGAAAACATCCTACTTCGTGTTGCTTACAAATTCGTTTGCCCCATATAAAATTAATAGTGTAAATTATTTTAATTTTTGTAAAAAACACTGGAAAAATATTTCGAAACTCGATATATTAGATACTATCTTATATTTTCCAGCATGAGTGAACAAAGGGAGGGAATAAATGTGGAGACTTTTAAGAGTTTAAAACAATTTTACTGGCCTTACCGTAAAAATTTCTATATTTCATTGATATTTTTACTTTTGGTTACAGTTATTACCGTGATCTATCCAGTCATTTTGCAAGTGACCATAGATGAAGTAATGAAGAAACAGCAATTCCATTATGTACCGTATATTGCGCTTGGGTTCATTGGAATCATGGCTTTAAAAGGGCTGTTTACGTACTTTAACCAGTACTTGGGGGATGTGTTCGGCATCCGTTCCGTTTACCGCCTACGGAATGAGCTTTACGAAAAGCTGCAATTCTTACCATTCCGTTATTATGACAATGCCAAAACCGGGGATTTGATGTCTAGGCTGACGGCTGATGTGGAAGGGTTCCGTTTCTTCCTATCCTACGGTTTTTCGGAATTGATCAGGTTTGCATTGCTTGTAACGATCAGCTTAAGTCTGATGTTTTATTATTCAGTGGCTCTGACTTTCGTTACCTTGTTGGCAATGCCATTCCTTGCTTTTGTCACCTATCGTTTTGACAAAAGGGTTCACCCTGCGTTTCGTGGAATAAGAAAATCTTTCGGAAAATTGAACACGAACGTACAGGAGAATATCAGTGGAATCAATACGGTAAAATCTTTATCACGTGAAGGTTACCAGATCGACAAGTTCAACAATTCCAATGTCGATTACAAGGACAAATTTATTTCTACAGCCAATGTTTGGGCAAAGTACTTCCCACTTATGGAGTTTATCGGGAATGCCTGTGTGGTTGGGTTGCTGGGCTTTGGCGGATATTTGGTAATAGATGGCCAATTATCGGAAGGTGCTCTGGTAGCATTCTTCAGTTTGGTTTGGTACATTGTTTGGCCGATTGCCAACCTTGGGTTTGTCATCAATCAGTTTTCACAAGCAAAGGCTTCCGGGGAACGTCTATTGGAGATACTCGAAGCTGAAGAGGATATTCATGATATCCCAGGTGCACAAGACGTACCAAACCTAAATGGGCATGTAACATTTGAGAATGTGACATTCAGCTATCCGAATGAGGAAAAAGCAGCCCTTCAAAACGTGTCCTTTGATGCACCACCTGGAAAACAGATTGGCTTGATCGGGGCTACAGGTTCAGGAAAAACAAGTATCACCCAGTTAATTACACGATTCTATGAACCGGAAGAAGGACGTATTTTAATTGATGGAAAAGAAGTAAACAACTATACACTCCATTCACTTAGAAATCAGATTGGATTTGTCCTGCAGGAATCGTTCCTGTTCTCCTCCTCGATCAAATCAAACATAGCCTATGGCAGACCAAATGCATCCATGGACGATATTGTTCGTGCAGCAAAGATGGCACAAGCGCATGAATTTATTATGGAACTGCCTAATGGATACGATACAATGCTTGGGGAACGGGGAATGGGTCTCTCCGGAGGACAGAAGCAGCGTATTGCAATTGCACGTGCATTGATTCTCGATCCGACAATCCTTGTCCTCGACGATGCTACAAGCGCGGTTGATATGCAAACGGAATTCAATATCCAGAAAGAACTGAAAGAGGCTCTTGCTGGCAGAACCACCTTTATTATCGCTCACCGGATTTCTTCATTGAAGCACGCTGATGAAATTCTTGTTTTTGATGAAGGGAAAGTGGTGGAAAGAGGTACGCACGAAGAGTTGATTCAAATGCACGGACCATACCGTAGAATTTATGATATTCAGTACAAGGACCAAAAAACGGTTTTGCAAGCACAGACAAATTGAAGGCAGGTGAAAAAGAGTGCGAAAGAAACAAAAAATAGATATGAACGATAACGTAAAAAAGAGATTTTATTATTCTACCGATAATGCCATTGAAAAGCCTTTTAACTGGCAGCAGATGTGGCGTCTATTTTCTTACATGAAGCCTTACTCAAAGAATCTACTCCCGCTTGCCATTATCACGATGCTGATTGCAACTGGAGTCAGACTCGCCATACCGATCATCATCGGTAAATACATGTTTGACTTTGCCATCGGTGAGAAAGATTTGGATCTGTTGATGAACCTTGCCATTCTGATAACTGTTCTATACGTTGTCTCTTATGTGGCAAATGCGCTGCGTATCAGATGGATGAATATGCTTGGCCAGAATGTCATTTATGATTTGCGAAAGCATCTGTTTACCCATGTTCAGGGATTGTCCCACCGATTCTTTGATCAGCGTTCTGCAGGGTCCATACTTGTCCGCATTATGAATGATATCAACTCCCTGCAGGAATTGTTTACAAATGGAGTCATCAACCTTTTAATGGACTTTATACTTTTAATAGGGATTGTCGTCATTCTGTTTGCGCTTAGTCCGGAGCTTGCCATAGCTATCCTGATCGTATTGCCTCTCATGTTCTTCATTTCTACAAGTCTAAGAAGAAAGATAAGAAGAGCCTGGCAGGATGTACGTATTAAGCAAGCGATGCTGAATTCCCATCTTAATGAAAGCATCCAAGGAGTTCGTGTCACGCAATCCTTTACACAGGAATGGGAGAACATCGCATTCTTCGACCGTATCAATACAGAAAACTTTGAATCTTGGAGAAATGCCACCCAACAGAATGCGATTTTCCGACCTTTTGTTGAGATGACCAATGCGGTTGGAACAGCCATTCTAATCTGGTTTGGCGCATATCTTATTCAATCAAGTCTGCAAGGTGGAACAAGTACACTGACAATCGGTGTTTTCATTTCCTTCGCTTTTTATCTGGGCATGTTCTGGGAGCCGATTTCAAGGTTGGGGCAGCTTTATAATATGCTTCTGGTAGGTATGGCTTCATCGGAACGTATATTTGAATTCCTTGATGAAAAGCCGATTGTCGATGAAAAGGATAATGCAGTCAGACTGGAAGAAATTCGTGGGGAAATTGAATTCAAAAATGTGGAATTCTCATACGACAGTAAGCGAACAGCTTTAAACAACATCTCCTTGAAGATGGAAGCAGGTCAGACTGTTGCTTTGGTTGGCCATACCGGTTCAGGGAAGACGACCATTGCCAATTTGATTTCCCGCTTTTATGATGCAACAGGTGGAGTGGTGAAGATTGACGGCAATAACATTCGTGATATTTCCTTGCAAAGCTTACGATCTCAAATCAGTGTTGTTCTTCAGGATACCTTTATTTTCTCTGGAACCATCAATGACAATATCCGCTTCGGACGTCCTACAGCGACAGATGAAGAAGTGAAGGCTGCTGCAGAAGCGGTTGGTGCCAACACATTCATCGAGCGCTTGAAGAATGGCTATGAAACGGAAGTGGAAGAGAGAGGGAACGTTCTATCTGTTGGGGAGAGACAGCTGATTTCATTTGCCCGTGCTTTGCTGGCAGATCCAAGTATCATCATTCTGGATGAAGCTACAGCCAGTATTGATACGGAAACAGAAGTTCAAATCCAGCTGGCGTTGAAAAAGCTGCTAAAAGGAAGAACGGCTATCATAATCGCCCATCGATTATCTACAATCAGGGAAGCGGATAATATTTTCGTCCTTGACCATGGAAACATCATGGAGCAGGGTAACCATGATCAGCTGATGGAGCATAAAGGGATATACTATCATTTGGTTAAAGCCCAATTCACGATGCAGGATGCAGGGTAATAGACATTATTTGCAGAAGTAGGGCACCGGTGCAATCAGCCGGTGCCCTAGCTTGTATCTAGTATAATATGTAGGAATTGAGAGGATGAACCTGATGAAGGAGATAGTTATCGGCACATATTTGCTTCCATGTTTTTTGCAGTAACCTTTATTTTAAATAGGTCCATGGAGCTTTCGGGAGGGAGCTGGTTGTGGAGCTCCTCTTTGCGTTTCTTTTTTATGGTTCCGTTTCTGCTTCTTATTGTCTTTATGCGACGCAATCTTAATCAGGTTCTCGTCGAAATGGCAAGATACCCGCTTGCATGGTTCTGCTGGAGTGTGGTGGGTTTTGTTTTGTTTTATGGACCGATAACGTTCGCAGCTTCTTTTGGACCTGGCTGGCTTGTTGCGGGAACGTGGCAGCTTACTATAATTGCAGGAATTCTCCTTGGTCCGTTGTTTTTTTATACTCGGGAATCCGATGCAGGAATTATTACAGTTAGACAGAAAATACCCTATAAGGCCCTCGGGTTATCGATGGTCATCTTTATTGGTGTTGTGCTGATCCAATGGGAAAAAGCGCAAAGCATCTCACTATCAGCTTTCATGTACGGAGTGGTACCAGTTGTCATAGCGGCATTCGCCTATCCCCTTGGCAATCGGAAAATGATGGAGCTTTGTGGGGGGCGTTTGGATACCTTTCAGCGTATATTAGGAATGACCATAGCAACGCTACCAGTTTGGCTCATTGTCTCCGTCGTAGGCATTGTAAAAGTAGGTCTTCCATCAACAGGCCAAGTTCTGCAAACCTTTATCGTAGCAGTCTGTTCAGGTATTATCGCTACCACACTATTCTTTTTCGCAACAGATCGAGTGAGAGATCATCAAGGGAAGCTGGCCTCAGTAGAAGCAACCCAATCAACGCAAGTCATTTTTGTGCTGATTGGAGAGGTGGTATTGTTATCCAGTCCGTTTCCAAGTAAACTTGCATCAGTTGGACTGGCCATCATAATTGTGGGGATGATTCTTTACAGTACACTATCGAAAAGACTTTAGCTTCCTTTAATCAGTGGGTATGAACGTTAATCTTACATAATCGAACTTCCAATTTACAATAAACTAATTGGAAAAATTTAATGGAGTGTGACCTAGTAATCAATGATTTTCTCAAAATTATGGTACAATATAAGTAATTGAAAACGTTGTTATTGGGGGAAAATCCGTTGAAGAGAAAAGAGTTTGCGGTTATCGGCCTTGGCCGGTTCGGAGGAAGTATGGTAAAGGCTTTGAGTGAAGAAGGCGTAGAGGTCCTAGCCATCGATATGGATGAAGATAAAGTAAATGAATACGCTAACATAGCCTCACATGCTGTTGTAGGTGATACGACGGATGAAGCGGTTTTGAAGAGCATTGGCATCCGAAATTTTGATCATGTTATTGTTGCAATCGGTGATAACATCCAGGCAAGTATTTTGACCACACTTATCTTGAAGGAGCTCGGGGTTAAGCATATTACAGTAAAAGCCACCAATGACTATCATGAGAAGGTGCTTAGCCGAATTGGAGCCGATCAAGTGGTTCATCCGGAACGGGATATGGGTAGAAGAATAGCGCATAACATTGTATCAAATAATGTTCTTGATTATTTGGAGCTTTCGGATGAACACAGTATCGTGGAGATTGTCGCCAGTAGAAGATTGGGTGGATACACGTTGATAGACCTTGATATCCGAGCGAAATATGGGATAAATATTGTCGCGATCAAAAGGGGAAAAAATATTATCGTTTCACCTCAGGCGAACGAGGGGATCAAACAGGGCGATATTCTGATTGTGATCGGTGCAGACAAGGATATTGATAGATTTGAAAAGAATTTGGTTGAGGAATAAGTAATGAACCATAGTGGGATATCTAATATCCCACTATTTTTTTGTAACTTTTTCCAGGTTAAATCGTATATAAAATAGTGCAGCAAGAATCTTCAGCATAAATCGGATGTGGAATCATATATAACCTATAACCGGGACAGGGGAGTGATTAGATGGGAATCATCATGTATTTGGTGTTATCGCTATATGCCATTGGGATAGGTGCAATCGGATTGGGTATTTTCTACCTCTTGACCCAACGTGATAATAAGTTTGCACTTAAATCTGTTTTAGCAGGTATCATACTTATCATCATTGGTTTTGTAGTGAATGAGAATCGTCCGGTGGTAAAGGGGTCCGCCACTATTACAGTGGAAGCTGTCAGCTTGAATGAATCAACTGATACCAGTAGTCAATATTTTTGTGATGTCGTGGATGAAGAATCAGGAATCAGTTATAGGTTTGTGGGGGCTGATAGTGGGGAAGCAGCTTCATATTGTGAAAAGTTTGAAGTAGGATCGGATTACAAAATAGATTATAAGTATGAAAAGGAAAAGTATAATTTTAATAACAATAATAATGGTTAATAAAAAGCCACGTGCAGTAAAATGCACGTGGCTTTCTTATCAAACCTCCATAATGATCGGTAAAATCATTGGACGGCGTTTCGTTTTTTCATAAAGGAAAGGAGCTAGTGTGTCTGTGATTTCATTTTTAATCTCAGACCATTGGGTTGTACGACGCTCCATTGTTTTGGACAAGTGCTTTGTGATCAAGGACTGTGCATCATTAATCAGGTCGCCGGATTCTCTCATGTAAACAAATCCACGTGAGATGATATCCGGACCAGATGCAATCTTGAAGTCCTTCATATTGATGCTTACGACTACAACAACAAGTCCTTCTTCAGAAAGGATGCGACGGTCGCGTAATACGATATTCCCGATGTCTCCAATTCCGCTTCCATCAATGTACACATTGCCGGAAGGGATCTTACCTGCAACAGACGCTTCTGTTTCGGATAGTGCCAATACTTCACCATTATCCATGATAAAGCAGTTCTCCTCAGGTACACCGCAATCGATCGCGAGCTGTTTATGAGTGATCTGCATACGGTACTCACCATGGATAGGCATGAAGTACTTAGGCTTGATTAAACGAAGCATAAGCTTTTGTTCCTGCTGTCCACCGTGACCGGAAGTGTGGATATCACTTAATGAGCCGTGAATGACATTTGCACCAGCGCGGAAGAGCATATTGATTGTACGGTTTACACTCAACGTGTTACCCGGAATCGGTGATGATGAGAATACAACCGTATCACCAGGGATAATTTGAATTTGACGGTGTGTACCGTTTGCGATTCTTGAAAGTGCCGCCATCGGTTCACCTTGGCTTCCTGTACAAAGGATTGTTATTTTGTTTGCAGGCATACGGTTAATTTGATGAGTATCAATAAATGTGTCCTTTGGAGCGCGGATATATCCCAGATCCTGACCGATATTGATTGCCGCTTCCATGCTACGTCCAAATACAGCGACTTTTCTTCCATGAGCAACAGCAGCTTCCACTACTTGCTGCAAACGATGAATGTTTGAAGCGAATGTTGCGAAAATGACACGGCCATCCACTTTGCGGAAGATATCCTGGATGCTTTCCCCAACACGGCGTTCTGACATCGTGAAATCAGGAATTTCACTGTTTGTGCTATCAGAAAGTAAACAAAGAACGCCTTCTTTTCCGATTTCAGCCATTTTCGTCAAGTTCGCGGGCTCTCCAACAGGGGTAAAGTCAAACTTGAAATCACCAGTATGAACAACGTTTCCTTGAGGTGTTTTAACGACAACCCCGTATGAATCAGGAATACTATGAGTCGTACGGAAGAAAGTTACAGATGTTTTACGGAATTTAATGATATCATCTTCTTGGATTTCAATTAATTTCGCTTTACGTAACAAACCATGCTCTTCCAGTTTGTTTTTGATTAACCCAAGAGCAAGTTTCCCTCCATAAACAGGAACATCTATTTCGCGAAGAAGGTAAGGAATACCACCGATGTGATCTTCATGACCATGAGTTACGAATAAGCCTTTGATCTTTTCTTGGTTTTTAACTAGGTATGTGTAGTCAGGAATAACATAATCGATTCCTAATAATTCGTCTTCAGGAAATTTGATTCCAGCGTCGATCAGAATAATTTCATCTTGGAATTGGACTGCATAGGTGTTTTTCCCGATCTCACCTAGTCCTCCTAAAGCGAAAACTGCTGCTTGATTATTTTTTACGAATTTCATTTTCTATCATATCTCCAATACTTTAAAGTTTTCAGCTTGTTTTTCATACTCATAAAAAGCTCCATCCACTGGCTGAATGAACTCGATATTGTATGGTTTGTCCTTTAATTTTCTACGCACCTCAAAAACAGCAGAAGCTTCTACAAATAATGATTCGGTATTCTCTCTTACCGGTGCTTCTGCAATGTTCTCCTGGTAATACACTTTAAATATCATTCTAATCTCTCCTTAAAAAATTTCTCCTCCAAACTTTTGTCTACCGCTGAGAAGTCAGCAGATGGTGAAAGGAAGGTATATCTATAGTTATTTTATGTTTGGCTGCATAGGCGGAAGTGTCCGACGACTCTCCGTTTTGTGCGATTCTTCTATGCATACGCAACCTTACAAAAAGACAACGCGCTAATTATCAATGCTTCCTTAATTTTCAACATAGCCGTACTTTGGCATGAAAGCCATTAATATCCTATATTATATACGAAATAATAGGATATTTCATGTTTTTCATGTAAGAGTTTACTTTCTATTTTCTCCAAACGGCAAAAAAATTAAAAGTCCGAGTTCTTATATGTATAAAAAAAGACCATGAATACATGGCTGGCAGCACTGTATTTAATACTATTATAGTGAGAGGAACCGGTCTTGTAAAATTTATTCGCGCTACATATATGTAAGAGCCCCTCAAAAATGAAGGACTCATTGATCAAAACTTCTTAAGCTATCGTTTTTCTTTTTAGGAAGTTGTTCATTCGTCGCAGTATTTTTTTTCGAAGCCTTCTAAGCATTTGCGCCTCACTCCTTGTTATCAAGGTTTGTCTGTTTGTAGTAGTGTTAGTATGCTCAAACAGGACAATTAGTTATTAGGAAAAAAAGTATTTTATTTTATCCAAGGAATGGCCAATAACTGTCAGAGGCATATGGACTCTTTAATAAAGTAGAGACGTACTGATTTTAGACTATCATAACTTTGCTGACTTGGGAATAAGCTTTGGCCATATATCTTTCTGAAGCTATATGTTTTATATGGATTTTATAGTGTAAAAACTTATTGACAGTAAACGCTTTCCTCATGTAGGTTAAGTGTAAACTAATATTTCGTTACCCTAAGAATAACAAGGTGGTAAGAAAAATGAAGCGACTGTATATGGCATTGTTAACGTTAAGCTTGATTTGGGGAACATCTTTTCTATTTATTAAATTGCTTGTTGGAGAAATTGGAGTATGGGGCGTGGTTTTCTGGAGATGCATGTTCGGTGTAGGAACATTGTTCCTCTTGCTTTTCTTCCAAGGAAAATTGAGGCTTCTAAAAAATCTCCCATGGATACCACTGCTACTAATAGCCTTATTAAATAATGCTCTTCCATGGGCTCTGATTGCTGTGAGTGAAATGTCCATCAGCAGCAGCATGGCTTCTGTTGTAAATGCAACCACGCCGATTTGGACGATCCTGATTGGCTTTTCTCTTTTTTCAAGCAGAATGGAAAAAACACAGTGGTTTGGTGTGGCAGTAGGTTTTTTCGGCATTCTTGTTCTTTTAGATCTAAATATTGTGCAGTTATTCCATCATAACCTAATGGGAGTCGGGACGATGCTCGGTGCCACAATCTGCTATGGATTTGGCGCGCATCTGAGTAGAAAACACTTGAAAAATGTACCGATCACTATAATTTCCTTCAGTACCTTGGGGCTGGCGGGACTTGTCTCAGGCTTTTTCGTCCTTCTCTTTCAGCCGGAAGCCTTTTTGGGTATAACAAGTATATCCACGCTTTTTTCCTTGGTTGGTTTAGGTGTATTCGGTTCGGGGGTTGCCTATCTTCTATATTATTATATGGTAAAAGAGGGCAGTGCGGAATTTGCTTCCCTTGTCACCTATATCGTACCAATCACGGCCATGCTATGGGGAAGCCTCCTGTTGGATGAGCATATCAGCTTTACAATGCTTATAGGTTTAGTTCTGATATTCAGTGGTGTATACTTATCGTCGTATAAAACAAAAAAGCAAAAATTAGCCAGTAAAATTGTTGCTTAATATTAAAGACATATTCAAGGAGTATCTAGCTGTTGATTGGAGCAATAGGCGAAGACTCCGGCGGGTGTTGCGTTTAGTGGAGACCCCACAGGCGAAGCCGAGGAGGCTCACGCAAGCCCCTTGGGTCGCTGCGCCTAGTGCGGAAATCAACAGCGGCGTTTAAAGAGCTAATAATAAAGGTGGTTTCAAAATATGGATGACAACAAGAAAATCGTATTCTTTGATATAGATGGAACATTGCTTAACCATGACAAAGAAATTCCAGCTTCAACAAAAGAAGCGATAACGAAACTGAAGGAAAATGGTGTATACGTTGCAATTGCAACAGGAAGAGCGCCATTCATGTTCGAAGACCTCAGAAAAGAGCTGGATATAAACTCATTTGTAAGCTTTAATGGACAATATGTTGTCTTTGAAGGGGAGGTTATCTATAAGAATCCCCTTAACCTTGAAAAAATGAAGATATTAAGGAAGTATGCAGAAAAACAGCAGCATCCACTTGTATATTTAAATCATGAAAAAATGAAAGCGAACGTGGGGGACCATCCATTTATACATGAAAGCATGGGAAGTTTGAAATTTACACACCCGGAGCATTATCCCGGTTTTCTGGAAGAAACGGAGATCTATCAGGCGCTTCTGTTTATAGAGGAGAAGGACCAGCAAACATATCTTGATGCGTACAAGGATTTTCATTTTATCCGCTGGCATTCCTATTCCACCGACATTCTGCCAAAAGGTGGTTCGAAAGCCATTGGAATTCAACGTATGCTGGAGCGCTTGCCATTTAAAAAAGAAAATGTTTTTGCATTTGGTGATGGATTAAATGACCTAGAGATGCTTGAATATGTGGGAACTGGAATCGCAATGGGAAATGCGCATTCCGATCTGTTGAAGGTTGCGGACAAAGTGACAACAGATGTATCACAGGACGGCATTAAAAACGGACTGGAACTTGTTGGGCTTATTTAAAGAAAAAAGGTGAATCCGTGGATTCACTTTTTTTTTATCGTTCAATGGCAATGGCGTTATCGGGTACATGATATGGGTCCTGCTTATTGATATGATCGTAGAACATCACACCGTTCAAGTGGTCTATTTCGTGCTGGAACACAATCGCTACAAGACCTTTTAATCGGAGTTTTACTTCCTCCCCATTAACCGTTGTAGCTTTGACGGTTACTCTGGCATACCTTGGAACAAAACCAGGGACATCCCTATCTACAGATAAGCATCCTTCACCTGTAGTCAGATAGCTTTTTTCCACTGAATGACTTACTATTTTGGGGTTAAGCAGTGCGTAGCTGTGCTGTTTGCCTGTTTCATCGGCAATATGAACAGCAATCATTCTTTTTTGTACATTAATTTGTGGCGCAGCGAGACCAACCCCAGGGCGAAGGTTGTATTTCATCGATGTTTCTGGATCCTGACTATTCATCAAATATTGCAACATGTCATTTAACGTGTCTTTTTCCTCTTGAGTCGGAGGCAGATCGACTTCCTTTGCTGCAATTCTTAGTGTGGGATGACCTTCCCTTATTATTTCATTTGTCGTTAGCATAGCATTGACCACTCCAATCGGAAAACTATTTCATTATTAATATTCACACATTAATTTAATAATTTTAACAGAAAACGCATCAGTAGGGGAAATGAAAGAATGGGACATTTTAATTTCGACCCATACATACATTTATTATATAATGTAAATGGATTATTTACGTTATTCTTCCATTGTATTCAAATAGATGTTGTCAAAATACATGATAAATTTTATAGTTAAAGGGGAAGAAATGTTAGGGGGATTTAAATTGCGTCATTGGAAAAAAACAATTGCTTCTGTTACTTTTGCAAGTTCACTGCTATTATCCGGCTGTATGAATGGAGAAACGCCGGAGCAGGAGATATTTGAGACTCTCGAAAAGGTTGTTGATTTGGAAGAAAGCTTTGAAGCGCAGCAAGAACCTTTATTGGAGTTGGAACAGAAGGAAAAGAAAATCTACGATGAAATCATCACTCTGGGAATGAAAGAATTCGATCAGATTGTCAAGCTTGCCGAAGAGGGCTCCTCTTTGGTTGAACAAAGAGAAGAGGCTATGACAGCAGAAAAAGAAAGTATTGAAACAGCAAGAAAACAGTTTGAAGAAGTGAAAACCTCAATTGAATCCTTGGACGACGAGGATCTGAAAAAAGAAGCGCAAAACTTGTATCAGTTGATGGAAAAGCGTTATGAAGCATACATGACACTATCTAGCCACTATATGGAAGCGATTGAATTGGACAAGGAGCTTTATGAACTTTTTCAAAAACAGGATCTGACTTTGGAAGAACTGCAGCTTCAAATCAATAAGATCAACGAACTGTTAGTAAAGATAAAAGAATCCAATCAAGCATTCAATGAGTTTACAGAGCAATATAATGAAGCGAAATTCACCTTCTATAAAAACGCAGGACTGAATGTGGAATACAAAAACTAATACGAGGAAGAGGTCGGCCCGGATACGGGACGATCTCTTTTTTTGTCGAAAAATAACAGAACAAAAAAATATTGTCTTATAACAATGAAAGGAAAATGTATTTTGAAATAGTCAATTTGCTCTAGATGATTATGTTGGTTGTGGAAAGGGAAAGGGTTAATATCCGTTATTTTGTTATGATAATATAACTTGAAAGACAACGTGCACACCCCGTATGATACAGAGAGGGAAATTGTATTAGTACAGATTTCGAAAAGATAAGTTAGTGTGTTTCCGGATCAATGCATGAAATCAATAAATGCAAAGAGATTGACGGGATAATCGGCTTGGATGTATACTTGAACTTGTTCAAAAGTTGTATTAATATATTTAATTGAAGAATTAATACAGATGAGTAGTCTTGCTTATTAATTTTAAATTGAAAAGCACAATAAAAGAGAAAAAGTACAATTTTACGTGGGATGCAGAAAAATGTCTTTTAAAGTATATTTTTGGGTACCCTAATTTTGTATGTAAACTATGTATCAATCAGTTCTCTTAATAGAAAGGAAGAGGTGACGTAGATGGCTGCAAAAACTAAAAATGCCAAGTTCGATCCAAAGCAGCAGTTAGCAAAAGTGGAAGAGCAATTCCAAACGTTTCAAATCTTAAATGAAGAGGGCGAAGTAGTTAACGAAGCTGCGATGCCTGAATTAAGTGATGATCAACTAAAAGAATTAATGCGCCGCATGGTATATACTCGTGTTCTTGATCAGCGTTCCATCAGTTTAAACCGCCAAGGACGACTAGGTTTCTATGCTCCTACAGCAGGACAGGAAGCTTCCCAATTGGCTTCCCAGTTTGCATTGGAGAGTGATGACTTCATCCTACCAGGGTATCGTGATGTTCCCCAAATGATCTGGCATGGTCTTCCTTTATACCAAGCGTTCCTATTCTCCCGTGGTCACTTCCATGGTAACCAGATGCCTGATGGTGTTAACCTATTACCGCCTCAGATCATTATTGGTGCACAAATCATCCAAACTGCCGGTGTCGCGCTGGGATTGAAGAAAAAAGGTAAAAAATCCGTTGCAATTACATATACAGGTGACGGTGGAGCATCTCAAGGTGACTTCTACGAAGGTCTGAACTTTGCAGGGGCTTACCAGGCGCCAGCGATTTTCGTTGTTCAAAACAACCGTTTCGCGATTTCCACTCCTGTTGAAAAACAATCAGCAGCAGGAACCATTGCCCAAAAAGCTGTAGCAGCAGGTATTCCAGGTGTGCAGGTTGATGGAATGGACGCTTTAGCTGTTTATGCAGCAACTCGTGATGCACGTGATCGTGCTATTAACGGAGAAGGTCCTACACTGATCGAAACACTGACATATCGTTATGGACCACATACAATGGCTGGTGATGACCCGACTCGTTACCGTACTTCGGAGCTTGATAATGAGTGGGAAAAGAAAGATCCATTGGTTCGTTACCGCAAATTCCTTGAAAACAAGGGTATTTGGAGCGAAGACGAGGAAAACAAAGTAATCGAAGAAGCGAAGGAAGACATCAAAGAAGCAATCAAAAAAGCGGATGGACAGCCTAAGCAAAAAGTTACGGACTTAATCTCTTTCATGTACGAAGAGCTTCCATACAACTTAAAAGAACAAAATGAAATTTATAAAGAGAAGGAGTCGAAGTAAGCCATGGCGCAAATGACAATGATTCAGGCAATCACTGATGCGTTACGCACAGAATTGAAAAACGACGAAAACGTCTTACTTTTCGGTGAAGACGTTGGTCAAAACGGTGGGGTTTTCCGTGCAACTGAGGGCCTTCAAGCTGAATTTGGAGAAGACCGCGTATTTGACACGCCACTCGCAGAATCAGGTATTGGTGGACTTGCTGTCGGCCTGGGCGTAACTGGATTCCGTCCTGTTATGGAAATCCAATTCTTTGGTTTCGTTTATGAAGTAATGGATTCCGTGAGTGGACAGCTTGCTCGTATGCGTTACCGTACTGGTGGACGCTGGAGTTCTCCTGTTACGATTCGTTCTCCATTTGGCGGCGGTGTTCATACACCTGAGCTTCATGCAGACAGCTTAGAAGGACTAATGGCTCAACAACCTGGTCTAAAGGTCGTTATTCCGGCAACTCCTTATGATGCAAAAGGATTATTGATTTCTGCGATTCGTGACAACGATCCAGTTATTTTCCTGGAGCATATGAAACTTTACCGTTCTTTCCGTCAAGAGGTTCCAGAAGAGGAATACACAATTGAACTTGGTAAAGCTGACGTAAAGCGTGAAGGTTCCGACTTAACGATGATCACATATGGTGCTATGGTTCATGAGTGCCTAAAAGCTGCAGATGAATTGGAAAAAGACGGTGTAAAAGCTGAGGTTATTGACTTGCGGACAATCAGCCCGCTTGATATCGAAACAATCATTTCATCTGTTGAAAAAACTGGCCGTGCAATTGTTGTACAAGAAGCTCAAAAGCAAGCTGGAATTGGAGCGCAAATCGTTGCGGAAATCAACGACCGCGCAATATTAAGCTTAGAAGCTCCTGTGCTTCGTGTAGCAGCTCCTGATACAGTGTTCCCATTCTCTCAAGCGGAGAACGTATGGTTACCAAACCATAAGGATGTATTGGAAACTGCGAAAAAAGTTCTTAATTTCTAATAGCAAATTATTATAGCCTCGTGTTCAAATACATGAGTACTGATAGAAGCCCATTCTTAGCTAAGCTTAGATTGGGCTCTCCAATTTACCATTATAGTAGCGGAGCATTCCCTACTTAACCTTGGAAATAAAGCATGATTATCATAGGAGGTTGAATACTGTGGCATTCGAATTTAAACTGCCAGATATCGGTGAAGGTATCCATGAAGGTGAAATCGTTAAATGGTTTGTAAAACCAGGTGATGAGATCGAAGAAGATGCTATCTTAGCGGAAGTGCAAAATGACAAAGCGGTTGTTGAAATTCCATCTCCTGTTAAAGGGAAAGTATTGGAATTGAAAGTGGAAGAAGGTACAGTAGCAACAGTAGGTCAAACCATCATTACATTGGATGCTCCTGGTTACGAAGACCTGAAATTCAAAGGCGATGACCACGGACATGATGAAGAGAAAAAAGAAGAGAAAACTGAGGCTCAGGTGCAGGCTACAGCTGAGGCTGGCCAAGAAGTGAAAAAAGAAGAGGCTCCTAAAGAAGAAGCAAAAGCTGAAACTGGTGCAGGCGCACAAGCTCAAGCTGAAGTGGACCCGAACAGACGTGTTATTGCAATGCCATCCGTTCGTAAATATGCTCGTGAAAAAGGCGTGGAAATTCGCCAAGTAGCAGGTAGCGGTGACAATGGTCGCGTTCTTAAGAGTGATATCGATGCATTCCTATCCGGAGGAAGCGCGAAAGCTGAAGAAACTACAACAGATGCGGCTCCAGCTGCAAAAGAAGAAGCCAAAACAGAAGCTAAGCAGGAAAAACAAGCTATTCCTGCAGGTCAGTACTCAGAAACCCGTGAGAAAATGAGTGGCATGCGCCGTGCGATTGCAAAAGCGATGGTCAACTCCAAGCACACTGCACCTCACGTAACATTGATGGATGAAATTGACGTAACAGATCTTGTTGCTCACCGCAAAAAGTTCAAAAATGTTGCAGCGGACAAAGGTATTAAGTTAACATTCTTACCATACGTAGTAAAAGCACTTACATCTGCGTTACGTGAGTTCCCTGTACTTAACACATCTTTAGATGATGCTACAGACGAAATTGTACACAAGCACTATTACAACATCGGAATTGCTGCAGATACAGATAAAGGTTTACTGGTACCTGTTGTGAAAGATGCAGATAGAAAATCCATCTTCTCCATCTCTAATGAAATCAATGAACTTGCTGGAAAAGCTCGTGATGGAAAATTAGCATCCGATGAAATGAAGGGCGCTTCTTGCACGATTACAAACATCGGTTCTGCTGGTGGACAATGGTTCACTCCAGTAATTAACCACCCGGAAGTAGCAATTTTGGGTATCGGCCGTATCGCTGAGAAACCTGTAGTGAAAGACGGAGAAATTGTAGTAGCTCCAGTTCTTGCATTATCACTAAGCTTTGACCATCGTATGATTGATGGTGCTACTGCTCAGAATGCGCTTAACCATATCAAGCGTCTATTGAACGATCCACAATTATTGTTAATGGAGGGTTAATTTAAATGGTAGTAGGAGATTTCGCAATTGATGTAGATACGCTTGTCATCGGTTCGGGCCCTGGCGGATATGTTGCTGCAATCCGCGCAGCTCAACTTGGACAAAAAGTAACAATCGTAGAAAAAGGAACACTTGGAGGAGTTTGTCTGAACGTCGGGTGTATCCCTTCCAAAGCTCTAATTTCTGCAGGACATCGCTTTGAAACAGCTAAACATTCTGATGACATGGGAATTACCGCTGAGAACGTGACAGTGGATTTCACAAAGGTACAAGAATGGAAAGCTGGAGTTGTTAAAAAACTTACTGGCGGAGTAGAAGGTCTACTAAAGGGGAATAAAGTCGACATCGTTTCCGGTGAAGCTTACTTCGTTGACGGCAACACGGTACGTATCATGGACGACAACTCTGCGCAAACATACAAGTTCAATAACTGTATCATTGCTACAGGTTCTCGCCCTATCGAAATCCCAACATTCAAGTACTCCAAGCGTGTACTTGATTCAACAGGTGCATTGGCACTTAAAGAAATTCCAAAGAAATTGGTTGTCATCGGTGGAGGCTACATCGGTACGGAGCTTGGAACAGCTTATGCCAACTTTGGAACGGAAGTTGTGATTGTGGAAGCTGCAGATGAGATCTTAGCTGGATTCGAAAAGCAGATGAGCTCCCTTGTTAAACGTAACCTGAAGAAAAAAGGAAACGTGGAAATCTTCACAAAAGCAATGGCTAAAGGTGTGGAAGAAACGGAAGATGGCGTGAAAGTAACAATCGAAGTAAAAGGCGAAGAGCAAACAATCGACGCTGATTATGTATTGGTTACTGTCGGCCGCCGTCCTAACACAGATGAGCTTGGTCTTGACCAGGTTGGCGTAGAAATGACAGACCGTGGCGTTATCAAAATTGATAAGCAGTGCCGCACTAGTGTTTCTAACATCTACGCTATCGGTGATATCGTAGAAGGACCACCGCTTGCTCATAAAGCATCTTATGAAGGTAAGATTGCTGCAGAAGCTATCGCTGGCCATCCTGCTGAAATCGACTACCTTGGAATTCCGGCTGTCGTATTCTCTGAGCCTGAATTGGCGTCTGTAGGATATACAGAAGCACAAGCAAAAGAGGAAGGTCTTGAGATAGTCGCTGCCAAATTCCCATTTGCAGCTAACGGACGTGCGCTTGCACTGAACGCTACTGACGGGTTCTTGAAGCTTGTTACACGTAAAGAGGACGGTTTGATCATTGGAGCTCAAATTGCTGGGTCCAGTGCATCTGATATGATCGCTGAACTTGGGCTTGCTATCGAAGCTGGAATGACAGCGGAAGATATCGCTATGACAATCCATGCTCATCCAACATTGGGAGAAATCACAATGGAAGCTGCAGAAGTAGCGATGGGTAGCCCTATCCATATCGTTAAGTAATTTTTTAAGTAATAGCAGTTCAAAAGCACCCGATTTTTCGGGTGCTTTTTTATATGTATATATCGGATGAAAAAAGAAGCCTCTCAATGAAAGGCTTCTCCCGAGTTGCTTAATGCTTTTTCAATGGAAAAGATGATGTCTTCTTTTTGGCGTGTTCCATCTATCTGTGTTACCACTTCGTTATCAAGCACTACCAGCAAGGAAGGAGTGCTCTTTATATTAAACTGCTTGTATAATGTTTTTTCCTCTTTTAACGGGACGACCATCAGATTGGCGACCTCGTTCGGATACAATCCCTGTAAATCCAAAATTGCATCATAATAAGTACTTTCATCCTGTATATTGCTTTCGTCAGTAAAAAAAACAAGTGTTTTAGAATGCTCAGGAAATTGGACGTGAGTAATTGTTTTATTCTCTTGGCAGGAAGACAATATGAAAAAAGACAACGTTATCAAAATGACAGAGCCTCTAATCATGGCAATCCTCACTTTCTGTAAAAATATAATATGAAAGCAACAAAGCTTATTTAGTTAACCACTAAATAGAACTGTAAGATGAAACTCCTACTATGTAACTATACGGTGCTATTCTATCATGAAAAAATAGCAAATAATTGCTTGTCATGGAAATGTTACAAAATTGAAAAATAGAATGTTCCTTACCCGCATAATTATTACAAAGGTTTCCTTTTGGGTTAAAAAGGCTATTACCATAATAGAAATATGCAGTAAGGAGCTGCTATTATGAAAAATTATGTAGTGTTTTTAATACAGAATATCCTGTTTGGCGCTTACAGTCTCATAGAATGGTTTTCTGTAAGAGATAAACTTCAGGCAAAGATGATTCTTTTGGGTATATTTATCTATCTTTGCTATGTATTGGCACACTCGATCATTCATAAGAAAAAGCAGGCTGCCATTACTACTGTAATTAGCTTCCTTTTCTATTTTAGTTTCCAGAGTCTATTTTATTACTTCATTTTTTAAATCTAGGCATTTTTTACTGTTCATTATCAGGCCGATTAATGGATAGGATCCTAATTTCAGCAAAAGCATTGCCAGGAGGTTACGAGAGCTAGTATGATAAAAGGTGAACTTTACATATGGAGGAAAGAACATGAAAAAATGGATAGTGCTTACGTTACTAATGCTCCTCCTGACCGCTTGTACTGCTTCACCTCAAAAAGAAAACGGACAAGCGAATGAAGAGGAACCTGCTGGGGAAGAAAATCAGAATGACAATAACAAAGAAGAAGAAGAGCCAGCCTCACAGGATGAACAAGAAGATGCTCCTAGGGAAGAAGAAAGTTCGGAAGATGCTGAAGAGGCGACAACTGACACCGAATCAGAGGAGGGGAAACCCGAAGAGACTCAATATACAATCAATCCTGCAGATTCTTCCATTCAGCCAATTGGTGAAGCAAATGCAGAAGTGGTACTCCTTACAATCGATGATGCGCCTGACCGCTACGCAATGGAGATGGCAACGACATTGAATGAACTTGGTGTAAAAGCAATTTTCTTTGTCAATGGTCACTTCCTGCAGACGGATGAAGAAAAAGATACATTGAAAAAAATTCATGAATTGGGTTTTCCCATTGGAAATCATACGATGAACCATAAATCTTTAAGGCAATTAACCGAAGAAGAACAATATGAAGAAATTGTAGCATTGAATGATTTGATTGAAGAGATTGTCGGAGAACGACCTAAGTTCTTCCGTGCACCTTTTGGCATCAATACGGACTATTCCGATGAATTGGTGGCAAGTGAGGGGATGGTACGGATGAATTGGACCTACGGTTATGATTGGGAACAGGAATATACAACTGCAGAAGCTATAGCGGACATCATGGTAAATGCAAAGGAATTGAGAAGCGGGGCAAACCTTCTCATGCATGACCGTGAATGGACAAACGCCGCCCTTGCTGATATTGTAAAAGGCTTGCAGAATAAAGGGTACGAAATGCTGGATCCAGACCTGATAGATGTTCAGATGGATGGAAATATACAGTAATAATACAGAATAAAGTGGTTTATGAACATTACTAGAATTTTGGAAACCAAATAAAGTATGGATAAACCATAAGACCCGTCAGACATTTTCTGACGGGTCTTTGCGGTACATCAACGCTTATAGTAATACATGATGCTTCCGGTAAATAGTTTTAGCTCCGCTTCAAGCTTTTTAGCTAGAAACTTACATAGCTCATTCGCTTTTCCTTTGTCTCCATGTGTACTTTGATCGTGCAGTGTCACTTGTATGTAGGATAGAGGTTCGTCCTCACCATCATTTGCAGCTTGGCTGCCTACTCCTATCAGAATCATCTTATAGCGGTCTTCCTTGGCCTTCAGGTAGAACCATTGCCCTTGTCCCTCTGGCGTTTCCTTGATTTCATAAGGGAAAGCGGCTTGGCTGTATTCCCACCCCAATTGCTTTCCTGTTTTTTCTGTAATTTCTTTATAGTAGATGAGCAGTTCCTTTACATCTTTAATTGTAAGGGTTTTCTTCGAAGATTTTGGAACAAGGTTAATATATGCGCTGCTAGCCATTCGTTTCACTCCCAAATATGACAATCCATTTGAATATTATTCTAGCACTTGCAGAAAGTCCGTGACAATCATTAAGTTAAAATTCTTGCAATTAGCCCAAAATGTAGGATATAATAAATATCTGAATAAACAAAAAATTAAGAAGGAGGAACCGTATGAACCTATTTGACAAGCTTTATGATAACAATGAAAGTGTTCCTGTCCGTTTCGTAGGATTCACCACCAAGGATACCAGGTATGATTTCGGTATTGTCTATACGAATATGTTTTTTGGTAAACCTCTCGTCATCTGTATGCAAACCGGCCGCTCCACGCTCCTCGATCCCAAAGATATTACCGACCTAAATCACCTTCAACATGTTTTCCGAATCGACTCTCAAGAACAGGCGGAAGATCTTGCGGAATTCTTTTCCGAAGCCATTCCTGCAATTCCTTTCCAAGAACAGTACGAATAAGTCTTTCAAAAGCTTAAGGGCCATCATCCAATAATAGGGTGATGGCCTCTTTCATTAAAGAATTTTTTAAAAAATAAGGCTTTTTTGCATTCATTGTTGCTATATAGATAAAAAGTAAGCATCAAATTTAGCCCGTTGATTGCAGCGAGGGACACAAGATTCCCCGGGGACGGATGGGAGCCTCCTCGCGTAAAACAACAATCTTTACGAAAGGAGCCGAAAATAAAGAGTATATATAATATACATACCTAATTTTAAATGTGTTATACAATTTGGTTATTGACATAACACATTTAACGGTTTATGATGTAATTAATAAGAGAAAACGCTTACAATTTCTTGATACACAATCTGTTTTCCAATAAAATCTATTTTGAAAAGGGGTAAATGTGTATGGGTACAATTATTTGTCAAACTTGCAACAGTGCAGTAGATCACTTCGAGGATGAAAAAGTTACGACTTATTATGCGAAATGTGCGGAATGTAAGTGCTCTGAGAAAGTGGAAGACCTCGATTAATAGAATGTTAATTAATAGCAGTCATAAATAAAACAGCAGTCGCAACTTCGACTGCTGTTTCTTTGTATTATCTGATTGCTTTATGTTCCTTGATAACCCTAAGTGTTTTGAGTTCGTAGTCTTCAGGACCTTGAACCGGAAGACCAACTTCCAATGTCTTGGAAATGTAGGCTAAGTTCTCTTCTGTAATAATTTCCCCAGGTGTAAAGATCGGGATTCCTGGAGGATAGACCATTATAAATTCAGCGATTATTCTTCCTGCTGACTTTTCAAATGGCACGACTTCCGTTTCTGAATAAAAGGCATCACGAGGTGCAATAGCCAGTACAGGAATGTCCGGCAAAAATACCTTGACCTGGTTTTCTTGATCTTCAGCCTGGTCGCGATGCTGATTGGCAAGCTCTTTTAAGGCAGTAAGCAATATCCCGGTTTCTATTGAAGTATCCCCAGGAGTTACAATACATAGGATGTTGTACAGGTCGGAAAGTTCCACTTCAATGTTATAGTTTTTACGGAGCCATTTTTCTACATCATAACCAGTCAGGTTCAATTTCTTCACAGATATGATCAGTTTGGTCGGGTCGTAATCAAAGGTTGCTTTTCTTCCGAGAATTTCAGGTCCTACACAATATAAATTTTCAATCTCATTGATTGCATTCCTTGTCTGGTTGGCAAGCTGGATTGTTTTTTCAATTAACATGTGTCCCTCTGTTGCAAGCCTTTTACGAGCGACATCCAAGGAAGCTAATAACAGGTAGGAAGTCGAGGTCGTTGTAAGCATGCTCAGGATGGATTGAATACGATTTACATTAACAAGTCCTTCACGTACATTCAGAATGGAGCTTTGTGTCATAGACCCTCCAAGCTTATGCACGCTTGTAGCTGCCATGTCTGCGCCAGCCTGCATGGCGGACAGTGGAAGCTCTTCATGGAAATGAATATGAACCCCGTGTGCTTCATCAACTAATACAGGTACATTAAAGCTATGTGCAATTTCTACAATCTGACTCAGGTCGGCTGAAATGCCGAAGTAGGTCGGATTAATGACCAGTACACCCTTTGCATCTGGATGCTGCTGCAGGGCCCGTTCGACAGAATCAGTTGTTATCCCATGGGAAATTCCAAGTTCCTTGTCGACTTCAGGATGAATGAATATTGGTACAGCACCAGAAAAAACAATCGCTGACATGACAGACTTATGCACGTTTCTTGGAACGATTATTTTTTCGCCAGGTCCGCACACCGCCATTACCATCGTCATGATGGCTCCGCTTGTACCTTGCACAGAGAAAAAAGTATGATCGGCACCGAAAGCCTTCGCAGCTAAATCCTGTGCATCCTTAATCATACCTTTTGGTTGGTGCAGGTCGTCTAGTGGACCAATGTTTATCAAATCGATGGACAGTGCATTATCGCCGATGAAAGCACGAAACTCAGGATCGATGCCTGCCCCTTTTTTATGGCCGGGTATATGAAATTGAACCGGATTCTTTTTTGCGTGATCAAGCAGTCCAGTAAACAATGGTGTTTCATTTTGGGAGTATGTCAACTTTACTAAGCACCTCTTTATATAAATTCTTTGACATTTTTATCATGTAAAATATATCTTCATCTTAACGTATCTTAAAACGCAGAACAAACTTACACATAAAACAAATGAATTATAGCATTTTAAACTAAACTTGCATAGATTTTTATGACATATATTTTGTAGAAAAAAACAGGATTTAAGCATTCGGAAAAGAAGATATATGGGAACAGCAGAAAGGGGCTTATACAGATGAAATGGAAAACGAGAATTACAGATCTATTGGACATAGAATATCCAATCATTCAAGGGGGGCTGGCATATTTGGCTTATGCTGATCTTGCTGCTGCGGTTTCTAACGTTGGTGGGCTTGGGCAAATCACAGCAATGAGCCTTGATACACCGGAAGATCTTCGGGCTGAGATACATAAATTGAAGTGCTTGACGGATAAGCCATTTGGCGTGAATTACGCCATTGGTCAGCATGGCAGACCTTTTGAACATATGCTGGATGTAGCAATCGAAGAAGAGGTCCCTGTTATATCGATGACAGGAGGAAACCCTGCTCCTATTTTCAAAAGGTTGGAGGGCACCTCCTGTAAAAAGCTTGTACTGGTTGCAGCAAGAAGACAGGCGGAAAAGGCGGAGGAATTGGGAGCGGACGCTGTGATGGTCGTTGGCCAAGAAGGTGGAGGTCATTTAGGAAAGCAGGATCTTGGTACGATGGTGCTCGTCCCGAAAGTGGTGGATGCCCTTTCCATTCCTGTGATAGCATCTGGTGGAATCGGAGACGGAAGGGGACTGATGGCAGCATTGAGTCTTGGGGCAGAAGGAATAGAGATGGGTACTCGATTTATTGCGACGAAAGAATGCCTGCATGCGCATCCCATCTATAAGGAGATGCTTGTTAAAGGTACGGAAAACGATACAGTCGTGATTAAGAGAAGCATAGGTGCTCCTGCAAGGGCCATACACAATACATGGACGGAAGAAATTCTGACGCGTGAACTGAATGCTGAGGGATATGAAGGATTAAAGGAATATATAAGCGGAATGGCGAATAAACGTTTCATCTATGATGGGGAAATTGAACAGGGCTTTGCGTGGGCAGGGCAGGTGATGGGCTTGATTGATGATGTTCCTTCTGCTGGCGAGTTAATAAAGCGAATCATTCATCAAGCGGAAGAAATTCGCAGAGATTGGACAATCTAACCTAAATAAGTGCTATACTAAGTAACTGAATAAGCTTACATTAATGAGGTGACGGTATGGACTTTTCTTATCCCATTTCCTACGACTGGACAACAGATGAAATCGTGGATGTGATTGCTTTCTACGAAGTTGTGGAGCAGGCATATGCCAAAGGAATAGATCGTGATCAACTGATGAGCGTGTATCGACGCTTCAAGGAAATAGTGCCTGGAAAAGCGCAGGAGCGGAATCTCGCTAATGAGTATGAAGAATTGAGCGGTTTCTCTGCCTATCAGACGATTAAAAAAGCAAAAAGCCTGGAATCAGGAGATAAAGTGAAAATGTAGAAAAAACAAGAATCGGAAATGATCCGATTCTTGTTTTTTTTTTAGGATACAGCTGTTTTCTTTGTCAGATTATAGAGTGATCGCAGTGTTTGGAATGCCTCTTCTATCCTTGCGATTGTTTCGTCGCCGGAGAGTGTGACCGCTTCTTCTCTAGGGATTTGAATGCCACATAGGATTTCCGCTTTTTTAACATTCATTAATCGTTGAAAAAGTTCCTTGTGCTCGTCCTCTGACATATCACTTTGACGGATAACTTCCGGTTTTGTATGATCTTTGGACCAAACATAATCGGAGGGAATCGATTCGCGAATCTGTTTTACATCATCAAGTAGCTTCTCCCCGTATGCTTGCTTGATCGGCGCCTCGTAGATCACTGCAAACCAGACAAAAACGTGTGTTTCCCAAAGTCCGATCTGAAAGTGAGGGAGCATTTTATACCCCCGGTTGCTGTTTGCGAATGCCACCCACGAATCCTTGGGAGGGTTGATTGTGCGTCTTGCATGCTTGGCAATGTGATATTGCATTTCGTCACCGGTCATCGCCGCCAATGAAGGCGCAAAATATTCTCCAAGATGCTGGAATTTCGGTTGAATTATTTCTTGAAGAGCAGCCATTCGCTCCTCCAGACCATCAATTTTGAAGACATTAAAATCTGCTTTTTTAAAACCGTTAAATTTTCTTGATGCCACATTTATCACTCCACATATATGTATTCCACTCAAAAAGATGAACAGGATTGAATTTTTCTTTTCAGGTGCCGCGTATACTGGATATTCTAGCATAGCCGCATGTCTTTTCAAAAAGATTGAGCTTCGTCCAGGATGCCTCTTTTTTCTTTCTGGGTTATTGCACATTTTAGTTACCAACTTTTATTCCCTTCATATGATATATCAACCATAAAAGTTGAGAGTATCTTGAAACCATGAACATCACCCGAGGGAGGGATTGGAATGAAGCAGGTAGTGAAGCCTTGGAAAAAGAAAAAGGAAGAAAATCAGATGGCGGTGCTGAAGCTTGAAATTGATTATGAACTGGTAACTTTGTTTGATGCGATGACGGAAAATAATACTGACATGATCAATAGCAGCAAAGTCAAATTAGAGAAATTGCGTAAGGAACTGTTGAGTTTAGAGGTTTAGTAGCCATCGCTACCTAACGAACCTGTAAGAGGTTCGTTTTTCTCTGTGCCGCATTACTTGATTTTAAACGCCCATTTCAGTAAGCTAAAAAGAACAATTAGCATAAATAAGAAGGAATACATAGTTGTGGAAGGGCAGGAGTCGTCATGAACTGGTCACAAATTGATGAGAAAGCAAAGAGATGGACAAGAGAGGCCGGGGAAAGGATACGTGCCTCCTTTAATGAAAAGCTGATGATACATACGAAAACGTCTCCAGATGATCTTGTTACAAATATCGATCGGGAAACAGAGCAATTTTTTATAGAAAAAATAAGAAGCACCTATCCGGAACATCAAATACTTGGTGAAGAGGGCTTTGGTGATAAGATAGATAAACTTGACGGAACCGTCTGGATAATTGATCCTATAGATGGAACGATGAACTTTGTACACCAGCAGAGAAATTTCGCTATTTCTGTTGCAGTGTATCATGATGGAGTCGGTAAGATAGGGTTGATCTATGACGTTGTGCATGACGAGCTTTATCATGCAAAAGCCGGTGAAGGTGCTTACCTTGATGATGTAAAATTGCCTATGCTTGAAGAGGTGGCGGTGGAGCAGGCAGTAATCGGTCTTAATGCAACGTGGATTACTGAAAATAAAAGAATCGATCCTTCCATATTGGCACCTCTAGTACGAAGAGTGCGAGGAACACGCTCATATGGATCTGCTGCACTGGAAATGGCCTATGTAACGACAGGGCGTATTGATGCGTATATAACTCTCCGCTTATCACCTTGGGATTTTGCCGCTGGTCTTATCCTGGTGAATGAAGTTGGCGGGAAAGTGACGACACTACATGGGGAAGAGCTGGACCTCCTCGGTCAAAACAGTGTGTTTGTCTGCAAACCTGGCCTACATGAAGCCATTAGCAAAGAGTATTTGTCGAAACTAGAGAATAAGTCATAACAGTATGGAAAAAACCCCCGCTTCCTGCGGGGGTTTCTTTCTTAGTGGTCATTTTCCCTCATACTGCGTTTCTTTTTGAATCCGAAACCCATTATTATAAATAATAAAATAATTGCAAATACTATACCTGTTAAGCTTCTTTCTGCTATTGCTATACCAATCAATCCCATGGAGGAAGCCGCTAAACAAGCGAAAAGTACGAAGATCCATTGAATGTTTTTCATGATTAAACCTCCTTTTTGTTAACGCATTCAACACTTAACACATATTTTACAGAAGTCTCTTCGTCTTTTCTACTATGTTTGTGGTATAATACTAAAGTTATTAAGTTGTAAATTAGGGAGATGAAATAGTGAACATCCGCAATGATATTAGAAACATCGCAATTATTGCTCACGTTGACCATGGTAAAACAACGTTAGTAGACAAATTGCTACACCAAGCTGGTACGTTCAGAACGAACGAGCATGTAGCAGAACGTGCCATGGACTCAAACGATCTAGAAAGAGAACGTGGGATTACCATATTGGCAAAAAATACGGCAATTAACTATAAAGATACACGCATTAACATCATGGACACACCAGGACATGCCGACTTTGGTGGAGAAGTGGAACGTATCATGAAAATGGTAGACGGTGTACTTTTAGTGGTTGATGCTTATGAAGGCTGTATGCCTCAGACGCGCTTCGTATTGAAGAAGGCGCTAGAGCAGAACTTGACACCGATTGTTGTAGTAAACAAAATCGACCGCGACTTTGCCCGTCCTACTGAGGTAGTGGACGAAGTTATCGACTTGTTCATCGAGCTTGACGCTTCAGAAGAGCAATTGGAATTCCCGGTAGTATATGCTTCAGCCATTAATGGTACTGCAAGTACAAACCCGGAAAAGCAAGATGAGAACATGGAAGCAATTTATGAGTCCATCATCGAGCATATTCCAGCTCCAATCGACAACAGTGAAGAGCCGCTTCAATTCCAGGTTGCACTTCTTGACTACAACGACTATGTAGGACGTATCGGGGTTGGCCGTATTTTCCGCGGTACAATGAAGGTTGGCCAGCAGGTAGCATTGATGAAGCTTGACGGTTCTGTGAAGCAGTTCCGTGTAACAAAGCTGTTCGGTTTCATCGGTCTTAAGCGTGTGGAAATCGAAGAAGCAAAAGCCGGAGATCTTGTTGCGGTTTCCGGAATGGAAGATATCAACGTCGGGGAAACAGTATGCCCGGTTGACCATCAGGAAGCTTTACCGGTACTACGTATCGATGAGCCGACACTACAAATGACTTTCCTTGTAAACAACAGTCCGTTTGCAGGTAAAGAAGGTAAATTTGTAACTTCCCGTAAAATCGAAGAGCGTCTGGAAGCGCAATTGGAAACGGACGTAAGTCTACGTGTAGATCCAACTGATTCCCCTGATGCATGGGTTGTATCAGGACGTGGAGAGCTTCACTTGTCCATCCTGATTGAAAACATGCGCCGTGAAGGTTTCGAGCTTCAAGTATCCAAGCCTGAAGTAATCATCAGAAACGTTGATGGTAAGAAATCAGAGCCGGTTGAGCGCGTTCAAATCGATGTTCCAGAGGATTACACTGGAGCGGTTATGGAATCCATTGGTGCCCGTAAAGGTGAAATGGTGGACATGATCAATAACGGTAATGGCCAAGTTCGTCTAATCTTCATGGTACCTTCCCGTGGATTAATCGGTTATACAACTGAATTCCTTTCCTTGACTCGTGGATATGGAATCATCAACCACACATTTGACAGCTATCAGCCAATGGCTGCAGGTCAAGTTGGTGGACGCCGCCAGGGTGTACTTGTTTCCATGGAAGCAGGAAAAGCATCCACTTACGGCATCATGGGTATTGAAGACCGCGGTGTTATCTTCGTAGAGCCTGGTACAGAAGTATACGAAGGAATGATCGTGGGTGAGCATAACCGTGAAAACGATCTAGTGGTTAACGTTTGTAAAATGAAGCAGGCTACTAACGTGCGTTCTGCAACAAAAGATCAGACGGTTAGTATGAAAAAGCCACGTCTTATGACGCTGGAAGAATCTTTGGAGTATTTGAACGATGATGAGTACTGTGAAATTACTCCACAGTCCATTCGTTTACGTAAGAAGGTTTTAGACAAGAACGAACGTGAAAGAGCAGCAAAGAAAAAGAAATTCGCAGAAGCTTAATTTGCAAATGAATAGGGGAAGCGAGGATGGACTAACAGGTCAATCTTTGCTCCCCTTTTTCTAAATTGCTGTATTCGCAGAAATTGTTGCTTTTGACGAATATAATATGAACACGTAAATTTACCTACCATCGTGCTCTTTTCGGTGTATAAAATAATTAACTTTTTAAATTTTACGTAGTTTATCACGGTAAAAAATCCAAAAGCCGATTTTTTACGGCGATAAGCAACAAATTTTACGAAAAGAGCCTTCTAAATTTAGGAAGGGAAAGGTGAGAAACCCGTGAGTGAAGAAAAAGTACCAGAATATCTTTCTTTTTTTGCCAGCCTTTACAATGTGGTTGAAAACCCTGTATTAGGTATGTGGTTGCTATACCTAACCATTTTGGCACTATCCATTTTAGTGTACAAGCTAGGATTTGCTTTAAAGCTGCCAATCTTAAAGTCTGCTATTATTTATCTATTCTTGGCACTCGGTGGGACCGTACTTACATTTTTAGGGATCTTCCTGCCAGTTGCAGAAGGATTGGTTGTTGCAGCTTTGATTCTGATTATCTATAAAATACGTTTGCGCCGTCATAAGCAAGAGGAAGGCGCAGAATCTTAAAGGGAGGTCTCGTGATGAGGTCCTTGCAAGATACGCTTTATAATTGGCTGACCATAAAAGTGGTCGCTGAAGCCAGACCGGATGATAAATCTGCACAGGATACGATGAAATTGTTCGAATCCATCCTGACTGATGACCATAAGTTAACGGAGATATCGGTAACGAAGGATGATCCGATGTACTATGTATCGTACATAAAGGATGGGGAAGCTCAGAAAAACCGCTTTCCGATTGAATTGATCGATGTTATGCTTGAGCAGATCAAGAATGAACCGGAAAAATATCATAATTATGAGTAAATGAGAAAGAGGATCACTCACTAGTGCAAAGCACACCATCTGAGTCATCCTCTTTGTTTTTGTCTAGGGAAATAGAAAATAGGAAGTAAGATTGCAAACAGTATATGACCGATTGTCCATAGGGAAAAACTGATAAGGTCGTCCACAGGGGGAGTATCCTTTATCGCAAGCTTGGACAATGGAAAGTAAAGAAACACCGTAGGCAAGGTTAAAAGGAAAGACCAAATATAAGGGCTGGTTTTTGAGTTTCCCTTTCTTTCCATCAACCAGGCAAAAATAACCCCTATAAAGATGGCTATAAAAACATGGAACAAAAATTCCACAAGCTCCGGAAGATTCCGGCTGCCGATAAAAGGGATGAAATCAACATTCAACAATAAAAGATAGATCTTCTTGGAGAAAACGGCCTCCAAGCCTTTCATCGCAAGTCCCATGATCGAGCCACTGATGAAACCTGTAAGTGCCCCTCTCAGAATCATCTATTACCACTCATCCTGATTCTGCTTCTGTTCGTAAAGACGGAAGTTACCAGTAGCAATTCTTTCATTTGTTCTTTTTTCGATTCTTGCGCTGCAATCATCACACATATAGGTATGGATAGGTCTGTTTCGAAGTCTTTTTGCTATCAGGGATTCATCATTTATACTTTCAATTTTATCGCAAATTACACACTTGACTCTCATGGTCCACCTCATCTAATCCAACATTACGTATAGTATAGCATAAAGGAGAGGGAACAGAATAACAAAAGAAGGCCCGATCAATATAACAGTAGCACGCCCCAAAGAACGGTTGTGGTATGATAAAAGAAAATCCAAATTGAAGGGGGATATATGTATGCCAAATCTGGTGGAATCGACGCTTGTTGAATCGCTGTTGTCAGCTTTACAGGAAGAACAGCTTGTTTCCATAAGCACAGTGGATTTTGAAACAGGTGGCCCTAATGTCAGTGCGGTATCCTGGATCTATGCCAGTGACGAGGCAACCATTCATCTTGCAGTTACCGCCAAGTCCAGGATTGTCCAAAATATCGAAAACAATAACCATGTTGTGGTTACGTTGTATGCCAATGAATCAGTCTATTCCATCCACACCTCAGCAAATGTTCAAGAAAAAGAGGCAGACCAGCTCCCTCTGAAGCTGGCACTCATCACCCTGAAAATAAAAGAGGTACGGGACGTGATGTTCTATGGTGCTAAAATATGCGTTGAACCACGCTTCGAGAAAACATATGACAAGGAAGCAGCAAAAAAACTTGATCAGCAAGTAATGAATCTCCTAAAGAATTTAAGCTAAACAGATGAAGAAAGTGCCGAACACACATGGGAAGATTGTGGTTCTGGCACTTTTTTTTAATCCTGTTCTACCTTTTTATTTCGTTCTTCATCCTTTTGGTTATTGGACTGTTCCTGCTGTTTTTCTTCTAATTCTTCTTCTTGGCCTTTTGAAAGTTGGGAATTGTTCTGCTCTGTCGGATTAGGAGCAGTCGGTTCTTTCAAATCAATTGGAATCTCCGGCATAACACGTCCTACTATTTCGGCAAGCTCCTCCATAATCCCGGCAAGTGGCCTCCCGCGCTGAATGTCCCTCCCCATTTCTTCCAGGCGGACAAAGGAGTCGGCATCTGCAATAATTACAGCTGTTGCACCATAAGGATCGTTTTTCAGACTTTCTGCCACAGAGTATTTGATGGTACTTACTCTTGAACGATCTAGATCAGAATTGACATCTATACCAACCACAGCATATGGTCCCAATACTACGGCTGTTGCATCATTGACATTCGGTACGCGTGTAGCCAATTCTACAAGATGAGCGGAAACCTCTTGTCCCGTTTTTCTATCCACATGTATGTCAGCAGAGTCTTTGACATGGATAATCTGAGACTTATCATCTTCTTCCCGGGATATATTCCGGGGCTGATTATTACAGCCTGAAACAGCCAATATAACGATGAATAACACAAAAAGTCGTTTTTTCATTCTACTCACTCCTTTAACGTACTTTGACCAATTTTTCATGTCGCGTGATTTTATTGTTTAATTGTTCTTCTATCTTTATTCATTTTGACATATATTTTATCAACGGTCCGTCCCTTAATATGGTCAAGCAAAAGGACTCGCAATACAGTGGGGCCATAAATTCTGAAGGTGATGGATGCCTTGATTCACTCCCGAAAGAAAATAAGAATATAGAGCCAGGAGTAGGAGGCGGCAGGTTGAATAAAATTTATGTCTTAGATACAAATGTATTGTTACAGGATCCATATTCCATTTATTCTTTTTCTGATAATGAAGTGGTTATACCGGCAGTAGTCCTGGAAGAAGTGGATTCGAAAAAACGATATATGGATGAAATAGGAAGAAATGCAAGACAAGTGTCAAAAATTATCGATTCATTAAGGGAAACAGGCAAGCTGCACGAAAAAATCCCTTTGCACAATGGAGGCGCCCTTAGGATTGAATTGAATCATCGGAGCTTCCACCAGCTGCAGGAGATTTTTGTGGAAAAAACGAATGATAATCGGATCCTAGCAGTAGCCAAAAACCTTTCATTGGAAGAGCAGACAAAAGAGCATGGAAGAGCTGTCATCCTAGTCAGCAAAGACGCGCTTGTAAGGGTAAAAGCAGATGCAATCGGCCTTACTTCCGAGGATTTCCTCAATGATCGAGTGGTGGAAGTGGATCACATTTATAAAGGGTTTTTGGAGGTTTATGTTGCGGCAGATAAAATGAATCTCTTTTATGAAAAGGGGGAAATGCATGTATCGGAGCTTGCAAATCATCCCTTTTATGCAAACCAATTCATCATTATGAAAGATGCTTTGGGAGGTTCTGCATCAGCGCTGGGGCTTGTTGATGGGACGGGAAAAAGGGTGAAGAAGCTAGTGTTTGACCAGGATCACATCTGGGGAATCAGACCAAGAAATGTACAACAGACGATGGCGTTTGAAATGCTCCTCCGGGCAGATATTCCACTTGTAACCCTGACAGGAAAAGCTGGCACTGGGAAAACGCTCTTGGCATTGGCTGCGGGGTTGCTGCAGACGGAAGACCTAAGCCGCTACAAAAAACTGTTGGTTGCAAGGCCCATTGTACCTGTAGGAAAGGATATCGGATTTCTGCCAGGCGAAAAAGAGGAAAAACTTAGGCCATGGATGCAGCCTATTTTTGATAATCTGGAGTATCTGTTCAATACAAAGAAACCAGGTGAACTGGATGCCATATTGGCAGGTATGGGATCTATTGAAGTGGAGGCTCTGACCTATATAAGAGGAAGAAGCATTCCTGAACAATTTATCATCATTGATGAAGCCCAGAACTTAACAAAGCATGAGGTGAAAACGATACTTACGAGGGTAGGGGAACGAAGTAAAATAGTCCTGATGGGAGACCCCGAACAAATCGACCACCCGTATCTTGATGAATATAATAATGGTCTGACATATGTAGTGGAGCGATTTAAGGATCAAAAACTGGCAGGACATGTCAAGCTGATCAAAGGGGAAAGGTCGATGCTGGCAAAATTGGCGGCAGATCTGCTATAGAGCTGAAATATTATGCTACAAAAGCATGGGTCTGAGATGTTTCTTCTCAGACCCAAAGGCGGCGCATATTCACTTAACGATTATTCTATTCACACACTTCAAAGGTGTATGTTGATTAGAACCGTCTCCAAAATAAACATGGACAGGGCCATCCTCTTTCAAGGGTTTGCCCTTGTTTGAGAAACCAAAGATAATATCCTGTGCTTGGTCAATGGCAACTTCCACTTCTTGTTGGCCACTGACAAATACGATAGAGGAAGCATCATCATGCGGCTCAGCATTTTGCAAAAATGGAGCGAATTTAATACCGAATGAGCTTGTCAACAACTGCTCCTTTTTAAATCTTCGCTCAGTTTTTAATGTAGGTGGCTGGATGGCACCCTCGCTTATTTCGCGTTCCCACTGTTTTGAAGCAGCCTTCGTGTAAGCCTCTAGTTCGTCAGGTTCCTCACTTCTCTGTTCTGTGAAATATGTATCCAAATCCAAACGGCGGTCGTCAAAAATCCACACACCTGGATCTAATGTTATGGAGAATTGGACCTTTCCTTCAATTCTGATGATTGATTCCATGTTGTCCCCCTTGAAATTGTAGTCTTTTTCATCATTATAATGCTTAGAATAATTTTTGTCATGTCCACAGAAACCCTGAGCAAAATGACTCTTCCATTATTCATCCGAGAAACCAATCTTTTAGCACGAAGCTTGCAATTTTTCCAGAATAACGATAATATTTAGAGATAAGATAGGTATTTGTTCGTAAACGGAGGGATCGATATTGGCATCAGATATCGTGGTCGATCATCGTGATAAAGCTATTTCGCTTTTAAAGGCTGATTCAGATAAAATTTTAAAGTTGATTCAAGTACAGATGGATAATTTGACTATGCCTCAGTGTCCACTTTATGAAGAGGTCCTGGATACCCAAATGTTTGGTTTGTCTAGGGAGATGGACTTTGCAGTGCGCCTTGGCTTAATTTCTGACAAGGAAGGTAAAGATATCCTTTCCAAACTGGAGAGGGAATTGTCTGCTTTGCATGAAGCTTGGGAAAGAAATAAATAATTTGAACGCTCAATTAACGATTAGATTCGTTTAATTGAGCGTTTTTATTAATAAATTATTTGAATTTTTCCAATTCCAATGCGAAAATAAGGAAAAATTCAAATACTTAAGGTATAATTGCAATTATTATTGAAAAAACATTCTAAACTTTTCTAGAGAGAAGTAGCTACTAGGGGGAGACAAAATGACGAAGAAGATCAATAAGATTCTTGTTGCAAACCGCGGCGAGATTGCAATTCGTGTTTTTCGAGCTTGTACAGAATTAAACATTCGAACGGTTGCTATTTACTCAAATGAAGATATTGGGTCCTTTCACCGATATAAAGCGGATGAAGCTTATTTAGTGGGAGAAGGGAAGAAACCGATCGATGCTTATCTGGATATTGAAGGCATCATTGAAATAGCGAAGGCAAATGGTGTAGATGCCATTCACCCAGGCTATGGATTTTTATCGGAAAACATTCATTTTGCTAGAAAATGTGAAGAAGAGGGCATTATTTTTATTGGCCCAACCTCCAAGCATCTCGACATGTTCGGAGACAAAGTAAAAGCGCGCAGACAAGCACAGCTCGCGAATATTCCGGTTATACCTGGGACGGACGGGCCAGTGGATTCGCTTGATGAAGTCATGGATTTTGCTGCTACATACAGATACCCTTTGATGATAAAAGCTGCTCTTGGCGGCGGTGGACGTGGAATGCGTATCGTCCGCAGCAAATCCGAACTTAAAGAGGCATTTGATCGTGCAAAATCAGAGGCGAAAGCTGCTTTTGGTAACGATGATGTATACATAGAAAAGCTGATAGAGAACCCGAAGCATATTGAAGTGCAAATTTTGGGGGACGGGCATGGTGAAATCATACACTTATTCGAACGTGATTGCTCCATCCAACGCCGTCACCAAAAGGTAGTGGAAATTGCACCAAGTGTCTCCATCTCGGATGACCTCCGCGACCGTATCTGCAATGCTGCCGTGGAACTAATGAAAAATGTGGATTATATAAACGCCGGAACAGTGGAATTCCTTGTAGCGGGCGATGAATACTACTTTATTGAAGTAAACCCGCGAGTGCAGGTCGAGCATACCATTACCGAGATGGTGACAGGTATTGATATCGTGCAATCTCAAATCATGATCGCAGAAGGACATGCCCTGCATGGAAGCAAGCTAGGTATCCCGAAACAAGAGGATATTCGTGTCCATGGTTTCGCCATACAATCCCGTGTAACAACGGAGGATCCGTTAAATGGCTTCATGCCTGATACGGGAAAGATTATGGCATACCGCTCGGGTGGAGGATTTGGTGTCCGCCTGGATGCGGGTAACGGCTATCAGGGGGCTGTGATAACCCCTTACTACGATTCGTTGCTTGTAAAGCTTTCCACTTGGGCATTGACCTTTGAGCAAGCAGCTAACAAGATGGAGCGAAATTTAAAGGAGTTTCGTATTCGTGGAATCAAAACAAATATTCCTTTCCTAGAGAATGTAGTACGCCATCCAAAATTTATGAATGGTGAGTATGATACATCGTTTATTGATACGACACCTGAATTGTTCGTGTTTCCAAAGAGAAAAGACCGAGGAACCAAAATGCTTACCTATATTGGGAACGTTACGGTTAATGGATTCCCGGGAGTGGAAAAACGAAAGAAACCGATTTTCCCAAATCCTAGAATGCCGCAAATGAAAGGTTTGGAGACGGTTCCAAGCGGTACAAAGCAGATTTTGGATGAGAGAGGTGCAGATGGTCTTGTCAAATGGATTGGTGAGCAAAAGGAAGTGCTCTTAACGGACACAACTTTCCGCGATGCGCATCAGTCACTGCTTGCTACTCGCCTGCGCACACACGATATCAAGCAGATTGCGGAACCGACCGCAAAGCTGTTGTCGAACCTCTTTTCGATGGAAATGTGGGGGGGAGCTACCTTTGATGTCGCATATCGCTTCTTAAGCGAAGATCCATGGGACCGTCTTCTCACCCTGCGTGAAAAGGCACCAAACGTACTTTTCCAAATGTTGTTGCGTGCGTCCAATGCAGTAGGCTACAAAAACTATCCGGATAACCTTATAAAGGAATTTGTTGAAAAATCCGCATATGCTGGGGTAGATGTGTTCCGGATCTTTGATAGCTTGAACTGGGTGAAAGGAATGACCTTAGCTATTGATGCAGTCAGGGACAGCGGGAAAATAGCCGAGGCTGCGATCTGCTATACAGGTGATATCAATGATCCTAGCAGAACGAAATATGACCTGAACTACTATTGTAACCTTGCTAAGGAACTGGAACAGAGCGGAGCGCATATCCTGGCTATCAAAGATATGGCAGGGCTTCTGAAGCCACAGGCTGCCTACCGACTGATCTCCACACTAAAGGAAACGATTGATATTCCGATTCACCTCCATACCCATGATACAAGCGGGAATGGAATATATATGTATGCAAAAGCAATCGAGGCCGGAGTTGACATTGTCGATGTGGCTATCAGCTCGATGGCGGGATTGACGTCCCAGCCAAGTGCAAACTCTTTGTATTACGCCTTAGAGGAAACGGAACGCAAACCTGATGTGTCTGTGAAAGCGTTGGAGCAGCTATCCCACTATTGGGAGGATGTTCGAAAATATTACAGTGATTTTGAAAGCGGTATGATGAGTCCTCACTCTGAAGTTTATATGCATGAAATGCCAGGAGGGCAATACAGTAATCTTCAGCAGCAAGCGAAAGCCGTGGGGCTTGGTGCACGCTGGGAAGAAGTAAAAGAGATGTACCGCCGGGTAAATGATATGTTCGGGGATATAGTCAAGGTAACACCTTCTTCCAAAGTAGTGGGGGATATGGCCTTGTTTATGGTTCAAAACAACCTTACTGAAGATGATGTACTAGAAAAAGGAGAATCCATTGATTTCCCTGATTCCGTCATCGAACTTTTTGAAGGCTACTTGGGGCAACCTCATGGCGGATTCCCAAAAGAGCTGCAGAAGGTTATATTGAAAGGCAAATCACCGATTACAGTCAGACCTGGTGAACTATTGGACGATGTGGACTTTGATGAGATCCGCCAAAAATTGTTTGATACATTCAACCGTCAGGTGACAAGCCACGAGATGATTGCATATGCTCTGTATCCGAAAGTATTTCTCGATTACCAGAAGAAGCAGGAGGAATACGGAAATGTTTCTGTAATCGATACCCCGACCTTCTTTTTCGGAATGAGACTTGGTGAAGAGATTCAAGTGGAAATTGAACAAGGGAAAACATTGATGGTGAAGCTTGTTTCAATTGGAGAACCTCAAAAGGACGGAACGAGAGTGGTCTACTTTGAATTGAATGGACAGCCTCGTGAAGTGAATATCAAGGATGAAAGCGTGAAGTCGGCTGTTGTGACCAAACCGAAAGTGGATGGCAGTAATCCGACTCATATTGGTGCAACCATGCCAGGCACAGTAATTAAGGTGCTAGTTGAAAAAGGAGAGAAGGTCTCCAAGGGTGACCACCTTATGATCACGGAGGCCATGAAAATGGAAACTACCGTCCAGGCACCTTTCAGCGGAACAGTAAAGGAAATCCATGCAAATGCCGGAGAAGGCATTGCCACAGGCGATTTATTAATAGAAGTGGAACAGATCTAAACAGTTTCTAATAGTAAAAAGCCCCAAAATAAACTTTTGGGGCTTTTTTACGTTTTTATAACTCGGTACTAAAAAGGCGAATACTAAGTTAATGTCTAGCGTTGATTTTTTAAGAATCTAGCTGTTGATTGGAGCAATAGGCGGAGACTCCTGCGGGAGGTAGCGATTAGTGGAGACCCCACAGGCGAAGCCGAGGAGGCTCACGCAAGCCCCGCGGAAAGCGCAGCCTAGTGCGTAAATCAACAGCGGTGTTTAATGGGGAAAAGGATAAATGAAAAGAAAAAAGCGAGGGATCTAATAGTTGATCCGCTCGCTTTTATTGCTGTTTCAGCCTATTCACTTTATTTCGTGTCACTAGCATGAATAGATAGCTAAGCACTCCGAAGAGACAGGAAATAATTAATGCGTGTAAAAGGGAAACAAAAATATTCAATTTAGTTAACACTACCAAAGCACCTGTTGTCGCTTGCAACAATACAAGTCCTGCGCAAATCGTCCAACCTTTATAAATAACCGGTTGATGCTTATACTTCCTGTAAGCGAGAATTGTCACATAAATAATCCAGACTACAATAAGTCCAGCAGCTGCTCGGTGACCCATTTGAATCCATTCATGCATTTGTGTAGGAATACCAAGTCCATTTCGGGTACATGTAGGCCATGTAGGGCATGCTAAACTTGCACCAACATGGCGAACCAAAGCGCCTGAATACACAACCATATAACAATAGGTGATGATCCCGATAATATGATAGGACATTCGGCGGTCAATGATCAAAGTTTCGGCATCAAACCGCTTGTCTGCTTCGAAAATAAGTAATGTCAGCAGAAATACAGAAGCGAATGAAACAAGAGAAATTCCGAAATGTAGCGCTAATACTGCTGAAGATTGTCCCCAGATAACTGCTGCTGCCCCTATAAGAGCCTGAAGAATCAGTACAGCAAATGAAAGCAATGCAAGAAATTTCGTTTCTCTCTTATGGCCAATTGCTCTCCAAGCCCAAACAGCCAATACCAATACCATGATGCCAGCCAAGCCGGAAACGATACGGTGACTCAGTTCGACAATCAGAGCAAAATCGATATTACTGGGAATCAATTCGCCATGGCATAATGGCCAGCTTCTTCCGCACCCCATACCTGATCCGGTTTTGGTAACTAGAGCTCCCCCGATTAATACAAAAAGCATGACAATAGAGGTACAAACGGCGAACCATTTCAATAATCTATACAACCGATTCACCTTCTAACAAAGAATTTATTTCTCCCATATATATTAAAACAAGCAGAAATGGTAAAATAGTAAACGTCCTCCCAATACTACACAATGTAACGGAAATTGACAATAACCAACCTAAAGTTACAAAAGCGAATTTATTATCGTGAAAAAGGTTGAATAATGATGTGGAGTTTGCTAGAAATATATATGGTACATGTTGAAATTGTAGCTGTCCAATCGACTATATGGTCAACAAACCCTATTATATACTGATTTAGAGAGTGTAGGTAATATTCTGTGTAGGTGACACAAATTAGTCATATTTTCTTCAAATATAATTCACAATGTTTTAGGCAAATATGATTTAATATACAGAGAGAATGTTACTTAACACTCTTGTGTTTTCGTGTGTTTTACACTATCTCAAAGTTCCTTAGTGGAAACGGATTCAATCCTGAATGCACAGGATATAATGTGTTTATCATGTATGCACCAAGGTTCAAAGGAGGAATACAAATGACAAAATTGAGGACTTTGGATCAAGCATCTGCTTCTTTGTCAGATGATCGTCCTCAAGATAAAGAAGTGAATTCTGTTTGGAAGGACTTCTTAGCGCTTATTAAAATAGGAATTGTCAATTCTAATTTTATCACTACTTTTACTGGGCTTTGGTTAGCATTGTTTTTTACCCAAAGAAGTTTTATAGCCAATATAGATGTTGTTCTACTCACAATCATCGGTTCTTCACTGGTTGTAGCCGGATCCTGCAGTCTTAACAACTATATCGATCGCGATATCGACCATCTAATGAAGAGAACCAAAAACCGTCCTACCGTAACAGGTCGAATGAATCCGGTAGGTGCACTTTATCTTGGTCTGGCTTTGACAGTAATCGGAACTATTCTTTTAGCACTGACAACATATACTGCAGCCATAATTGGTTTGATAGGAGCCTTCACTTATGTTGTCCTCTATTCTATGTGGTCCAAAAGAAGGAATACTTTAAATACTGTGATAGGCAGTATTTCCGGTGCAGTCCCTCCGCTAATTGGTTGGGCAGCGGTGGATCCTAACCTTTCATTGATTGCATGGATGCTGTTTTTCATCATGTTCCTTTGGCAGATTCCACATTTTCTGGCAATCGCGATTCGTCGCTGTGAAGAATATCGGAGTGCCGGTATCCCGATGCTCCCGGTCGTACATGGATTCAACATAACTAGACGACAAATGCTAGTATGGGTGGCATGTTTATTACCATTGCCATTCTATATGTTTGACCTGGGTCTTGTTTTTGTCATATTGGCAACCCTACTTAATCTGGGCTGGCTTGCATTAAGCTTCGCAGGATTTAGAATAAAGGATGAAATGAAGTGGGCGACATGGATGTTCGTCTATTCCTTGAATTATCTTACCATCCTTTTTGTTTCCATGATTATTGTAACCATTTTCTAAAACAAGACAGTATAAACTCAGTACCTATATAGGAATGACTGTCTGTTTTTAACGGAAACTTTAAAGTTGAAGGGTGAAAGAGTGCAAGCTGTGGTATAGTAACAACTAGAAGAAAATTTCTATCAAATGAAGAAAGAATGTGTGTTGGCCCTCGATACCATAAGTCATTTTCCGGCAGATGTTATTGTTAACCTCTGTCGGAAAATGCCTTATGCTTGTCGAGGCTACATAAAAGCGAAGGGGACCTGCCTGTATCTACCGAGCATCGTATTATCCGCTCACATTGCTTCAGCACTTCTCGCTTTCCAAATTATGATTTAATTCTTTCTCTTCGATTGGAAGGAATTTATCAATACATTCTACTTCACTTACTAAATATGAAAGAGGGGTTTGATTAAGCTATGAAGAAATGGCTACCAAATTGGCGAATTCTATCGCTTTTTAGTGTAATGACGCTATTCTTAGCAGGCTGTGGTAAACCATTCTTATCTGCACTTCAGCCGGTTGGTGAGGTAGCAGATATGCAAAAATCACTGATCTTGTTAAGTTCAGCAATTATGATTCTTGTAGTAGTGGTTGTTTCCATTATCTTCGTTTACGTTGTGATTAAGTTCCGTCAACGTGATGGAGAAGAAGAGCGCATTCCTAAACAAGTAGAAGGAAGCCACAAATTAGAAATTACCTGGACTGTTATTCCGATTTTACTATTATTGATCCTAGCAGTTCCAACTGTTTCATACACATTCCAATTGGCTGATGTGAAGGAAATGGAGAAAGAAGAGACTGACGCACTTGTTGTCAATGTTACTGCACATTTGTACTGGTGGGAGTTTGAATATCCTAACCAAGAGGTTGTAACAAGTCAGGACCTATACGTACCAACAGATGAGAAGATTTACTTCAACCTTAAAGCAAGCGATGTAAAGCACTCTTTCTGGATTCCTTCTGCTGGTGGGAAAATGGATACGAATACTGAAAATGAAAACAAATTCTGGTTGGAGTTCGACTCCAAGCGAGTTGGGCAGGCACCTGAAGAGCTTTTCTACGGAAAATGTGCCGAGCTTTGCGGACCTTCACATGCATTGATGGACTTCAAAGTTAAAACACTTCCACGCGGAGAGTTCGACCAATGGATTGAAAACATGAAGAATGCAGAGCCAACTGCAGAAACTGAACTTGCGCAAGCAGGGGAAGAAATCTTCGAACAAAGCTGTATCACCTGTCACGCGGTATCTGCTGACCAAAAGGGTGTTGCACCTAACTTGACTAACTTCGGCAACAGGCAAATGGTTGCTGGACATGAAGCGAATACCCCGGAAAACCTGGCTGATTGGCTAGAGGATCCAGAGACGTTCAAACCAGGAAACAAAATGACTGGTGCTTACGACGAACTTAAACCAAATGAAATTGAAGCACTTGTAGAATATTTATCAGGACTAAAAGTAGAATAGATTTTCACGAAAAGGAGGTTACATTGTGAGTACGTTAGCACAGAAAAAGGGATTTGGCGCAACTCTATGGGATTACCTGACAACGGTTGACCATAAGAAAATTGCCATCCTTTACTTAATTGCCGGCGGATTCTTCTTTGTCGTCGGTGGGATAGAAGCGATGCTTATCCGTATCCAACTGGCAGTGCCGGATAGCGGCTTCATTGCAGCTGGATTATATAATGAAATACTTACAATGCATGGTACAACCATGATATTCCTGGCAGCGATGCCATTATTGTTTGCATTTATGAACGCTGCTGTTCCGTTGCAGATCGGTGCACGTGACGTAGCATTCCCATTCATCAATGCACTCGGATTCTGGTTGTTCCTATTCGGTGGAATCTTCCTTAACCTTAGCTGGTTCCTAGGAGGAGCACCTGATGCAGGTTGGACGTCTTATGCGTCTCTATCTCTAGCATCACCAGGTCATGGTATTGACTTTTATGCACTTGGTCTTCAAATCTCGGGTATCGGTACGTTAATTGGTGGTATCAACTTCCTTGTTACCATTATCAATATGCGTGCACCTGGTATGACTTATATGCGTATGCCACTTTTTACATGGTCTACGTTTGTAGCATCTGCACTTATTCTTTTTGCTTTCCCTCCATTAACGGTTGGATTAGCACTTATGATGTTAGACCGTTTATTCGGATCAGCATTCTTTGACCCAGCATTAGGTGGTAACACTGTTATCTGGGAGCATTTATTCTGGATTTTCGGACATCCTGAAGTTTACATCCTTGTATTACCTGCTTTCGGTATTTTCTCGGATGTATTCTCTACATTCTCTAAAAAGCGTCTATTCGGTTACTCATCCATGGTATTCGCTACCGTTCTAATCGGTTTCCTAGGATTCATGGTTTGGGCTCATCATATGTTCACAACAGGTCTTGGACCGATTGCGAATGCAATTTTCGCAGTAGCTACAATGGCGATTGCCGTACCGACAGGTATCAAGATCTTCAACTGGATGTTCACGATGTGGGGCGGACAGCTGAAAATCAATACTGCAATGCTTTGGTCTGTAGCTTTCATCCCTACTTTCGTACTTGGTGGAGTTACAGGGGTAATGCTAGCTTCAGCGGCTGCTGACTACCAGTACCATGATTCCTACTTCGTAGTAGCTCACTTCCACTATGTAATCGTTGGGGGAGTAGTGTTTGGTCTATTCGCTGGTCTACACTACTGGTGGCCAAAAATCTTTGGTAAAATCTTGGATGAAACATTAGGAAAGATCACTTTCTGGTTGTTCTTCTTTGGTTTCCATTTAACATTCTTTATCCAGCATTTCCTTGGACTTATGGGTATGCCTCGACGTGTATTCACGTTCAAAGCGGATCAAGGTTGGGATCTTTCCAACTTGATCAGTTCAATCGGAGCTGCATTCATGGCTCTAGCAACGATTGTATTAGTAATTAACATAGTTAAGACAGCACTAAGCAAGCAGACAGTTGCTGGCGATGCTTGGGGTTATGGCCGTACTTTGGAATGGTCCATCCCATCACCTCCGCCTGAATATAACTTCAAGCAAACTCCACTTGTTCGTGGATTGGATCCACTCTGGGTGGAGAAAATGGAAGGCAAAAAGGGTATGACTCCAGCAGAGCCTGTTGGTGATATCCATATGCCTAATGGTTCGATTCTTCCATTCATCATTTCGTTCGGTCTATTTGTAGCTGCGTTTGGTGTAATGTACAGATTGGATTACGCATGGGGCCTACCTGTAATGATTCTAGGATTGGCAATTACATTCGGCGCAATGTTCTTCCGTTCTGTAATCGACGATCATGGGTATCATATTCATAAGGAAGACTTATTAGCTGAAGATGACGACAAGGGGGCGAAGTTATAATGCATACTGAAGAAAAATTAACTGCAGAAACTTTTCCAGCATCGCCTGAAAAAGCGACCCTTGAAGGTAAAAACAAGTTTTTAGGCTTCTGGCTCTTCCTTGGTGGAGAAACAGTACTATTTGCATCTTTGTTTGCAACATATCTTGCATTGAATGATTCAACTGCTGGAGGTAAGACAACTCAGGAATTATTTGACTTACCACTAGTTTTTGCGGCAACCATGATTCTTTTAACAAGTTCATTAACAAGTGTGTACGCTATGTATCACATGAAGAACTTCAATTTCAAGAAAATGCAATTGTGGATGGGGATTACTTGGTTACTTGGATTAGCGTTCTTAATTCTTGAAATTTACGAATTCAACCACTACATTCATTTGGGACACACATTTACTAGCAGTGCATTCGGTTCCGCGTTCTATACATTAGTAGGTACTCACGGTGCCCACGTATTCTTTGGTCTTTTATGGATTGGTACTTTGTTGATCCGCAACATGAAACGTGGTCTTGACCTGTACAATGCTCCAAAGTTCTATTTAGCATCATTATACTGGCACTTTATCGACGTTGTATGGTTGTTCATCTTTACTGTAGTATACTTAATGGGAATGGTGTGATGACATATGGCAAATCAAACTAATACCGGAAATCCAAAAGTAGATTTAGCATATCGTCGTAAAAAGAGCAAAGAAGAGATGAAGTACCAGGTAGTATCATTTGTATTGATGATCTTCCTTACGCTTCTTGCATTTTTGGCAGTTGGAGCGGAAATGTCTAAATTGTTTATTGTACCAGTGATCATTTTAATGGCTGTGGTACAGTGCATTTTCCAACTTTACTATTTCATGCATATGAACCATAAAGGTCATGAAGTGCCTTCATTGTTCCTATTCTCTGGATTAGCGGTTGGATTGATCACAATCTTAGCGTTTACGACAATTATTTGGTGGTAATACAGAAAAAGCGGAGACCATTAACTTGGATCTCTGCTTTTTTTTGATGCTTCTTTGAACACCCTGTTGATTTCCGTTCCAGGTATTCGCTTTCCGCGGGGCGGTGCTTGAGCCTCCTCGGCTATGCCTGTGGGGTCTCAAGTCTACCGCTATCTCCCGCAGGACAAGGAAGGCTGCGGCAGCGATACATCGCACGAAGAAAATGCTCGCATTTTCGAGGAGTCTCACACCTTGCACTTCAATCAACAGGGGAGGCAGGTGACGCATAACGTCTCCACTATATTTTTTGACATGGTGTAAATCTATCAAATGAAGGTCTTGTCTGTTAGTGTCAGATTTTGATTATTTTAGAATCTAGCTGTTGATTGGAGCAATAGGCGAATACTCCTGCGGGAGATGGCGTTTAGTGGAGACCCCACAGGCGCAGCCGAGGAGGCTCCACTAACGCCCCGCGGAAAGCGCAGCCTAGTGCGGAAATCTACAGCGGTGTTTAACAGAGCCTTTATTTTTAAAGTTTCTTCTATTCAAACACCTCACCATATGTCCAATTCATGACAATTGCTATTTCATGCATCTACACGATTCTACCTCACATTGAAGGGGGCAGGGGGCTGTAGTATAATGGTCGTATGCATACAAGTGTCCTTGGTGGCACTATTAAAATTGAGGTGACTTCTTTCATGTTAGGCAACTTGGATATGTTTGGCTTTCAGGCACTCTGGAGCCCGTTTTTACTTGTCACGACCATTGCAATCATTGCATTGTATATTTATATAACAGGAAGCGGACGGAAGCATTTTAAGGATTCAGAAGCTATTACGAATAAGCAGAGATCCTTTTTCATTGTCAGTTTAATCATGTTCTATCTTGTAAAAGGGTCACCTGTCGATCTTCTGAGCCACTTGATGTTAAGCGCTCATATGACGCAGATGGCAATACTTTACCTGGTGCTCCCACCGCTTTTGTTGATGGGTACGCCGGCATGGTTGCTTCGAAAAGCGATCAATCTGCCAGTAGTTAAGCCTGTTTTCAGGTTTTTCTCCAAGCCCTTGATTGCATTGATCGTATTTAATGCCATTTTCTCCATCTATCATATTCCAGTTATTTTTGACATTGTGAAAGTGGATATGACCTTGCATACGACTTACACCGCCGTGATGTTTTTGGCTGCTTTCATCATGTGGTGGCCGCTTGTTAACCCTCTTCCAGAAGAACAGAGACTTTCAGGTATTCTCAAAATCGGCTACATCATGGGTGATGGAATACTGTTGACACCGGCATGTGCATTGATCATTTTCGCCGATCAACCGCTTTATGCGACCTACTCGGAACTGACTGCATGGCTGGCAGCACTTGAGCTTTGTGTACCTGCTGGAACATTGGCAGGCTTAGATCTGGGTGGACCGGAACTCTTCAATGCCCTTCCGCTTATTGAAGATCAAAAGCTTGGCGGAGTAATTATGAAAATCATTCAAGAAATCATGTACGGAAGCATTTTAGCTTATGTGTTCTTCCAATGGGCTCGCCGTGAAAGAGAAAAGGAAGAGATGGAATTATCACAATCGATGAATCCAAAGGCAGTGGAGTAGTAATAGCTAAAATAGTCTTGAGTAGAGCATAAGTGTGAGAGGAGAAATACATGGATTATTCAATTCCTATCCTACCAACCATCAGTACTTTTTTTATTGTACTAAGTGCTATTTTTGTCGGTATCGGTTGGTATTTAATCAGTAAAAGAAAGATTGAGGCACACAAGAGAACCATGCTGCTTGCAGCGGTATTTGCGATCATCTTTTTCATTATTTATGCCTCAAGAACGATATTTGTCGGTAATACCAGCTTTGGCGGACCGGATGATATTAAGATTTACTATACATTGTTCCTGCTGTTCCACATAACATTGGCAACGGTAGGGGCTATAATGGGTATTATCACTTTATGGACAGGATATAAAAACAATCTATCCAAGCATAGAAAGCTTGGCCCGATTACGAGTATTATCTGGTTTTCTACAGGTATTACAGGAGTGGCGGTCTACTTGCTTTTATATGTGATTTACCAAGGTGGAGAAACGACATCTGTCTTTAAAGCCATTTTGGGATTGTAATTTCGTATTGGACAACATGCAATATAACTAAAAAAGGTGTTCGGATTATATTCCGAACACCTTTTTTATGATTTATCAGATTTTAAAGTTAGTCTTAATGATTCCGGCTTCCCGAGCGGAATTGAATGCGATCAGGATCAGCGGTCCTACAATGAAACCCAGAATTCCGAGAAGCTTCAGACCTAAATACATTGCAATCAATGTGGCAAGCGGGGACAAGCCTATATGGGTTCCCATTACTTTCGGCTCCACCGTTCTTCTGATTATAAGAAGAACAATGGCCAGAACCGTAAGCTGGGTTCCGAGACCGATATCACCCGTTATTAGATGGAATAGCGCCCATGGGCCCAGGATGACAATAGAACCGATAATCGGGATGAAGTCGATGAGCCAAATAATCAGAGACATGATTAAAGCCGTTTCTGGAGCAATGATCCAAAGTCCAACCAGTGAAACGAAAAAAATGATGAGACTGACCAAAAACTGTGCTTTAAAGAAGCCGAATACAACATAAGATAGTCTAGAGGTCATAAATTTGACTTTATTGGCAGTTGACTCCTTCAAATGAGAATAGAAGCCTATCTTTAATCGCGGCATATCCATGAGGAAGAGAAACAGGGCGATTAGATAAACGATAAAACTGACCAGATAATTAGGAATATCCGTAAAGAGGCTACTGATATTTTGGATATTCAAAAAATCCGTCAAAAATATTCTAAGGTCATATAAAAAAGATTCCACCTGTTCACTTATTGCATCCACTACTTCAGGTGGCAGGTCTTCAGAGGCATTATGAAGATCTACTTGAAAATCTCGCCATACTTTATTCACTTCATTTATGTAGGATGGAGCATTTTCCACAAGATTGATTGCTTCTGTGATCACCTTTGTTGTAATGAAATAGCCAATTGCTCCAATGGAAGCCATAAACAGTAGAAATACAAGCATGACGGAAAGATTTCTTTTCAGATTGACGCGGTGCTGTAGCAGTTTCACAATTGGTTCTAAAAAGAATGCAGTTACTAGTGCTAATATAATCGGTATGGATACCGGTAAAATGAAATAACCTACCACACAGATTGCGGCAATGATAATAAAAATGATTAACGTTTTCTTCGTAAACAAAGAGGACAATGGATGACTCCTTTCTAAACACATACTTCTCTAATATAGATTATAGTATGGATTTTACTGAAATAATAGTATGTAGGAAAATAATTATGCATAGAAGTCAAAAAATGATAATCATTGCACCCTTAAGGGAAATATATAGCTATCGCCAATAGGATGGTATTTCCTATACCACAATCATGATTGGTGAAGACAAAATTCTAGGAGGCTTTTATGGAAATCAGTAAAGGGCAGATTGAGATTAGTACGTTACTGCTTCAGACGATCACTTCCATATGTGTTTCTGACATCGATGGCATCAAACAGATTGCGCCAAGGCTACTCGCCAAGGTATATTCCTTATTGCAACAAGAACTGAGGCAGTCGGCCATTATTCAGTTGGAAAAGGAGTATTTGGTTACGATAGATGTATTTATTGCAGTAGCTTTTAACACAAGCATCCCAGAAGTATGCATTAGATTACAGCAACATATCAAGAATGAGATAGAGGTAATGACAGGTTATCAGGTAAAATCGGTCCGTGTTTTTGTAGGTGAGGTCTATAGAAACTAAAAAGAAGGTGGAATGCCCGTGCCATGCACAAACAAACTCACCCTCTATCCAGAGATTATTTCATTTGATCCATTCTTTCTTTTGATTGTACCAATAGAGATTTGGATGTCTCTACAACATTAGAGGGGAAAGTTTCGCCTTCTCCGTATTCTACGCCATGAGGATAGTAATGCTTACCTAAAAGTGGAGGCATCAGTTTGATCATTGCATGAGATCCCCCAACGTCACCTTCAACAGCAAAGCCTTGGACACGCAAGTAATAAACGTGACCTTTATTTTCGAATTTACGATCAAATGTAACGCGCTCGTAATCCCATTGTCCTGCAAGTACGAAACCTAAGTCTTCCATGATATCCGTTAATCGGGATAGTTCCACTACTTCATTTTCAATTCCAGTGTTTTCTATTCTCATGTATGTACACTCCCTTTCGATCCTTACCAAAAAAGTACGCTCCTTGTTAATAATAGTACGAATAAGGATAACTTTCAATAAAGGAATAGTCGAACTCGCCTTTTCTTCGCACTTTTTTAGAAAAAGTCATGATTTTGTAGAAAATGGTCAAACTATCTGTGAGGGAGGAGGTAACATTCCTCCTCTACTATGTATCCTATCCAATTTATTCGAAAAATACGAGGTGACATTATGAAAACAGTTCGAGAAGTAATGACGACGAATGTAGATGTTTGCACACCATTAGACAATGTATATGAAGTTGCATTGAAAATGAAGGATTTGAATGTGGGAGCAATCCCTATCGTGGAAAATAATCAGCTTGTAGGAATGATAACAGACCGGGATCTTGTTGTTAGAGGGATTGCCGAAAAGCATGCCGGTTCCAATTCTGTAACCAATGTGATGAGTGATCATCTGGTAACCATTACTCCAGAAGCATCTGTTGATGAAGCTGCCCATCTGATGGCCAAGCATCAAGTCAGAAGACTTCCTGTTGTAGAGAATGGACAGTTGATCGGAATTTTGGCTCTAGGAGATCTTGCTGTAAATCAAATGTCAGATGACAGTGCTGGAGATGCTTTAAGCGATATTTCCGAAAGATAATAGAAAGACTGCAGTTATCATAAAAAGCTGCAGTCTTTTATTTTGTGCTTCCACTCCCAAATCTTTTATAATGAAGTAAATATGGAAAAAAGCGTATTCATTCATCAGAAGTTGGGTATAAAAGTGATAAAGATTAAAACTCTACCATTTTGTGTACATAATTAGAATGTAAAGGAAGTCTATCAAATATATTAATAGAAAAGGAGGGATTGACCGGAAAATGAGAGGACTATTTATATTATTGTTTATTGCTTTCTGCCTTTACCTCTTTGTTAATGTAGAGCCCGAGCAGCTGGAAGAACTGTTGGGCAACCAGCCTCAAACAGAACAGATTGAATCGGGCGAATCCAAAAATCAGGAAGAGCAGGCAGTAATCCAGTCCAAAATCCAATCTTCCGATACAGTGGAAGGAATAGCATCATTTATCGGCAAATCCGATAGTGAGCTATTAGACACCTACGGCGAACCGGTAAGAAAAGATCCATCAGCCTATGACTATGAATGGTACATTTATCATAATTATCCGGAAGAATATGTTCAATTCGGAGTGGAAAACGGGAAAGTGGTAACAGCTTTCAGTACAGGGGCAAACAGTAAAAACAGTCCTTTCCAGGTTGGTCAAGCATATGATTCCCTTAACGAGGAATGGTCCTTTGCAGATTCTGTTACTGTTTTATACGAAGAGGGATCCTATCGTTTCGAAATGAAAGAAGAGGAGCTTCAGACTCGTCCCTTAGTCTTGATGGGCGATGTGTATGTACAATTATACTTTGACAGCTTTGATAAAAAGCTCTCAAGTATACGGTATTTGAATGCCGAGACTCTTATCAAGCAGCGGCCGTATGAGCTGGTTTACCGGGGTCCATTGCTCGACCCGAAGGAGCTGGACCGTGAGGAATGGAAAGCGGTGGAAGCAGGGGCAGAACAACAGATCATCGATTTTACCAATATGATCAGGCACCGATTTGAGCTTGCACCTGTAGAGTGGCACGATGAAACGGCAGATGTTGCTTTTCTGCACAGTAAGGATATGAGAGACACCGATTATTTTTCCCATACCTCTCCTACTTCCGGAAGTCTTTCTGACAGATTGACAACCGGTAATGTCAATTTTCAATATGCGGGGGAAAATATTGCGGCACAGTATGTCGATGGAATAGCTGCAGTCGAAGGCTGGCTCAATAGCGAAGGACACCGCAAAACCTTGCTCAATGAACGTTTCACCCACCTTGGAGTAGGGGTGAATGAAAAATATTATACCCAGAACTTCATTGAAACATGGTAAAAAAAGCTGAACATCAGCGGAAACTCGCGATGTTCAGCTTTCTTTTATGCTCCCAGCAATAAACATGTCTTTTTCCCATTGTCCTTCCACCAATACAGTGTTGCCGGATTGAAGGTTCATTTCTTTCCAATCCTGGGTAAATGGCTGACGAAGCAGCACAGGAACGGTCCGGTCGTTGGTCTGTAGCCGAATGGTGGTTACCATCATGTACATTTCATGGTAATAGCGCTTTTTCACCGTACTCAAGTCGGTGATGGTACCCTGTATACGCGCCTCCAGCCTTACATGGTCGAGCATTTCCCATTCTCGACGTTGCTTGGCTTTCTCTTTTTTTGTAATCCAATAAAAATACAGGATTAAAATAGGAATGACTATTGCTGTTACCATACAAACAACCTCTTTACACTTTTTTAGGGATAATGAAGAAGCTTCCGGTAGCATGAGCAATCAATGTTTGGTCGTCCCTGAAAACTCTTCCTTCCATTACCAGAAGCTTGGAGCCTTTATGTATAACATTTGCGACACATGTAAATTCATTTCCGACGCCTTTTGCAACATAGTTAATTTTCATCTCTGTGGTAACCGCTGCCTTATCTTCCGGTATTAACTTGAAGGCCAATGTTCCCATTGCTGAATCTAGAAGTGTGGCAGTTAGTCCGCCATGCAGAATGTCCAATGAATTCTGTAGAATCTCTGAATTTGGAATGGTCATTGTCAATGTCTCAGGCTCATGGAACTCACTGGTGATTCCCATTAGCGCCCCGATATGTGTTCCATTCTTACCCTTCCTTTTCCGCTTTAGGCTATCAAGATATAAAGATGCAACCTCGCGCTCCTCCAATGTGGCATCTATTAAAAAATCGTTCCATTGCTGTTTTAATTCCATTTCTGTTCCTCTTTTCTAACCAGTCTCCTCTCATCTTATCAATTAATGGCATGTAAAGAAAAGAAAAATAGGCGAACTCTTTTTCTTTTTTTCAATAAAATACACTAGGCATATAGAGGAGAGAGGTGAGAGAATGGCAACGAAAGAAAAGCACCCAAGTATTGAGAAGTTCAAAGCGTTTGTCAAAAAGCATCCGAAACTTGCTCAGGAAGTGAAAAGCAACAAAAAAACCTGGCAGGAGCTTTTTGAAGAATGGTATTTGCTTGGGGAGGAAGATGAAAGCTGGAAAAGCTTCCGGGATCCCAACCTTCCAGAGGAGGAGAAGAGTTCCAAGGAGTCAAAATCAGATGTTATTCCTCAAATACTACAATCTTTAAAGAAAATGGATATGAATCAGATGCAATACCATCTAACCAATGTAAACTCTGCAATAGGCAATATCCAACAGCTCATTCAACAGTTTATCCCAAACTCGTCAAAGGGAAGTTCGCCGTCCCAAGGTGCCAAAAACCCTTTTTCATTTCGAAAAGATTAAGCGATTAGGAATGGATGAAGACCATGAGAAAAGATGTGTACGAATATATTCAAAAGAAAAAAACGTTAAAGTCCTACTTGCGTGAACAGCCATCCTGGTATCGAACACTGACGAGAAATCCTGAAAAACTAAATGATTTTGAGTTATCTTCCATGCACTATTACAAACAGACCATTCCCCACAAAGTAGAAAAATTCCAGAATTCCGTCCAGATGGCGTCCATGATGGTGCATATGTTTCAGACCATGAAGAATATGGATTGAACAAAATAATTCTTGATTTGATGGAGCTAATAGACAGCTCCATTTTACATATCCAGGAATAGAAACACTTCCAATTTCTCAAACTAAGTAAAAATTGGGAGGAGCAACCATTATGAATAAGTTTTTTATTACCTTTACCTGCTTCACTCTTGTGCTTTTATCAGGCTGTAAGGAAGAGAAACGCAAAGAGCCAGAAGTAATGAACAATGTAAATGAAATGGTAACAGAAGTATCTTTAATGTCTTCTCAGGCAAAGAAACCATCCGGTAAATCTTTATCGATGACCATTCATCACCACATCAAGGGTCAGCATGTCTATATGGAATGCATTGTCGGACCGGATTTTCATTTTACTGACGATAGCAGAAAAAGAAAGCAGGGAGAGGGACGGCTCCAAGTTTATGTTGATGGAAAACTTATGGAAACCAAGTCGCAGGGAGCATTCATTCTCAAGGGGATGCCGACTGGAAAACACACTATAACCGTAAAGCTTATGCACAATGACCAGACTGAATATGGAATTTCGAGGTCTTTTGAAGTAGAGATAAATTAGGGGTAGGTATTATACTTCCTTTAAATTTCATGGTATGATGGAATTGGAGGTGTATTCCACTATGATTGCTACTTTTGAGCATGTTCAAATGGTAGAAAAAGCAGAAGAATTAGCGAAGATGATTTGGCAGTCAGAGCTTGCCGAAGACTATCATCGCTGTCTATATAATGTACATCAGGATAAAGAGGCACAGGAATTGATCCGTGCTTTTCAACATATGAAAGACCGTTACGAGGAAGTACAGCGTTTTGGGAAGTACCATCCCGATTACCGGAAAGTCACCCTCGAAACAAGGGAGCTTAAGAGAAAAGTAGATCTGCATGAGACCATCCATGCGTTCAAGCAAGCAGAGGATGCCATTCAAAAAACACTTGATGAAATTAGTGTCATGATCGGCCACTCCGTCTCTGTCAATGTGAAGGTCCCAACAGGAAATCCATTTTTCGATTCCCTATCAAGCTGCGGCGGAGGCTGTGGATCTGGTGGAGGATGCGGCTGTAAAGCAAGTTAATTCCAAGCTTTGCCCAGAAAAAGAGACTAATCCGTTAGTCTCTTTTTTATGATTTTTTTCTTAAACGGATACAATCCTCACATAGATTTCCACAACAGAACATTTTCTCCTGTGGAACAAAAAAACGGTGTCTGTAAACATATTGGTGGTGAGCTTCCCGGACAAAATGCGTTTCCACTGTGACCTTTTTGCGGTACATCGCTTTTTTGGTACAGGCTGCTATGATAGCAGACCCATTTGCTTCCCACTCTGACACTTTTTCCACGGAAACATGTACATAGAGAAAAGGTATTCCGGTGATGTTTTTTCGGAAGCATCCCTCTACCAGCTCATCTTCTTTCAGTTCATTCAAAAAAGTGGACCAGATTTGTTCAAGTTCCATGGATGGTGTCCTCCTAACCTTTTTTATTATCTATCTAAAGACTATTGATGATACTTAAGAATCTAGCTGTTGATTGGAGCAATAGGCGAAGACTCCTGCGGGAGGCTCCAGCACCGCCCCGCGGAAAGCGCAGCCTAGTGCGGAAATCAACAGCGGTGTTCAATAGTGCCTATTCATAAAGGAAAGTAATGAATTTTCACATATATTAGGGCGTTTATGTATGTCATCTTCCATTCATCCGTGCTAAAATAATAAAAAGGTCGAAAGAATATGATAATATAGGAATAGTATATAGATATCGGTAAGTTAGAATGATAAAAGGGGCAAAAACATATGCTGACACAAAGACAAGGCATTGTAGTATGGCTACATTCGTTAAAGCAAGCAAAGCTGCTGCGACGTTATGGCAATGTCATTTATATATCAAAAAAATTGAAGTATGTTCTATTCTACTGTAATAGTGAAGATACCGACACTTTAGTCGAAAAGCTGAACAAGCAATCCTATGTGAAGAAAGTGGAAGTATCCCACAAGCCCTCCATCAAAACCCATTACGAGAATTCCAGACCGGATAAGGCAAAGGAATATGATTATAAGATGGGACTATAAGAAAAAGCAGTACAAACTTTGACATCAAGTTGGGTTTGTACTGCTTTTTGTCTTTAATTGCCTTATTCTACCTTGATTAAACACTTTTGAAGCAGGGTGATCATTTATCTTAAAGGCGGAATATAATGGTTTAATCGCAAAATTCCTATGATGTATTGATAGAATAATGCCTTTTCGGCAAAGGTGGTGGATGGCTTGATATCCATCTGTATGATTACCTTGTCCAGGCTTACAGCCAATTCCTCAAATAATGCCGCGCGTTTATTTTGCAGATGGTTTGGATTGGGTATCCCCTCTAAACATATGTAAATGGCCTGAAAGTCTCCGGGATTTGTCGGTTTCATGACGGCCGCCAAAGATGTGACCTTTTTTCCATCCTTTTCAGTGTGGAACATCATGAGATGCTGCAGCCGTTCCTTGTTGCACCTTCCCAATTCCAGCAGTTCATAAATATCGGAATATCCTTCCCCTAATTCTATAAATCGTTGTATCATTTTTTTATAACTCCTCTCCAAGAACGTGTTGATTTAAACAACTATCATTATCCCGGTTTTACTTTAACACTTTCCGCATAAAAATAGAAGTACAGCCCAAAAGACCATTGAAAGGGAGGAAAGCTTATGTTATTGGTTTTCTTAAGTTTATTGGGTATTTTACTTATTGTTTATGGAAAAGATCACTTCACCATCTCGAAATCTTCCCAAGTGAACCACGATATACCCTTAAAGGGCATTCTCGCCACGGGAATAGTATTCTACCTGCTGTCCAGGGGACTGATAAATGAAGACCAGAAGGAATTGCTTGAATCGAAGACCTTGGAGGAACTGGAAGGATATATTCTAACCAATAATATTTTGAGCCAGCAGGAATGGGCAAATGTATGCGTCACAGAGTTCGACTCCTGCACCTTAAGTGACTTTGAAATGGATATGCCGGTGCTATAATAAAAAAAACCCTGCAAGGATACCCATGCAGGGTCCTTCCATTCCTTGAAAAATTTCAAGGTTAAGAAGGCAAAGGGAGAGGAGAAACCGGAGGAAGAACTTATGGGGAAACGTAAGTCTTCTCCGCGGTTGGCAACAACATCACACGAATAGATGTTGTTATAGGTAAGTATGAACCAAATAAAGGAAAGCTATACACGTAAGTTACAACTATCTCCCCTCCTGATAAATACTTTTGAATTTTATGTCGAATATGATAGGATATTGGTAATTGAGTTTAATGAAATAAAAGTAGTGGTGAGAAGATGAGAGTAGTGTCAGGCAAATTTAAAGGTAGACAGTTGAAAGCGGTACCAGGGATGAATACCCGTCCCACGACCGATAAAGTAAAAGAATCAATTTTTAATATCATCGGACCATATTTTGACGGAGGTTCGGCATTAGATCTTTTTGGCGGCAGCGGATCACTTGGAATCGAAGCACTCAGCCGGGGGATCAAACAAGTGATTTTTGTTGATAAAGATGGGAAAGCGATTCAGACAATTAAACAAAATGTTGAAACCTTTGAATTGGATTCCCAGGTGGAAATTTATCGCAACGATGCAATGAGAGCATTGAATGCGTTGAATAAAAGGGAGATTTCATTTGATTTGATTCTATTGGATCCTCCATATAAGAGGCATCACCTGGAAGATCTTATACATAAAATAAGTGATTATAATTTACTGTCCGAAACTGGCCTTATCATGGCAGAGCATAGCAACGAGGTTGAATTGCCAATCATTCTTGGAAGCTTTAAACGGACAAGGCAGGAGCATTACGGGCTGACCGTGATTTCAGTATATAAATTTGCATCGGGTGATGAAGGAGGAAATTAAGTTGGCAAGTATTGCAGTTTGTCCAGGTAGCTTTGATCCGGTTACCTTTGGTCATATGGATATAATCAAAAGAGCATCCAAGGTGTTTGATAAGGTATATGTGTGTGTGTTGAATAATACTTCCAAAAAGCCATTGTTTACTGTGGAAGAAAGGGTTGCGCTTCTTCAGGAGGTCACAAACGAATTTGGAAATGTGGAAGTGGAAGAGTTCCATGGCTTATTGATCGATTACGCACGCAGCAAGAATGCAAGCTCCATTGTCAGAGGACTGAGGGCAGTTTCCGACTTTGAATATGAGATGCAGATCACATCGATGAACAGGGTGCTCGACGAAAGCATTGAAACCTTGTTTATGATGACCAATAATCAATATTCCTTCTTGAGTTCAAGTATTGTAAAAGAAGTCGCAAAATACAGTGGCTCCGTTTCAGAACTGGTACCGCCGGTTGTAGAAGAAGCACTGAAAAAGAAATTCGAAAATAAATAAGCAATACATAGGAAGAACCAGCACTTGGTAGAGAGGGTGCTGGTTTTTTTATTTGGGTTATGAAGGACAAAACTCATGGATCTGTAGAGTAAAAAGTCCTTCATATTCTATGATTTAACTTCTTGGCTCCTTCGGGTCAGCAAGATAATTAAATACACCCATAGAACTGCCAATGTAAATAACGGGCCGTATACCCCCAAGTTTGACAACAGCTTCTCCCAGAAACCTGCGGGCAGATTAGGCGCAAAAACAGGAATATCCACGCTCGCATTTTCCAGTCCGTTCAATTTTCTATCGATTGGTTTCCAAAGAAGGAAAGTAATAAGCGCGGCAAAGCAGCCATGCATGATTCTGGCAAAAAAGAAAGGTTTGAATCGGATATCGGATTCAGCAAGGATGCTTGCAACTTGAGCCTGGACGGACAGGCCACTGAATGCGAGGAAGAAGCTTGTGATAATAATCTGATCCATCAGGGAAACATGCATCACTTCACTGGTTAATTTACCTCCCAAAGTGATTTCAAAAATGCCGGATATCAGTGGTATGCTCAATTCTGTTGAGATTTGGAATAGAGGCAGGATGAGCCCAAGCAGACCTGCCAGCAATGCAGTTACCCCAATAAGGGCAAGCATGCTGTTCAAAACTGAAAATAGGATGAGGAACCCCCCAACCATCAACAAGGTTTGGACAGATGTCAGTACTGCATCACCCAGGAGTTTTCCAAGCGGTTTTTGATTTTTAAGGCGGGTTTGGTGAAGCTCGCTGAACGCTCTTCTCAAGGATATTTTCTTCACGGCAGAATGGCGCTCCAATTTTTTACCTTTATAATAAGGTCCATGAAATCTCATCACCAGCCCAACACAAATATTGCCAAGATAATGAGCTAAAGCAAGGATGATTCCCACCTTTGCATTATGGAAAAATCCGACTGCAATAGCGCCGAAAATGAAGAGAGGATTGGATGAATTCGTAAAAGACACAAGCCTTTCCGCTTCATAGGCGGTTATCTGGTTATCCTTCCTGAGTCTTACCGTGAGCTTTGCACCGGAAGGGTAGCCGGAGGCCATACCCATGGCCCAAACGAACCCTCCCACGCCAGGCACCCTGAACAATGGCCGCATCAATGGCTCTAGCAATACTCCAATAAAGGCGACCACTCCGAACCCTATTAACAGTTCGCTGATAATCAAAAATGGCAGCAGGGAAGGAAAGACAATCTCCCACCACATTTTCAGACCCCTTAAGCTTGCTTCAAAGGAAGCCTGCGGATTAAGTATAAGTGATAGTGCTAGTAGGGAAATAATAAAAGCAAAGAATAGTGTTTTTATTTTGGAATAGCTCACTCGTATAGCCTCCTAGCCAGCTGATGGATGAAAGGTTCCTGCGGCATCCGCTTTTCATTGTCTAGCTCCGCCGGCTAGCCCCTCGAGTCATAAGCCATTTTTCCTGCGGAGGTGAAACCCAACCTCCTACGGAAACCTGTCTTATGCTTGTCGGGGCTGCCCAAGCCGGCTCCGCTTTTCATTGTCTAGCTCCACCGGCTAGCCCCTCGAGTCATAAGCCATTTTTCCTGCGGAGGTGAAACCCAACCTCCTACGGAAACCTGTCTTATGCTTGTCGGGGTTGCCCAAGCCGGCTCCGCTTTTCTTTTTAGTACAAGAATGATTGGGTTTTTGTTAGAATATTAATAATTACCTATGAATGGCGGGATGGTTTGTCCATCTTACCTTTCAATATACGAGGGAAGGGTAGGGATTTAGAACAAAAATTGACCCAAGTCTCTACTGTTTGCTCACCATATAAATAAATGAAGCGTACAATGAATATGAAGAAAATAGCAGGTTTAATGGGCTTTTAGGTGGCTGTTAAAGCTTGGGGTGATGTGTATGGAACCTAAAATTGGAGTCGCACTGGGGTCTGGTGGTGCAAGGGGTTTTGCCCATCTTGGTGTGCTAAAAGTGTTGCAGGATGAAAATATTCCGATTGACCTGATTGCCGGGAGCAGTATGGGGGCGTTAGTCGGCAGCTTCTTTGCGATGGGGCATGATATGGACCGCTTATACAAAATTGCTACTGCATTCAAACGGAAGTATTATCTGGATTTTACGGTTCCGAAGATGGGCTTTATCAGTGGCAATCGAGTGAAAGATCTGTTCAGGATGTTTACCCAAAATAAAAATATTGAGGATCTGGCTATACCGCTTAGCATCGTTACGACAGATCTGGAGAAGGCCGAGAAGGTTGTTTTGACAACAGGATCCATTGCAGATGCTGTTAGAGCAAGCATTTCCATTCCAGGTATTTTTGTGCCTGAAAAGCTGAATGGGCGTCTCTTGGTGGATGGAGGAGTGGTTGATCGTGTACCCGTCAGTGTGGCAAAAGAGATGGGAGCTGACCTGGTAATAGCCATCGATGTCTCCCATGTGAAAACAAACGAACCGGTGGATTCGATCTTCGATGTTATCCTGCAGACCATTGATATCATGCAAAATGAGCTGGTGAAGCGCAGTGAGCTGGAGTCTGATATTATGATACGGCCACCTGTTGCACACTACAGTTCACGGGCGTTCACCAATATAGAAGAGATTATCCGGATAGGGGAAGAAGAGACAAAAAGACATATTCCTCTCATTCGGAAAAGGATTGAGGAGTGGAAGGGGAATAATAAGAATGAAGAGTAAAATGTATAGAAATTCCTTGATAATCGGGGTCATTATTGCTGTAGTATTGAATTTTGTCACATTGCCCTATTATGTAACTAGGCCGGGTTCAGCAGAAGAGCTGGCACCACTGGTATCTGTGGAAGGGGGAGATAAGGATGATGCGGGTCGCTTTATGCTGACAACGGTTAAAATGGGGAAAGCGAATGTCTTTACCTATGCCTTTGCAAAATTCAGCGATTACCAAAATATCTATCCGATCAACCAGATTCGCAGCGAAGATGAGTCAGATGAGGAGTACTCCTACCGTCAGCTTCACATGATGGAGAACTCCAAAGAGACGGCCATTAAAGTTGCTTATGAGAAGGCAGGTAAGGAAGTAGAACTGATTTCAAGAGGTGTCTATGTTTTCTCGGTGCTTGAAGGAATGCCTGCGGAAGGCAAATTGGCGATAGGGGATAGAATCACCCATATCAACGGGGAGGAAACGCCGACTTCAGAAATTTTCATGGAAAAGGTAAGTGCTAAAGAGATTGGCGAAACAATTGAAGTTACATACGAACGTAAGAAGAATGAGGAAACTGCTAGTATCAAATTAGGTGAACATCCGGAAAAAGAAGGAAGTCCAGGGATAGGAATCAGTTTACTAACTGATTATGAGATTACAACCGATCCAGAAATCACTATCGATACAGCCCAAATCGGTGGTCCATCTGCTGGTCTGATGTTTACACTCGAAGTTTACAATCAGCTAATGGAGGAAGACATATCAAAGGGCTATAATATAGCGGGTACTGGGGCCATCAACGAAAAAGGTGAAGTATTACGTATCGGAGGAATTTCACAAAAAATTGTCGCTGCTGATAACGCAGGTGTAGACATTTTCTTTGCTCCAAATGAAAACGGGGCTGAGGATTCCAATTACCAGGAAGCGCTGGTAGCAGCGAAAGACATCAAGACAAAAATGAAAATTGTTCCAGTAAATACTTTTGATGATGCAATCGCATACCTTGAAAAGCTTAAAGAGAAATGAAATGAATAACAAGACAGCGCCCACCTTTAACTTCTGATGGGCGCTGTTTTTTCAATTCAAGAATGTGTTTTTTTCTTCGTTATATCTTATTGGCGGCTTAGAGTACTCCAGTTGCATCCACTCGCTGCGGGCCGGTTCAGGGAACTTCATGGCATAAGTGTTGGTGGCCCTGATATCCATGTCAAGCATCATACTTTCCAGAGAGGAAACCTTTGATAGTAAAGGAAGATCCGTGTCTTTTTTAATATGCTTCAAATAACTTTGCCCTTTTTTTGACATCCCAAGCAATCGTATGTACTCACTCTTTTTGGTGGATGTGATTCGATGCATCGCCTCTTTTTTTGTGTTTGTCAAAAGATGGGTACACATCCTTTGTAATCTTGTCCAGGTATAACGCTTAGTTTTAAGCTTTGTCATGAACTCTTCAAAGGAATGGCTTTCTTTCATGGTCTGCTGCAGCCTGTGCTCAAGTCCCTCCTCCACCTCATAGATTTCAGCAAGCTCAGAAGGGGTGCTGCAAAGAATACGATACTTCAGAAGATAAAAATAATCCTCCCAGCGATGAAATCCCCCAGCCTGTCGTAGATAATTGGCCAGGAATTGGTAGGTACCTTCAGTAACATATTGTTGTACATTCTCAATTTGTCCGCCATGATTAAACAAGGCCCTGCGGATACTTGTGGCACTCGCTATGGTGGAAGTGTTGAAATCAGGGTCATGATAGCCTGCATTTGTTCGTTCAATGGTGAATGCCTGCAGTCGGCTATTCTGGTCGCGAATGGCCTTTACATAGTGATAGCCAAGAATATTGTTTGGCTGAGTCAAATCAAGAACCATCTCATTTTTTGTAATCTCAGTAAATGCCATGGAAGACGCTTTCGGGAAACTGTAGCCCTCCTGACTGTATGCCTGTACAAGCAGATCATACTCCTGCTTTTTGGTTTCCATAATGGTCAAGGTTCGCTCGAAATCTCCGATATTTCCTTGCTCGCTTCCGAAACAGACGGTCTCACAATGCATGCCCGATAATATGGAAATGGATCCGCTTGCAAAGACCTCCGCTTTTTGGGTGGCAAAAGCATATGGCAACTCCACTACGATATCGATACCGTTTATAAGAGCCATTTTCGTTCTGGTCCACTTTGAAACTAGAGCCGGTTCCCCGCGCTGCAGGAACTGTCCGCTCATGACAGCGATGACAACTTCAGCCCCGGTTGCTTTCTTGGATTGCTCCAGATGAAATTTATGTCCGTTGTGAAAAGGGTTGTATTCAACAATTACGCCTAAAGATTTCATTTTCAGACCCCTTATAGCAGACAAATATGAACATATTCACATTGTCTGATGGTAATTTTATTTAATCGAATGTTTTTTCAGCTATTTTTGTTAAGTACTTGTTCAAATCATAGGATTATGTCTATAATTATAGTGTAAAGAAAAAATATTGACAAATATATCGGTGAAAGCTATAATTATTTTTGTTGCCTTGAGGTGAATATCTTGTTGAAATGGACATTATTCCAGTTAAATCAGTTACAACATAAAGGTTTAGAAATCGATGAAACAGTTGATGTAAGTGAAATTACGACACATAGTGATATTCGATCTATTGAAGCCGTTCACGTAACTGGTAGAGCTGATTTAAGTTCGAAAAAAGCTACGTTTCATTTAACTGTGGAAGGTAGAATGGTTTTACCATGTTCACGTACATTGGTTGATGTGGACTATCCTTTTACGATAAAAACAACTGAAACTTATCTTTTTCAGCCTGCTGAGTATGAAAGTGATGAAGAAGAGCTGCACACGGTTGAAGGTGATGTTGTCGACTTAATTCCAATCATTAAGGAAGCAATCATTCTAGAAGTGCCGATGCAGATTTTCTCAGAATCTCCCGATAAGGAAGAGGCGGCTCCCCAATCAGGTAAAGACTGGGGCGTCATTACAGACGAGAATCAAGAGAAAAAGGTTGATCCAAGGCTTGCAGGACTGGCTAAGTTTTTTGAGAAAGACCAAGAGTAGAGATTACGCTTGTAATGGAAACTCGTTTTTAAGGAGGTGGGAAGAATGGCTGTACCTTTCAGAAGAACGTCTAAAACTGTAAAAAGAAAGCGTCGTACACACTTTAAACTACAAGTTCCTGGTATGGTAGAATGCCCAAGCTGCGGTGAACAGAAATTATCACACCGTGTATGCCCGGCATGTGGTACTTACAAAGGAAAAGAAGTAGTAAATAAATAATAAAAAAAGCACAGGGTCCGTCCCTTGTGCTTTTTTTATTTGTTTTCATTTATATGTGAATGTCTTACATAAAGCATTACAAGTACTCGGAAATCAGTTAATATGAAAATATAATCCAAAAAAGGAGCAGCTCAGCCATGCAAACTTCAAAAACTGTAAGCTACATAGATGAACATAGGTTATTCTGGTTCCAAATAAACCGCCCCGACAAAAGAAATGCGGTCGATTATGATGTGATGAATGAGCTGGAGCAGGCGTTAAAAGAAGTAAAAGGGACTCCGGCCATTAGAGCTTTCATTATTACAGGAACCGGAGAGCATTCGTTCTGTTCCGGAGGCGATCTCTCCGTTTTTCATGCCCTACACACAAAAGAAGAGGCTTACTCCATGCTTTCTAAAATGGGGGGAATCCTTTATAGCCTGATGACACTTCCTGTCCCCACTTATGCACTAATAAATGGCATAGCCATTGGAGGGGGCTGCGAAATTGCTTCTGCCTGTGATCAGAGGTGGGCATTTCCTCATGCCAAATTGGGGTTTGTACAAGGAAAGCTTGGAATTACAACCGGATGGGGAGGGGCGAGCATGCTATTTGAGAAAATCCCTTCACCTCAAGCTTTACAAATGTTGAATTCTGCTACTATCTATCCGGCTGAGGTTGCAGAAAAGCTTGGTTTCGTTCAGAAGATAGTACCTACTAATGAAACGCACACCCTGCATGAAAGCATTGTCCAATCTTCGGGAGTGCTAAGAAGCTATAAACATTCACTGGTCTCCAAATGGGAGCAGACAAACCTGAAAGAGAGAATGCTAGCGGAAATAGAGCAATGTGCATATTTATGGGAACAGGATGAACATCACATCGCTGTGGCGAGGTTTCTTCAAAGTAAGAAAAAGTAAGGTTACACTTAAATTTGGTGCTTCATTTAGTCTATCTTTTCTACTACACGCATATGTATAGGAATAAAAAGTGTGTTAGGGGGATAGCGCCTATGTCTACTGTTCGTCAAGATGCATGGACTCAAGATGAAGATCTATTGTTGGCGGAAGTGGTGTTACGATATATAAGAGATGGTGGCACGCAGCTTACGGCCTTTGAGGAAGTCGGAAAAAAACTTTCCAGGACATCTGCAGCATGTGGCTTCAGGTGGAATTCATACGTCAGAAAGCAATATAAATCGGGAATCGAACTTGCCAAAAAGCAGAGAAAAGAAATCAAAAGGGAACATGCAACAAAAATTCCCGATCCTGATGTTTCGGAGTTCAACAGTATCAATGAAAAATTATATGTATCAGATAATCTCACCATTTCTGCTGTCATAAGCTATCTGAATCATTTGGAGCAATTGGAGAATGAGTACACGAAGCTAAAAGATGAAAACCTTCAGCTTAAAAGGAAGGTTGATAAGCTTGAAGAGGAAGTCCAGCTATTGGGGCAATCGAAATTAGAGCTTGAAACATCGATGAATCTTGTCGAGGAAGACTATCGTGCCCTGATTGAAATAATGGAGCGCGCACGAAAGATGGTCGTGCTTCAGGATGATGAGAAGAATAAAAAGGTAAAGTTTCAAATGGATCGCAACGGCAATTTGGAAAGAGTGGAAAAGTAGGATTCTATCATTGAGACCACCTATAACCCGGTGGTTTTTTTATTTGGGTTAAATCCACCTTCTTCCAGACAATAGAGGTATAATTGAAGCATACAAAGAAAAGCGAGGTTTTCTTATGCCTAGCAAAAAGGAAAAGGGTATTCAACCCGTTCTATTATTTGATGGAGTTTGCAATATGTGCAATTCCTTGGTTATTTTTGTGATCAGGAATGATAAAAAGGGAAGATTCAAATTTGCATCTTTACAATCAGAGCAAGGTCAACAGCTATTAAAAAACTTTTCCCTTTCTACAAATGAATTCGATACCTTCTATTTCATCCAAGGCAACAGATACTACACTAAATCGTCGGCTGGGTTAAATGTGCTTAAAGGATTGGATGGGCCATGGAAGCTTCTTTATCCTCTAATTTTAGTGCCTAAGCCCCTTAGAGATTCCATATATAGCTTTGTGGCTAAAAATCGCTACAAATGGTTCGGAAAAAAGGAAGAATGCATGCTGCCAAGCCCCGAGATGAAAAAACGTTTTCTATAATGGAAAAGGGAAATTGCATAATTGCAATTTCCCTTTTCTTTATTCAGCTGATTCAAGCGTTTCACTTTGTGTTCTTTCCTGGGCGGATACCCCTTTTGGATACCATACTAGTGGATTTTCTCCCAAATCGCGCTCCACGTCATAGTTAACGGAAGTGAAGCCCATTCGATTCCAGAAGTCCGCTGATTTTACACGTGGATTTGTTTTGATCGGTAAACCGAAGTTCTTTGCAAATTCTACGAGTTCTTTACCGAAGCCTTTTCTCTGATAGGCAGACAATACTTCCAGTTTCCAGAGCTCCAGGTAGTCCTGAGCTGGTTCAAAGTATTTATCCAATTCCTTTGAAACTCTGTACAGGCTCATTCGGGCTACTAATTTTTCCCCAAAGTAAATTCCGTAGAAAGGGGATTCGCTATCATTTTCAATCATATTTGCCTGAAGATCTTCTAGCATGGAAAGCTCCTGAATTCCATATTCCCTGAACTGCTTGAATTCTTCTAAAGTTTTATAGTTAATCGATAGTTTTTTTACAGTCATACGTTTTTCCCCCTCAAGTCTCTCTTGTCAGTCAACTGATAAAGCGCTTTCCTTTTATCTTATTAATCGGAAAGCATAAATTTAATATTAATTATATAACAAAATAACAAAAAATTCTGCAATAATTTTAGAAAGCGTTTGCAAATTTAGAAGGAATTGAAGGGATTATGTAGAATTAGTAGTATGTTAGAGGATTTTTTGCTTAGTATTCAGGTAATTTCTAATGAAGGGAGACAGCTCTATGCAAAAGATACTTATAGCCAACCGGGGAGAAATAGCGGAACGGATCATCCGCACATGCAATCGGTTGGGTATTGAAACTGTTGCAGTTTATTCAGAGGCTGATAAAGACTTGCCTTACGTCCATTCAGCAACTATTGCAAGACATATAGGAGAAGCCCCACCTCAGAAATCCTATTTGAATGTAGACCTTTTGATTGAAATTGCAAAGGAAGAAAACGTGGATGCCGTACATCCGGGATATGGATTTCTATCGGAAAACGGAGAATTCAGTGAGAGGCTGCAAGAGGAAGGGCTGATATTTATCGGTCCGTCTGTCGATGTTATCAAACTGATGGGGGATAAGCTCTCATCAAGGAGAACCATGATCGAAGCTTGCGTTCCTGTTGTACCTGGGTCCGAACAGCCGGTGGAAAGCCTGGAAGCAGCTTGTCAGCTTGCTGCTGAAATCGGATACCCCGTTATGTTGAAAGCGAGTGGCGGCGGTGGAGGTATCGGGATGCACCGATGTGAAAACCAACAGGATATAGAAAATACTTTTGAACAGACAAAAAAAAGAGCTAAAGCATATTTTAAGAATGAAGATATGTTCATTGAAAAATACGTTGGAAACGCGAGACACATTGAAGTGCAGGTATTTGGTGACAGTCAAGGAAATGTTGTACATATGTATGAGAGAAACTGCTCTGTTCAGCGTCGTAATCAAAAAGTGATTGAAGAGGCGCAAAGTCCTGCAATCAGTGAGAACGCAAGAATGAAGATTTGTGAAGCGGCTGTTCTTGCTGCCAAGAAAGTCAATTACTGCAATGCAGGTACAGTGGAATTCATTATGGATGACAAGGAGAATTTCTATTTCCTTGAAATGAATACAAGACTACAGGTGGAACATCCGATTTCTGAATCCATTACCGGACTTGACCTTGTTGAGTGGCAGCTTCTTGTTGCTGCTGGAAATCCCCTCCCATTAAAGCAGGAGGAAATCACAAGCCAAGGACATGCCATCGAATTCAGGGTATATGCCGAGGATCCGGTTACGTTTTTTCCGTCGCCCGGTCTGATAACAAAATGGCACATGCCGCTGCAAGAAGGAATTAGAATCGATAGTGGATATGGTCCGGACCTGAAAGTTACACCATTCTATGATCCTATGATAGCCAAAATCATCATAAGTGGACAAACTCGGAAAGAAACAATCGATCGTGCCAGAGAGTATCTGGATCAAGTGGAAGTGGAAGGGATAAAGACCAATCTGCCGTTTTTAAGGCATGCACTACAAACAGATGAATTCATTAAAGGGGATTACCATACCGGCTTTATTCAGTCCATGAAGCCGATCGCAAACTGATGTTTGCACATACACCATGAATCTTAGGAGGAAATCACAATGAAAAAAATTGAAGCATCAATGGCAGGAACTATTTGGAAAATTTTAGTTGGAGTAGGAGATGAAGTCACTGCAGGACAAACGGTCATCATTCTTGAAAGCATGAAGATGGAAATCCCACTCGAAGCGGCGGTTGATGGGAAGGTATCATCCATTAATGCTGCAGAGGGCGACTTTGTAAATGACGGAGATGTTCTTCTCGAACTCGAATAGCCGATATTTTCAACTAAGAGGCAGAATGGAGGGCTCTGAATGATTAAAACAAGTGATCTGGATCAACAGTTTCAGGAAAACGTAGATAAGATTAAACGTGGTGGAAGTGAAAAATACCATGAAAAGCTGAAAGAGCAGAACAAAATGTTCGTAAGGGACCGTTTGGGGCTGCTATTTGATAATGGTCAATATGAAGAAGATGGAATTTTTGCAAACAATCAAGCAAAGGGACTTCCAGCAGATGGTGTCGTCACGGCAATTGGGAAAATTCATGGTCAGACGGTTTGTGTCATGGCAAACGACTCAACCGTAAAAGCGGGTTCCTGGGGAGCAAGGACAGTGGAAAAGATTATCAGAATCCAGGAAACTGCGGAAAAACTGATGGTTCCAATCCTTTATCTTGTTGACTCTGCCGGAGCGAGAATAACCGATCAGCTTGATATGTTCCCAAATAGACGTGGAGCAGGTAAAATCTTTTACAATCAGGTGAAACTCTCCGGGATGGTACCGCAAGTATGTCTATTGTTTGGGCCATCCGCTGCAGGTGGTGCGTATATTCCGGCATTCTGTGACATTGTGGTAATGGTGGACGGAAATGCATCCATGTATTTGGGATCACCGAGAATGGCCGAAAAGGTTATAGGGGAGAAGGTTACCCTTGAGGAAATGGGTGGAGCAAGAATGCATTGTTCGGTGAGTGGTTGCGGAGATGTGCTTGCCTCTTCTGAGGAGGAAGCGATAAGCCTGGCACGTCAATATATGACCTATTTTCCGAGTAGTTACCAAACAAAAACTGCCGAGGTCGATCCGGTGACTCCGAAAGAGGGGAGAAACCTGGCTGATATTATTCCTGTCAATCAGAATGCTCCTTTTGATATGTATGAAGCAATTGATCAGCTGATTGATGCTGACAGCTTTTTTGAAATCAAGAAACTGTTTGCGCCAGAACTGATCACCGGCTTAGCGAGAATAGATGGCAAGGTGGTAGGGATCATCGCCAATCAGCCAAAAGTGAAGGGTGGAGTCCTTTTTGTGGATTCTGCGGATAAGGGAGCAAAGTTTATCCAGCTTTGTGATGCTTACCATATTCCATTACTGTTCCTGGCTGATGTACCAGGATTTATGATCGGTACCAAGGTGGAAAGAGCGGGCATCATCCGACATGGTGCAAAATTAATTGCTGCGATGAGCTCCGCAACCGTTCCCAAAATCTCAGTTGTGGTTAGAAAAGCATATGGAGCAGGTCTGTATGCGATGGCTGGTCCGGCCTTTGAACCGGATTGCTGCATTGCGCTTCCTACTGCCCAAATTGCGGTTATGGGTCCTGAGGCGGCGGTTAATGCTGTCTATTCCAATAAAATAAATGAGATTGAAGATCCAAAAGAGCGAATGGCATATGTTCAGGAAAAACACCAGGAATATAAAGAGCACATTGATATTTACAAGCTGGCATCCGAGTTGATTGTTGACGATATTGTACCAGCCAAGGATCTTCGAAATGTACTAATCAGCCGTTTTCATTATTATTCAAGTAAGCAAATGACTTTTAGTCACCGAAAGCATCCAGTATATCCCGTATAAGTTCAAAAGAGGGCTTACTCATATCAACATGAGTAGCCCTCTTTTTTCAATAAATGGCCTGTTAAACACCGCAATGATTTCCGCACTAGGCGCAGCGACCCAAGGGCCTTGCGTGATCCTTCTCGGCATCGCCTGTGGGGTCTCCACTAAACGCAACACCCGCTGGAGTCTTCGCCTATTGCTCCAATCAACAGCTAGTATATGTAAAAACAATACTATTCTTTAACACAACTTCAATAGAAATAAAGTTTTATCGATATTTTCTGTAGATTCTGCATCATATATTGGTACAATAAGAAGAAATAGGTAAAAGGGAGGGGGAGCATGATGAAAATTGGAATAATTGGAGCGGGGGCAATTGGCCTATTATTCGCTTACCAATTTTCAGCTCATTTTCCTGTCACGCTCTACACCAGACGAATGGAACAGTGTAAAAAGCTGAAAGAACAAGGAATCACACTGATGGAAGAAAACTCTCCAGTAATGAACAGAAGGGTTCATGTAAAGCACTTTTCTGATCAATCAACGCTTGAGGAAGATGTGATCGTTGTGGCAGTGAAGCAATATGCACTGCATGAAATATTGCCGTTTTTACAGAATTTAAATAAAGAGCAAAGCGTACTTTTCCTTCAGAATGGGATGGCTCATCTGGAACTGGCGAAAAAAATAACCGACGCTAAGCCTATGATCGGCGTTGTGGAGCATGGTGTAAAAAAACAGGATGATGTGACAGTCATTTGGACTGGAAAAGGATTGACAAAAGTGGCGCCAGTACGAAATGATTCCATAGACACGCAGTTTTTGACTATGTGGGAAAACGGTTTAACCGACCGCTTTCCGTTGATGAAAAGTGATAAACATGAAACTATTCTGCTGGAGAAGTTGATTGTTAATGCGATCATTAATCCATTGACAACCCTCTATCGCGTGAAGAATGGACAATTGGTTTATAACAGTTTTTACAAGGATGCGATGAATACCTTATATAAGGAAATTTCATTTTTAATAGAAGAAGAGAAAAGAGAAATTATGTGGTCCCACGTTGTAAACGTCTGCAGCAATACTGCAGAAAACTGGTCTTCCATGCAACGGGATATCGAATTTGGGAGAAGGACGGAAGTGGAAGCGATCTTGGGTTATATAATATTTTCAGCTAAGGAACAAGGGATAAAAGTGCCTCTCACAGAATTTATTTATACAAGCATCAAAGGATTGGAAGAAAATCACCTGTACACACCAGAACTAAGGATTGAGGAAGAGAGGTAGAAGAACGGTGTCCAATATTATTGCTGTCTTATTTGCAACAATTGTCACGGTCCCTGTATTTGGTATGTTTTTGTTTTATGTATTTGCGAGATATATAACGAAGAATAATAAGCGGTCCTTTCATGTTGCAGTAGATACCTCCACCTTGTTTTTTATTCTTGCCGTGCACTTTCTTGTTATCATCATTTGGGATCAATCCTATTTATGGATCATTTTGATTGTTCTAGTATCCATTGCCATGATCATGGTAGTTACAAACTATAGAATCAAGCAGGAAATTCAATTTAAGAAAGTGTTCAAAGGTTTTTGGCGCTTCAATTTCCTTTTGTTTTTCTTGGCGTATTTCTGTTTGGCTCTTTTTGGAATAATACAAAGAATTTATGAGACCTTTACATAAATTTTTCACAAGCAATTTTTTTTGATTCGATACAAATCAATGCTATACTCATGGAGATATGGATATTTGATCGATTAGAAAGGACGTACTTTATGAATATAGTAGAATTGGCGCTTCCTACTATTAATAAGTTTGCATCGGCTTATTTATCAGAAGAGGAAAGCTTACACCGTTTTTTTACATATAATCCGTTTTCAGCAGATTCATTTGAAAACAGGAAAAACTCCTTGGCTCAACAGACTTTTCTGAGAGACGATTTAGCGGATCATCTGTTAAGCTTCAATGCCAGATACCATGCCGATGAAAAAACTTTACATAATATTGAAAGATTCCGTTCCGAAGAATCTTTGGTTGTAATTGGAGGACAGCAGGCAGGGTTGTTGACTGGACCGGTATATACAATCTCCAAAATCATCAGCATCATTAAACTTGCTCAAGAGCAGGAAAATAGGTTGGGGGTTCCTGTACTTCCTGTCTTTTGGATTGCTGGGGAGGATCACGATTATCATGAAATTAATCATGTGAATATCCCAAGGGGAAATTCCGTTGAGAAAATTTCTCTTCCTATGAAAGAGGCAGGTAAGAAAATGGTTTCGGACCTTGAACTGGATAAAACGAAACTTCGGGAATGGATGCGCAAAATAATAAATTCATTCGGAGAAACCGCATATACGAATGATATTAAAGCGCTATTGGAAAGATCTTTGCAATCTGCAGACAATCTTGTCGATTTTTTCGCTGAACTTATTACCACTCTTTTCAAAGGAACCGGTTTAATACTTGTTAACGCATCGGATTCAAATCTCAGAAATATAGAGGTTCCATTCTTTCAAAGGATATTAACCAGCCATAAAAGTATTACATCAGAGGTTATAGCGGCCCAAGTTGACCTGGAAAAAGTAGGGTACAGCAATATGCTGGATGTACAGGGAAATTCCATGAATATTTTCTTCCACAAACATGGTGAGAGGGATCTGCTGTTTTGGAACGAGGAATCGCAGAGAGCCTGTACCAAAGACGGCAAGATTGAATTTACTTGGGAACAGCTCATGGAAGAAATGAAATCCAATCCCCACCATTTTTCCAATAATGTCGTAACTCGGCCGTTGATGCAGGAATTCCTTTTTCCTGCACTTGCTTTCATCGGAGGTCCTGGAGAAATCAGTTATTGGGCTGAATTGAAGGGGGCATTCGAAGCGCTTGGCCTTGAGATGCCGCCTGTTGTTCCTCGAATCGGGCTGACAATTGTGGAGCGTCATATTGAATCCACTGTCAATGAATTGGGGGAGAGCATAGAGGACATCTTGACAAATGGACTGGAAGAGAAACGGAAAGCATGGTTGAGAAAACAGGAACTGGAAGAACTCGAGAGCCGATTGGAGTCCTATCAAAAGGAATACGAGGAGGTTCATGAGCGGTTCAGAAAAGTAGGGAAGGATGTTCTTCCCCATTTGGAGCCTGTATTCGAAAAAAACTGGGCGATGATCGACAGGCAATTTTCCTTTATGAAACGTCTGATGGAAAGGTCATCCTATGAAAAGCATGAAACAGTCATGAGGAAGTACCTCCGTGCCGAGCTTTCACTTATTCCAAATTCTCTTCCGCAAGAGAGGGTATGGAATATATACTACTATTTGAACGAATACGGCTTAGATCTCGTTCAGAGAATTTGCGAACTGCCACTGGAGCATAACGGAAAACATAAACTGATTTATATCTAACCAGATTAGCAAAAAGCGACCTTTATTGGTTGCTTTTTTTGTTTTATATTTTCTGACAATTCACTGAGGGATAATAGGTCGTAAACATAAAATTGATGAAGAATGATAGCATATCATGTTTTTGCGAAGTCAAATTCAGTCAAGTTAATCCTTCATTCATCCTTTTGTCAAAAAATGTTGTAAAAAGATGAAAAACGAAAAAAATTTAGGCTTAAAGGATTTTCTTTTAGGGAAGAGAATAGTACAATAAAGTAAGTGGAGATAAGTGGGGGATTGTGGTGTAAAGTAGAGGGAAGGTGGGGAAGCCGAATGTTCATGGGGGAATATCATCATACTATTGATATAAAAGGGCGTATGATTGTTCCGGCTAAATTCCGTGATCACTTAGGCGAAGCCTTTGTTCTTACAAGAGGACTTGATAAATGTCTTTTTGGATACCCGCTCTCCGAATGGAAAACTGTCGAGGATAAATTGAAACAGTTACCACTTACCAAAAAGGATGCACGTGCCTTTACGCGATTTTTCTTTTCCGGAGCAACAGAATGTGAACTCGATAAGCAAGGAAGAGTGAACATCGCATCTCCACTTGTGCAATATGCCCAATTGGAAAAAGAATGTGTCGTAATCGGTGTATCCAACAGAATAGAAATTTGGAGCAAAGAGAACTGGAATTCATTTGTGGAAGACTCGGAAGATTCCTTCGCAGAAATTGCAGAAAACCTCGTAGACTTTGACTTATAAAAGGGATATATTACAAAGCACAGCAAGAGCAGCTTGGATAAAAGCCCTAAACCGTGGAAAAATATTAGGGAATGAAGCACACTAACCAGATGGAAACAGCTATGAGCTAGAAAGGCGGTGGAAGATGTTTCACCATGTAACAGTACTTTTGAATGAAGCAGTGGAAGGTCTTAACATCAAAGAAGATGGTATTTATGTCGATTGCACGCTTGGTGGTGCAGGACACAGCTCTGAAATTGTTAAAAGGCTTTCAGTAAAAGGAAGGCTGGTTGCATTTGATCAGGATGATAGTGCCCTCGAGCACGCGAAGCACGTTTTACATAACTACCTGGATCGTGTCATCTTCATCAAAAGCAATTTCAAATTCCTGAAAGAAAAATTGTATGAGCAGGGAATCACTAAAGTAGATGGCGTATTATTTGATTTAGGTGTTTCCTCTCCACAGTTGGATACTCCTGAAAGAGGCTTCAGCTACCACCATGAGGCCCCGCTTGATATGAGGATGGACAAGGATAGTCCCCTGAGCGCCTATGATGTAGTGAATGAATGGCCTTATGAAAAACTAGTCCGTATTTTCTTCCAATATGGAGAAGAGAAATTTTCAAAGCAGATAGCTAGAAAAATCGAAGAGTACCGCAAGCATAAACCGGTTGAAACAACCTTGGAGCTTGTTGAAATCATTAAAGATGGCATTCCTGCACCAGCAAGAAGAACTGGAGGACACCCTGCAAAGCGTGTATTCCAAGCGATCCGAATAGCTGTAAATGATGAACTGGGAGTCTTTGAGGATGCAATCCACCAAGCTATCGATGTGTTGAAGCCGGGTGGAAGAGTCAGTGTCATCACCTTCCATTCACTTGAGGACAGAATGTGCAAAGTGGCTTTCAAAGAAAAAAGTCAACTGCCGCAATTGCCTCCAGGATTGCCGATCATTCCGGAAGAATTTGAACCGGTACTAAAGCTGGTAACAAGAAAGCCGATTCTACCTAGCGAGGATGAACTTGAGGCGAATAATCGTGCCAGGTCTGCAAAACTTAGAATTGCCGAAAAAGTTAAAGACTAATGAGATACAGATAAAAATTTAATGATTTGGGGGAAGGGAAATGAGTAACTTAGCTCATAAAATTCAGAGACAACACGAAGAACGACAGCAGCAAGCTCCGAAAAAGAATCTAGTAGTTAAAAAACGTGCCAAGATTACCCTAGGGGAAAAAGTTTTGGGCTATATGTTCATTGGACTGCTGGCTTTTGGATCTATTCATATCATTTCTAACAACAATACGATCTATCAGGTTAACAGCGAGATCCAAACACTTGAAGGTACGGTCGCCTCCCAAATCAATAAAAACCGTGAATTGGAGTTGCAGGTGGCAGAGGAAAGCAGCTATGAGCGCATCCTGGAAAAAGCAAAGAATCTTGGGCTTTCATTAAACGAAAATAACGTGAAGAATGTTCGGGACTAAATGCTATGCAAAATATTGTTCATAAAAAAAGAATTCATTTAGGAGCCGCATTTTTACTTGTAATATTTGCGTTGCTCTTTTTTCTATTAATCGGACGCTTTTTATACCTGCAGGCTACAGGGGAAGTTAAGGGCCATAACATGTCTGCCGAGGCGGCAAAATACTATAATGTAGATAAGAACATCCAGGCCGATAGAGGAGCAATCCTTGATAGAAGTGGCGATCCGATAGCAGAAGATACACCATCCTTCAACCTCGTTGCAGTTTTGGATGAATCTCTTTCAACCGAAAAGATTAAACGTCATGTCGTGGATCCAATAGAAACGGCAAGCAAGCTTGCGCCTCTGCTTGAAGCGGATGAAAGCAAGATACTTGAGAAATTGGAGCAGGATAGGAAACAGGTTGAGTTCGGGGCAATCGGGCGCGACATCTCTCCTTCAGTAAAGAATAAAATAGAGGAGCTGGAGCTTCCCGGAATAGCATTCATAGAAGGAAAGAAACGTTACTACTGGAACGGTGTGTTTGCGAGTCATGTAGTGGGTTTTGCAAGGCCGGATGAAAAGGGCCAGGTAAAAGGTGCTATTGGTTTAGAGAAAATGCTGGAAGAAGAATTGAAAGAACAGGACGGCAACTACACGATCAAAACTGATAACAAAGGCACCATTTTACCGAAAGATGCAAATGTATCCTTTGTGCCGGCAATAAACGGAAAGAATGTACATCTGACTCTAGACAAGACGATTCAGACGTTTCTAGAGGAAGCGATGAATGAAGTGGAAGAAAAATATGAGCCGGAGAAAATAATGGCGATTGTTGCCGACCCTAAAACCGGGCAGATATTGGCGATGGGTTCTAGGCCGACCTTTGATTTAAATACACGCGCGGGACTTACGGACAATTGGAACAACGATACCATTTCCTACCGTTATGAACCTGGTTCCACGATGAAAATCTTCTCTTTGGCGGCTGCGATTGAAGAAGGCGTGTATAACGGATCAGAGCTGTATCAATCAGGTACGTATATGCTGCCGAAGGATCCGATTCCGGTAAGAGATCATAATGGTGGAGTAGGATGGGGTACGATTACCTTTGATGAGGGTGTTCAACGTTCTTCCAACGTAGCATTTGCCTTGTTGGCGGACAAAATGGGAACAGATACACTCTTGGAATATATTAAAGCATTCGGAATGGACAAACCGACAGGGATTGACCTACCGGATGAAACCACAAGTAACATAAACTATCATTACAACCGTGACCGTATCTCTACCGCTTTTGGACAAGCATCTGCTTTTACCCCAATACAGCAGATTCAAGCGGCAACAGCAATAGCGAATGATGGAAAAATGATGCAACCATACGTGATTGACAAAATCGTTGACCCAAATTCGAATGAAGTGGTTCTGCAAAATAAGCCAAAGCAAAAAGGCGAACCGATCTCAAAAGAAACTGCCAATAAAGTACTCTCTGTCCTTGAATCGGTAGTAAGTGCTGAAAATGGAACTGGCCGTCCCTATGCGATTGACGGTTACAGTGTCGCAGCCAAGACTGGAACAGCCCAGATGCCTGGTCCTGACGGAAAATATTTGTATGGGCATGGGGAATACATCTATAGCATAACAGGTATGGCTCCAGCGGATAATCCCGAGCTTCTTATGTATGTTGCGGTGCAAAAGCCTAAAATAGAGAAGCATGAAAATGGAGCTGGACCGGTATCCGGGGTATTCAATAGCGTTATGAGAAGAAGTTTGCAGTATTTGAGCATACAGCCTGATGAGAAGGTGCAAAGTGCTCCGAAGAAAAAACAGACAGGCCTCAAGGTGCCAGATTTGGTTGGCGGTAGTGTTAAAAATGCCATAAACGGAAGTCAGGATGCCGAATCGCCGGAATATGTCTTGCTTGGGAATGGATCCAAGGTACTCAAGCAAATCCCGGAAGCAGGCCAATCGGTAATCAAAGCCGAACGGGTCCTTCTTCTTACGGAAAAAGAACCACCGATGCCGGATATGACAGGCTGGAGCCTGAGAGATGTCAGAAAACTGACGAATCTTTTGGGAATTAAACCGAACATCGTCGGCAACGGCTATGTTCACAAGCAGAATATTGCTCCTGGAACAGTTCTGAAAAGTGGTGACCATCTCATCATTGAATTGAAATCCAACAGGCCACTCCCTGAAAGTGAAGATGAGGAGGAGGAAGAAAGGGACGCAGTGAGCTGAGCTAAGGAATAAAGGCTATAGAGCAGGAAGGAATTCTTCCGCTCTATAGCCTTTTTTCTGCGTATCCATTATTTATTGAAAGAAAGTTCAGTATTCTTCATCTTTCAACATGTTCTATCCCCTATGGTACAAGCATATATTACAACGAATATTAAAGGAGGTTCATGTGTTATGCGAGTATCTCATGTTACGGTACGGAGAAGATTGACTGTGGTATTACTGGTAGGCATCCTTCTATTTACAATCATCGATCTGCGCTTGGGTTATGTACAATTTGCTCTAGGTAATATGTTGACGGACCGTGCTAAGGACTCTTGGAGCCGTAACATCCCTTTTGAGCCGGAGCGAGGCGATATTCTGGATCGAAACGGAGTACCTTTGGCCACAAATATGAGTGCACCTTCTGTGTTAGTGGTACCAAGACAAATTCAAGATCCAAACCAAACAGCTGAAAAATTGGGAGCTGTCTTAAATATGTCCAAAGAGAAGTTGTACAAGCAGATTACCAAAAACTCTTCCATGGAAAGAATCAATCCCGAAGGAAGGAAAATTTCTCATGAGAAGGCAAAGGAAGTTCGTGCATTAGATCTTAAAGGTGTGTATATTGCCGAAGATTCGAAAAGACATTATCCTTTTGGCAGTTACCTCTCGCATGTCCTTGGATTTGCCGGGATCGACAATCAGGGTCTGATGGGATTGGAGTTGTATTATGATGAACAACTCAAAGGAAATAAAGGGCATGTTCAGTTCTATTCGGATGCTAAAGGCCGAAGAATGCCTGATATTCCAGATGATTATGTAGCTCCGGTGGATGGTCTTGACCTCAGGCTAACGATAGATTCCAAGGTGCAGACCATCATGGAGAATCAACTGGATCTTGCATATGAACAATATAATCCTGATGGAATCATTGCCATAGCGATGGATCCAAACACAGGCGAAATACTGGCTATGTCGAGCAGGCCTGATTTTGATCCTGCTGAGTTCCAAAAGGTCCCGCCAGAGATCTACAACCGAAATCTGCCTGTTTGGAGTACGTATGAGCCAGGATCAACATTCAAAATAATTACATTGGCTGCAGCTTTGGAAGAAAATAAAGTCAACCTGACAAAAGACACCTTCCATGATGACGGGGCTGCCGAGGTGGCTGGTGCGAGACTGCGATGCTGGAAAAAGGGCGGACATGGCCATCAGACTTTTTTGGAAGTTGTCCAAAACTCCTGTAACCCGGGATTTGTAGAATTGGGACAACGTCTTGGTACGGATACTTTATTTGATTACATTAAATCATTCGGTTTCGGGGAGAAAACCGGAATTGACCTTCAAGGTGAAGGGAAAGGGATTCTCTTTAAGCCAGAACGTATAGGACCTGTAGAACTTGCGACCACCGCATTTGGCCAAGGGGTATCCGTGACACCGATTCAGCAGGTGGCGGCAGTGTCTGCAGCAATAAATGGTGGCATACTCTATACCCCTTACATCGCCAAAGAATTTATCGACCCGATATCGGGTGACGTTGTTTCAAGAAACACACCTGTAGAAAAGAGAAGGGTCATTTCAGAAGAAACCTCCAACCAAGTTCGATATGCATTGGAAAGTGTCGTTGCACAAGGCACAGGACGGAATGCATTTGTGGAAGGGTACCGGGTGGGAGGAAAAACAGGTACTGCACAAAAAGTGCTGAACGGCAGATATATGGAAAACAATCATATCGTCTCCTTTATTGGATTTGCTCCTGCAGACGACCCGCAGATTGTTGTGTATCTTGCAATTGATAATCCAAAAGGCACTGTGCAGTTCGGTGGAGTAGTAGCAGCACCAGTCGTCGGGAATATAATGGAGGAAAGCCTAAGCGCGCTTGGTGTGGAGAAGAGAAAAGGACAAATAGAAAAGGAACTGCAATGGCCGGATGTCCCTCTAGTAGAAGTGCCGGATTTGAAAGGCATGTCCCGCAAAGAACTCGTTCAGCAGCTGATCACGCTGAAGCTTGATATCAGCGGGGACGGAGACGTAGTAGTAGAACAGGCACCAAAGCCGGGAACAAAAGTCAAAGAGGGTTCCACAATTCGAGTATACATGTCCGGTTCCAATAAAAGTGATAAAGAATAAGTCTCTGTGAACAAATAGGTTGATTTAAATTACCTAGCTGTTGATTGGAGCAATAGGCGAAGACTCCGGCGGGTGTTGCGTTTAGTGGAGACCCCACAGGCGAAGCCGAGGAGGCTCACGCAAGCCCCTTAGGTCGCTGCGCCTAGTGCGGAAATCAACAGCGGCGTTTAATAGGGACCAAAACTAAAAAAAACCAAGGGCCATAAAGCGGGCTCTTGGTTTAATTTCCCTAAATAGGATAGAATGGAGATAGGATAAAAATTCTACCTGTCAACTAACAGTCTAAACTACACTTTCAAGCGTCCTTGAGCAATTCCAAGTAGAGGGGAATGATTCCTATGATGCTTCAAGACTTAATTCAATATTTACACCGATATCAGGTATCTTCTGCTTTAAATCCAGCAATAGATTCGATCGTGATGGATTCCCGGTTGGCAAGGAAGGGGAGTTTATTTTTTTGCATTAAGGGGTATACGGTAGATGGTCATATCTATGCAGAAGAAGCGATCAGAAATGGTGCAGTTGCCATTATTTCCGAAAAAGTGTTGGATGTGCCTGTACCTGTAATAGTAGTTCCGGATTCCAAAAGGGCAATGGCAATTTTAGCAGATATTTTTTATGGTCAGCCTACTCACAAATTGCATCTCATCGGAATTACGGGAACCAATGGGAAAACTACGACAACTCATATCATCGAATCCATATTCCAAAAACATCGGCAGAAAACCGGAATGATTGGCACCATCAATATGAAAATCGGTAATCAGTCCTTTCCTGTGAAAAATACGACACCAGATGCGCTGACACTTCAGGAATCTTTTCATCAAATGGTGAATAATGAAGTTCAGACCGTTGTGATGGAGGTTTCTTCCCATGCTCTGCATATGGGCAGGGTATATGGATGTGATTTTGATGTAGCGGTATTTACGAATCTCACACAGGACCATCTTGATTATCACAAAACGATGGAAGAATACCAGTTTGCCAAATCTCTGCTATTTTCCTCCCTGGGTAACGCCTATAATCTAAAAAAACCCAAATTCGCCGTATTGAATGCTGATGACGATGCAAGTGAGTGTTTCGCCCGGTCTACGGCAGCCCAGGTAATTACGTATGGAATAAAAAACAACAGTGATATAATGGCTTCCAATATTAAAATATCAGGGAAAGGTACCAAGTTTGACTTAGTATACGACAACAGGGTGGTTCCTATTCACTTGCAATTAGTGGGACAGTTCAGTGTCTATAACGTATTGGCTGCAATTGCTGCGTCTTATGTTTCCGATATTCCAATGGAAACGATTATTAAGGTTGTAGAGGAAATGAAAGGAGTCCCTGGCAGGTTCGAGGTTATTGAGGAAGGTCAGGACTATACTGTGATAGTGGATTATGCACATACCCCTGACAGCCTGGAAAATGTATTAAGGACAGCAAAACAACTATCCGAGAAAAACATAATCTGTGTGGTCGGATGTGGCGGTGACCGTGACCGTTCAAAAAGGCCATTTATGGCAAAGGCGGCAATAAGCCATGCGCAAAAAGTAATATTCACGCTTGATAATCCACGTACTGAAAATCCTGCACAGATCTTCAAGGATATGGTGGCAGGGTTAGAGGTTCAGTTATATGAAATTATTGAGGATCGGAGAATGGCCATATCAAAAGCAGTAAACGAGGCAAGTTCGGGAGATGTCATTTTGATAGCTGGAAAGGGGCATGAAACCTATCAACTGATTGGTGACAAAGTGCTGGAATTTGATGATAGAAAAGTTGCTCGGGAAGCCATACATGCCCGGAGTTTAACATAGACTATGTAGGGTATGGAAAAATACGCTAATCGGCCTTTCGAAATATCCATGCTAAAAGTCACTGGTAATCCCATAAAATGAGCAGAAATTAAAGAAAAAGGTTCAATTCCTGAAGAAAAAGTAAAAACATGAAAAAAAGTATTTGCAGAAGAGGGAAAAACAGATAAAATTTAGTTTTGGTACTTCTAATCTCTTTTTTGAATGGTTTTACCAAAAAGCAAGTTAAGCGCAATTCAGGAGCTTTTTAATGGTGTTTGAAACCGTAGGTATGTCCCGCATTTTTGTCAAAGAAGGTTTGAAACGAATCATAGATAGAGTCGCAGAACCTAATGAATCATAATGTTGAAGAATGCTTATGGTGATAATACCTCTACTCATATTACTAGAGAGGAGGGAGTAACGATGCAACAACAGGTTGTATTATTTGCTATCGTTATATCTTTTTTAATTACCGTTCTATTATCACCAATTTTTATTCCCTTCCTACGGAGATTGAAGTTTGGTCAAAGCATCCGAGAAGAAGGGCCTCAGTCACACATGAAGAAGACAGGTACCCCTACAATGGGCGGCCTGATGATTTTGCTTTCTGTAGTCGTTACTACGCTTATCATTACAGGTAGATTTGCTGAGGCATCTGTTGAAACCTATCTGCTGCTTTTTGTTACAGTTGGATACGGCCTGCTGGGCTTTTTGGATGACTTCATCAAAGTCGTATTAAAAAGAAACCTCGGGTTGACCTCCCTTCAAAAGCTGGTTGGGCAGATCGTTATCGCTGTGGTCTTTTATTTTGTATTCACACAATTCGAGTTCTCTACAGCTGTTTCCATACCAGGAACGGACCTGTCATTTGAATTGGGTATTTTCTATGTAGTTTTCCTGATTTTCTGGCTAGTTGGTTTTTCCAATGCAGTCAATCTGACAGATGGACTTGACGGACTTGTTTCAGGTACAGCAGCAATAGCGTTTGGAGCATTCGCTGTTCTGGCTTGGAATCAGTCACAGTTTGAAGTTTCCATTTTCTCTGTTGCAGTCGTTGGTGCGTTACTCGGGTTTCTTGTATTCAATGCCCATCCGGCAAAAGTGTTTATGGGAGATACAGGGTCATTGGCTCTTGGTGGAGCGATTGCAACTGTGGCAGTCCTTTTGAAGCTAGAAATCATCCTGATTATTATTGGGGGCGTATTCGTCCTTGAAACACTTTCGGTTATTATCCAAGTAATTTCATTCAAAACAACTGGACGCAGAATCTTCAAGATGAGTCCGCTTCACCACCATTATGAGCTGGTGGGATGGTCGGAATGGCGAGTTGTAGTATCCTTTTGGACAGTTGGCCTATTATGTGCAGTCCTAGGAATCTATTTAGAGGTGTGGATCTGATATGAAGCATATTGACCTTTATAAGGAAAAGAACGTACTTGTCTTAGGACTGGCAAAAAGCGGCACAGCCACAGCAAATCTATTACATACACTCGGCGCAAAAGTCATTGTAAACGATCGTACTCCGATAGAAGGTAATGAGCAGGCGATGGCACTGCAAGCCACAGGAATGGAGGTAATCTGCGGAGGGCATCCATTAAGCATCTTTGATCAGGAGATTGATATGGTGTTCAAAAATCCGGGAATTCCTTATACGAATCCGCTGGTGGAGCTGGCACTACAAAAGGGTATTCCTGTACTGACGGAAGTGGAGCTTGCATATCAGATCAGCGAAGCGGATTTTATCGGCATTACCGGTTCGAATGGCAAAACCACAACCACCACGTTGATTGATGAAATACTTGAAGCAGACGGGAAGTCCCCGCTTATTGCTGGAAACATCGGTCAAGTCTCAGTAGAGGTGGCCCAAAAAGCTACTTCATCAAACATCATGGTGACGGAGCTTTCTTCCTTTCAATTAATGGGTATTGAATCTTTCCGCCCGAAAATTTCTGTGCTGCTGAATATTTTTGAGGCGCATTTAGATTACCATGGGACAGTAGCTGATTATGCAAAAGCCAAAGCGGCAATTATGAAGAATCAGACAAATGAAGATTTTGCAGTCGTTAATGCAGATGATGCTGTCATTATGGACATGGTTCAACATTCAAGTGCGACCATCATTCCTTTCTCTGTAACAAAGAAGGTGGAAGGTGCATACCTGCAGGATGTTGCCATCTATTTTAAGGAAGAAAAAGTGATGGATGTAAAAGATATTGTATTGCCAGGAAAGCATAATCTGGAAAACATACTTGCCGCAGTAGCGGCTGTAAAGCTGGTTGGTACCTCCAATGAAGCGATTCACCGAGTGCTTACCTCTTTTACCGGGGTCAAGCACCGCCTACAGTATGTAGATGCAATCGAGAATAGAAGGTTCTACAATGATTCGAAAGCTACCAATATATTAGCCACTCAAAAAGCGATTTCCGCCTTTGAAGAAAAAGTCATCCTGTTGGCTGGTGGTCTCGATAGAGGAAACGAGTTCGATGATCTTCTTCCATACCTGAACAATGTAAAAGCATTGATCACTTTTGGCGAAACCGCGGATAAACTTATGAAAACTGCAAAAGAGGCAGGAATAAAAGAGATAAAACGTGTCGATAATGTGGAAAAAGCCGTACCGGTTGCTTTTGAAATGTCCCATGTCGGTGATGTTATCCTTTTATCTCCAGCTTGTGCAAGTTGGGATCAATATAAAACATTTGAACAACGAGGAGACATTTTTATAAACGCCGTGCATAAGCTTAAGTAAGGGCTTGGCCATATCAAGAGGCTTTGTTCTGATAGTTGCCCACTTCCGGAGTTTAAGGAAGTGCAACATACGGACAAAGCCTTTTTTGGCTAATTAGAAGGAAAAAAGCAGCCTGTTTCCTTATCTATTTGCTCTAAAATATGCTCGAGAGGTGTTTTCTGTTGGCGACAAAGCGATCTACTCCCGATTTAATTCTAATAATAACGACACTGACCTTACTTGCGATCGGTCTGATCATGGTCTACAGTGCAAGTGCGGTCTGGGCGGATTATAAGTTCCAGGACACCTTCTTCTTCGCAAAGAGGCAGCTGCTGTTTGCAGGCCTTGGGGTTGTGGCGATGTTCTTTATCATGAATGTGGATTACTGGACATGGCGTACATGGGCGAAGCTGATTATTATTGTGTGTTTTATTCTTCTGGCAGCCGTATTGATCCCGGGTATTGGGATGGAACGGAATGGATCTAGGAGCTGGATAGGAGTCGGAGCATTTTCGGTTCAACCCTCGGAATTCATGAAAATTGCCATGATTGCATTTCTGGCAAAATACTTAAGCGAAAACCAAAAGAAAATTACTTCCTTTAAAAAGGGATTAGTGCCAAGCCTCGGGTTAGTTTTCCTAGCCTTTGGCATGATCATGCTACAGCCGGATCTAGGTACAGGAACAGTAATGGTTGGAACCTGTATTGTCATGATCTATGTGGCAGGCGCCAGAATCAGCCATTTTGTGGGACTCGGGCTGATAGGTGTGGCAGGCTTTGTCGTATTGGTCCTCTCTGCACCTTATCGGATAAAGCGTATCACTTCCTTCCTAGACCCGTGGGAAGATCCTTTGAACAGTGGGTTTCAGATTATCCAGTCCCTTTATGCAATTGGTCCGGGTGGCCTTCTTGGATTGGGATTGGGTCAAAGCAGGCAAAAATTCTTTTACCTGCCGGAACCACAAACGGATTTCATTTTTGCCATTCTAGCAGAAGAGCTGGGCTTTATTGGAGGATCCTTTGTCGTCTTGCTTTTTGCGCTCCTGCTATGGAGAGGCATACGTATTGCACTCGGGGCACCTGACCTGTATGGAAGTTTCTTGGCAGTAGGCATTATCGCCATGGTAGCCATCCAAGTTATCATCAATGTCGGGGTTGTGACAGGATTGATGCCGGTAACCGGAATCACCTTGCCGTTCTTAAGCTATGGAGGATCCTCGTTAACCTTGATGCTTATGGCAGTGGGAATCCTGCTTAATATAAGCCGATATGCAAAATATTAAAAGAATAAGCCAGAAAGTCATTGAAACCTGACTTTCTGGCTTATTTTGTTGGTTTCTCTGAAATATATGTGTATTCCATTTGACTCCCTGTTGACTTCCGTTCCAGGTGGCAGCGATCGCGGGGCGGTGCTTGAGCCTCCTCGGCTTGCCTGCGGGGTCTCAAGTCTATCGCTATCTCCCGCAGGAGTCTCACACCTTGCACTCCAATCAACAGGGGCGGCAGGTGACGCATAACATCTTCACTATATTCATTTTTCATGGCGTAAATCTTTTACATGAGGATCTTGTCTGTTAGTGTCTGATTTTGATTATTTTAGAATCTAGCTGTTGATTGGAGCGATAGGCGAAGACTCCTGCGGGAGATGGCGTTTAGTGGAGACCCCACAGGCGCAGCCGAGGAGGCGCCACTAACGCCCCGCGGAAAGCGCAGCCTAGTGCGGAGATCAACAGCGGTGTTTAACAGAGCCTTTTTATTTGTTGAACCATTAAAGAATCAGGAATGTGAAAGTGAGTAGTTGGACCTGAGACTAGAGTCATCTGAATTTCGGTAGTATGACAAAACATAAAATTTTGGTTACAAAAACTGATTTTGATTGCACAACTCCAACAAGGGATATAGTATATAGATATTATGCGCGCAAAGTGATGAGTCAAATTTTTTAATCGACGTTTAGATTAGCGGAAAATATGCTAGGATGAACTTAAGGGGTTTAACCTTATAGTACGATGGGTATATAACTATCGTTCGATTTTTTTATTTATACATATTTAGACTCATTCAAAACCTTTACGATGCATTAGGCTGATGTACCTTCTTTTTTTATACTGCATAGAATAACAAAAAAGATTAAGTACACGGCAATAAAAACGATTTACACTCTTTCATTATAAAATTAACTAAATGATTGACTGGACGTGTATGTAGGAGGAATTTATGGAACAGTTACAGTTGGTAAAGGAGCTGCAAGAAGCAAATGTAGGCAAGGTTCTGCCCAATGAGCCATTGGCAAATCATACAACAATGAAGATTGGCGGCCCTGCTGATGTATTGGTAGAACCGAGTAATCTTGAAATGCTGCAGGAGACAATGAAAATTATTCATAAGCATGATGCAAAATGGACTGCGATAGGACGCGGGTCCAATCTGTTGGTGTCTGATCTTGGAATAGAAGGTGTAGTCATAAAGCTTGGAAACGGCATGGATCACCTGGAAGTGAGCGGAAATGAAGTGAAAGTGGGCGGTGGTTACTCCCTGATCAAGCTTGTAACCATCATCAGTAAACAGGGATTGACAGGTCTTGAATTTGCTGCAGGCATTCCTGGGACAGTCGGAGGTGCCGTGTATATGAATGCTGGTGCACACGGTTCGGATATGTCCAAAGTACTGAAAGTGGCACATGTATTATTTGAAGATGGCGAGATGGCCTGGTTGACAGCGGAGGAAATGAGTTTCTCCTATCGTACTTCACTGCTTCAGAAAGAACGCCCTGGAATCTGTCTTGAAGCCGTTCTGAATGTGGAAGAGGGCAACAGGGAAGATGTGGTTGCTACACTTCAAAAGAACAAAGATTATAGACGTAATACCCAACCGTTCAATTATCCTTGTGCAGGAAGCATTTTCAGAAATCCGCTCCCGGAATACGCAGGTGCATTGATTGAAAAAGCTGGCCTGAAAGGGTTCACAATCGGTGGTGCAAAAGTTTCTGAAATGCATGCAAATTTCATTGTAAATGATAACGGGGCGAAAGCTCAGGATGTACTGGACCTTATCGCTCATATCAAAAAAACAGTACTTGAATCATTCAACGTGCAATTAGAGACGGAAGTTGAAATAATAGGAAGAAAATAGTATTCTTTATCTTTTTTTCACCCCATATGTGATATAATTATGCTAGAAAATCAATGCATAATAACAGCATGGAATATGCCGTGCGGTGGGGTGAAAACGTATTACATGGGAAAAGGGAAAGTAGTTACTTTGGAAGATCGGGTTCCTAAATTAAAAGAGCAGAGAAAACACAAGGCTAACCGGAGACTGATTCTCTATTTATCCTTATTTTTTATCCTGCTATCTCTAATTATTTACTCACAATCTTCCCTAAGCAAGGTCTCGGCTATTAAAGTAAGCGGTGATCGCCATTTGACGGAAGAGGAGATTGTAGACTTAAGCGGAATTTCCCTTAAGACAAGCATCTGGAGAGTTAATGAGGAAAAAGCATCCAATCAAATCCTTCAGCATAAAGAGATAAAAGAAGCACGTGTCTTCAGGAAACTTCCTAATACTGTGGAAATAGATGTTAAGGAATATAATCGTATCGCTTATATATATGACGAAGGGAATTACTTTCCTGTTATCGAAAACGGGAAAATTTTAGCTGCAATTGAATTGGACTCGCTGCCAGATGATGCTCCTCTTATGATGAACTGGAATCAGGGCGATTCCGTGGAAGAATTTATCGGGGAACTGATGAAGCTGCCCGAATCCATCATCTATGCCATTTCAGAAATTCATCATACGCCATCTGAAGTAGATCCTTATCATCTTACACTATTTATGAATGATGGATTCGAAGTTAGTGCAACAGTAAGAGACTTTTCAAATAAGATGTCAGCTTATCCTTCCATTGTCGCACAGCTTGATCCGGATCGAAAAGGTGTGATCAATATAGAGGTAGGGACATTTTTCAAACCTTATGAAACAGTTGGAGATGAAGATCAGGATGAAGGTGAACGGTAAACATGTCGTCCTATCCTTTGTTTGTTTAGTGCTTGGATTCATCATTTCCTATTCGTATCAATTAACACAAGAGGAAGACAACAAAGGAACAGAAAGACAATGGGAACGTGACTTTGCAATTCGCGATTCTTTGATTAAGACGGAAGAGCGAAACTTGCAATTGCAAAAAGAATTATTGGACAAGCAGGAAGAACTCAGAAAAATTGAGGAAAGTCTGGCAACAGGAGAACAGCTTCTTTTTAATCTGGTGGAAGATGCTGAGAATCTTCGAATGTACAATGGAAACGTAAAAGTACAGGGTAAAGGTGTGGAGATAACCCTTTCCGATGCCTCTTATGTGCCTTCCGAGGAAAATGTAAATAATTATATCGTTCATGAGGGACATGTTTTTAAAGTGATGAACGAGTTATTCATCTCGGGTGCAGCTGCAGTTTCCATCAATGGTCAACGAATTACGAAGAACTCTTATATCGTTTGCAACGGTCCCGTTATCACAATTGATGGAAACCAGTACCCTGCACCTTTTAAAATAAGTGCAATTGGAGACCCTAAAGTGCTTATTCCTGCACTTAATATCCTTGGTGGTGTGAAGGACCAATTAGTTGCAGATAACATTACGATAAAAATGATGGAAAAAGACAGTATTGTAATAGACCCTGTCATTCAATAGATTAATTGGGCTGCATGCTTGGTAAGGTTAGGTGTTCTAGGTGGTCAATCGGAAATTAAGTTTTACCATTATTACAATTATTGTTGGCCTGATGGTAGCCGTTCAATTTCAAACAGTTCAACAACCGGATGTTCGCGATACACGTGATACATGGGAATTGAGGAGCGATTTGAAAAAAGAACAGGAAATACAGTCGCAAATCATCCAAGAGATTCGGAAATATGAAGCTACAATTCAGGAATATACAAAAGAGCAAAAAAAATCCAAAGAAGCTGCTTTAAGGGATACGCTTGAGGAATTAAAAAAGGATGCGGGCTTGACTGAAGTGAGCGGACCGGGTATCAGGATGACTGTCAAACCACTTTTCGGGGAGGATATCCTTGGTGAAGTGCAGGAAAATATTTCGGCAGAACTATTGCGTCGTTTTGTCAATGAGTTGAATTCCTATGAAAGTGAGGAAATCTCCATTGCTGGTCAGCGTATCGTCAATAACACGGTGATTCGTGAAATCAATGGAAGAACAAAAGTGAATAATGCATGGATTCCTAACGCGAATTTTGAAATAGTTGTTATTACAGACGACCCAACCAAGTTATATAACCGTCTGCAGGTATCACGTGCAATGGACGAGTTTGCGATCGAAAATCTATTGCTGGAAGTCTCCACTCCCATTAATCATGTCACAGTACCGGCATATGACGAAGCGATCAGAGTGAAATACATGGAGCCGGTGAAGGCAGAGAAGGAGGGGAATTAATATGTGGCTTCCGCTCCTTGGGCTGATAGTAGGAATTGTGTTGGGACTGTATTCTGAAATCAGAGTACCGGATGAATATTCGAATTACTTATCCATCGCAGTTCTTGCTGCACTGGATACTTTATTCGGTGGAATAAGGGCTCACCTGCAAAACAATTATGATGATAAAGTATTTGTTTCCGGATTTTTCTTTAATATCCTATTGGCAGCAAGTTTAGCTTTTCTCGGTGTCCATCTTGGTGTAGACTTGTATTTAGCTGCAGTTTTCGCATTTGGAGTTAGGTTGTTCCAGAATATTGCAGTGATAAGAAGGATTTTATTATCCAAATGGTCACTTTCTAAAGAAAAAAACGAAAAAAAATAATTTTTAAAAAGGGAAAACATCATGAATGTGGAATACTTTCTAGTATAATATGTTTTTCCGCTTGTTGTTCTATATATTTGGTTGTTTTTTAGTAGTAGAAGGAGGTGCCATAGAATGAACAGCAATGAAATATACGTAAGTTTGGACATCGGTACATCCAGTGTTAAAGTAATCATTGGGGAAATGGTAAATGATACTTTAAATATAATTGGAGTCGGTAATGTAAAATCAACAGGTTTACGAAAAGGATCAATAGTAGACATAGATGAGACGGTTCATTCCATCAAGAAGGCAGTGGAGCAGGCTGAAAGAATGGTAGGCCTGCCGATTAACCGAGTGGTGGTAGGAGTAACCGGAAATCATGTGCAATTGCAGGATTGCCATGGTGTAGTAGCAGTATCAAGCGAAAACAGGGAGATTGCGGATGAGGATATCGCACGTGTGATTGACGCAGCTCAAGTTTTCTCCATTCCTCCTGAGCGAGAAATAATCGATTGCATTCCAAAGCAGTTTATTGTGGATGGATTGGATGAAATTAATGATCCTCGTGGAATGCTTGGAGTACGCCTGGAAATGGAAGGTACCATTATCACTGGTTCCAAAACAGTTCTACATAATTTATTGCGTTGTGTGGAGAAAGCAGGATTGGAAATAACCGATATCTGCTTACAACCTCTTGCAACCGGCTCCATTGCTCTATCCAAGGATGAACGAAACCTTGGTGTTGCATTGGTGGACATAGGTGGGGGTTCTACGACCATCGCAGTCTACCAGGATGGGTTTTTAAAGGCTACAAGCGTGGTTCCTGTAGGTGGAGAATATATCACGAAGGATATTTCCATCGGTTTACGCACATCTACGGAAGATGCAGAGAAAATCAAAATCAAGCATGGACATGCCTTCTATGATCATGCTTCTGATGAAGAGGTCTTCAGTGTTCCGATTATCGGCAGTGATCAGCACCAACAATTCAGCCAACTTGAAATCTCTGATATTATTGAAGCTAGAATGGAAGAAATTTTTGAACTGGTTCAACATGAGATTAAGAGATTGGGTGTAAGAGATGTACCTGGCGGCTTCGTGCTGACAGGTGGTGTTGTAACAATGCCTGGTGTGTTGGAACTGGCACAGTTGATCTTGAATAACAATGTACGCAAAGCTGTTCCAGATTATATCGGTGTAAGAGAGCCACAGTATACAACTGGAGTGGGACTGATACAATTCGCATATAAAAATGCAAAGCTTCAAGGAAGAAAAATCGAGTCTACATCTGCATCTGTAGAACATGTAGAAAAGCGCAGTGGTAAACCAACACAACAAAAAGGAAATCAGATGAAGCAAGTGAATGAAGAAGAAAAGGTTGGTACAAAAGTGAAGAAATTCTTCGGTCTTTTCTTTGAATAAACATTTGATGAGTTTGTTAGTACTTTCTTAGAATTAGGAGGAACAGTTATGTTAGATTTTGATACTAATATCGATCAATTAGCTACCATTAAAGTAATCGGAGTCGGTGGAGGCGGAAATAACGCTGTAAACCGTATGATAGAGCATGGTGTACAAGGTGTGGAATTCATTGCTGTAAACACGGACGCTCAAGCACTAAATTTATCCAAGGCAGAAGTGAAAATGCAAATCGGCGGTAAATTGACCCGAGGACTTGGTGCAGGAGCCAATCCCGAAGTTGGGAAAAAAGCTGCAGAAGAAAGCAAAGAGCAATTGGAAGAAGTATTAAAAGGTGCAGATATGGTATTTGTAACAGCTGGAATGGGTGGAGGTACCGGTACAGGTGCAGCACCTGTTATCGCTCAGATCGCACGTGACCTAGGAGCATTGACAGTAGGTGTTGTTACAAGACCGTTCACATTTGAAGGCCGTAAGCGTGCTACTCAAGCAGCTGGCGGTATTGCTTCCATGAAAGAAGCAGTCGATACGCTGATCGTAATCCCTAATGATCGTCTACTTGAAATCGTAGATAAAAACACACCGATGCTTGAAGCATTCCGTGAAGCGGATAATGTACTGCGTCAGGGTGTTCAAGGTATCTCTGACCTTATTGCCACTCCTGGTTTGATTAACCTTGACTTTGCCGATGTGAAGACAATCATGTCCAACAAAGGTTCCGCTTTGATGGGTATCGGTGTAGCTACAGGTGAAAACCGTGCTGCAGAAGCTGCGAAAAAGGCAGTATCATCTCCACTACTTGAAACTTCCATCGATGGAGCGCAAGGAGTTCTGATGAATATTACAGGTGGAACAAACCTTAGTCTTTATGAAGTTCAAGAGGCGGCTGATATTGTTGCTTCTGCTTCTGACCAAGAGGTAAATATGATTTTCGGATCTGTTATCAATGAGAATCTGAAAGATGAGATTGTTGTTACAGTTATCGCTACCGGATTCAGTGAAGCGGAAATCAACCATACGAAACAAGGTGCCCGCCCTGTATTTGGTGCACAAAAATCACCTGTTCAAAAGCGTGAAGTGAAGCGTGAGGAACAAGTGCAACAGCACCAGGAGCCTGTTCGTCAGCAACAGCCTTCACAGCCTCAACAGCAAGAGGAAACATTGGACATCCCGACGTTCCTTCGTAACAGAAACCGTCGCAGATAATAATAAATAAATAAAACCCAGCTTCTTTTAGGAGCCTATTTAAAAGCGCAAAACCCGTACTAATACGGGTTTTGCGCTTTTTTTGATCCTACCCTGTTATCAACACCGACAAATTAGCAAAAAATCCTTCAAAAATTGTATTCTACTATCGGCATAAACTGACAGACTTTCCGGGAGGCAGTAATATATACTAGTTTCAAATACAAAAAGGTATAAATGAGGGACTAATTTGACCGTTTATTTAGATGCCATCTGGCTCCTAAACTTTGGTTTTGATTTTCTTCTATTAAGAATGACCGCTTTCATTTTAAAACGTCAGGTTGCTACTTGGAGACTGGTGATAGGTGCACTCATTGGATCTGTGATTGTTGTATTAATGTTTACGCCACTGCAATATATTGTGACCCATGTTGCAGTAAAACTCATTTTTTCTGTATGTATGATTCTCGTTACCTTTGGTTTCCATCGAGCCCGTACTTTTGTAGAAAATCTGGTGGTATTCTACATCACTACTTTTGCTGTAGGGGGAGGAATGTTTGCTACCCATTATTTTTTGAGGGTCGATCATCAATTTGCAAATGATACGATTAGAACCTTGACAACAGGTCTTGGTGACCCTGTATCCTGGATGTTTGTGCTTGTTGGATTTCCGATCCTTTTATACCTCACGAAGAAACAGTTCAGCACCGTTGAAACAAGAAAATACCGCTATGATCAATTGGCCACTATTACCATTAATCTTGAAAAGGATGTGATTGTATTATCAGGTTTGGTTGATAGTGGAAATCAGCTCCAGGATCCCATCACTAAAACACCTGTGATGATTGTGGAAGTGGACCGTCTACAAGAAATCATACCTGAAGAAATTGTACATGCCATGAGTTCCATCGAAAATACGCAAGGCTGGCCTACATTTTCCGACGAGACGAAATGGGTGGAGAGAATTAGGATCATCCCTTATAGGGCAGTCGGAAAAGAGACCACCTTGATGCTGGCAATTAAACCGGATAAGGCAATTATTCTGCATGACAATAAACAATATGAAACAACCAAATTCCTCATAGGGCTGACACGAACGGAACTTTCCTCAGAAGGGGATTATGCATGTATACTTCATCCGAAAATGCTGCAGGCCGAAACTGCCGTAGAGCATGTCTCCTGATCAATGCCTGTTTACACAATGAGTGTACTTATCTGTGAGTTTTTCTATATATAAATACGCATTTTCTTCATAAATAGAAGGAGGAATTCAGTTGGGAAAGCTAAAAATAAAAATCACCTATTTATGGTATAAGCTACTCATTAAACTGGGAATAAAAACGGATGAAATATACTACATAGGTGGAAGCGAGGCCTTGCCACCGCCATTATCGAAAGAAGAGGAGGCTCTTCTATTAGTTAAGCTTCCAGTTGGAGATCAAGCAGCACGATCAATCCTTATCGAAAGGAACTTGAGACTCGTCGTATACATTGCCCGGAAATTCGAGAATACCGGGATCAACATTGAAGATCTGATCAGCATTGGAACAATCGGCCTTATAAAAGCAGTCAATACTTTTAATCCCGAAAAGAAAATCAAGCTTGCTACCTACGCCTCCAGATGTATTGAAAATGAGATTTTGATGTACCTTAGACGAAATAATAAAGTTCGTTCTGAGGTATCCTTTGACGAACCGCTTAATATTGATTGGGATGGAAATGAGCTTCTGCTTTCAGATGTCCTCGGAACCGATGAAGATATCATTACAAAAGATCTAGAGGCAAATGTGGACCGGAAGCTGCTTTTAAAAGCTCTGGAGCAATTGAATGACAGGGAAAAACAGATCATGGAACTTCGGTTCGGTCTAATTGGCGGCGAGGAAAAAACGCAAAAGGATGTCGCGGATATGCTTGGTATTTCACAGTCCTACATTTCCCGGCTTGAAAAAAGAATCATTAAACGGCTACGAAAAGAATTCAACAAAATGGTCTAAAAAAATTTATTGAGATTTTTTCCAGATTTCATAAGGCTTGGATTTATTTGTCAGAATAGATAGATTATAGCTTGTGCATATTTTTCCCTCCAGAGGAGATACTTAACTCTGAAACAGCAACTCCTGTAAGGAGGGGAAAGAATGACACGTAATAAAGTAGAAATCTGCGGAGTAGATACCTCCAAGCTTCCTGTTTTGAAGAATGAAGAAATGCGGAAGTTATTTCGTGAAATGCAAGGCGGAGAACTTTCTGCGAGAGAAAAGCTAGTGAATGGGAACCTAAGGCTCGTTCTAAGTGTTATTCAACGGTTTAACAACCGTGGTGAATTTGTAGATGACTTATTTCAAGTAGGCTGCATAGGTTTAATGAAGTCGATTGATAATTTTGACTTGGGTCAGAATGTTAAGTTTTCTACATATGCAGTACCAATGATAATCGGGGAGATAAGACGCTATTTGCGGGATAATAATCCGATCAGGGTTTCTCGCTCATTGCGCGATATTGCCTACAAGGCCTTGCAGGTCAGGGAAAGGCTTATGAGTGAAACGTCAAGGGAGCCTACCGCAGAAGAAATTTCAAAAGTACTTGAAGTGCCGCATGAGGAGATTGTTTTTGCTTTAGATGCTATTCAGGATCCCGTGTCCTTATTTGAGCCTATCTATAATGATGGTGGAGATCCGATTTATGTATTGGATCAGATCAGTGACGAAAAGAACAAAGATATCCAATGGATAGAACAGATAGCACTAAAAGAAGGAATGAGACGCCTCAATGACAGGGAAAAGCTCATTTTAAGAAAACGGTTTTTTCAAGGTAAAACGCAAATGGAAGTTGCTGATGAAATAGGGATATCGCAAGCACAAGTGTCAAGACTTGAAAAGGCTGCGATCAAACAGATGAACAAAAATATTCAGAGCTGAACGCATGTAGTGATACAATGCCGTAATAAAACAAGCACCGATCCTTCTTTTCACCGAAGAGGATCGGTGTTTTTATTTGGTTGAATTCGCATGTATTGTGTTGTTATTTAGATAAAATGTACGCTTCAAATGAAGCCCGTTGATTTCCGCTCCGGACACAAGATTCCCCGGGGACGGATGG
>JBNJJQ010000007.1:0-217472 GCA_051750385.1 Bacillota bacterium | reverse complement strand
TGGTATTCACTTCGTTAAACAAGAGGGTACCGTCTGGTGTCAGGAATAAATCGACCCTAGCAAGCCCGCTGCATCCTAAAATGCGGTAAATGCGAAGCGCAGTGTCGATTGCTTCTTCGGCCTTCTCGGGGCTGATTCTGGCTGGCATATGGATGGAAGAACTACTTAGCGTATACTTTTCCACATTGTCGAAAAATTCGCCTGATAAAGAAATTTCGTCAATGGCTCCTACAATCGGTTCTTTATTCCCCAGAACCGCACATCCTATTTCAATCCCATCAACATGACTTTCGATAATGATTTTGCTGTCATGGTGCCAGGCTTCCTTCATGCCTGCTAATAATTCATCCTGGTTATAAGCTTTTGTAATACCGATTGAGGATCCAGACCGGGCGGGCTTGACATAAAGCGGATATCCCAGTCTATCGGCGATCGTAATGGTATCTTCTTCTGAATCTCCATCTGTAGCTATAAAAAAGGAAGGGACGGCAATACCTGCTTCCGCAGTAAGCGTTTTGGCCAAGGGCTTGTCCATGCATAATGCGGAGGACAAAAGATCACTGCCGACGAACGGAACGTTTGCAAGCTGGAGTAGTCCTTGCAGGGTGCCGTCTTCTCCGTTTTGGCCGTGTATCATGGGAAATACAATATCCACAGGGGTATAGCGGTATTCCGTATTGGTAAGCTCAATAAAGCCCTTCATTGAGCGATTGGGAGACAAGAGTACGGGGAGGCAGCTCGGATGGGTGCTCCAGCGGTCCTCTTTAATGGCTTCAATGTCTCCACCGTAACTAAACCAGCGTCCGTCTTTTGTAATTCCAATCATCATCACATCGTATTGATCTCGATTTATATGTTGAATAACAGCGGATGCGGAGGAAAGGGAAACTTCATATTCCGCAGAAACTCCGCCGAATAATACGACCACAGTCTGTTTGTCCATATATGACCAGCTCCTTTTAGTAATAAAAATTAATTTATATATCTTGCTTATCATATTTATATATCAAGATGTATCAAGATGCCCGGTTTACCTATTGCTTATGCTTTCAGTATAGTTACAGTATTGTACTTTTAATAGCTCTGGAGATATTTGGGTGAAAATGTCCCATTCTTGATAGCAGTAAAAAAGGCATCCAATTACGATATCAATAAATATATACATGATTTAACTAAATGTTAGATGCTTTTTTATCACATTCAAATAATTCCTTCTAATAAATAGGAAATAAATGATCTGAAGGAGCAAGAAGATGCCCATAACTGTAACTGCGGCTCCGCCGACTTCTAGGCCAAATAGCCTTTGCAGTGCTCCTAAAGCTACGGTGGAATGAATAGTTGCTAAGGTGTACGGAAACAAGAACAATACGCCAATTTCGATTGAAATAACTTTTTTTAATTCTTTAAAGGTTACACCGATTTTATGCAATTGCTTATATCTCTGTTTATCGATTTCCTCATCCATGTAATATTTGTTGTAGATAAAGCTTCCTGAAGCCACGAAGAAGATGATACCTAAAAATATTGATAAGAACATAATCGTGCCGTACGCTCTCTTTTCAGTTTCATAAATATTGGATTTGGACAATAATAGTGATACCTGATTGTCTCCATATTTCTTCTCATATTCATCATAGACGACATAAGTATCTGACCAATCCCTTACATTAAACACATACTGGGGCTGGGTTTCTTCTGTGATTTTTATGCGATCAAAAAGCTGATCGGGAACGACATATATCTCATAATATGGACTCGGCAATAGCATCGCACGTACTTCTTCTGTTATTCGGATGCTTTTTCCTTCAATCACTAGGCGATTTATACCATTGTCTCCCTCTGAGGGGGCGATTTTAATCGCTTCTTGCTCGTGGATAGACACGGGTTTCAAGTTTAGTTCCTTGGCGAATTGATTATAAACGCTTGCTTTCATTACAGCATAAGCGGAACCGTCCTCTTGAAAAGTATGCTTAATGTCTACAACGATTTTTTCATATGGAAAATGGTTTTTCTTTAACTGATCTTCAATAAATTTGATTTCCTCATCTATAGTAGGACTTATCCCGAAAGTTTGATAAGTAAAAGCCAGGGGATATCGCTCTTCTATATTGCTTAATGTATTTGTCCAAAAGGCATATGAGGTGCCACTTAATATCAGAGTAGCTGTAGATGTGATGGTAATGATGAAAAACATTCTGGAATTGTCACGTACTCGATAGAACAAATTGGATACCCAGATCAGATTGATGTTTCTTAAATAATAGAACCTATTCTTTTTTATTAAAGTGATCGCAAAAACGGTGAACTGCGAAAATAACAAATTAGTGGCAATGACGACTATACCCATTATTATTAAAATAAACTTTTCCAAACTTTCTCCTGTTACGACAAATGCTAATACATACCCAGTAATTAGTAGAAGGAAGCCAAAGATAGCAATAAGTTTAGAGAATTTAGGAGCAGGCTTAGGAGATTTCGTTGCTTTTAGCAGACGTAAGATATCTTTTTCCTTTACGATTAGTGATGTGAATAATGAGACGAATATGCCGAGTACCAAGAAGCATACTAGCGTAATAAGAATCGCTTTTATCGGAAAATAAAACGGCAAGGCAGGAAGTCTCATCAACTTCTCGATGATTACCAAAAACAGTTTGGAGAACACCAGTCCAGTAACGATTCCGCCGATTGTTGCCGAGACACTAATAATCATATTTTCAATGGATATCATCCTGAGCAGCTGCCCTCTCGAGGTGCCCAGCATAAATAGGATACCAAATTCCTTATATCTCTTTTTTAATAAAACACTGATGGAATAAAAGACAAAGAAAAAAAGAAATAAATAGGCAATAAATTCTGCACCAAAAAGGGACACCCTGATATAGGATTTGAATGTTCCATTTACAGGATGAAGAATAAACGTGGTTAGAGAGAAAAATAGGGTAACGGATATGAATGTACTTAAGAAATAAGCGAAATAGGCTTTTCTGTTGCGCAGTACATTTCTCGTTGCAAACTGTTTAAACTCCATGAGATTCTCCTCCTAACAGAGAAAGTACATCGATGACCTGTTGATAGAATTGCTGCCTGCTGCCTCCGCTATAAATTTCATTATAAATGGTGCCGTCTTTAATAAATATGATTCGTCCGCAGTAACTAGCTGCAACAGGGTCATGCGTCACCATAACCGTGGTCAGCTTTTGGTCTTTATTGATTTTCTCAAACAGTTCCATGACCATTCTTGCCGCTTTGGAGTCCAAATTTCCGGTTGGTTCATCTGCCAAGAGGAGAGAGGGATTATGGATGATGGCTCTTGCAATAGCCGTTCTTTGAGCTTCGCCTCCGGAGACTTCATAGGTTCTTTTGTCCAGCAGATGCTCAATGTTCAGAATTCCGGCAATATTTCGCAGTCTTCTATCCTGCTCTGTAACTGAGATCTTATCTAATGTTAGTGGCAAAACCACATTCTCCCCAATGGTTAAAGTATCGAGCAAGTTAAAATCTTGAAATACAAAACCAAGCTCCCTGCGTCTGAAAAGAGCTAGTTTATCTCCCTCCAAATGTAACGGATTGTTGCCTTTAATTAGAATGTCTCCTGTTGTGGGTTGATCGACCGTAGAGATCATATTCAACAACGTGGTCTTGCCGCTCCCCGATGGTCCCATCACTCCGACAAATTCTCCGGGTTCAATGGAAAAGCTTATTTTATTTAAAGCATGATACATTACTTCTTTTCCGTAGGTTTTACTTAAATGACTAACTTTTAACATCTCTACAACGACTCCTTATTATTTGCTTTTTATTTATCAACATAGTAATTCCTATAATCTCTTTAAGCGATTCATTTTTCTTACTCGATTCTTACATTGTTGTAAGGTTGGGAGTAAATAAAAAGAACATGCACTAGGAATAAGGCACGTTCTTGATGGTATTAGTTATGATCCGTTTGAATATTATCAAATAGAATGCTGACTTTTGTACCTCGGTTCACTTCGGATTGAATATAAATTTTATGATTTAAGTTTGCGCATATCTTTTTAGCAAGATACAGACCCATTCCGGTAGATTCCCCAAAGATTCTTCCGTTTTCACCGGTAAAGAAAGGATTAAACACTCTTCTGATATCCTTAGGATGAATGCCAATTCCCTCATCCGCGACTTCCAACATAGTATAATCTTCTGTTTTATAGGCGGAAACGGTCAAATATTTTCCTTTTCCCTTGGAATATTTAACGCCGTTTGTTATCAATTGCTCGATTACAAACTTTATCCACTTTACATCAGTGTAAACCTCAATGGTGTCGTCGACATCTGCTTTAGGTAACATATTATTTTTAATGAACAGCTTTTTTTCTTGGCTGATGCTATCCAAAATTAACGGATTCAAGCGTGTCTTTTCGATAACAAAGTCTCTTTCAAAAGCATCGATCCGCGCATAATATAAGGCCATATTCAGGCCCTTTTCCATTCTATAAACCTCTTCGCTCATACCATGTGCATAAGGCTCACCTGCGTGTGCTTCAAGCTGAAGCCGGATAACCGAAAGCGGCGTTTTCATTTGATGCACCCATTGATTGATAAAGGTTAAATGCTCTTGATGATTTTTATTGATTTGGTGCATGGTTCTTTCGTATAATCGATATTGCTGCTTTAATAGAGCAGATATATGGCGGCCCCAAAAGGAATCACCTTTATCCATGGAGGTTTCTTCGATGACATCGAAGTTTCTATTTAGTAATTCATAGATGTCTTTAGTATTAACATATTTCCAGCCTAAAAAAACCAGAAGAATAAAAGAATTGAAAAATAAAGCATATAAAACATCTAAAAATGGAAAATCACTTGCAAGGACACAATATAAAGTGGTTAAAATCAAGGACAGATAATAAAAAACGATATAAGCCTTGTGCTCCTTTAAAAATAAACTCATATGACATCAACTCCTACCAGCTTTTGTTTAATTTGTAGCCCATACCTCTAACCGTTGTGATTCCATTCTCAATATCAAGGTCTTGCAATTTTTTTCTTAACCTAGTGACATTTACGTTAAGAGTGTTTTCTTCAACAAAATCGGAGTGATCCCACATTTGTTCTAAGAGATAGTTTCGGTTAACCACCTTAGGGTAGGTCTGAATCAGACTTTCGAGCAAAACTGCTTCTTTTTTAGTAAGAATGGCAGCCTTTCCTAGAAACTCCAAATCTAATCTTTCCGGGTATAATTTTAAGCCTTCCAATTCGATTACCCGCTCGCCTATAGAATGGGCATAATCCCCAATGGCCCGTCTGATATGGCTGTTTATTTTGGCCATCACTACCTCGTAAGAGAATGGTTTTGTAATATAGTCGTCTGCACCATTTTCTAGAGCTCGCACTTGATCCATCCCGCTCTCTCTTGCGGATATGAAAAGTATAGGAACCTTAGATATTTCCCTAATCCTTCTACACCAATAAAATCCATCAAACTTTGGCAAATTAACATCTAGCAGGACAAGATGAGGTTTGATGAGTAGAAATTCTTCCATAATGCTTCCAAAGTTTTCCACAACTCTTACTGAAAGTCCATATTTACCGATATGTTCTTTAAGCAGGTTACTTATAGATATATCATCTTCAATAATATAAATAGTATATTTCATTGCAAACGCCGCCTCCAATTTTAGATAAACTGCTTTTTATTTGCTAAACATTAGCACTCTCATATTATATATCATTTTAACCATTCGACTTAACAATCAAAATCCTGCATTTTCATCACACGTTTTGATACAAAAAAACAAAGTAAATGACACGGAATCTATAAAAACTTTCTGAAATAAATAAAATCATATCCTTTTTGATTGGTAACAAATATTCCTCCTTGTAGTATCAAAGCTTACAAATAGTAATTTCAAATATTTCATTGAAAAATACAAGGAATATTAAATCAAGTCAAATGTTGAACTAAAAATCAAAAATTAATAAAAATAAGTATAAAAAATAGATGTGAAAGGAATTAAAATATATATGGAAGAAATCATCTGAAGTACAATTAAACGGAAAATGTTATTCAATTATAGTGCAGGAATTGTGGGAAAGGTTGCAAAGGACTACATCCAAGTTCTAATGGGATTCGCCTTTCGTATCCGAAACCAGGGGGAAAGGCGGTGGTTTCGGATTGCCCTTTTAGTTTTCTCTTGGAAAAAATACAGGCTATAAAAAACAGGGACAGTACACCTGTCCCCTTGTTCTCAAATATATTTCCGATGCACACTCTTTCCATCATACGTAAATAATACATTCTTTGTCTCGATCACTGACTCCATATGCACCGGTCTGCCCCAAATCTGATGAATATACGGTAGAACCTTTTCAAGATATTTGAGATCCAGTTCAATCCCCTCAAACCAGTGCTTCAAATACAGCTCGCCTGCACGGAGGTAATCGCCCTCATTCACCGTAATATATGGGAAGCCTCCATTCACCCGCATGTTAACCAGTTGGTCCCTCACCTGTTCCCATGCCTTGTCGACAATCTTATAGTCCTTGCCCTGCTTTTGGAAAAGATACGTATCCTCCCGCATGACCAGGTCTTTGTTCAAGTAGTTGCGTAGGAACGAAATGTCCGATTCCACCTCGCGGACTTCAAACATTCTTTCACGCCCGGAGCCAGGCTTGATGCCATCCCGCTTCATCTCTTCTGTCGGATTGTTGTAACGTTCTTCAATGTCTTCAAAGATTTTGATGCCGAGATAATAAGGGTTGATGCTTGTGCGGGATAGCTGCACGACATTCAGCTTGGCATATTCAAGAGCTTCGCCGCTTGTAAGATCCATTTTCCGGAGGATGCGTTGGTGCCAGTAGGAAGCCAGTCTTCGTTCTTCTAAGGATTTTGTACAAGTTTCAATGAGATATAGAGGGACAGGTAGCATTTTATTTTATAACTTCAGATTGTTTTTGGGTAATTAATTCCTCGGGTGGGTGCATTCCGTAAATAGTTAGCCTAGCCTCCGAGTCCTTTTCCCAAATTAAGCGGACAAGTACCTGATTCATAAACTCCTATTAAGTAGACAACTTTTTATCCACTTCAAGTAGTTCTTGTTTTAATCCATAGACTTTACTCCATAAGTCTTCGAAATCCGCTGAAATCAGTTCGATGGATCTTTAACTAAGACTATCCTTTAGCTTAAAAAATAAGTGTAATAAGAAATAAAAAAATAGAATCATTGATAATAGGATAGGAACAATTATCTGACGTATTTCTTCTTTACCGTTTGCTTTCTCGATACTTTTTTTGTATTTTTTCCAATCAAAAAACAGGGTAATTATAAGTGAAAATAAAAATAAATATTCAAATTTCATATTCATTCTCCCCTGAATAATACCTTAAAAATCAAATGCTTTATTGAATAATAGCACCCCTAATGTTTAGAGATCCTTCCCTCATGTACCTTGATGATTAATGAAAAATAGAAACGACGAAGCGTTCTTCTTTGATTAATCACTATCCAAGAAGGTGAAAATATATTAAATACATAGAATCTTATTTTGAATGTTGTATCGCTGTATTAGCCTCATGAACAACTTCTTTGGGTACAAATAATTGATAAGTGGAGGCAAATCCTTATCCACCGCCTTCGCCTCCACCAGAACTAATGGTCTTAGTTTTACATTTACCGTCATTATTTTCAAGTTTCCCTATTATCGAAGAATATTCAGCTATATCTTGAGTTGAATAAACTATTTCCCAATTAACAAATAAGCTTACAAAAAATTTCTTGAACATAAAATCCTTCCTATATATCATCCCTTAAAAACAACTGACACAATATTCAAATTATTTATCCAACACCAATCTTATTCCATATCCTTTGCAAATCCAACAGTTAATTCAAAAATTTTGCTCCATAATTTGGATCTTAAATCAAACTAGGTGCTGATCCTCTTTACAGGAAAGCGCCCGATCATAGACTGTTATTAAATGTAAGGTATTTCCTTCCCCTCTATCAAGGCTTTCAAATTGGCCAACGACTCACCGAAGCCTCCTGAATTCATTGTAACTCTTATTCCAGTGCTTTCCTCAGCTAACATAAAGGATATCAATGTTTGTTGTAAGTCCAAGCAAAGGGAAGAATCTTGATAAGGTTTTACATTTTCAATTGTTAAGGACATAGGAAACTTCTCTGTTAAACTATTATGAACACTAGGCATTAACGTAAAAGTTACTTTCTTCCCTACTGTCAGATTCGGAATATTCCAAGGCGAACCCGGTGCATACCATTGTGAAAGTTTATCCTCGTCAGTAATTGCATTCCAAACAGTTTCTTTATCGCTATCAATCAAAACAGAACTATTATCAGTACTACTACTCCTATCTTAGCCCTCCCTTTAATATTAATTATTGGTATATTTAACATACTTGAAAGTAACTCTTCTTATAGTGATAGGTAAGCTTTTGACGTTATCTCCAGCTTTTCCCCCACTTCACACCGTACAGGCGAGTTTCCCAGCATACGGCGTTCCAACTAATCCAATTCATTCAAGATTTTTATGATTATGCAAAGGAGAATCAGATAGCTTCGTTCAGACATTGCTTACGCAATTTATTGACTTCTGTGAGTTGCTTTTCATTTAACTTAAGTGAGTTTAAAAGCGATTGTATTTTCTCTAAATCTCTCAAATGTCTAAGGAGATGGACAGATTTATGCAATATCATTAAGTTTCCGTATGAATCATCTTTGGTGAGATGGTACGGTGTCTTATGGTGACAATGCCATTCATTCAGTCCTAATTCAATCCCTGTAACAGCACGTTTCCCATATTGTGCAATAAATCTACTAATCCGGTTATCCTTGTATTCGATGGAACGGCTCGGTATGAATTGTCTCATCACACGAGTAAGCGTTTGTTTATTGATTGCTCGCAAGTTTTGATGAATTTTGTCCCTACCTACGGTAGTGTAGTTACAAATAGTTTGAGAGAAGTTCAGATTTAATTTCAGCCTTTAAAAGACGTGAAATAATGGAAAGCAATGCCTTATCTCGAATGCCTAAAGACCACATTTGTTTTATTAATTTGGTGGCATGATTCACATTGTCAAAAAATCCTTTTATATCAACGTCAACACAGTGATATAAGCATGCGCGATTAATGAGCGTTTCAAACCTAGCTTTCGCATGATGTGTATTGCGGTTTGGCCTAAAACCATAACTATGTTTAAAAAATTTCGCTTCACAAATCGGCTCAAGTACTTGCAAGATACACTGTTGGAACAATCTATCCCAAATAGTCGGAATCCCTAAAGGTCGAGTTTTTCCATTTGCCTTAGGAATGAATACTCTCCGGACGGCTTGGGGTGTGTAGTATTCAAACATTCTTTGTATCGTCGATACAACCTCAGATACAGATAATCGGTTTATATCTTCAATCGTTAATCCGTCATCACCAGCAGTTTTACTGCCAGTGTTTCGTTTAATATTCCGATAAGCTAATCAAATCTCTTTGGTTCCCATATTTTAGTCACAATCATTCGTTCTTGATCTTCTAGAGTAGATTCCATTGATTCCCCATCAACTACAATAGGAGAAAGTAAATACGTCCTAACAATAAAAGCCAACAAAACAGCAATGAAAAGCGCCTTTCCCCAATCCCATAATTCTTTTTTATTAACTGTCATTCTCTCTTCATCCTTTCTTCTACCGGGAGTGGCATTATCCAATCTATTACTTTAGCAACTTAGTTTCATATAAGAATGAAAACCATTATACTTTCTCTATGAATTGTTGAACTTCTTTTGATGATTTTAAAACAATGACTTGTTTGTCTTTAGATAATTGGTTTAGAAGATCTAGAATTTGCGGCTTTTTTGTTTTAGGATAATTCCATATCCATTTAAAAAAATCAAGGTCAAATCTTTCCTCGCAACCTTCTCCCATATCTTGCCTTGTTTTATTCCTAAACTTCAACAATCTCTTAAAGGCACGGTATACACAGATTGCTCTATGAAGATCGAGAAAAATAATTGTATCTGCTGCATTTAATCTTGTCTCCATTGTCCCGCCATAGTTCCCATCAATTATCCATTCTTCTTTTCGCACTAAATCATTTTGAACTTTTATCTGCTCACTCTTAGGTACACCAACCCATTTTGGTTTCCAGAACAAAGCATCAAGATGATAGACATTAATACTTAGTTTTTCACCTAACTGCCTGGCCAATGTTGATTTCCCTGATCCACCTGACCCTATTAGTACAACCTTTTTCATAAGTAGCCTCTCCTCTACTAATTCGATGTTGATTTGTACAAGCAAACATTTTTATTCCATTGTCCTTTAACAGCTGAAAAGCAGATAGACTAAACGGATAAGGAGTAAATTCTCTTGGATGAACAAAGTGCCCTGTACCACCAATGGTTCCATCGCGGTCAAAAACAGAGCTTAAATATCTTTCTTTTCCAACAAGAAATATCACATCCTATCCTTAACATTCATTAATTTATTCTTTTTTATATTCTCTATAGAAAATTATTAAATAGTGATTTATGCAAACCATGTCCGTATTACCTAATACCAATTATTTCAAAACCAGTATATTATCACAAGAATTTTTTTCATATAAGATATCTTTATTGTGCAGAATATCTTTACAATTGTTTAAGACCTTGATAAGATAAATGATAATTTAATGACCAATAATTGTAAATGCGATGATGAGAAGAGTAGATAAAGCTAATTCTTTACAGAGAGCTCCGGTTGCTGAAAAGGAGTAAGAATTATTTATTGAACCAAGGCTCTGAGCATTCACATTGGAACTTGCTTTTTAAGGGATAGTGTGACAGGTGCTCCTGTTATAGAGCTAGGGTATAAGTATTGGAATAATACCGTACCTGATGAGGTTGATATGGCAACATATTAACAAACTGGGGTGGTACCACGGATATATATTCTCGTCCCCAAGACTAATCAAGTCTTGGGGGTGGGATTTTTTTTATTGGATAAAATTTTCAGCACATTATTTTAATAATCAGTGGAGGGGTTAAAATGAACGAGAAGATGGAAGCCACCAATAACAATTTGGAAAGAATGGTTGATGAAGATTTGAAAAATGGGACATTCAGTAGAACTATTTGCACCAGGTTTCCTCCCGAGCCTAATGGTTATCTCCATATTGGAAGTGCCTATGCAATCAATATGAACTATCGGATCGCTCAAAAGTTCAATGGAGGTTTCAACCTTCGCTTTGACGATACCAATCCTTTAAAAGAAGAAAGCGAATATGTTGACTCCATTATTGAAGATATTAAGTGGCTAGGCTATTCTCCTGGTAATCGGATTTTTTATGGTTCGGACTATTCAAATGAGATATTTAATGGAGCGATTGGCTTAATTAAAAAAGGTAAAGCTTACGTTTGTGAATTATCACAAGAAAAAATCAAGGAATTTCGCGGGACTCTAACAGCGCCTGGTAAAAACAGTCCTTTTAGAGACAGACCAATTGAAGAGAACCTAGATTTATTTTTGAGGATGAAAAATGGTGATTTTCCAACTGGCTCAATGGTGTTACGAGCAAAAATTGATATGGCTTCCCCGAACATAAATTTAAGAGATCCGATTCTTTTTCGGATTATTCACGCAAGCCATTATAGAACTGGTAATCAATGGTGTATATATCCGATGTATGATTTCGCCCACCCTATACAGGATGCTATGGAAGGTGTTACCCATTCATTCTGCTCTATTGAGTTCAAAGACCATCGGCCATTATACGAATGGGTGCTGACAGAATTAGAAATAGGTCAACCACCAAAACAAAGAGAATTTGGAAGAGTAAATATTACCGGCGTTGTGACAAGTAAGCGGTATTTGAGGGAATTGGTAACAGGAAATATTGTAGATGGTTGGGATGACCCAAGATTGCCTACTATAAGCGGGCTAAGAAGAAGGGGATTCACTGCTGAAAGCATACGAACTTTTGTTAATGAAATTGGATTTGTTAAACATCAAAGTATAGTTGACATTGCAATGCTCGAAAGTACACTTAGGAACGAGTTAAAAACAAAAGCATATAGTGTGATGGCTGTTTTGAATCCCTTAAAAGTTACGATAACCAACTATCCTGAAGACAAGACCGAAATTCTATCAATTGAAAATAACACAGAAAATACCGAGTTAGCCAGTAGAGAAGTTCTCTTTTCAAAAGAATTGTATATTGAAAAAGAGGACTTTATGGAAGACCCTACAAAAGGATTCAAAAGATTATCTTTACATTCCGAAGTACGATTAAAAGGTGCGTATTTTATAAAGTGTAATGAAGTGATAAAAGATGATGCGACAGGAGAAATAATGGAACTTAGATGTACCTATGATCCAAAAACCAAAAGCGGGACGGGGTTTTCAGGAAGAAAAGTTAAAGGGACGATCCATTGGGTTTCCGCCTTAAATAGTGAAACCGTTGAAGTTCATCTTTTTGAAAAACTATTGGAAGATGACGACATTGTAAAGGATACAGAAAAAACATGGGAGCAAAAAATCAATCCAAATTCTAAAGTAATACTTAAAAATTGCAGAATCGAATCTTGGATTAAAACCGCAAAAATCGAAGATAGATATCAATTTTTGCGACACGGTTATTTTAGTCTGGATAAACACTCAACGGACAAAAAGTTAATTTTCAATAGAATTGTCTCATTGAAGGATCCGTGGAAAGGAAAACAAGGAAATACAAGAGCAAGGCAGCGTACAATTTAGTAACATAAGCGAAACGCAGGAAGAGCATGACTTCCTGCGTTTACTTTACTGTTCAGTTAAAGATTCTCTCTTCTAATGCTCCGACAATACCGTCATGATCTGGTTTAGTTAGATACCAGATTGATAGGAGAACCATCACAATTCGTGAAAACACTAACTTCCTCTGCTCATATCTCTTGAATGATAATAAACGGGTTTGAGCCTTATGGACAAAAAAAAAACGAATAACGGACTTTTTTGTGTCCATTATTCGGGATACATTTCACATCCTTGCCAGTCCTTCTTTTAATCTATTTAGTTACTATTTTCATCAGTATCATCATAGTAAGTTCCGACACCTTGTTCTGCATTAAATGTCCAGTCAACCTTCAGTGAATCCCCTTGGAATTGATTTTGATCTTGTCCATTGTCTTCAAATTGAAACAACACAAAGATTTTTTCCTTTTCTCCAGCAGGAATGCCGTCTGGAATCCGATCTGTCAATCGATCAATTGCCGTTAAATCTGGTTGCTGCGTCTGTAAGTCATACAGCGTTGTTTCCACAATCGGATTTGTTGCTGAGCTGGTATTATACATAATCGTTACTTTGATGTGTTTTGCAAAATCATCAGTATTATCCTGATTCACATCTTCCACACTGTAATTGGTATTTAATAATACTTTATAAATATCTAATGTACCATTGTTTTCAAGAGTAAATTCACGATAAATTTCATCACCCGGCTTAATGTTATTAATATTTACCACTACATTAGGATTCGCACTTAAATCCAAGGTACCTGCTGCAAAGGTGTTCTGTGTTTCAAATGTATCACTAAAGTAGGCAAATGTCCCTCCTCCAATCAGTGATAACCCCAATGCTGCACTCATAACACCTTGACTAACCTTCTTTGTAAAACTCATCTCGATTTCCCCCTTAATTAAATTGAAATATTATAAGACTCTTATGTATTTTTTAGTAGATACATAGGAGAGCTAACCAAAATTTTAGGCTTTGCTTGCTTCCAGTTCAGTCTTTGCCCCAATAATGGAACTGAATGCAGAAATCAATAAAATTAATCCAGGTACAATCAATAATAAGGCTGACCCTAATTTTGAACCCGCGAAATTTAGGGCATAACCTACGTAAGGGATTGTAAAGCCTGTATACTTACCTATTACATTTTGTTTTGAAATCGTCCAAAGATCAGGACCATCGTTGTTATCACCTTTAGTTTTATAAACAGCTTGTCCATTCTTATTTTTGAGTTCGATAATTCTATGAGTGATTAATTTTCCATCTAAATGAAAGGTGATCACGTCTCCAACATCGTATGAGGCTTGTTTATCATCTAACTTGATTGCAATGATTGATCCTGTCAAAAAAGCAGGTTCCATTGATCCTGATAACACAGCCTTGACCTGATAACCCATAAAGGCTGGTTCTCCCCCAGTTATTCTTGAAGAGAGAACAATAAAGGCTAAAAAACATAGCATCATAATGAAAATACTACTTGTAATACTACTTACTAATTTCAAGAGTTTCTTTGTCATGTTTGATCACCTGCTTTTTGTTTCGTTTCCAATTCATTCATCTGCATTTCGATTGCAGCACGAATATCTGCAATTTTTGAAAAATCAATGGCTGTTTGTACTTCCCTCATCACATTTTCAATTTTTTCAAAACCTTCATGGACGTACTCAAATGAAGTTGGATCCGTTTGGTTTGGAATTTGATTAATATAAGCCGACATTTGAAAATGGACGCTCTGCAGCTCATCGAATTGGCTTTTCAGTTCCTGAGTTTTTATAGTGACTTCAGTAAGCCTATCATTTAACTCCTGTAACGATTCACCTGATGAAGAAGAAATAATGGTTTGATACTGACTGTACATACTGTCTGCTAACTCCTCTGCTTGATTCTCTAATTGTTGAATGGCTGCTGGAAAAACAAACGCAGTCGATACCTCGAAAGTGTCCATTTTTACCTGGCTAGAAAAAGACGCTTCTGTTTCTCCCACTATTAAATTCCCAGTATAGAAGGATATACAGCATAGACTTGAAACCAGGAACGCTTTATGAAAAGTACGTTTCATTTTTTATTTATCACCCCCGCTAAAAACTCTAACGTCTCCTATTATTGCAGAATTATCAGAAAACTGGTATTGGGATAATTTCATGAGGAAACTGCAAAGAATTTTGTCGAATTTCTTGCTAAATGAGAAAAACCCCTAATAAATCACATAATTTTTTACCCAATTGATTTAAATTGGATTTTTTGCAATAATTCGAATTGTTCTACGATAATTACAAGGGAAGGGTGGTTTTTTTGAAGAAGAAATGGAATAAAAAAAGGAGGCAAAAAGCAGCGATTCCTGCTGTATTGGCTCTGTCATTGGCATTTGGAGGATTTGCACCATCTGTATTGGCAACTGAAACAACTAGTAGCGCGACAGTTCTTTTTCAAGGTGAAGGATTAAGTAAACAAGATGTGGTAAAAGCGTATCTCCAATCACAGGTGCAATCAGTAAAGACAAAACTTACAGATCCCGGTGAGCAGTTTAAAATTATCAGCGAGGTGAATGATAGCAACACAGGTACATACCATGTACGTACTATAGAGCAATACAAAGGAATTCCAATATACGGTTCTGGTCAAACCGTAGCATTAGATTCAAACAATAATGTATATGCATCATTAGGAAAGGTAACACAAAGCTTAGCACGTACTCTTATTCCAACGGAAGCAGCAATTTCAAAAGATGACGCCATTGCGATAGTTAAAGAAGACGTTGAATCACAAATTGGTACAGTTAAACACTACGATGGAATCGATGCTAACTTAATGGTTTATCCTTACAAAGGGAAATTTTATCTCACTTACCTGGTTAAAGCATCTACTTCAAATCCACAGGCTGGATACTACCATTACTTTGTTGATGCAACAAATGGAGAAGTCATTAATAGCTTTAATAAGATACACCACATAGACACAGAGACACTTTCTCCAGTAACTGGAAGAGGTTTGGACTTATATGGTAAGATGCAATCCTTCCCAGTCGGAAAGGACTTGACCACTGGAACAAGTTATTTATATGGTGATTCCGGTTTTACTGGAAGAACAGTACCGATGGCCACTTTCACTGCTAACCGCATGGAAGAATTCGTCTATTTGCTTGGTGCCGCTTTCGGATTCACTGGATATGAAGTATCGACAACTAATTCCACCAACTTTTTCTATGATCCTGCAGCTATTTCAGCGCATTATAACTCAGATAAAGTAAATAAATACTATCAAGTCATACACAAGAGAAACAGCTTAGATAATGAGGGAATGCCCATAATCAGCACCGTCCATATTGGAGTAAAATGGAATAACGCTGCTTGGAATGGGAAACAAATGATGTATGGAGATGGAGATGGAATCAAATTTAACTCCTTGGCAGGCGCGCTGGATGTTGCCGGTCACGAAATGACCCATGGTGTCATTGAACACTCAGCAGACTTAATTTATAAGAATGAATCTGGCGCCATCAATGAATCACTGGCAGACATTTTAGGAAACTTCGCTGAAATGTATGCTACGGGCGAAGTAGAGTGGGAACTGGGAGAGGATATCACCACTCCTAACATTCCGGGTGACGGGGGACTCCGTTCAATGAGTAACCCTGCTTCTAAGAAGACATCATTAACAGAGTCCGGATACTATCCAGATCACTATGATGATCGCTACTTGGGAACTGAAGACAATGGCGGCGTACACATTAACAGCGGAATCAACAATAAAGCTGCCTACTTAATTTCACAAGGCGGTACCAACAATGACATTACTATCAATGGAATTGGCAAAAGCAAAACAGAAAAAATCTACTACCGTGCTCTTACACTCTACTTAACATCTACTTCTGGATTCCATGATATGCGTGAAGCTGCCATCCATGCAGCCCGTGATCTGTACCCAGACAAAAACGGTGCACCATCTCTAGAAACACAAGCGGTAATGGATGCCTATGCTTCTGTAGGAATAAACTAAGTCGCAAAAATCAGCATCAGTTTTGCAAAATCCCAAAAGCCATGAACGAGCTACATAGCCGTTCATGGCTTTTTCGACAAAACTGGGTTGTGACAGGTACCTATAAAAGGATATCTGCTATTTTAACTGCCTTTTCATATTGTTCGTTTTTCACGTAGAATTCATATAATTCTTTACCATACCTTTTTTTGGTGGTGTTGCTATTGCTGGAAATGAAGTATGGAATGGCTACCTCCTCAAGTAAAAGGTAATACTTCTCATCATTTTCTTCAATCTTATAAACGAGAAGCTTGAAAACAATTTTATAAATTGTGTTATCCAATCCCCTTGCCATTCTTAGGCCTTCACGTGCTTTTCTCAATAACTCGGCTTTACGCATTAGCTTTCCTTCAAAACAGCATTTTAGATAATTGTGCCACCGTTGAAGATATAATGGAGAAGGCTTAGGTACTAGGCGAAGCGCCTCTTGAAAAGCATTTTTAGCTGGAACATATTCTTTCCTCATAAAATATTGATATCCTAAATTGTTTAATAGAAGCGTTTTTTTATCAGGTGTATGGAGCATTTCACTGTTATAGATCAAGCGCTTATAAGTGGCTTCCACCTCTTTGAAATCTTGTTCATTATCGCTACTGGTAGCTATAAGCATAACGGATTCTGCCAAAATAGCCCCTATGAAATGATCAATCTCCTTAAAATATCTGAGTGCTTTTTCAGCATATGAATAAGACATCACCGGCGAATTTATCCATTGATAGGCCGCTGCTAGGTGATAATAGTATTCGAGATTCCCGTACTCCTCCTTATTAATTTTCTTCAATAATTGAATGGCCGCTTGATAACTTTCTATATCCGCTTTCCGATAATCAATCATATAAGAGATGCCCATTACATGCCGGAGCATGTTTTTCTCATATGGATCCAATTCTGGATAATCCCTTTGAACCTGTAACAAAATCATTTTTGCCTTTTCATAATCACTAGTCAGCAGATAATACCTCGCAAGCAGTAAAAGGTACAGTGCTGCATATTGAGAACTAATGATAATTGGCATACTATCCAATTCTCTTTTGATTTCCTCAACTTCCTTCAATCTTTGCAAAATGATGAGCTTATGCATATGGTGAAGTTGATCCCCAAGATTCTCTAAACGATTTACCTCTTTTTCAATATCAATGTGCAGCCTATCAGAAAACAAATGGATGATTTCAGCAGAAAATGGAGTTTTTCCACTTTCGATTTTACTCACATGAGTAACAGAACAAATCCCTCTGCCTAACTCTTCCTGGGTAAGGCCAGCTCTTTGCCGGTAAAATTTGATGATTTCCCCTACTAACATATGATTCTCCCCTTAGCTTTGAAGGTGATAAATGACTATTTATTAGTTTATAGTTGACTTAATTCGCTGCCAATTGGTATAAATTCTTAATTTTATGAATTCACAAAAAACTAATATAAGAGAAAAGTCCTATTATGAGAGAAAATTAAACAACATTCCTTAAATACTATTAGTAATAACATTGTTAAGCAGAACGAAATTGAGGGAAAGGATGAAGATACAATATCAAGAAAAAGAGGGTCGGCTTCTTGGCCGTCCCCCTCTCTCCTTCCTATTTATAACCGGTGCTTAAATCGCACCTACTACATTCAAAAACACGACCACAATTACAACCGGCACCACATACCTCATCAACAGGTACCACACCAAAAATAAGCCATTCAACCCTTTTGAACCTTGGATAATCTCACTTCTAAGAATGTCTTTCTTCATCTTAAAGGAAACGAAAATCGAAATGAATAAGGCACCTACAGGCATCAGGATGTTACTGACCAGGAAATCGGCGCTGTCGAATATCGTTTTCCCGAAGATGGTAGCGTCGCCCAATACACTATAAGAGAGGGCGGATGGAATTCCGACAAGGAAGATTCCAAGTCCCGTCAACCAGGCAGCTTTACTTCTTCTGCCGCCTTTGTTCTTTGTCAGTGCGGCCACGACAATCTCAAGCATCGAAAAGGCAGACGTAAGTGTCGCAAAAAGGAACAGGGCCAGGAATAGGAACAAAAATACTTTCCCGAACATGATCTGATCAAACACTGACGGCAACACGATGAATAACAAGCCAGGTCCCTGCGCCGGCTCAAACCCCAGGGAGAAAACAGCCGGGAAGATGGCGAGACCTGCAAGAATGGAGATGAATAGATTCACACCGACTACCGAAACAGCCGGCTGCACAAGGCTTTCCTTTTTTGATAAATAGGAGCTATAGGTAACCATCACGGAAACCCCGACACTTAAGGAGAAGAAGGACTGCCCCATCGCAAACAGTACACTTTCTGCTGTTATATTTGAAAAGTCAGGGTATAAAAAGAACGACACACCCTCCATCGCATTATCGAGAGTCAGCGAGCGAACGATCAACACGATGAATAGGATAAACAACGCAGGCATCATGATTTTATTCATTTTCTCGATACCGTTCTGCACACCTTTTGCCACCACGAGAATGGTCAGGAGCAAAAAGGCACCCTGTGCAACAACAGCCGCGATCGGATTGGACACCGCTTCCGTAAATAGCCCCTCATAACCGCCGGCAAACTGACCCATCATTCCCGTTACCCCGTAGAATAAGTATTGGACAATCCAGCCTCCAATCACACTGTAAAACGATAACAGGATAAAGCAGGTAAACACGCCAAGATACCCAATCCAATGCCATTTCGAGCCAGGCGCAATCTCCTTATAGGCAGACACCGCTTCCTTCCCTGTACTCCTTCCGATGATAAACTCACCAAGCAATAAGGGAAAACCAATCAACACGGAAAATAGTAAAAATAAAAGAATGAATGCTCCGCCGCCGCTCACACCTGTTACATACGGCAGTTTCCATATCGCCCCAAGACCAATCGCTGACCCTGCAGACGCCAATATAAATCCCAACTTCGATGACCATTGCTCCTCTTGCTGCATCATGAATTCCTCCCAAAATAAAAGACTATAACACAAAAAAGCCGCACGTTTTCCGAAGGGACGTGATCAATTCACGCGGTACCACCCTTCTTGAAAGCATGCGACTTTCCACTCTAAATGTAACGGCTAAACACCGCTTTGCCAATCTGCGTACGCAGGCAAAGTAAAGCTCCAAGATTGAAATTCCTCCTACCTTTGTACCGGACTTTCACCAAACGCCGGCTCTCTACAACAGGGAGATAAGACTTAATAGATTCTCTTCATAGCTTCATTTCAATATGCTTTTAAAAGTATTAAGTGTGATTATAGTATGGGAGGGTTTAGATAGTCAATGATTTTTTTTACACAAAAGTCCCCTGCCATTCCAGCAACTTATGATCATTTCATAGAAACTGCAAATAATTTTGGATATTCCGTGAAAGCGCTTCTCGATATAATGAAACTACATATTTATAAAATATCTTGTCTATGGAGGTGATTGCTATGTCGGAACAGCTGTTTTTCGGCGGCGTATTTGCTGCGGGGCTGCTCTCCTTTTTCCATCCATGTATTTTTCCACTTCTGCCTGTGTACATCGCGTACTTGTCCGGTGCCAATGCTGCAAATCATGCAAATACACCTGTAATCCGTTTGGGACCAATCCGCCTACAGCCGGTTCTCCTGCTAAGGACACTATTGTTTGTGCTTGGCTTGTCGACCGTGTTCATGATGCTTGGATTCGGTTCAGGTGTATTCGGCAAGCTGGCAACGAGTCCGCAGTTCATTGCTGTCTGTGGCGCAATTGTGATTATATTTGGCATCTACCAGACAGGACTTGTCAGATTGCCATTCCTTGAAAGGGAAAAGAAGCTTTCACTGAAGCGCATCGACAAAGGGGGATACTTGGGCGCTTTCTTGCTTGGCCTGACGTTCAGCTTTGGCTGGACACCTTGTATCGGCCCTATTCTCGCTTCCATTTTGAGCATTGCAGCCGGGGAAGGTTCCCCTGCATATGGCAGCATTCTCATGTTCATTTACACAATAGGGTTTGCGATTCCATTTCTTGTGCTGGCAGTTTTCTCCGATCAGCTACTGCAGAAGCTGAAGAGACTAAACAAATATATGGGGTTCATCAAAGTTTTGTCCGGCAGCATTCTCGTCATCATGGGTATTCTACTGTTAACCGACCAATTGAATGCGATTGTTACGTGGTTTGAATAACAAAAATATTTGGAGGGATTATCGATGAGAAAACATGTACTTTCAGGACTATTCCTTGCCACACTTATTGTATTAGGAGCCTGTGCACCAAAGGACGATATGACAGGCGGGAAAATGCAAGAGGAGGAAATGGAAAACGATCATGAGGCAATGAACCAGGGAGAACCCGCACCCATGTTTGCCTTGAAGGATCTGAATGGAAATGATGTGATGTTGTCCGATTATAAAGGGGAAAAAGTTTACGTCAAATATTGGGCTTCCTGGTGCAGCATTTGTCTTAGTGGTCTTGAGGATTTGGATATGCTTGCAGGAAAGGATAATGGTTTTCGTGTCATCAGCATTGTCACTCCTAATTACAAGGGGGAGCAATCAGCGGAGGATTTCACAAAATGGTTCAACAGCCAGCCTTATGAAAATATGACGGTGCTGCTAGATCATGAGGGCGTTTGGGCGAGGGAGTTCGGGCTGAGAGGGTACCCGAGTTCCTACTATATAGGATCTGACAACATTCTTGCAAAATCGTCCCCCGGCCACGTAGATAACGAAACCATTACAGAAAGTTTTGAAGAAATCCATTAAAAGGAGGGAAACTCTCATGCGGGGCTTGTTCCTTTGCGGCATACTAGTTGTTACCTTAGCAATATTCCTATCGCTCTACTCAAGTATGCAGAGCGCGCAGTATGGCAGTCCGACTGCCGGAGATACACTATTGACGATGAACGATACTGGCAAACTTCCTGCCAATCCTAACGACGATGTCGATTTTTCAAACAGTAAGCTACGGGATATCTATCTTGCTGGAGGCTGCTTCTGGGGAATGGAGGCGTATATGGCGCGAATCTACGGAGTCTACGATGTTACTTCGGGCTATGCGAATGGGCAGGGGAAAGACCCTGCCTATGAAGATGTCATTACAGGTGATCGCGGTTTTGCTGAAACGGTTCATATACAGTATGATCCGGAGCTGGTTTCGCTGGAAAAGCTACTCAAGGATTATTTTCGTGTCATCGATCCGACAAGTGTGAATAAGCAGGGAAATGATATTGGCATACAATATCGGACAGGAATTTATTATACTAATGAAGAAGACGTAGAAATTATTCAGGCTGCTGCAGCAGAAATAAAACGTCAATATTCGAAAGACATCGTTACGGAAATACTGCCGCTCCATAACTATTACCTGGCCGAGGAATACCATCAGGACTATCTGGAGAAAAATCCCGATGGATATTGCCACATCGATTTGAATGTCTTGGACGATCAAGAGATTGTCATTTCAGCATCGCAATATGCGAGGCCAAGTGACGAAGAATTGAAAAAGAAGCTGACAAAAATCCAATATGCTGTGGCAGTGTTAAACGATACAGAGCGGGCTTTTTCCAACGAATACTGGGATAACTATGAACCCGGCATCTATGTGGATATTGCAACCGGGGAGCCCTTATTCACGAGTCGCGACAAATATGACTCCGGCTGCGGGTGGCCTAGTTTTACGAAACCTATTATCCCGGATATCGTGACCTATCAAAAAGATACGAACTTCGGAATGGTTCGCACGGAGGTGCGTAGCCGTGCAGGTGATATCCATCTCGGCCATGTTTTTGACGATGGACCGCCTGAGCACGGAGGTAAACGTTATTGCATCAACAGCGCATCGATTCTGTTTGTTCCATATAACAACATGGAGGAACTGGGCTACGGCTACTTGAAACGGACTGTAGAATAAAAGGATTACGATGAGATCAGGAGAAAGGAGTGGAGAGCCGATGTTTAAATTGTTGATCGTGGAGGATGAAGACCTGATTCGAAAAGGGATTGTCCAATTCGTCCCTTTCCAGCAGTTGCATATTTCCGAGATTTTCGAAGCTAGTGACGGAGTGGAAGGACTTCGGCTCTTTGAAACGGAAACGATTGATCTTATTTTGCTCGATATCAATATGCCGCGGATGAATGGACTTGACTTTGCTCGCAGGGCCAAGGAGCTTCGTCCGCTGGTCAAGATCGCCGTTATTACAGGGTACGATTATTTTGATTATGCCGTTACTGCATTGAAGCTAGGAGTAGATGATTTCGTTATGAAGCCGGTCTCCCGCAAGGATGTCAGCGAGGTGCTGTCCAAGCTGGTGGAAAAGCGGAAGAACACCGAGCTAGAAGCCGAAGTCTATGAGACGATTTCATCCTTTAAATCCAAGACGGACTCTAATGACAAGAACGGGCTCAAAGGAGAGATTTCCCAACTGATCGATCAGAACATCAGCAATCCGGACTTTTCCTTGTCGTATCTCGCTAAAGAAGCAGGCTTCAGCACCGGACATATGAGCGGAGTTTTCAAGCGTCTGTTTGCCGTTCCTTTTCAGGAATATATTGTGTCGCAGCGGCTCGACCGTGCGAAACTTCTATTGCTGACCTCCGACAAGAAAATGTACGAGATATCCGAGGAAGTCGGCTTTGACAATCCGAATTATTTCAGTACCTCTTTCAAGAAAAAATTCGGCTGCTCTCCCCTCCATTATCGTGAAAGGATTACCGAATGATGGGCAGATGGCTGAAATCACTCAGTGCACAAATCTCCCTCTTCACAATGCTTATTAGCTTTGTAACGATCAGTGCTCTTGGAATAATCGTGTATATCGGGAGCTCCCAGGTGGTATTGCAGGAATCCATCCAAACTTCCAAAATGTCGGTCGAGAAAGGCAGCGCCAGCGTCAGCATGTACATTGAACGGCTGGAAGTGCTGTCGAAACTGTTAGCCAACAACCCTTCGACAAAGCAGGCGCTGGCTTCTGCCGATCGTTCGGGTGAAAGCGATTTACTTACATTCATCAACAGTATTCTTGATTCGGAACCAAATATTCAGTCGGTCATTGTGATCGGACATGACGGTTATGTCATCTCCAATGAGAAAAACCTTAACATGACCCTTTCCTCCGATATGATGCAAGAACGATGGTATACGGCAGCATTGGAAAACCGCAGCATTCCGGTGCTTACCTCGGCACGCATGCAGAAATTTTCCATGAACAAGGAGAATTGGGTGATTTCCATCAGCCGGGAGGTCCTGGATGATGCTGGCAATCACCTTGGAGTCGTACTCCTAGATATTCAATATAAGGGGATTGAAGCGGCGTTTCATGACCTTATGCTCGGTGAAGGCGGGTATTCCTATATCCTGAACAGTAGTGGAGAACTCGTTTATCATAAAGATCCGACCTACTTCATGGACGAAAAGAAGAAGAAGGAACTGCTAGAGATAGCTGAATTAAAAGAAGGCTACGACCAGAAGCGGAACACACTTGTCTATAAGACAAACATCCGCCATTCCGACTGGACGCTTGTAGGTGTCAGCTCACTGGACGGCCTGGGCCAAATCCGAAGCCAACTGCTTGGCACCATTGCTGTAATCGGGATTGGTCTCTTCGTTCTGGTTCTTCTAGTGACGCCATGGATTGCAAAGCGCATCACAAACCCCATTCATCGTTTGGAAAAAGCGATGCAAGAAGTCCAGCACGGTATCCTGGATGTGGAAGTCGATGAAAGCGGAATAGCCGAGGTACAACGCCTATCAGAGCACTTTAATGTCATGACGAAGGAGATAAAACGACTGCTGAAGGACATCGAACAGAAGGAGAAAGATTTGCGGTCCTATGAATTGAGCGTTCTGCGCGGGCAAATTAACCCTCATTTTCTCTACAATACACTCGACACAATCGTCTGGATGGCCGAATTCGATGATAGCGAACGAGTCATTATGGTAACAAAGGCACTTGCCAAGTTTTTTCAGTTATCGTTAAGTGGAGGAAACGAATTTACAACCGTCGAGAATGAACTGAAGCATGTGGAACAATATTTGATTATCCAAAAGGAACGGTATGGAGAAAAGCTTACCTACACAATCGAATCCGACTCATCCATCTTTGATGTGATGATTCCAAAAATCATTCTACAGCCGCTCGTAGAGAATGCGATCTATCATGGGATACGGGAAAAGGCCGGAAACGGGCATATTCATATTACAGCCCGGACTGAAAAGAGCCATATTGTCTTTCAGATAAAAGATAATGGCATCGGCTTCGATCCTAGTAAACCGGCTAAACCAAATACGGAACAGCGTATTCGGCTTGGTGGTGTCGGGATCCGCAATGTGGATGAACGCCTGAAGCTCTATTACGGAAAAGAATACGGTGTGTCGGTGGAGTCCGTACCAGAAAGCGGGACAACTGTTGTAGTGACGGTTCCACTTTAAAGGAAACGCGGTAGGATCATTCTTACCCAGTCAACCTTGGAAAAGCCCTGTGCGCCTAATCAGTGGTGTCGTGCATAGGGGTTTTTGGTTTTTAGCGCGATAAAGGGTGACCTTCCCTCCATTTGGAGCAAGTTCAATAGATTACGCCATTATAATCCCCATCAACCTCTCCTCATCCTCCGTCGCCACATTCTCCGCAAGCCTTGCAGCTGCCACAATCGGTGCCCAAGCAAAAATCTCCTCTTTGACTAGTCCGCTCCTCTCACAATAGAGCTTCACATACATCTCTGCCAACTCCGTGGACACCTGCGAATAAAGCAAGTAACTCCGATACACATCTGCCCGGATATCCCCTGAACTCGCATCGACCCAGTCTATGATCGTGATTCCTTCATCCGTCTGAATCAAGTTATAAAGATGAAAATCCCCATGGCAGAGACTGCTTTCAAAAGTCATCGACCCAAGCTTCCCCAACAATGCAGCCTTCACTTCTTCATCCAGACAGCCAACAGACTGAATTTGACGTGCCAGCTTCTCTTTCATCGATTCCAATGAATCTATCTTTTTCCCATGGATCTCCCTTTGGATTTCAACGGATAGCCCCATGTAATATTCGGCCTGCTCCCTATCTTCCATCACCAGCTGTCCGAGGGTGTTTCCTACTACATACTCCATGACAAGGGCAGGCTTTCCTTCTATCACGGTGACCTCGAACACCTCTGGCACTCGGAGCCCAGCTGCATAAGCCTGTTGTTGTTTTTTTGCCTCATACATCGGTGCTGAGGCAGGCAGGTGGTCTCGGAAAATTTTAATCGCTTTGTTTTCCTGAAGATAGATGAGGGCAGTATTGCCGGTTGCGATCGGTTTACCATTGATCATGAAAAATTGCTCCTTTTTCAAAAAATGAAACCCTGCCTAAAAGTTATGACAGGCAGGGTTTTTCCGCAGAGTTTATTACGTATTACATGACGCTCTCTTTCAGCTTGCCTAAAATGCTCTCGGAAACTATGTTCCATAAGGAGGGATTATTTACATACGACTCTTTTAGCTGTTTAAAAGCTGCAGCTTGCTTTTCTTTAAATTCAGGTGCATCTACAGGTGGTAGGGTAGCTTTGACTTGATCCACCATTTCCTGGAGTGCCGCTGCTCTTGGCCCCCAGACAGCCACCTCTTCGCCCTCTTGATTGATAAAAATAAAGATTGGAATCGAACGTGCTGTTCCATTCGTCAGATACTGATCCATCAGCTCCAGGTTTTCATCCCGAAGAATAAAGCGGACATCCATATCAGCGTCTGCTATTTTCATCAAAATGGGATTATTTAAAAGCGCATCCCCGCACCAATCCTCCGTCAATACAATGACTCTAAGCTGTTGGCCTTTTAAAAACTCGACCTTTTCTTCATCAAGGGAAAACTTATTAAAAATGGATTCCATTTCTTCCTTGTTTACCGTCATTCCCTCTACATATTGTCCATACGTAAGCCCACTATCAAACCAGTCATTCAAATTCATTCCTGACACCTCACATCAATTAGTACTACTAACGTATCAGATATTGGAAAATTAAAGCTAATAAAATGCTCTAAAGGGACACAAAAGAAAATGGGGCAGTTACATACCCCCCAAAAAATCCCCCATCCTCTACACCTTTAATTCCTCCGTTGCAGGCTTTCCCGCTTCCATTAATACGCTGTTCCGTACTAAAAGAATAGCAAGAATAATAATCAAGATTCCCGTTCCGATTAACAGCCATTCAATTTGGATAAAATCGGCTATCGGACCGAATATCAGCATTCCAAGCGGCATCATCGAAGTGGAGATCATTCCGAATACGCCAAAAACTCTGCCTAAATAATCCTCTTCAATTTTCTCTTGCAGCAAAACGGTTGCAGGTGTATTGAATAGAGGCACGGCGAGGCCGAAGAAAGCCATGAGGACTAAATAAAACCAAAATTGCGGAACGATCCCGAGAGCAAACGTACAGACACCCATCATAATACTTGCAAGTCCCATCGTTTTCACCTTATTGGAAAATCCACCCCAGGAAGCAATGACTGCTCCCCCTACCATCATGCCGATGGAAAAGGCAATTTCAATTGCGGTAAGCCGCCACACGTCTTCCCAAAAGCTACGTATTACTTGTAAGGGTGTCAAAAAGGCGGCAGGTGCCATCAATACAAAGAAAACTGCAAAGAATAGGAAAAACTTCTTAAGAAAAGAATTATTGTTCACATACCGTAAGCCTTGTTTGAAATCACTGAAATAGCTTGTTGTTTGCTTTACAGATGCCTTTTCATGTACGGCGATATTTAAAAAGGTGAACAGTGTAAATATTGCAATGGCTGCAGTGATTACATCGATAAAGAAAATAATCTCAATCGAGGTCCATGCCAAGAGTGCTGCACTGACCATTGGAGAGACGAACATGATAATTGCGTGAATACTGCCATTTATTCCATTTATCTTCGTCAGTTTATCCTTTGGTACAATTTGCGGCAAAATGGCTCCTACAGCCGGCGTCTGAATTCCTGTTCCAAAGGCACGAACCGCCGCCATCACAAAAAGCAGCCATATCGAATCAAAGCCCATTAAAAAGAGAATAGCAAGAATCAGTGTTGCAATGGCAATGAGACTGTCCGCAAGGATGATCAGCATTTTTCGGTTATAGCGATCTGCCCACACCCCTGCAACAGGCGATAAAATAAAGGACGGGATAAAGCCACAAATGATGAATAACGTCATCATCAAACCGGAACCCGTTGTTAGCGTTATGTACCACATAATGGCATATTGAACCAAGGATGAGCCAAAAAGGGAAATCGTCTGACTGCTAAGAAAGAGGATAATATTCCTCAGCCAGTTCTCCTCAAGATTGTTCTTTACTTCAGTCAAAGCTTACCACTCATTTCTACAAATAATAGATACTCTACCTACATTATAAACATCGCCCGGCCTATTCACACTTGTTTTTATCTAATCTATCACTGGATTAAAGAAACAGTAAACTCCTCTATTAGATCCTTTAGTGCCGGCCGCATATTACCATCCCGACCAACCATAGACTCTGCGGTAACCAACGAATTCAAAATGGCCTCTTCCGTCGCTTCCCCCACTGCCCTGAAGGCCAAATCGATATCCTCTTCATGAATCATCGGCAATGACAGACAGTGCTCCGGTTTTTCATGTGGGATCCTGGTTGCAGTAGAGAAGCCTATGACAACTTCGCCACTTCCTGTTGTAATGATGGAACCGGTCCTTGATAACCCGGTGACAGAGCGTTTGATGATCCGGTTCAGCTGCCTTTCAGATACGGGGAGATCGGTTGCAACGATCATCATTATGGACCCTTTGTCCTTATCTTTATAGGACTGACTCATTGCGTCCGCCAGCTCCTGACCGACCGGCTTGCCGTTTATCCGAAGATCCTCTAGAATCCCAAAGTTCGATAATACTAGAACCCCCAATGTGTACTTTCCATGCTTCATTTCCATGATCCGGGAGGCAGAGCCGATGCCCCCTTTCAAGGAATAGCAGAGCATGCCTGTTCCAGCACCTACCGCTCCTTCCTTGAACTCAGTGGAGGCGTTCTCAAGTGCTTGAAGAACATGCTCTGTCTTCACGAACTTTTCTCTGATGTCATTCAAAAACATATCGTTACATTCCCCGACGATGGGGTTGACGGTTCCGGTAGTCCGGCCGATTTCCGGGTTTCTTTCCAACGTATAGTCAATTAATGAGTCTGCCGCTGTACCGACATTTAACGTATTGGTCAGAATGACCGGCGTTTCCAAAGTGCCCAGCTCCGCCATTTGAATCGTACCCATCGTTTTTCCGAATCCGTTGATGACATGGCTTGCGGCAATCAGTTTTTCTTTGAAAATGTTTCCTTGATGCGGCAAAATGGCGGTCACACCTGTCTGCATCTTTCCATCGCTAAGTGTCACATGGCCGACTGTCACGCCTTCTACATCTGTAATGGCGTTATGACGCCCCGGCGCCAGACGGCCAATACTGACTCCGTAATCTCGTATTCTTTTTTGGTTGTGCATCGAATCTCTCCTGTCAGCTAGATTTCCCTACTTACGTTATTCGACAAAGATACAGAAAATACTTCTAACACTATGATCTATTTTTCTAAAATACTGAAATATCTAAAATTAATATTTTATTTCGCCTCACGAAATGCTATGATAGACTCATAGATTGCCAAATATGGAGGTATGTACAATGACGAAACGTCCTATTACAGCAGAAGACTTATGTAAATTTAAGTTTGTCGGAGATCCGAAAGTGTCTCCAAACAAGGACAAGGTTGCTTATGTCCTGACTCAGGTGGATACGGAGAAGGATGGCTATTATTCTTCCATCTATGTATCAGATTTAAAAGGTGCAGGCAGACAGTTCACTTCTCACTATTCCAGGGATAGCCTCGTAAAAGATGTGGCTCCGAAGTGGTCACCGGATGGAAAGGCCATCGCCTTCCGCTCCAATCGTACAGGGAAGAATCAGGTTTGGCTTTTACATACGGACGGCGGCGAAGCGGTGCAGCTGACAGATGTGAAACAAGGAATCGGTGATTTCACCTGGTCTCCTGACGGCAAACAGCTTGCGCTTACCATCAGTGGGGAGTTGAAGCTTTCCACCGATAAGGAAGAGAAAAAAGAAGAAAAAAGCGATGTGAAGGTGATTACTAGACTTCGTTATAAAGGGGACGGCGTTGGGATTTATAATGAGGATCGCAGACATGTGTATCTTTTTGACATCGACGCAAAGGCATTTACAAAGGTGACCGATGGCGACCATGATTTCGGCCAGCCTCGATTCACGCCAGATGGAAAAAGCCTATTCTATATTGGTACAAAGGCAGAGGATAAGGAGTGGGGCTACCTTCCTGCGATCTGGAAATACGATATTGACTCGAAAAATGAGTCCCTCTTTTATCAGGCAAATGGCTATGTGATGGCACCTTCCGTTTCTCCTGACGGCAGATGGCTTGCAGTGGCAGGTCATGACCGCGGCGAAAGAAGCCAGGGAAATGCAAATGTTCTTCTGATTTCCGTAGAATCCGGTTCTGTCCAAAACCTGACGGAAAGCTTCGATTTCACAGTTGGAAATCTAGTTGGGGTCGATGCGAAGTATGACACGGCCGAACCAACATTGGTTTGGGACGCAAACAGCGCGAATATCTTCTTCCATGCAACAGTCGGCGGGGATTGCCAATTGTTCAAGGTTAGTCTGGAAGGAGACATTTCAGAAGCCCTATCATCTTCTGTCGGAGTTGTCACATCCTATGACATCGTGAATGAAAATCAAGCAGTGCTTGTGCTTGCCACTCCACACTCCACAGGGGACGTGGTAGTGCAGGACCTGAATGACTTGGCAAAAGTAGAGAAGTTAACGAATTGGAACGAAGCGCTCTATGACGAGGTTCATTTAAGCACACCGGAAAACTTCAAATACTCTAGCACAGACGGCAAGGAAATCGAAGGCTGGGTCTTAAAGCCTTATGGATTTGAAGAAGGCAAAAAATTCCCGATGATCCTTCAGATCCACGGCGGACCGGCAACAGCCTATGGAAACGGCCTGCACCATGAAATGCAGCTCATGGCCTCCAAAGGTTATGTGGTCCTTTACACAAACCCACGAGGCAGCCACGGCTATGGCCACGACTTCGTAAATGCCGTTATCGGCGATTACGGCGGAATGGATTATGAGGACATCATGGCAGGTGCCGACTACGCCCTTGCAAATTTCAACTACATCGATCACGACCAGCAATTCGTGACAGGCGGAAGCTACGGCGGCTATATGACCAACGTCATCGTGACCCGCACCGACCGTTTCAAAGCTGCCGTAACCCAGCGCAGCATCTGCAACTGGCACAGCTTCTACGGTACAAGCGACATCGGCTTCTTCTTCACCGAATGGCAGCACGGACATGCGGATCTATGGGAGGATGCAGTAAAACTGCTCGAAATCTCCCCGCTCCACCATGCGCGTAATGTAAAGACGCCGACGCTGATCCTGCACAGTGAACAGGACTTGCGTTGTCCAATGGAGCAGGCGGAGCAATGGTACATCGCCTTGAAACGTCTAGGTGTTGACACCAAGCTCGTTCGCTTCCCGGATGAGAACCACGATCTTTCTCGTTCTGGTAAGCCGAAGCACCGCTTGGAACGCTTGCAGCATTTGATCGGGTGGTTTGATGATAGACTGGTTCAACAAGAAGTTGAGAATAAAGAGGCAGTTGGTTCTGCGGAATAAGCAGCAAGGGGCGGTTTTATTGCTTTCGAAGCAGTAGAACCGCCCCTCCGCTTTGTTCGGAAGAGCGCTGAATTTGATTTGGTAGAAAAAATAACGATTTAGTAGAATTGCAGCTTTCGCCCAAGACACACGCCTCGGGATCATGGTCATTCTAACAGATTTTGTACAGCATTCTAACAGATAAGGCGAACATTCTAACACAATCCGGAATCATTCTAACAACTTAGCCCAACATTCTAACAAATTAAATTTTAGGGACGGTAGCTGCAAGCTAACGTCCCTAAAGTTTTCCTTAATCCTTCTCCCTCACCAATTGCGTGTCCCGGATATTCTTTTGAATGGTGATCGCAGCAAATAAGCTCAACACAAACGCCATCGCATAAAACCCTTTTTCACTCAAAATAATACTTCCGGCATTATACAATCCGATCGCCATCAAGGAAATAGCTATTATAACGGCGAACCAACTAAGGCCGTAATAGATACCCGTTACAGCTATCCCTTCTTCTTTATCCCTTACTGCTTTTTGCAGGGATACGGCTGCGTAGAGTCCGAATACCAAAACAGCGAAGTAATATCCCTTTTCATTCAGCTCCATGGTGGCATTGAACAGACCTATCAGATAAGCAGACACACCCACAGCCAATGCTGCCCAACTGGCCCCTTTAAAGGCCGCAGTCGGCTCCCCTTCTTTTCTTTCCACCTTCACCCTTGCTGCTTTTTCATCACTTTTCACTAATGGGTTTTCATCCATTCGACTCTCCCCTTTATTGTCAATACCATCACATTTATTATAGCAATTTTTTACATTGTTGTAATATTAAATATATTTTGGAACGAAGCAAGGGGACGGTTCTCTGCTTCCGAAGCAGAGAACCGTCCCCTTGGTTTCCTATTAGTCACGCTGAAAAGTCCTTTCATGATTCAGAAGCCATTCTTTTCTCCACAAACCACCTGCATAGCCCGTTAATGTTCCATTTGTACCGATAATTCGATGACAAGGAATCACTATACTTAACTTGTTTCTACCGTTTGCACTTCCGACAGCTCTGATGGCTTTTTCATTGCCGATTGAAACAGCGATATCTTTGTAGGATCCCGTTTTGGCGTAAGGTATTCCTTTTAATGCGTTCCACACTGTTTTTTGAAAGACCGTTCCCTCAAAAATGTAGGGGAATGTAAATTCACTCCGCTCCTCTTTAAAATACTCATCAAGTTGATTACAGCAAAGCTCTAAAACTTTTGGTGTGTCTACTTGCATAAGATTTTCTATTCTATCCCGCTCGTCAAACATGATCGAACAGATAGCTTCCTCTGTTCCCGTTATTTCCAGAATTCCAATCGGTGTTTCGTAATCTAATTTATGAAACCTACTACTCATATAAGGACCTCCATAGATAAAAGGTGGCATACGCTTGCCAACCTTCCCAAGTTGTTGACATTTCCACAATTTTACCAATTGTCGGTTTACGTTCAAGCCCCAATTGATGCTTGATTGCGTTATGCAGACCGACATCCGCTACCGGAAATGCAGCGGGATGGTGTAGGCATTTCATCATCACATAATCGGCCGTCCAAGCTCCAACACCTCTGATTGCCATTAAAGAATTTTTCACTTGCTGATATTCTTGTTGTTGAAGCAGTGCTTCTTTCGTTATTTGGCCACTTGCCATAGCTTTAGCAACTCCAGTAATATATTCCGCCTTCCTGGATGTAAACTGGAGTTTTCTTAAATCCTCTATATCTATATGTGCGATTGTTTCAAATTCAGGGAATAACCAGAAGGTGTTTCCTTCGAAAATGAGACATTCTCCGAAGTGTTCAACAAATCGTTTTTTTAACGTATAAGCAAATATTAAATTGATTTGCTGCCCTATAATCGCCCAGGTCAGTGCTTCAAATAAATCCGGTATACAAATAATTCGCAAACCGCGATATTTATTGACGATTTTCTGTAAAACCTTTTCTTGATCAGCCATTTTATAAAAATTTCCCAACTCTTGATTCATATCAAAGTATTCCCATACATAGGATGCCGCTCTTTCACGTACACCTGGAGTCGGGGTACTGATCGGGAATTCCACTCGAATGGAATCGTTCGTGTTCCCTATTTTTAATAAAACCAATTCGCCATCGATCTTTATCACTTTATAAAAATAACCATTAATTATTTGATGCAATACCTCTTGCTCAGACTTTCCTAAAAACACAAGACACTCCTCAAAATTGAAATCCTCAGGTGGAGGAATGTCAATAGAGGAGCCATTATCGATCCAATTCAAAGCTGTTTCTCCTCTCTTATCAGCGCTCGATATTCACTAGGTGAACAATTCCTCAACCTGCGAAACACTTTATAAAAATTGGAAGGACTTTGAAATCCAACTTCATAGCAGATTTCAAGATTCGTTCGATCTGTGTTTTTTAGAAGATGAGCCGCTTTATCAATTCTGATTTTCTCCAAATAGGAACGAGGAGTTTCTGAAGTTGCCTGTTTAAATTGCCGCTCAAGATAATAGACACTTACACCTACATGACTCGCAATATCCTGTAATTCCAGCCTTTGTTTATATTGATTTATTAAGAAGGAAATGACATTTCTAATCAATTCAATATGTGGAGAATGATCAGATTTTGGCTGGCATCTTTTGCATGCACGAAAGCCAGCCATTTCAACTTCACTTATGTCATGGAAAAATTCCACGTTTATTTTCTTCGGCTTCCTCGACCTACAGGAAGGACGGCAGTAGATTTTGGTTGTTTTCACTGCCGTAAAAAATAGCCCATCATATTTACTGTCACAGGCAATAATTTTCTCCCACATTTCTTCAAAAGAGAGATTTATAATAGCCGCCATTCTGCTCCCCGTCCTTCCTGATTTAGTTCTCATATAAATGGGAAGTATCCATATCCTTCACTAATTGCTCTATATTCTTTTCTAAAAATTCAATATATTTATCGGATAGTGCGTTTCCAAAACTAAATCGTTTAACTCCCAATTCTTTCAGCTTATTACAATTCGTTAGTCCAGGTAAAGATAACACATTAAGCGGAGCCTGTATATTCGATGCTATTTCTTTTATCTCTTCCTCTAATGTCACGCCAGGAACAAATATCCCACTTGCCCCACTCTCCAAATAGGACTTTGCTCGATCAATTGTTTCCAATAGCGGATTTTCCTTTTGAAAATAAGTATCCGTTCGAGCATTAATATAGAATCCTTTATAACCATTTCTATCCAACGCCGCTCTTATTTTTGATAGAAGTTGACAGTGATGCGACATTTCCCTTAACCCTTTTTGGTTTTTCAGGGAATCTTCCAAATTGATACCTGCAACCCCGACACTTGCCGTTCTTAGCACATTATCCACAATCTCATCCATGTCCTCACCATAGCCTGCCTCAATATCTGCGGAAACAGGAATATTCACATTCTCTGCGATCGTTTTAATGATTCCTAAATGTCTATCAAAATCAATTACTTCTCCATCTACAGAACCAAGTGAATTGGCTATTCCCATGCTTGTTGTTCCAATCGCTTTGAAGCCCATCTTCTCTAGTGTTAAAGCGGATAGCAGGTCCCATGCATTTCCTAAAAATAGTATCTCGCCGGATGTATGCAGTTCATTGAATTCTTGAATTTTTGTCATATGTAACCCTCCATTAGCTTGTTGTATTCATTTTAACAAGGCATGAACAGCCACTTCGACCTCAATCTTGCTCTTATGGTCTAAAGAAACAAAAAAACAAGGGGACGGTTCTCTGCTTTCGAAGCAGAGAACCGTCCCCTTGTTTGCTTACCTATTTCGCATTCTCATCCGGCTGATGAACCCCAAAGACATTCCCTTCCGTATCCACATAATACCCTTGCCACGCCATTCCAGGAAGGGCATACTTCGGAACTGCGACCTTGCCACCATGCTCGAGAATCAGTTTCTCAGTTGCTTCGTAATCCACCACACCCATCGTGCAAGAATATCCGTTCATAGGCTGGTTGGCTTCAGGAGCAGGACCTCTCCGTTGCATCAGGGCACCGTTGACCCCCGGCTCATTCGCATCACCGGTCACTGCGCCGAAATATGGCATACCTGCATAGTCCGTCCAATCCTCAAACTTCCAGCCGAACACCTCACCATAAAACTTCATTGCACGCTCCATGTTGTCTACATGGACTTCGAAATGTACCAGTCTTCCCATGTTAATCCCTCCACACTTGTTCATATTTTCTTCACTAGAAGTATTCTTTTTAGAGGGAGGGATATCCTTCTTTTCGATTAGATAGTGTTATCTTTCAGTGGTTACCTCGTGTATTTCTTGCTCTACATTAATTTCTTTTGGTAATTGAGAATCGGCACTCGGAACCACGCGTGGTTCATAATTGATAACATCAGACGAGTAAAGCTTCACGATCATGGAACCCCCATATCGTTTTGCGCGAATCAATATCGGTTGATTGTATTGGTTTTGAAAACGAAAGTCAGGTCCGTACCAGCTTACCGTTGCATCCCGTCCTGATGGAACATAAGGAACGTTCCTGCTATGGGAGTAGCGCTCTACTATTTTTAGCCCTGCACGATCCACTGCATTAAACAATGTGGATGACACCTGACAGATACCTCCGCCTACACCCTCCGACAATTCCCCTCTCACAATGATCGGCGCACGGAGGTACCCCTTCTCCAGCGTTCTTTTGCCCACCACCTTGTTAAAAGAAAACGTCTCATTCGGGAAAACAACATGATTGTCTATTGCTTCTGCGGCAAGAAATATATTATGAGAACGACTTTTATTGTAAGAATTAAAATATGTAACATATTGACCAATCTGTTTTATACGAATATCAGCAAGCAGCTCACTATCGACCTTTGGATATACCTCCAATAAGGGAACCTCTATCTCTGTAGGGCCATTGCTATAAAAATATTCATAAAATTTTTCCTTAAACACCTGTCGATCAAGCCTGTAGCCAACCTGTTCCCGGTCGATTCCTCCCTGGTCGTTAATCACAGCATTTTGGGGAGCACGGAATATTTTCTGATCCAGTTTTTCGATAAATTCATTGTATTTTTCCTCATTGATCAGCGGTGTTCCTGGAAGTGGCATCGTGAAATTCTCGCGGTTCATATTGGAAATCTCCTGCCCCTGTTGGGTGACCGTTAAGCCGTTGTCAACGTGCTCGACAGGCTGAGCAAATAATAATAGACAAGCTAACCAAATTTGTATCATAAGTCGCTCTACCTCCCAAAACTAGTATGAGCAAGAGCAGATACTTTAATGAATTAAAAAAGCTTTCTTTTTTGGAATGCAAAAATGAAAAAAGCCTTCAATTCCGCCTATATCTTGGAATGAAGGCTTTTCTTTTATTAAGTAAAAATCAATTCATCCCGTTCCATTCGCCTTGGTTCTTGGATGCTTTTTCTTCTTTTGCTTTCTCTTTATGCGCTTGGTTGGCAGCTGCACTGCCTATTTCCTTGGAGAATTCGGATTCCGTTTTACTTGAGTCGAATCCTTTTTTATTCTTTTGCGCTGCGTCTGTTTTTCCATTTTTTTTGGCCATAAATATCACTCCTTTTCAAATTTAGTATGAAATTTGGAAGGAGAAATATACGTTATAGCTTTTTTTGTTTACTGACTTGGTTATTTCTATCTATCAAAAAACTCCTCAATACACTTCATCAGCCCATAAACCGCCGGGGAGAGGTTCCGGTCTTTCAGATACGCCAGGTACACCGGCCTGCTCAGGAATTCGTTTTGAATATAGTGGGTGGTTATCTTGGGATTGGATGTATATTTCAGGTAACTTACCGGCAGGATGGCAATACCTAGTCCCTGTTCCACCAAGCTACAGGCAGTTTCAAGTCTTTCAATCTCATACATAATTTTCGGAGCCACCCCTTCTTTCCTGAATGCGTTTAGTACATCAGTTCTTGTCTGAAATCCTTCGGCACTGATGATGAAATCTCTGTCACTTAGGTCATGCAGCAAAATGTTGTCTTTTCGGTTGAGTGGATCGTTTTTATTCAACACCAGGACGAGATTCTCTAGATAAATTTTAGATACACAGATTTCTTCGCTTTCAATCAGTTGATTGGTGACCGTAAAGTGGACTTCATGGTTCAACAGAGTATGCATGACTTTTTCCTGTCCGAGTATTTCACTGAACTTGAATTTGATATTCGGAAATTCGTCTTTGAATGTAGTAATGGTGAGTGGCATCCAGAACTTTGCAGACTCGATGATACCTACGGCTATTTCTCCACTACCTGTTTGTTTTATTTCTTCCAGGTCCCTCTCAAAGGTATGGAATTTCGAGAGGAAAGCTGATGTTTTCCTGTAGAATGCATCTCCTGATTCGGTTAACTCCAGATTACGGGTGCTTCTTACAATGAGTTGCATACCAATTTCCACTTCCAATTTAGCAATTGCATTGCTTAAGGAAGGTTGTGATATATGCAGCTCCTGAGCAGCTTTCGAAAAGCTTCGATGCTTTACCACCTCGGAAAAATACCTCAGCTGTCTGATTTCCATTTCTATCGCTCCATTTTATAGTTTTTGGCTATAAATTAATTCGTATTATGTATTTGTAATTATATATAACATCACATACACTTTAAATAGGAAATAATAATTAGAAAATTCCAAATAAGGAGGAGCTATGTACATTCATCCAGCAAGGGAAAATTGGCAGGGACGAAAGGACAGTGAGCTTGATTTCGCCAGTTTCCGCTATCATCAGCGAGTCCAATTAGTGAACATATCATCCATACAATCTCATAAAAATCAAGCAGTTAGCAGCGGGATTATTGGTTTTCAATGTGAGGAAGGTGTGAGGCGGAACAAAGGAAGACCCGGTGCCGCTGCAGGACCGGAGCATGTCCGCAAAGCATTGGCCAAGCTACCATGGCACGGTGCTGATAGGGAGCTGTTCGATGTTGGGGACATCGTTTGTGAGGGGGATAGAATGGAAGCTGCACAGGAGGAGCTCGGAAATGCCGTCTCCCTTCTCCTTCATAACAGAGTATCCCCCATTATTATCGGTGGTGGGCACGAGACTCTGTACGGGCATTATCTTGGCGTCAGAAAACATATCGGACAGTATGCCCGTCTAGGAATCATCAATATCGATGCCCATTTTGATCTTCGTCCCTATGAGGAAAAGCCGTCCTCCGGAACGATGTTCAGACAAATTCTTGATCAGGATGCCTCTGCCAGCTACTTTTGTGTTGGAATCCAGAAGCACGGGAATACGGCTCGTTTGTTTGAGGATGCGAAGAAATATGGTGTGGAATTTATCCATCAAGAGGACACCTGTGAAATGGGGAAAACAAAGGAGCATCTGGACAGGTTTATGGCTGAGCATGACTTCATTCTGTTGACCTTATGTACGGATTCTATCGATTCTTCGTATGCACCAGGGGTAAGCGCCCCTTCTCCATTCGGCCTGCATCCTGTTACAGTAAAAGAACTATTGCGTCATATCGTATCGAAGGATAAAACCTTGTCCTTTGATATTTCGGAAGTAAATCCAGCTTTGGATGAGAACAACAAAACCGTCTTGCTGGCCGCTCATTTAGTCAGTGAAGTCATACTAAATACGTAAATGGAGGAATGAAAAATGGAGTTTGATCAGATTACCACCGTCTTTTTAGCGGTTTTACTGCTTCTTTTTGGGGGAGTACTCATTAAAAAAGTATCTTTCCTGAGGAGATTTTGCATACCCGCACCAGTAGTGGGAGGCCTGCTATTTGCCCTTCTTGTAACAGTACTTCGAACGGCGGGAATCAATATTGGCCTTGATACGTCTTTGCAAAGTCTATTTATGCTTACATTCTTTACCACGGTTGGACTTGGCGCTAGCTTTCAACTAGTAAAGCTTGGCGGAAAAATATTGCTGATTTACTGGTTGGCTTGTGGTGTACTGGCTCTGGTGCAAAGTGCGGTAGGCATTTCGCTTGCAACCGCATTCGGCCTCGACCCACTACTAGGTGTCATGATGGGCGCAGTCTCCATGGAAGGCGGCCACGGGGCAGCTACAGCCTTCGGTGGTACCATTGAGGAACTTGGCATCAACTCTGCGCTTTCCGTTGGTCTTGCCGCGGCAACATTCGGACTCGTTGCCGGAGGGCTGGTCGGTGGTCCAACTGTACGATATCTGATAAAAAAATACAACCTGAAAAGCAGCAGCACAGCGGAAGAGGAAGTTGCAGCAACCAAAGAAACCAGCATAGCCTCCAACTCTTTCGAATTCAACTCCCAGCAATTCATGGTCCAGATTCTTATCATCACCTTCTGTATGGCGGCCGGGAGTTACCTTGGCACCCTCTTCTCCGACCTGACAGGATTTGTCCTGCCTGGTTATGTCGGTGCCATGTTCGTAGCAGTCATCGTCCGAAACATCCTGGATGGCATCAACAAAAACACTGTCAACATGAACAGCATCAACCTGATCGGCAACGTAACACTCGGAATCTTCCTATCCATGGCGCTAATGAGCATCAAACTATGGGAGGTCGCAAGCCTGGCCCTTCCAATGCTCGCCATCGTCTTCGTCCAAGTCGTCATCATCATTCTGCTTGGTGTCTTTGTTCTATTCAGAGCCCTGGGTAAAGACTACGACGCAGCCGTCATGGTTGGCGGCTTCACCGGACACGGCCTCGGAGCCACACCGAATGCGATGGCCAACATGTCCGCCATCACCGACCGTTTTGGTCCATCCAGCAAAGCATTTCTGATCGTACCGATTGTTGGGGCGTTCTTGATTGACGTCTTTGCAATGCCTATCATTATCACTAGTATTAATTTGTTTAAGTAATAACTAAAGGCTGTCCAAACGGACAGCCTTTTTCCTATATCTAACCAGAAGCAATCCATATCGTTAAAAGAATCGCAATAGCGGATAGCAAAAGCCCTGCAATTGTTAATAGTACTCTTCTGTTGAAGTTTTCCTTACTGGTGGTAATGGCTTGAAACACCCCTCCGAAAAGGAGAGAGTCTATCGCCTTTTCTTTTGTTTCCAATTCGTTATTGGGGTTTTGCTCATTCATCGTTCGCTCCACCTTATTACGCCCCTAAATAACTCCACCACCATCAATTCCCGCCATTGTTGTCGTTATAATGCTGAAACCTTGTTGTTTCCGTTTCGATGCTATGATTCCCTTTGTTTACATCTGGAGCACTGCCCATCCCTTTATTCTTCTTATCCATGAAAATCACGATACCCAAAAGAATCACTACAGGAACTATGATAAATAACCAAATCATCGAAATCCCTCCTTATTCTTACTATATTTTACGAAACAGTAATGTAAAAAGTTTCATTCTTCTAACATCTTACTGAGAAAAAGCTATCATTCCGCGTGTACTTGGGGATGATAGCTTTTTTTCTTTTGCCTTGATATTAACTATGAAAGTCACTCTAATTTATTCCGTATATGAATCGTGAGTTGGAGAATTAATAACATCTGTTTCAATATTGTTTTCCCCTTTCAAATGTGGGGAAACGCTGGACTATAAATTTAGTTCGACGTTTTCCCGTTCATATTTTTTCCGCCGATTAATTTCTTGTTTATCAAAATATCAACCCCCTGTATGTATCTAATAGAGATTTTAAAATTTTCTTACAATTAAATTTTAATATAAAAAGCCCTGGCTGTTTAATCAGCCAAAGCTTTACGGAATATATCCCAATCAAAGTTTCATCTTTAATCCTTCATGTGTGGCTTCAAACCCTAGTCGTTCATAAAATCGCAATGCATCTTCCCGTTGTTTATCCGTTGTGAGTTGGATCAAATGGCAGCCACGTTCCTTAGCCCGTTGAATGGCGTAACGGATCAGTTCAGAGCCTATCCCTTTCCCACGTTCTGTAGATAAAGTCCTGACTCCTTCAATGGTCGCTCTCCAGCCACCTTGATGTGTTAGATAGGGAGTGAAGGTAATTTGTTGAACCCCAACAATTTCATTTTCGTGACAGGCAACTATCAGCTCATTATTGGGGTCAGAAGAAATCGCTTGAAACGCATTTTTGTAGCATTCCGGAAGCGGCTGTTCGTATCGCTCTCTTTTACTGCCCAACGGATCATTGGCAAGCATTTTCACGATTGTATCCAAATCATGTTCAATAGCTATCCTAAAAAAAATTCCCATTATAATCCCTCCCCTGAAATTCCCCTTTATACTAGCTCATCAGGTGCCATAAGTTAATTACAATTTTTTTATCACGGGGTATAATCATTTCTTATTAATAGAAACATCACTTCACACAACTAGATATAAACATGGAGGCATCCTGTTTCATGAAAATACCCTTTCCATGATAGAAAGTCTTCATTTCAATTGAGTTGAAACCAACTTCGGATAATTTATTTTTCAGTTCTTCATGCGAAAAACCGTTATGTACTTTCGGATGATATATTTGATCGTTTTTGTCAAAATCAATAATGATGAGCTTGCCATCATCATTTAAAATGTTAAACAATTCCTGTAAAATTTTAATAGTATCGGGAATATGAAGAAGGACTAGTGACAGTAAAACGATGTCTGCCTTGAGTTCAGGAGTTTCCTTAGTAAAATCTGAATAAAGCACTTTTGAGTTGTTGATTCCTCTGCGGGAAATTTTAGCTTTCGCAACCTCCAACATTTGCTCTGATGAATCCACCAACAAAATAGAAGCCACTAAATCTGATAATTCCAAGCTGACCAGGCCAGTACCACTTCCATAATCAATTAAAGATTTTGATAGACTATTTTGTAATTCCGATCTTACTTTCTTCACTATAACTTTAGCCAATTCCATTCTTTCTTCTGTATCATATCTTTTTGCCATCTGTTCAAAAACGTTATTTTCCATACTGCACTCCCCTATATAGCTACTTAGTGGTCATTATATAACAAGAACGCTCGGAATCTATAATCCAAGCGTTCTTGTTTTGTGATTATCTTTTATTTGAACAGTTCCTTCAACAACGTCCAGAACCCTTTTTTCTTTTCCGGTTCTGCCTGTTTCGTCTGCTGCTCATCCATTTTAATGCTTTCCGTTTTAATCACGAACTGCACCGAGGATACCTTTTCATTATTCGGTGATACGAAGGAAACCGGTTTGAAATCGGATTTATCGTATTCCCGGATCATTTCATCGATCTCTGCCTGCATCTGTGCGGGTAGGTCTTTTGTTTCCTCATACAGTTCAGCTGTGCCGTTCTGCAGCTCGCCGACACCGTTTTCCAGCTCGCCTGTACCTTCACTCAGTTCCACTAAACCGGTGTGCAGCTTTCCGTAAGAAGAGGATAGCTCACTCACTCCGCCTGTGTAGCTTACAAGTCCTGAATGGAATGCAGCATAGTTGGAGGAAAGTGCCGCAATCCCTTTTTGCAGCTCGGCAAGCCCGCTAAGATCAGTTTCTTTAAGTGAAGCGGAAAGTTCAGATGCGATTGAACTAAGCGTCCCGCTCATACCTTTCACCGCTTCTTCGACCTGATTCAAGGATGGTTCCACTGCGGCGAATGCTTGCCCTGTCTGGTCATAGGTACCTTTTACCTTTTGGGAAGCTGAAAAGGCAGCTACCAGTTTATCAACAGTCTCTGAATTCGCCCCGCTCGCATACAAGGCTGCAATCTCTTCCTCGGAAAGCTGTTGCGCCGGTATTTCCTTGATCGCGCCATCCAGTGCATCATAGGCTTTCGCATAGTTTTCCTTTAATGCAGCCATACCATTGGCTGTCTCCGTCAAGCCCTCCGCCAGTTGTGTCAGACCTGCAGGCAGTTCCGCCAACTCGGATAGATCAACCCCTGCCGCATCGCCGGAAAGACCGGCTTTGATCTTCTTGAGCGCATCCTTGATCGAGCCCGATGCATTCACAAGCTCATCGGAGGAGTCGTTTAACTGGTTCATCCCGTTTTTGTATTGTGCAGACCCATCACCAAGCTGCCCTGCCCCGTCATGCAGTTGGGACACCCCGTCTTCGAGATCTGCAACGCCATCGTTCAATTGCTTGATGGCGTCTCTTAGCTGCCCCATGTCTTCTGTCATGCCTTCCGTTCCGGTTGTATCAATCGGCAAGGTGGATGGAACTGCGGCAATCTGTACGCCGTCGAATTCAAAATCCTTCACCGTTGCCGCCACGGTCATCTTTTCCTCTTGGCCAGGCATGACGGTAAAGGTAATCTGTTTGTTCTTTCCGGCATTTGCAATCATTCCGGCAGCCGCTTCGATATCCTGATAGGTATTCGGCAGCAGGAGAGAAACCTGCAGCAGGTAATTTTCATAGAAAACGGACCCGGTATCCTCATTTTCAGACGTCTCGATTTGGATCTCGAGCTTGCCGGATTTACCCGCCAAGTCCGCTGGCTCCACCTTTTTGCCATTGAGCAAGTAAGTCACCGTGACATCCCATGGCAGTTCCGTCCCCTCTGGCAAGTTTCCTTGGTAAAAGAACTTCCCTTCCGTAGATGCATCAAGAGTGACACTCTCTTGCACCTGGCTTAGCTCGGTCAGGTCGGTCAGGTTTTTCACACTCTCATATTTTCCAAAATCCAGAATTTCTCCGGCACGGGCCACGTCCAGCGTATTGACGACATAGATCGGCCCGAGCTCCCCATTCGCTTTCAACGTGGCATATACCACTTCATCTTTGGACGTGACACTACCTGTTGTTTCAGCCACCGCACCAGATGCATGACCAATGAATGTTGGCATGACAAGCATTCCGGCAAGCACTGTATATTGTAGTTGTTTTCTCATCATCACTTCTCCTTATAGTAGTCAGCTTTATAGGTCGTTTTCCTGATCAGTTTATCGGATACCAGCAACAGGGCCGGCAGGAAGAATAGCACCATCACAAAAGAAAGCAAGGTACCTCTTCCAAGCAATAGCCCAATGGCTCCGACAATCGGGTTGGAGGAGGTGATCCATAGAATGAACCCGACACTGGAAAGGATCCCCGCGGAAATTGAAATCGAAAACGTCTTTTCATCCAATGTCTTCACCATCGCTTTGACAGCAGGCATTTCCTTCCGGTGATGCTGATAGGCTTCAGTGAAAAGAATTCCATAGTCGACGGTTGCTGCGAGCTGGACCGTACTGATGATTAGATACCCCACGAACACCAACGACGTCTCCGTAAAGTATGGGATCGAGAGGTTGATCCACACGGCAGACTGGATTGTCACGAGTAGCACAACCGGTATCGTGATCGACTGGAAACCGATTAGGAGAACAATAGCAATGGTCACAACCGTCAATATGTTTACGAGAAGGTTATCTTTTGTGACGGTATTTTTGATATCATACAAGGTCACGCTTTCCCCTAGGCCAAGCGCCTCTTTTCCATAATAGTCGTCAGCGGCTTTTTCCACCTTTTCTACAATGGAAAATGGAATGTCGCCTTCTGTCCCCTGATTCGTATTGATCACGATACGGGCATAGTTTTCCGAGTAGAACTCATTGGTGATGGATTCATCCAGGTATTCCGGCGGTATCACCGCATCCACCGTGTTCACATATGCGATGACACTTGTGACATAATCAAGCTCCTCGAGATCCTCGACGAGCTCCTCTTCTTTTGCCACATCGCCCTTTGGTACCAGCAGCACAAGCGGCGTATTTTCCCCGAAGGTCTCGTTGATCAACTTGAAATCTGAGCCAGTTCGGGTATCCTCCGGTATTTCCCCGAATCCGTACGTAAAGGCCGTGTTGCTCTGCGCCATAAACGCCGGTATGAGGAGGGCAAAGACAAGAATCAGACTTGGAACCTTGAACTTCAGCACAAAGTTTCCAATTCCCTCAAAGCTTGGAATAAAGCTCTTATGCTTCGTCTTATCCATCCATTTATAAAAATAAAGTGTCAATGCAGGCAGGAAAACCATCACACTGATGAAGCTCAGCACTATGCCTTTCACGAGGTTCACCCCAAGATCAGCACCAATCTCAAAGTCCATGAAGGTCAGGGCAATGAACCCGAAGAATGTCGTGGCGGCACTTGCCGTAATCGCCGGGAACGACTTTTTCATCGCAAGCTCCATCGCCTCTTCCGGGTTATCCGTCTTCTTCCGATAATCGGAAAAGCTATGCAGCAGAAACACCGCATAATCCAGCGATACCGCGAGCTGCAGGATCGGCGCAACCGACTGGGTGACAAAGGAAACCTCTCCAATAAAGATGTTCGTTCCGAGGTTGATCAGCACCGACACCCCGATCGCAGTCAAGAAGAATATCGGCTCAACCCAAGAAGTCGTGGAAAGGACCAATATCAGAATGATGATCGGCACCAGCAAAAGAGCCGCATACATCGACTCATTGCCGGCCATCTTCTGGGAAGTAGCAGTATTGATTGCCTCTCCGGTTATCGCCCCATTCTCCCCTATCAGCTCATAGATGGCATCGGTAATCGCCACCTCATCCCCACTGCGGACACTGATTAAATAGAGAGCATTGCCATCCTTATAGTAGGTCTCCACCATTTCGGCATCCGCCATCTCAAGTGGGGTTTTCAGATCGACCACATCATCGAGCCAAAGGACATCTCCCACGCCGTCAATCGCGGACAGCTCCTCCTTATGGGTGAGTGCCTCCTGGAGCGACACATCAGGAACCATGACCCGCGTGTTCGGAACCGCACCGGTGAACTCCTCTTCCATGACATCCATCGCACGGGTCGACTGGGCATCATCCGGCAGATAATCGACCATATTGTAATTGACCGAAACAAAAAACTGCGCAACCATGGATATGATCGTAACCAATGTAAACGCAATTAGAACAGCCTTTTTATGTTTAATGATACGTGATGCAATATTTATCATCGTTCATCCTCTCTTGTGTCTTTCGCCTTTTCATATTATTATTATAAAAGACACGATGTTGGACATTCAACAAGCAGTTGCTTTCGAAATGTTGGTTGCACAACACTCATGAACGTTATGTTGGGTAACAAGCAAATTCGAAGCAGGGGGACGGTTCTCTGCTTCCAAAATGAGCCCCATGCTTCACATTTCGAGGAAAGGGAAGGGAAGATAAACGATATGGATAGACGGAAGAAATACACACGCATGGTTCTGAAAGAAAGCTTGCTTGAGCTCCTTAAGGAAAAATCCATCGCCACCATCACCATCAAGGAAATCTGTGAGCACGCCGACATCAACCGCTCCACCTTCTACGCCCACTACTCAAGCCAATACGACCTGCTCGTTGCCATCGATGAAGAGTTCACCGAAGATATGATCCAAACGCTCAACCAGTACAACTTCTCAAAAGAAGAAGAAGCCTACCAGATGACCGAGAAGATCTTCGAGTACATCGCAGCCAAAAGCGACATCTGCAAAATACTGCTTAGCGAACACACCGAGGTCCAATTCCAGAAAAAAGGCATGAGCATCGCCAAGGAGTTCATCTTCAAAAACTGGCTCACCGACCAGAAGCAGCTCGACCGCGAAACTTACGACTACCTGAGCATCTTCTATGTTAGTGGCAGCATCTACATGATTAAGGATTGGCTGGAAAACGGCATGAAAAAGACCCCTAAGGAAATGGCGGAGCTGCTGCACCATTTTATTAATCGGGGATTGTCGGATATGCGGTAGGGAAGCAGGGGGACGGTTCTCTCATAGATAAACTATCTTGATATACATAAATATTTTGTCTATATTTCTCGAACAACTATAAATCTTCATACAACAATGCCATAATAACAATTAAACAAACGTTCGTTTAAGTATTGATATATTAAAATATCTTTAGCAAGAGCACGCAAACCATTGTAAAAACAAGATCCCACTACTGGCCCCATAGAAAAATGCAGGAGATCTTTTAAATGACCTCCTGCATTTTTCTATAAGGAACGGGTTGCCCCCACGCATACAGCCTCTTATTAACAGTAGAACTGGACCTATGCTTTCAAATATGAACTATTCGCTTGTTTGTATAAGTTCTCTCGATTTAGGATCGAAAATTTTATAACCTATTCCAAATTCATGGTCCTTTGTGACAGTAACCTCACAATAGTAAGGAACTGCCCTACCATAGGAATCTAAGTCAGGAATATATCTAAAATCAAATATTTCATCCTTATCAACTATTCTTATTGATACGGAACTGGATCTCCCGTAAGAATCTATCTCTATTGTACAATTACCTTTTACAACATCATACTCTTTAAATACCATATATTTTAAGCTAGGGAGGGTTATTACTAGCAATAATCCGCTTAGTATAAATGTCAAAAGAGCTTTAAATATATTGGAAATAATAAATTCTTTTTCCTTGTACATAAAAATAGACCAAAAAACTCCAACGAACAATAACACCACGCCTAGTATCAACATAACATAATACATTTGTATCATCATTCCCACTGTATGTAATTTTATTTACTTTTCTTATACGTTTAAACCCATTAAAAAGTTTCGTAAGGGAAGCAGAGCACCGTCCCCGCGCGTCCCTATGCTTCCAAATTAATAGAGAAAAATATTCCCCTTCCCTCCCAAACACCCAAACCATTTTGCTAGATTTCCATACAATAGTAGAAAGCAAGGGAGGTGAGTATAATGAAAACTTTCCATTACAAAAATGACCCAGAGTCTACTTTTCATCACAAACATAAAGACGACTGCAAAGATATCACGATTAATGTGGACTGCGGAAAAGATAAAAGAGGCCGCAGAACACCTGCTTTCCGTGCATTGAAGCTATCCAATCAACCATTGACAGCAGGCCAGTCCAGCAAAATTACCTATGAAGATGAGCAATTCGATATCGGGAACATATACAATGCCGGCAATTCAACTTTTGTTCCCCGCGAGAGCGGTATCTACTATGTAGCAGCCAGCCTAACTTTTTCCCCTAACCTTAATGTTCCCTATCGTACCCGAGCAGACATTGTGGTGAATGGCATCACCGTTCAAGTCGACAATGATTATTGGGACCAACTTAACTTCCTGAACGTCGTCCATGTCTCAGCCGTTCTGCAACTGGAAGCTGGTGACCTGGTCGAAATTTTCGGCCAAAGCTCAACAGCTGGAACCATTGTGAGTGACGTTGAAGAACCCAACGTAGCATTCAGCTCAAACTTTGATGCATTTAAGGTGTCGTGAAAATGAGGGGCGGTACTGGAGCTTCCATATTTCGCATTACTGTCACAATGCTTTTAAGACACTGTGTAACGCCTCATCTATATTCAGTAAAAATTAATAGAAATAAATATTAATCTTCCTTCATAAACACCCAAACTCTTTTGCTAGATTTCCATATACTACTAGAAAGCAAGGGAGGTGAGTATAATGAAAACTTTCCATTATAATAATGATCCAGAATCTACTTTTCATCACAAACATAAAGACAACTGCAAAGATATCACGATTAATGTGGACTGCGGAAAGGATAAAAGAGACCGCAGAACACCTGCCTTCCGTGCATTGAAACAAACCAATCAACCACTTGCAGCAGGTCAATCTACTAAAATTACGTTTGAAGAAGAGCAATTCGATATCGGGAACATATACAATGCCGGTAATTCCACATTTGTACCCCGCGAGAGCGGTATCTACTATGTTGCAGCCAGCTTCACTTTTTCCCCTAACCAGAATGTTCCCTATCGTACACGAGCAGACATTGTGGTAAATGGCATCACCGTACAAGTAGACAATGATTATTGGGACCAACTTTTCATCCTAAACGTCGTCAATGTATCTGCAGTGCTGCAACTAGAAGCTGGTGATCTGGTCGAAATTTTCGGTCAAAGCTCAACAGCTGGAACCATTTTCAGTGACGTTGAAGATCCCGGATTAGCATTCAGCACGAATTTTGAGGCATTTAAGGTATCGTAAATTAAAGGACAGTTCTCTAAATAAACACAGAAAGGCACAACTGGATGGAACACCAGTTGTGCCTTTTCTCTTCTATAATGGCAAAAGTTTAAAAAGCGCGGATCTACCACCTTATAAATTTTTTCAGTATAGCAATTTAAATAGTGATATCCTTATGGAGCAGTTTTACCAATTGATCTATGTATCTTCAACAAAAATTTAATCAAACGTTTGTTTAAAAATCGCTTTTCTAATAAACCTTTACTACTACTCCTCTTTCCCCAGTTTATTTTTACAGGTGCAGGTTCTTGCAGGAGATGGGAGGGGAATGAAGAATATTACTATAAACTGTCTTAATAGAGTAGGAGGAAATAGAATTGACGATAAAAACCACATTACATATCACAGCCCTACCAGGTTATGAACCTGAAATCGGCCGCTCATTATGGTGTTTGGAAGATGTTCGCAAAAAACTTGTCAAACGATTATCAGGAATGAGCCAAAGCCAGCTGGACAGTAAAATCGGGGAAAGACATTCAATCGGGTCTCTTCTATACCACATAGCGTATGTGGAAGCGGGTTGGCTATATGGAGATGTCATGGTAAAAGACGAATGGGCTCCAGAAATCAATGCTCTTTTTCCAATGGTTGGTTGGCATGACGGGAGATTGGCTCACGTGGAGGGAGACAGTCTTGAGGATCATCTTCACCGTCTCAGTAAAGTCAGGGAGGTCCTTCTTTCCCACTTCCACTCCATGGATTTGGAGGATTGGCGTAGGGCTCGGTTGCTCGAGGAATATGACGTAACCCCTGAGTGGGTGGTTTATCATCTGATAGAACATGAAGCTCAACATCGGGGACAGATCTTTCAGTTATTGAGGGAGTTACGGGAGCAGGAGGGCAACTAGCAGGAAAATAATATGAAGCAGGGCGACAAAAAGAAAGGACGGTTCCTGTGCTTCCGCGTTCTATTGCGGAGGAAGCAGCAGAACCGTCCCTTTTTCCATTCCTATTATATACTGATGTCCCGTTTCTGGAAGAATAGGAATGTCAATGCCATAAAGATGACGTAGTAGACAAGCAAGATTGTCAGGGAGATTGGTAATGTGACATCTTGTAGGATTTTATCCTGAAGTGCATAGATTGTTAAGTCCATGTGCGGGAAGATCAGGAATTTTACCCACGTAAATTTTTCTGCCAAGAAAATAATCATCCCCCCTAATACGGAAGAGAAGAAAAGAACTGCAATCCCGATCCCAACGGCAAGTGCTTGACTTTTGAATAGCGTCGACAGCATGAAAGAAATCGTCATCACCATTAACAAACTTGGCAAGAAGTAGAGGATGCTGGTGAAAAACTGTGTTCCGATGGCAACTTCCTTTTGACCATCCATCGTATAGACAATGGACTTCATGCTGAAATCACCAGCGCCAAAGAATAAGACACCCACTAAATACCCTGCTAACAGAAGAACAGAAAGCATAACAACGGAGTAGAGAAGGACAGATACATATTTTGATAGTAATATACTCCAACGGCGATGAGGACGGATCAATAGCTGTTTAATGGTACCATCCGAAAATTCAGCAGATACGTTTGCACTACATACAATGACCGTAAACAAAGTAACAAATATCGTCAACCCAAACACCACATCATTCATAAAGTGCCAACTTACCTTTTCTGTTGGGTTGATGTTAGCATCGATGAATTGCTGTTTTTCATCAATTTGTGATTGATAAAATCCCTTCTCCTCTTCAGGAGCTTCAGCTAACCCGGTTTGTAGGTCCACAATCTCTGCCTGAGCTTCACTCTTCCAATTTTCGTTTGGCTCCCCATAAACCTTTTCATAGATAATTGCCCCTGCCACCACACCAATAACAAGGATCGCTATGTATATCCAACTCGATTTTTTTGAAAATATTTTCATCATTTCATTTTTGAATAATCCGATCATACCATTTGCTCCTTTTTATCCTTGTTTGTTAATTCTAAGAATCGATCCTCAAGCGTCGCTTTATGCATCTGAATTCCGTAAACGTCAATATTTTGTTCCACAAATAAGCGATTAATCTTGGCAACGTCTTCTTTCACAATGGATAGGAAAACTTCCGTTGCTTCCTTTTTCACTATCTTGTCAGTAAAATCATTACTCTCCAGAATTGCCATGGCTTTGTCTACATCACTTACCTCAAAAGCATACTCTCTTAAAGATTCTTCTGTGCCGACTGATTCATTCATTGTGGAGATATGGATAAGCTCGCCTTTTTCAATGATGGCAAACCGGTCACACATCAGCTGCATTTCCGACAGCAAGTGAGAGGAGATAACAACCGAAATTCCACTGTTTGCAAGCAACCGTAAATAATCACGGAACTCACGAATTCCCTGAGGATCTAAGCCATTTGTAGGCTCATCAAGGATCAGCAAGGAAGGCTCATGTAATAATGCCTGCGCTACCCCAAGACGCTGCCGCATCCCTAAGGAATACGTTTTCACTTTGTTATGGATCGCTTCTTCTAGACCCACTAGACTTACCATTTCTTGAATTCGTTCTTTTGTAATTTTCTTGGTGGCCATATTGGCATAATGTTTGATATTTTTGTATCCAGACATGTACTTGTAAAACTCTGGATTCTCTACAATCGCTCCCATTTCGCTCATGGCCGACTTAAAGGAGTCTTCCAGATGATGCCCATTGATTATGACACTTCCGCCTGACCTGTTAATCAAGTTGACAATCATTCTGATAATGGTGGTTTTCCCTGCACCGTTGGGTCCAAGAAGTCCAAATATTTCCCCCTTTTCCACTGCAAAACTTACATCGTTAACAATCGTTTTGCTTCCGATTCTTTTCGTCAAATTCTTCACTTCTAATGCATAAGACATATTCTTTCCCCTCTTTTCAGTGATTACATGTACTTCTACTTGTTCAATATTTCACTATTGTAAAAAAATAGATTTATATAGTGAATGGAATAAAAATAAATAGCTCTACCCTCATAAAACATCAAGCTCCCAGGGACTATTCTCTCCCTCACTTTTCACATCTATAATTTTTCTTAATTTTAACACAATTTCCCACTAATAGGAAAAGAACCTTTTAGTGGGAAGTAACCTTTAATATTGGCCAAGCAACCCCTTTTTCATGGCAATCCTTTCACACCAGTGGAAGACAAGGAGACCAAGAATCAGGTAAACAATTGAATTTAACAACAAAATTCCGTAGTCCATCCAAGCGATATCCCTTAATGTCAAGTTTACGATCATTACCTCCCTTACCATGTTCACCCCTTTTACAAACGGTGCAAATACGAGGTATGGTGCTACGGTAAGCGGGATGAAGACAAGGGCCATCAGGATAAATTGAAAGATTTGCAGAAATGCTTGGATTTGTTTCACGATGATGGCAAGGCCTGCGATCATGAAGCTGATTCCTACCATGCTGATCATCGTCACAAGAATGATAGGGATGGTTGTCATCGGGTTAAGGTTCAGCCATTGGCCGGACGTCAGCATCACTGCAAATAATAGTATAATCATGCAGATGGACTGTATTAAAAATTGGCCGATGATACGGGTGAGCATGATTTTCCAAACACCTTTAGGGGACATATAGAGTTGCTCCAGGGTTCCCCGCATCGCTTCTGTAATAATGGCAAAGCCGATAAAGTTCATTGTCATCAAGGTGAGTCCCCAGAACACCACACTAACAATGGAATACTGCACATTGGAATCAAAGCTTGCCGGGTCCCCAATAAACATGATTCCGAAAAACGCCCCGAGGAAAATAAAATAGAAGGTGAGCACAAGCGCGATGGTGTTTGGCAGATAACGCTTTAATTCTATATATTCTTTCCGAACATTGGCATTTAGTACATTAAGCCATTGCATAGCGCTTCTCCCCCTTTACGATCTGCAGGAATACCTGCTCAAAATCGATGGTCGTACGATCGATGCTTTCCACAGGTGTCCCTTCCTCTTTAAAAATGTCAAAAAGGAGATAGATGTCTTCACTCCGCTCCAGGTTCACCTCTACCAAGGTTTGAAGTGGGGATTCTGTGTACTTGCTCAAAGGGAAGATGGTGGTCAGCCTCTTTTTCTGGGAAGCACTTAATGGCTTCCCGAGGGTAACGGAATAGGCTTTCGTTTCAAACAGATTGAGGAGATTCTCCACATTTTCATCCACGACCACGGAGCCTTTATTAATGATGATCGTCCGGTCACAGAGCTCCTGGACGACTGGCATATCATGTGAGCTGATAATGATGGTGCGCTGCTCTTCTTTCACAATTTTCTTGAGGCTTTCGCGAAGCTCATAGCTGATTTCCACATCAAGGCCAAGTGTCGGCTCATCAAGTAAAATGACATCTGTGTTTGCCAGTAAGGCCACCGCAATAGCAAGTTTCTGCTGCATTCCTCGAGACAATCCCTGCACAAGCTCATGCTCTTTTTCCTTTAGGCCGAACTGCTCTAACAGCTTCTCTATCTGCGCTGCCACCTCTTTTCGGGAATACCCTCTGTTCCCTGCAAAATACTCCAGATTTTCTCGTACCGTCAAGCGCCAATAGAGATTTCGATTTCCCTCCAGAACTGCGCTAATATGCTTTAAAGCTTTCAATCTCTTTTTTTGGATGTCCAGTCCATTAATGTAGATGGAGCCCTCATCTGGCTTCAACAATCCACAAATCATTTTAATTGTGGATGTTTTGCCGGCACCATTCGGACCAAGCAGCCCCAGGACCTCCCCTCTATGTACATCAAAAGACACGTCATTCACCGCCGTCACGACTTCCTTCGTCTTTCGCTTTACATACTGCTTCTGGATTCCACGCACCTCGATTATTTTCTCCATCGCTACCTCCAACTTTATGGACTTTTTACTTATGTTTTCATTATATTCTGTTAATTTGTGGTTATAAACAACCACCAGATGGATTCTTTCTCGGTCTTGAGGGGGAGAGGATGCAGGGGAAGCAGGGGGACGGTTCTCTGCTTCCAAAGTTATTAAAAGTATTATGAAATCGAAAAAAGTCTTCTTCCAACCGAAAGAAGACTTTATTCCTTTATATGTGACTGCAATAAATGCATAGTTTCCGCCTGATAAAATGAAACATTTGCAGACATCAAAGGTTCCCATCTCAGCATATGGTAAAATCAGAGTAGACACATAGTGAGGAGAAGTTGCCAAATGACAATTGCTGCATTTTTGATTATCGCATGGGTCCTGAGCTGGTTCGGCTTTAATCGCATGTTTGTGCAGGCATTCAAGGAGCTGTTTAATAAGGAAGTTTCTAATGCCAGCTACTACTTTATTTTCTTTTGCATCGGTGTGATCGGGGATTTGATTTTGTTCTTTAGGGGGCAGTATCCGTTTAATATGTAGAAGGATTTTATGGAGCAGTTGCTACTACCAGTTCCCTAAAATTTATCGTGGTGTATTAATTAAGATGAAGTATCGACTCTTATACATTAAAAATCAATGCGCATAACCTTCCGACGTTTGGTAGGGGTTGATATTTCACGGAAACCAGCAGCAGTAAAGGCCCGATGACCGCCTACATGCAACTCCCCCCATGGGATGTCCTGTCCAGGGACTGTAATCATCGGATACCCTTCCAGAGCAAGCGCACCATTCTTTTGAGCAAATTCCACCGCTGCTCGTGTCAAAGCGTAAGTAATCCCCTGCCGGCGATAGCCTTTGCGTACAATGAAGCAGGTAACTGCCCACACATCCTTGTCATTTTTATCTTCGTTTCTTCCTGCCCAAGGGACCGGACTGTTCCTTAGCTTTTTGTACACATTACGCGGTTCTATGGCGCACCATCCAACGGGTTCATCCTCCAGATATGCGATGAGTCCACTGGTAGAATCCGATTCATGATTTCCGCAATTCGTCTGAATCTGCAAGAGGAAGGCCCGTTCATCGTTATCTGTTTGCCGCCACTGAGAATTAGGAAGCTTGAATCGTTGACAATAGCACTTTTCCCCATGACACCTTGTCGGACCCAGTACCAATTCCAAGTCCTCCCACGACGCTTCGCTGGCAGGGACAATCCTGAGGTTGTTTGACGTCTCCACATGAAATTCCGTTGTAAACTCCCCCTTCTTCATTTCACCGCACTCCTCTAATCGTTTTTTAAACCAAGAGAATGGACTACATATTTAAATATCTCATTGAATAATTCTTAATCGAATCGTAGGTAAGGTGCTTCCCACCATTTTCCCTGTTTAATTCATTCAACGGTAATACGCATGAATCCTGCTTAAAGATTTTTGGAGGCTTGCCCCCTCGACTCACCTAACAAACAAAAGTAAGCACTTTCTCCTGGTTCAAAGGAAGCAGGTAATCCGTTTCATTTCTTCGTTTTTACAAAATTTTAACTTGTGGAAATATTTATATGTACTATCATTTCAAGTAGATACATATTTCATTTTACTTCCACGAAAACCTCGCTTCCATGCCCATTTTGACTTTTGAAACTATTAAAATCTCATTCAAAATGATGAGATTTTGATATAAAAAATTTAATAGTAGGAGGCATTTCTATGCTGAAGAAATCAATGATGGTTGTTGTTGCATTTGTCTTGTCATTCTCCGTTTTCCAATTTGACCTGCAATCGGCCTCGGCACTTCCTCCGGGAACACCGTCCAAGTCCGAAGCTCAATCTCAATTGAACTCGCTGACTGTGAAAACCGAAGACCCCATGACCGGCTACTCACGGGACCATTTCCCACACTGGATCAGCCAAGGAAGCGGCTGCGACACCCGCCAGGTCGTACTTCAACGGGACGCCGACTACTACAGCGGGAATTGTCCTGTCACTACCGGAAAGTGGTACAGTTACTTCGATGGCGTCATAGTGTACTCGCCATCCGAAATTGATGTTGATCACATTGTTCCTTTGGCCGAGGCATGGCGTTCCGGTGCAAGCAGCTGGACCACCGAAAAGCGTCGCAATTTCGCCAATGATCTCAACGGCCCACAGCTCATTGCCGTGACAGCCAGCGTTAATCGCTCCAAAGGGGACCAGGATCCTTCCACATGGCAACCACCGCGTGCCGGTGCACGATGCGCTTATGCAAAGTGGTGGATCAACACAAAGTACCGCTGGGGCCTGCATCTTCAGTCATCGGAAAAATCCTCCTTACAAACTATGCTTAACGGCTGCGCTTACTAGGTTCGTATATTCGTTTGTAAGACAGTTGCTATTACCTGACGCATCATTAAAACCACAGAAAGGAGTCATACGTATGGAAAAGAAATCATCCATTTTCACCGCATCACATGGAGTCATGACAGTCGAGGTCGGTGTCATCAGCGGAGAGCTCGAACTGCACACTACCTGCGATGAAGATGGTGCCCTCTCGCTCGCTATCACTTATGTCGGTGCCGAAGAGTGGTACACCCTGCCTGGGGAAGACTACCGCCTGCACGATTCGCGTGACCACGAGGTTGTCCACCGTATGCTTGTTAAGGTGTTAGAACGGAAATGAGGGGAGTGGGTCGCAGGGGCTACGGACCTCGACCCACTCCTTTCTATTTTGTTTTTTGTATGCACTTAACTACCAATCCCCCACAACCGTTCCATCTTCACTTCATTATTTGATTTACTCAACAAAAACACATCAGGATTGCTGAGCTTCTTCCAGTGATCAAAACCGAAGCTGTCATCATAGTTCTTCAGCAGCAGGGACATGACATTTCCGTGCGTAACTTATGGTGTTCTCCCTGTCACGATCAAAAGCTTCTTCTACCACGCTGACTATTCGTTCCATCGCCTCTTTACTTGACTCGCCCCCTTCATATTTCAAGTCCAGATCATCAAAGGTCTCGTGCAGTTTTTCTGGCCAGTCAGGCAAATCCCTGGAGCTGAGTGTGCGTTCGGCTAATCGATTGTCGATCTCTATATTTATTTTCTTTTCCTTGCTTAATGGCTCAACGGACTGGATGGCACGTAAAAAGTGGCTGGATAAGATATGGTCTATTGGAATGCTGGAGAAGAATCGGGCTAACTCTATCGCTTGTTCATGGCCTTTTTCTGTAAGCAGAGATTCAGGTGGCTGTCCTTGCGCTTCACAATGTCTGACTATGTAAATGTTTTTTTGCATGGGTTTCTCCCCTTTCTTCTCTATTATTAATTACGAATAAGCTGAATAATTGTTTCCTTTTCCTCAGAACGGCGTGAGGACTGCTACACCCACACAGCCCCAGCATACCCAGCTTGACGTCTCACTATTATAAATCACGTACGTTCCAAACGAGTTCACCGTTCTGGTCTCATTCACGAAAGCAAAGGGACGCTTCTCTTGCTTTCGAAGCAGTAGAACCGTCCCCGTGCTTCCTCAACAAACCTCATACCCCCACCACCACCGTAATCTCCCCTTCCCCCATCTTAAAGTTCTTGATCTTCCCAACCGGAATCTTACGGATGATCTCCCAGCTATTAAAATCAATCCTAATATGACCACTCTTGTAAGTAAGGTGTGGCGGCTTATCGAAAATACGTTTATTGAGGATACTAAGGTTCAATGGTTTTAGTTTGGCAATCTTGAAGACCAGCTCCCTTCCTTCCATCTGAACCGGCTCGAGGGTAATGGAAAATGAGAGGTCCTTCTTGGTCACCTTAAGGTCCGCTTCCGCTTTTCCGGTGACAATGATTTCGCCGTCCGTGATTTCAACCGCAACATCCTGCAGTTTATCATTTCGCAGAAGCACCTCCTGCAGCATGTTAGCTGTGACCGGGATAGGTATACCCTTTCCCTCCTTGATATGGTTGACGCCGCTCTTTATTTTATCGAAAAAGTTCATGGACGATCGCCTGCTTTCCTGGAATTTATCTCTATGGGTCCATACCCCAATCTTTACGGAATTCTTCTTAAAACAAACGGAATCACCCCGATTACAGCTAAGACCGTAAAGGAAAACCATAATCCATTGGAAGTTGACCGTCTTTCTCCAGCTCGCTCTCCCAGGTTATGGAGTTGGACATATAGAGGGGAATAATAGTTGTTCCATTAATAAACCCTAGTATTGGTAGCAGAGAACCGGCCCCACGCTTCCCCGGATTATGATATGATGTTTAGGTTGTTTTATCTACCATATGGCACATTACAGCGAAGAAAAGAGAGATATGTATGCATTCCGATAAATTAACGAGGCAGCATTGGCTGCTCATTTTAACACTTAGTTTATTAACCTTTGTTCTTGGGACAAGCGAGTTTGTCATAGTCGGAATCTTGACGGATATTTCCTCAAGCCTTTCTATGTCCAATGCAAAAGCGGGCACACTCGTTTCTGCATTTGCGATTACGTTTGCCATTGCAACACCGCTCGTGATGTCCGTAACGAGCCATTTTCCAAAGCGTAAATGGATGCTGGCTTTGATTGCGGCCTTCATTTTATTCAATGTGTTGTGTGCCGTATCGACATCATATGCGATGCTGCTTACATTTAGGATCTTGACGGCGATTGTGACAGGCGTACTGATTTCCCTGGCCATGATAGTGGCGAGTGAAACCATGCCGGCGGCAAAGCGTGGACTTGCCATCTCATTCGTGTTCGGCGGCTTTACCCTTGCGAATGTGATCGGTGTGCCGATCGGGACGGTCGTGTCATCGTGGTTCGGCTGGAATGCCACCTTTATGCTGACCACCATACTCGGTGGAGTGGCATTTCTGGCTTCCTATTTCGTCCTGCCAGACGGACTCAGTCAGGTTCGCAGCTCGATTCGGGATCAGTTCGCTCTACTGACCAACCCGAGAATCCTGATTGCCTTTTTCATTCCCGCCCTCGGATTCGGGGCAACCTACGCTGTTTTCACGTACCTTGTTCCTATCCTGAAGGGAATGGGAGCACCAAGCTACTCTATTAGCTTGATCTTATTCGTGTATGGATTTATCTCAATCTTCAGCAACATCCTTGCCGGCAAAATTGCAAGCCACAACGCAATTGGTCGCCTGCGGTTCGTCTTTCTTGTGCAGGCAGTAGTCCTGGCAGGCCTATTCTTTACGACAGGTCATTTTACACTGGGCCTTGTAAACATCGGACTGATGTCGTTAATGGCGATTCTCTTGACCACATCCACCCAACTCTACCTGATAGACCTTGCCAGAATCTATCAGCCCAATGCAACAGGACTCGCCGCCTCCCTCATGCCGGTCGCAAGCAACGTCGGCATCGCCTTTGGTTCTGCATTAGGCGGAGTTGTCTACCATCAAGGCGGCCTCATCCATGTAACCTGGGTCGGCGGGATCGTGGCAGTCTGTGCTAGCTTGCTTACCTTCCTGAGTTATAGGTTGGATAAGAAAGCAGGGGATCAGAGGGACGGTTCTCTGCTTCCGGGGACTTCCAAAGCATAAAAAAAGAAAAAGTCTTCTTAACCGTGAGAAGGCTTTTTCTTTTTACCCATTTATATCCTACTAAGTCCATAACATCCCCTGCTCTTCCTCAAAGCTCTTTATAATGGACCCTGCCAATTTATAGATTGATATTTTTTTCATTGCATAAAAGAACCTTCCTTTGATCAGCAACCGAATAGATCAAGGAAAGCTTGGGAGAGCTTATCAAATCAAGAGGAGTAACATCACCTGTTACACGGTTTTCTACAAGATCGATTCCTAAGTGCTGATAAGCCTTGTCAATAATTTCTGAACAAACATAACGCTCTGGTGAATGAATAATAATATTTAGTCGAAAGTATTTTTGTAGCAAGAGCGAAACAATTCTCCACCAGTCATACCCTATAGAAGAATAACTTCTCTTTTCCAAAAAACTTACTAATTCCTCTTTTTGCTGCTTCGATAAACCACTCTTAAATCTATACAAATCAAATTCGTTATACGGATTCCTTATTATTTCCATTTTCTTGAATAGATCTACTTCACAAATATGCTTTTCATCGAAAGCTATCGTTACATGGGTGAAATTTGACTTTAAGAAAAACCTAATAAAAGGACTTGCATAACAATCCCCTTTAACAAATAATAAATCCCCTGCTTCAATTTTCAACTTATTATCACACCCTTTAACATACAATTTCTAAAAACTTCGCTTGGCGATTCTACTGCTTCGGAAGCAATAGAATCGCCCCTCCGCTCTTCTCTTCGACACAGGTTAAATAAATCCCTTTTTCTTCCTTTAAATTATATGTAAGGATAATGTTGAGACTGTAGTAGGGATAATTGGGAAAATAGAAAAAGCCCGATACCTCAGTAAAGGCCTTTTTCTTCAGCTGATAGCGACAAAATCCCCAACTACTTCTCGTCTATAAATTTTGATGAAATAACATTTTAGAAAGTTAATTCTCGTTTAGCCTGGTGTATCCCATTAGCTGCCTGATTCATGCAATCGAATTAATCAAACGTTTGTTTAAAAATCGCTATGCTAGTATTTTCGACTCATCCCTTTGAACCTAAAAACGAGGAAGCAGAGAACCGTCCCCCTGCTTCCAGAAACAAAAGACAGCATAAAAGGGAAACAGCAACGCTTGGCTTATATAATGAGATTAAAAAAGTATCAAAGAATGGTTAGTTGTTCTTTGATATTTTTTTTATTAGTTACCGACTATTTTATGAAACAGGAGATGATAAGGCTTAGCATCCTGTTTGTGGTAAAAAAGATATTACCTCTATTACATACTAGGTTTAATGAAGCTATTGCTTCCATGATATTATCGAACCCTACGATGGATATATCTTTCGGTATCTTTAATACTATCCTCGTTAAACAGTACCACCAATGGCAATTTCATCATTCCCGATGATTAATAGTTTTTTCAACAACTTTACGGATATAGCTTGCAGCTAATTGATAATCCTCTTTTGTTGAAAGGTGCTCTAGCATAATAGGAACATCTCTACGTAGTCTCTGGACTTCTTTTATAAAAGTCAAATAATCTAAATTCCCAAGACCTGGCCTTGTTTCATTTAAGTGAACGGTTAGATTCTCTTCCAAAATAATATCTTTGGCATGACAACTCTTAATATATGGCCCTAGCTTTTGAAAGCATTCTTTGATAACTAAGGTGTTATTAAAATATTGTTGCGGGCTATTGATAATATTAACTATGTCTAAGTGGACAGCAAACGCCTTATGATCAATTGTCCTAAGTAAATCGATGTAACTATCGGCACTATTAGGGTAAATCCACGGCATCATTTCTAAGGTATAATAAGTACTTTGGGGTTTTACTGCATCAATTATCTCTCTAATACTATCCACGATTAGGGTGAAGGTATCATTTGAAAAGTTATCACCATGTGGTCCATCCCACTTTATGCCTTTAGAACCAGCAATATTAACACAACAAAGAGAACCAATCTCCTCAGCAAGCGCTAACTTTTCCTGGCAATATTTAATGGCCTTTTTTCTTTCACTATCATTTGTACTTATTGGGTTACTCCACGCCCCTACCTCTGCAATAACTATGTTTGCATCCTTTGCCGCCTTTTTATATGCAGCTATTTCTATTGCATCATGCATGGTTAGGTCAGGACAATAAGCTGCTGTATATCCATTTTTCTTGATTTGTGATATCCACTCATCCGGATTATGTACTTTTTCAAAGATTGGTCCACCAAGTAACATCATTATTTTTCATCCTCCAAAGTGTGCCAATCAAACATAATAAAAGGCTCGTTAAACTCTCGATCGCTCAGTCCCGAATATACCTGTTGCACATCTCTTGGGGATACTTTTCTTATATGTAAATTTGCATCAAAAAGTCCTTCGGCTAGCATTCGCATACCTATTTCAAGGTTGTTTTGAATACTTCTGGGCTGAAAATCCTGACTAAACCTAGGAAGCTCCCATTCCCAACCACTACGTAAGTGAATATAATTGTGAAATACTAAGGAACAAAGATCATGAGCTGAAGCTTCAGTGTAACGCTTCCATGGTACCCCAATTAGTACTACTTCCCCGCCTTTATGAACCATTTTACAACCATCCAGCACTGCTGCCTCATTACCGGAACAATCAAGCACAAGCGAGTAGCTTTCTTTTAATGACTTGTCATTGACTGGAATTGAATCTGATACATTCTTTATTCCAGCTTTTAATGCCTTTTGGAGTCTTTCATTCAGAGGGTCGCAAAGCAGAACTTCATAACCGCAATGTTGAAAAAGAAGTGCGGATAAAAAGCCAATTGGTCCTGCACCTGTCACCATTACTTTAGATCCCGGCCTTGCATTTGTAGTGGATAAAGTAGTCATAGCAATATTTAATAACCTAGTTATAACCGCTATTGAAGGATCTAAATTTTCCGGTACCTTCACAACCTCAGACGCAAGGACATGCTGAAAGCTTTGATGGTTATGCATACAAAATACAATATCACCAGTTTTTATTGAGGTAACGCTTTCATGAATCTCCTCAACTTGAAAAACAGAGGCATAACCTGTAGTAACAGATGTAGTATGTTCCTGAATAAAACCACTTTGTAATTCAGTGCCAGGACTTATCAAAGAGTACAATGTTTTACCAACGATATGCCCTTCAGAAGGTTGCACAGGTCTATCCAGCGACTCTAAATCTACTTTTTTATTCCCCTTAAATTGAATGACATAATCCACTTATCAAATCTCCTCTACAAATTAAATGAAAATATCTAATAATGAGATTATACTTATAGAAACCATACAGAACAATGTCTGTAAGTACACAATAATTGTCTATAAGTACAAGGATGGGATTGAATAAATGAAAAATGTTCCAGAACTAAAAGACCTAGTTTTACAGTTGAGTTTTTTCGAGATGGGGATTAATCAAGTTGCAAATGGATTTGTACATGAAAAAAAAGTACCTTTTTCAATTGTTGCCCAAGCTATATCTGGTAGTTACGAAATTATTTCAGATTTTGGGCATATCATAACAAAGGATACAGAAGCATTTCTTGCTCCTGCAAATACACATTTACGAATCATCCATCATGGTCATCCAGAAACAGAAGAAATGAAATTCCGTTTTGTTCACCTACAATTTACAATATATGATTCTATTGATATTTTTGATTTGTTTCATTTACCCCCTAAAACAGATGCTAAAACAGGGAGAGAGTTAGGAAATTTAATAGGGGAAGCACTAATGTTAAGAAATGATTCCATAGAGCATTCCTTAATTACCATAGCTAAAAAAAATGAGATTGCCTTTACATTACTTAGTCATTTATTAACTATTTCGGAACCTAATAAAGACCACTATGGTTTGCTTACAGCTGCTAACGAGTTATTACCAATATTATCTTACATTAAAGATAATATTGCTGATCCACAATCAATAGATAATTTACTGACACTCTCGCCTCTTTCACGTACAGCTTTGTTTCAATTATTTAAAAAGCATCTAGGAAAAACACCGATGGAATATATTAAATCCGTTCGTTTACATGAGGCCTACAAATCTATATTGGTATCCTCAAAGTCAATCAGCGAAATTTCTGAACAGTGTGGATTTGTATCAGAGAATCACTTTTCAAGAGAATTTAAAAAAAAATACGATAAGTCACCTTTACAAGTAAGAAATGAGGATAAAATTTGGTTCTAGGAAGCAGCGGGACGGTTCTCTGCTTCCTAGGATATTCGTAGCATACAGAAATCGTGAAATAAGTCTTCTTCCAACCGGAAGAAGACTTATTTTTCTTATCTCATATTCTCTGTTCTTAACTATCTTGCTGACATGAAAGGTATATACAATTTGGGATGAATAACAATTGGGCTGCAGAGAACCGTCCCCACGCTTTCCAACACCATGAATATTTAAACTTTTCATTAGGTATTTCGGTTATTAAATTTACTTGAGTGATAAACTAAGTGATAGCAATTTGGTAAAGGATGTGCCATATATGGATTTTTTCCAAAGCCAGGAAACATTAACTGCCAATGAATGGATTCTTCGAGCTATCGTAGCTTTTTTCTTTTTATTAATAGTTGCCCGGGTATTGGGACAGCGTGCCATCTCTCAATTGAGACCACTTGATTTTGCAATGGTATTAGTCATCGGAAACATTATTGCCCACCCACTATCCGACGAACAACTTGGTTTAAAAGGATCTCTCATTACGACCATTGTATTGGTGGTTTTGTATCTTATGGGGATTTTTGTCATCCTCAAATGGCCCAGGTTCAGAAAGCTTATTACCCCTTCCCCTATTACTATTGTTCAGAATGGAGAAATCCTATATAAAGGATTAAAAAAAGCAAGAATCTCCATTGATGTATTATTGGAGGAATTACGGGAAGAAAAAATAGAAGATGTGAAGAAAGTAGCCCTAGCAATCTGGGAGGCAGACGGGAAGTTCTCTGTTTTTCTCGACCCAAAATACGAACCATTAACACCTTCAACCATGCAAATGGAAACAGAGGCTTTCGATTTTCCAAAAACCATTATTAAGGAAGGCAAAATACTTACCGATGAATTGAGCCATATCCAAAAGAGCGAGGGGTGGGTGGTTTCCAAGTTAGAAAGTCTATATCAGGCTGAAGTAAAAAACGTCTTGCTTGCCACCCTTGATAGTAAAGATACTCTTAAGATTTTCTTATATAAATGACGGGGAAGCAGCGGGACGGTTCTCTGCTTCCCTCGCAACGAGCCCTACCCTTCCTTTACGATTTTCCCTACATAAAAGACATAGCATTGGCGGTCTTCATCGATCTCCGTGGAGTCAACGTGACACTCGCCAACACCAGGCAGATGAACAACATCCTTTATTAAATATTTGATGGCTGTCCAATGACTTTCTAATTCTTCTGTATGGAGAAGCGGCATATCCTGAAGGTATCGATATTCGCGGAATTCTATGTGAATACCCTCAGGATACGTTTTTTCCTTATAAAAATCCCTTGCCAGATCGTCTCTTTCCACAATCAGCGTTTCGGTGCTGTTATGTAAAGTCCCTTCATTGCATATTAATTTATATTGCACACCATTTTTTATGAAGTAGGTACAAAGCTGTCTTGCGTAAATTTCATCCTCGCTGACAGTTCCCTTTTTATATTCATAAATTGGTTTGTAGCTTCCTCGATCGTGTAAATAATAGATCAGTTCCAATAAGTGACACCTGCCTTCAATTGTTATTTACTGACATCATATCAAACTTAAAAATATTTATCTTATAATTTTTAAGAAAGTCTCTCCTTTTTATTTCCTTTTTTTGTTACTATTAGCTTAGTTGATTTTGCAGGAAAGGAGTAGGCTCCATGACAAAGACGAAAAAAGTATTAACAAGTGTTTCTGCCACGATTTTCGCTTTAGGTATGACTGGATGTGGGTCGGAAGAGGAAAGCACCCTGCCGCCAGCACCGACAGATGATCGTTGTGATGAGTATGAATGGGATAACGAAGAAGGCGTGTATCAATGTGAAGATGATTCCTCCAGTTTTTATCGCAGTTATTATTACGGCGGAGGTTTCTTTGGAAGTAAATCATCCTTAAAAAACGATTCATCCTATAAGAATTATCGAAATAGCCCTACCTTTGAATCAAATACGAAGCCAAGCAAGGGCTTTGGCAGCGGCTCCTCTTATACGGGGGGATGAGATAGATGGGTGAGCAAGCCAATCAGAATCCACGAGATACCTTTTATGCAAAGTACCCTACCTTCTGGAGTTATTTATATGGCCAGGAGTATGCTCTTTACACATGCCATGAGATTGAACTAGCAGAAGCGGCGCATATTCGGACGGTGACAGATCGAGTAGGCGGGATATTTTCAAAAACGGCCAGGCTACTGCGGGTGCTGGATGAGGATACGCTTCTTGAACTGGGGTATCCGAAAGAAACGATTCCCTTTTTAAAAATCAAAAACATCGAGGCAGAGTCCATTATCTCGCGTGTGGATCTGGTCAAAACGAACCATACATATAAAGTATTGGAGATTAATAGTGACACCCCTACTTTTATCAAAGAATTATTCCTTATGAATGGGGAAGTATGCCAGGAGTTTCAGTTCCTTAATCCTAATGGCAACGAAGAGGAACGTCTGGGAAGAGCCGTAAAGAATGCGATTTTCGAGAGCTATCAGGCTTTGGAGAAAAAAGAGTTCCCAAACATCGTGTTTACATCTCATGATGAAAATTTCGAGGACAAACAAACGGTGTTGTACTTAAAGGATATATGCAAACTTCCGGCCCAGTATGTGCCCTTGGATAAGCTGCAAATCATTGAAGGGGAAGCCCTGCTGGATGAGGAAGGCAGCAGGATTGATGTCCTGTACCGACAAACATTCCCGATTGAATCCCTCATTCTTGATAAGGATGGGGCCACCGGGGAGAATGTCGGGCTGCAGTTACTGGAGCTGGTCCGCCAAAAGAAGCTTAGCATCATCAATCCATTAAGTGCCTTTTTGCTTCAATCAAAGGCCGTTCAAGCCATCATTTGGGGACTCCATGAGCAAAACAGCGACTATTTTACCCCGGAGGAGCACCAGTGGATCGACGAATATTTTCTCGCCACCTATTTGGAGCCAGCGCCGTTTCTTGCTGCAGGGGAAAAGTACGTGGAGAAGCCGACATTCGGCAGAGAAGGCGATTCTGTCAAAATCTACGCTCCATCAGGAGAAAAAGTAGAGGAAGACCCAAACAACAGCTATGTTGATTATGTGCAGGTGTACCAGGAGTATATAGACTTACCGAAAATCGTGTTTCAGACAAACACCGGAGAACAAGAAGGCCACATGATGATCGGGGCTTTTCTCGTCAATGAACAAGCAAGTGCTTTTGGATATCGTCTAGGAAAACAGATTATTGATAATTTATCTTATTTTATGCCTGTAGGGTTTAAAGATACGAAGGAGTGAGTGAAATGGGCAGCTATTTAGCGTCGTTTGGGATATACGCAGGAACAGCATTTGTTCTATTATTTGTTGGATTATTTTTGTTTGATTTAACTTCTCGAAATGAAAAAATCAAAAAGGTGTCACAAGGAAACACAACCGCAGCACTTGTAATGGGCGGAAAACTTCTCGGTCTAGCATTCGTCATCGGATCTGCCATCGCACATTCCGTATCATTCCTGGATATGGTCATCTGGGGAGTAATCGGGATCGTCGCACAAATCGTCTTCTACGTGTTGGCAGAAGTAGTGACCATCAACTACAGCATTAAGGATGCCATCAATGAAGACCGCATCTCTGTGGGAGTTTTACTGATGATGTTCTCCTTGTCCATTGGATGGATTATTGCCAGTTCGTTAACGTACTAAAAAACGGAGCTCAAAGCCTTTGCTTTGAGCTCCTTCTATTTATCCCACTTTAAATTTCGTTTCATAGGTATGCTTATCACAGATGATGTACAGCTTGGCATCGCTCGGGATTTTTTCATCCAGCCTTCTGTTAATGTCTAGATCTTTCCCGTTCGACAGTAAGGTTGCCCCTTTTTCCAGAATGTCATGGAATGCCTGCTTATAGGTGCTCCAGGCAGGATCTGCAGCAATTTCATAGATATTATCGCCATGCATCCTGCTCGTTAATTGGCTGAACAAATGCGTGGATCCATTAAACAGGGTTGCCTTTGCCATCAATCGCGACGCTGTCTCTCCAGAAAGCACAAATTCGTCTACATTGGCATGAGAGAAGTTCGGAATGCTTTTCTCCTTGCGAATTTCCACGATCGTATAGATATTGCGATTATGTATTTTCGAAAGCCTTTCTACTGACGAGGCGACTAACAAGGTTTTCCCATCCGATAGCGAGGCATCCTCTATCGTGTCATCCGAAAAGATCGTCACTGACTTTGCCTCAAGGACATTCGCCTTCATCAATACCGCATCTTCACTCGCATCCCCATGCACAAAATCAACCTCTAAGTCACAAGGATTTGTTTTCTTGGAATCTATTAAGACAATCGCTGCGTCCGGATTATCCTCTAAAATTTCTTCCATCGCTTTTTCTGTCTTCTCTGTCCAGCCAACAAATATAAAATGATTAGTCTTCTTACTACTCAACTTCCCTTCCCCCTTCAACCGTTGATACAATGACAAAAGATTGACAACCTTCCCGATCAAAACCCCAATAAGTCCAATCCCAAAAATAAACAAGAACATCGCGAAAGTCTTACCAGGAACCGTTTGAGGTGACACATCCCCATACCCAACCGTCGTCACCGTCGTCATCGTCCACCACAGCCCCTCAAAAACCGTCGGAAACGTTTCCGGCTCCAACAGATGAATGATATAAGAACTGCCCCCTATCACAAGAACAGAAATGATTACAATCGCAAAATTATTCGTCTTAATCACGTTTTTCATGAACCGCTGCAAAATCCACACTCTGAATGTCCCTCCTCTACATTTTTATCACTCTATTTTACCATTTATTATGTATTACTTTAGTAGGGGGCGGGAAGTTTCATGGATTTTCATAAAATAGCTCTATATTTTTTTAGCACCATGAGAAGAATTTTGACGGAATAGCAATTTAAAAAGCTAATTCCAAATGGAACCGCTGTATCAATTGAGATACTTGGTTTTCAACATTGATTTAATCAAACGTTTGTTTAAAGAATCCTATGCTAAGAAACTTCTTTGTTTATAGCTTCCTTTCCGTCGCATGTTATCAAGGTGGGTTTTTACAAAATTTTAACTTATTAAAAAATATATTTGTACTATCATTTCAATTAGATACATATTACTTTACGCTCTATTTCTTTCGGTTTCCGAAAAATGAATAGATAAGACTAAACAGGTAAAAAAAGAGATGGGAACTAGTATTCATATTTTTCTGACTAATTAAAAATACACCTTCTAACGAACTATTTAGACATACGAAATTTTCGTGTTACTATTTTACTGTTTGAAATGTCCGTTCTGTTTAAGCCCTTCATCTTACTCTGCCACTTCCACAACAAACATAAAAATAAATTCCTGAAAGCACAGGGAAGGCTCTACCGCTTCAGAACAAGAGAACCGTCCCCTTGCTTCCCCTTGCTTACATAAAAGACAATTAATTAGAATGGGTTTCTTGTACATAAATTTGCATATATAAAATATATTCTACAATGGAGGTGTTAAAATGATAGAAAAGACTCTACCTGGTGTCCATCGTTTATTCCTTTATAAATCATCCTATTTCACTGGCGACATTACTAGTGGTGTTATTGTTACTATTTTATTCATTCCTCAGTGCATTGCTTACGCAGGTATTGCTGGCGTACCACCAATTTTAGGATTATATGCCGCTACATTACCACTTTTCATATATTCCCTATTTGCTAGCTCGAAATATTTATCAGTTGGCCCCGTCTCTATTGTCTCACTTATGGTTTTCAGTGGTGTCTCTACGTTAGTACCTATTGGGGATCCTCATTATATCCCTTTAGTTCTGATTCTTGGATTCCTTATCGGTGTCATTCAATTGATAGTTAGTTTTATCCATATAGAACCACTGTTTAACATTATTTCCCCTGCAGTCATCAGTGGCTTTACTTCAGCTGTAGCAATTATTATCGGATTTAATCAGGTGGAATTGATTATGGGGGTCGAACTAGCACCATATACTAACCTCTATTTCTTTTTCTTTGAGATACTAAGAAATGTTAATGGAACTAATCTATATACATTAGCAATTGGGTTAGGTAGCATTATTTCAATCTCTTTTTTGAATAGGATTTTCTCTTTATCCATTGCACCATTTCTAGTAGTGGTAGTCACTACTTTATTGGTTTTTCTTTTTCATCTACATGGCAGTGGGGTTGCTATTATTGGTGAAATTCCAAAGGGGATACCATCGTTTACTTTCCCTACACTGTCCCTTTATTACATAAAATTGTTGCTTCCTGTAGCGTTGGGGATTGCTTTCATTTCCTTTCTTGAATCCTATGCCATAGCAAAATCTCTTGCAGACAGAGACACACACTCTTTGAACATTAAGCAGGAGTTAAGAGGGTTAGGACTAGCTAATGTAACTAGCTCATTTATTGGAGCGATACCGGTGGCAGGTGCATTTTCCAGAACAGCTGTTAATTATAAGTCTGGAGCAAAAACCAATCTTTCCTCCATCATAACTGTCATATTAATCATAATCACGCTTCTTTTTTTCACCGATTTATTATTCTATTTACCCAAATCGGCTTTAGCTGCTATTATTATTGTTGCTGTCTCTAGTCTAGTGAATGTAAACCCGATATTTGAATTTTTCAATAAACCTATATATGGAATATTATTTACCTGCACCTTTTTTTCTACACTTTTTATCGGCATTTTATCTGGATTACTGATTGGAATATTTCTTTCTCTATTATTAGCACTCCGCACCAGAATCACTGTTTATGTGTAATACTTTTCTTATAAAACGAACTCCAATAAAAAAAAGAAGGTGCGTAAATAGAAACGGACCTTCTAAAAACAATAAGATTAATAATAAAATAATCCTGTCGTAGCACCAACAATAAGGGCGATTGCTATTACAAATGCTGGGTGTAACTTTGCTTTTTCCAATAGTAAATAACTTCCTACTATCAATAGAATCGTATAGATTACACCTAAGTTAATAATAGCATCTTTTGCAAAATGGAAGGTCATGCCTCCTAATAAAACCGCTATAACTGGACGTACGATGATAGAAATATTTTTAACCTTTGGATTTTCTTTATGCTTAAGCAATATTGTCATTAATGCCAGCATCAAAATAATAGAAGGTGCGACCGTTGCAAATAAAGCAATTAAGCTACCCAGGAAACCAGCTTCGGCATATCCAATGGAAGCTGCCAGTTTTGTTGCTATTGGTCCAGGTAATGAATTTCCTACCGCTATTACTTCACTGAACTCCTGTGTGGTCATCCAATTATAATTACCGACTACTTCTTTTTCTATTAGAGGAATAGAGGCAGGTCCCCCTCCATACCCAAGAATTCCGGGAATAAAGAATGCTAAGAAAATTTGCCAATAGATCATTTTATCCCCTCCTTTTCTTAACTGGAAGAAATACCAGAATAAGCAAGATTAAGATAATGATTGCAGGATGGATATTCATTAATTCTATTAATAAGAGACTACCTAATAGGACGATTAGCGCTTTCCGCCAACCAAGCGTATCACCTGATTTCTTCACAAACTCCCAAGTTAGAGTTGCAAGCATGACAGCAACGACGGGTACTACGGAAGCAGACATATGCTGAACCCAAGGAACGTTTTTATATGCTTGTAATAGCTGTAGTAAAAAAACCATTAAAATTGCAGTTGGCGCAACACTAGCAAACAAAGCAACTAATGCCCCCATAACTCCACCGACTCGAAACCCTATATACCCTGCAAGTTTTGTTGCGATTGGACCAGGCATTGCATTGGCAATTGCTAACGTATCAGAAAACTCTTCATCACTCATCCATTTATATTTTTTTACAGTCTCCTGATGGACAAGTGGAATAGCGGACGGACCGCCACCGAATCCTAGAATTCCCACTCTAAAGAAAGCTACACTTATATCCAAATGTGTTTTCCAAACTGGACGTGGTGAGGAGGATATATAGAGTTTTTCTTTTACTAACGCTTTTACCAAGCCGCTATTGCTCCATCTGTTCGAGATTCTGTACCACCAATTAATACTCCCGTATCGTTATCTCTCCAGATGATTTGTCCACGTCCAAAGCTTCCGCCATCTGGAGTAACATGTATATCGTGACCTTTCCGTACAAGCGCTTGAACTAAATAGTTAGGAAATTCCGGTTCTACATGTATAGATTTTCCTTTTATCCATTGCCATCGCGGCATGTCCAAAGCAGCTTGAGGATTCAATAGGTAATCTACAGTATTCGTGACCACCTGAAAATGTCCTTGCGGTTGCATATAACCGCCCATCACTCCGAATGGTCCCACAGCTTTTCCTTCTTTCGACAAAAATCCAGGAATGATGGTATGGTAAGTCCTTTTTCCTGGTTTTAAAACATTTGGATGGGACTCATCTAATGAGAAATCATGTCCTCTATTTTGTAGGCTAATACCCGTTCCCGGAATTACGATGCCAGAACCAAATCCCATATAATTACTTTGAATATAAGAAATCATATTACCTTCATCATCTGCTGCTGCTAAATAAACCGTTCCACCTTTTGGCAATTCATATGGTGAAGGTTCTGAAGCTTTATCTGCAATTATTTTACTACGATTATTCGCATATTCTTCAGATAGCAACTCTTCAGCTGTAACTGGCATCGATTCCGGTTCGGTAATAAATGCTTGACCGTCCGTAAATGCTAGTTTCATTGATTCAATTTGATGATGAAGTGTTTCCGCGTTTTGCCATGCTGGAATGGCCATTTCTTTAAATATATTTAACGCCATTAGAGCTACCATCCCTTGCCCATTCGGTGGAATCTCCCAAACATCATAACCTCTATAATTCGTAGAAATCGGTTGCACCCACTCAGGCCGATAGGCACTTAAATCACTTTTAGATAAAAAACCATTATGTTTTTTCATAAAATCATCTATCTTGTCTGCAAGCTCACCTTCATAAAAGGATTCTGCATTAGTTTCCCCAATGGTTTTTAAGGTAGAAGCATGACCTGGAGATTTCCAAACCTCTCCTATTTCAGGCGCTCTTCCTTTAGGAGCAAATGTCTCAAACCATGCTTCAAACTCTTCTGTCTTTAAATCCTCTTTAAACTTATTATATGCATTATTCCAAAATTTACCTAAAATTGGCGTTAGTGGGTAACCTTCTTCTGCATACCGAATAGCAGGCATCAATGCTTCCCCTAATGACAAACGGCCAAATCTTCGGGATAGTTCAGCCCAAGCAGCCGGTACGCCAGGGACTGTTACTGGTACTGTTCCGTGAACAGGCATCTTGGAATGGCCTAAGCTCCTTACAGCATCAACAGATATAGATTTTGGTGCTGGTCCTGATGCATTTAAACCATGTAATTGATCTTTCACCCAAACTAAAGCAAAGGCGTCTCCACCAATACCGTTCGAAGTAGGTTCCACAACGGTTAAGGCAGCAGCAGTTGCAATAGCTGCATCAATTGCATTCCCTCCCTTTTGGAGAACTTCTATACCTGCTTGTGATGCTAATGGTTGTGATGTTGCTACCATTCCCTTTTTTGCGAAAACCGTATGTCGTTTTGAACTAAAAGGGTGAAATAAATAATCCATATGTATTCCTCCTATATTTGTACGTTTCTCACTCTAGCTGTGACTATTGAAACAAATAATGATTAAAAAAAGATTCCTTCTACAAGTAGAAGGATTTCGTTAAACTATGGGTTGACCTGCAAAGTGACAGGCAGCATAATGATTGGGTTCGTATTCCACCCACTCTGGTTTCTTTTCTTTACAAACATCCGATACAATAGGGCACCTAGTATGAAATGGACAACCGCTTGGTGGGTTTGCCGGGTTCGGTAAATCGCCTATTAAACGAATCCGTTTCCGGTTTGAATTAACCGATGGTCTCGGTATAGCTGATAACAATGCCTGTGTGTATGGATGTAACGGTTTTTCAAACAATGATTTCACCGATCCAAGTTCTACTGTGTTTCCTAAGTACATCACTAAAACTCGATCACAGAAGTATCGAACAACACCTAAATCGTGCGAAATAAATAGATAAGAGAGATGATATTTTTCCTGTAGCGTTTTAAGGAGTTTTAAGACTTGTGCTTGTACCGAAACATCAAGTGCGGATACCGCTTCATCACATATTACAAAGGATGGATTTAAGGCAATGGCTCGCGCAATCCCAATACGCTGTCGTTGTCCACCACTAAATTCATGTGGATATTTATCATAATGCTCTTCTTTTAACCCTACCTCTTCCAATAGTTGTATTACTGTTTCTTTTTTCTCTTTTGCAGACATATCCGTATGCATTGTAAATACTTCCTTTAAGGCATCGCCAATTCGTTGTTTGGGGTTTAACGATGCAAAAGGATCTTGAAATATCATTTGCATTTGTTTGACAAATTTTAATCTTGCCTTTCTTTTTAAATGTTGAATTTCTGTATTTTGGAAGAATATTTGTCCTTCTGTTAATTCTTCTAATCCCAATATCACTTTTCCTAAGGTTGATTTACCACAGCCAGATTCTCCAACTACCCCAAGGCTTTCTCCCTCAAATAAATGTAAGGAGACATTTTCTACCGCTTTTACATCACCTTGTTTACGTTTCAAGACTCCTCCAGTTATAGGGAAGTATTTCTTAACTCCTTTTATTTCTAGAAGCACCTTTGGTTTCAACGTTTTTTCTTCCATTTGCTTTTCATCCAACATGACCATTCGTGCACCCACTTTCTAACCAGCAATTAACATGATGGGAATTTGACACATTGACTAAGGAAGGTTCTGAAGTTCTACAGATATCCATTGCATAAGCACACCTTGGATGAAATCTACAACCGACTATTTCTTCGGTTAAACTTGGTAACGACCCTTTTATTGGTTCTAGTTCAAACTCCGGATCATCTACATTCGGAACGGATTTTAATAATCCTTGTGTGTATGGATGCTTTGGACTATCGAAAATTTCTTTCACGGTACCTTCTTCTACCTTTTTCCCCGCATACATAACCATTACTCGGTCCGCTACCTCAGCTACTACACCCATATCGTGAGTAATCATCATGACACCCATGTTATATTTTTCTTTTAAATCATTGATCAAATCTAGTATTTGAGCTTGAATGGTCACATCGAGTGCCGTTGTTGGTTCATCCGCAATTAGCAATCCTGGGTTACATGATAAGGCAATGGCAATCATGACCCTTTGTCTCATTCCGCCACTTAGTTCGTGCGGATACTGATTCATTCTTTTTTCTGGATATGGAATACCAACTTGTTTTAATAGTTCAATTCCTTGTTTGGTTGCTTCACTTTTGGATAATTTTTGATGTAGCATCAGTGGTTCTCTCAACTGAAATCCAATCGTTAACACCGGGTTCAACGCGGTCATCGGCTCTTGAAAAATCATCGATATTTTAGTTCCTCGTAATTGCCTCATTTTCTCTGGAGAAAGTTGATTGATTTTTTCCCCTTCATATAGAATTTCTCCGTTAGTGATCATTCCATTATTCGGTAATAGACCAATGACGGATAAAGATGTGATACTTTTACCACAGCCGGACTCTCCTACTATACATAATGTCTCTCCTTTTTGAAGAGAAAAGGAGACATCACGAACAGCAGGCACTAGCCCGTCTGCTGTTCGAAACTCAGTCACAATGTTTTTGACTTCTAGTAATGTCTCTCCCATCGTTCACCCTACTCTCTTGTCACTTTTGTTACATACCATTTACCATTTGGATCTAATTCCAAGCCACTGTACGAATTCTCCAACGCCGCTGTAACAATTCCGTGACTCATTACAATTGCTACGTTTTCGTTAAGCATCATTTCATTTGCTTGGTCTAAATATTTTAATCGCTCTTCTTGGTCGACAGACGTTCTTGATAATTCTACCAATTTATCAAATTCAGGATTGCTGTATTGAGCTCTGTTAGAGGAACCAACGTTATCACTATGAAAATTTGGATAGAAAAACTCTGATCCATCTGCCGTAACATTTGCCCAACTCAAGAATGTAAGGTCATATTCTCCTACCCTTGCAGCATCTAAAAATGCCGCCCATTCCATCGTTTCAATAACAACGTTGAATCCTGCTTCTGATAATTGTGCTTGAACTATTTCCGCCATTAGCTGGAAGTTACCTCTATTTGCAGTTAATAACTTAATTTCTCGTTGATCATATCCATTCTCTTTTACTAAATCTTTTGCTACTTCTAAATCAAACGGAGTTCCTGCATTATCTTTTGACTGGTTATAACCAAATACTTTTGGTCCAAGGACACTATCACTTCTAATCCCTAATCCGTTTAATTTTGCAACATAGGCATCTCGGTCCATTGCACTTGCAATTGCTTTTCTAAAATTCGGATCTTGATTTTCTGGTTTTGAATGATTAAAAGTTAAGTAGTTTACGGAAGTGCCTTCCACTTTTTCAACATTGACGTTTTGAATGCCTTCAATTCTTTTAATTTGCTCAGTGGGAAGCTGATCTAAGAATTGTATTTCTCCAGTTTGTAACATTGAAATCGCGGTTGATATTTCTGGGACAACCTTAAATACCACTTTTTTCAAAGCAGGCTCTCCTTCTCGGTACTCAGGGTTAGCTTCAATAACGATTTGATCCCCAGGTACCCAACTTACAAATTTAAACGGGCCTGTACCGACTGGTTCTTTCATTAAATCCTGTTTTTGATCCGCTTCAGGACTTACTATAGCTGCATTAGTGTGGGTTAAAGCAGTTAAAAATGGACCGTATGGATATTTTGTTTTAATTTCTACAGTGTACTCGTCTACAACTGTAATCGTATCCACTGGTTCTAAAAGAGAAGCACGTGGTGCAGCAGTAGCTGGGTCACGCAATTTATCAAATGTATATTTTACTGCTTCTGCATTAAATGGTGTTCCATCATGGAACTTTACTCCTTGTTTCAATTTAATTATCCATGTATTAGCGTCTGGATTTTCATATGATTCTGCTAGTTGCGGTTCCACTTCCATCGTCTCTACATTTCTTTTAAACAATGTTTCATAAAGATGTTCCGTAATATTAGCTGACGCTGAATCATTCATTAAGATAGGCGATAAACCAACTGCGTCTGAAATAGAAGCATAAGTTAACGCCTGATCCCCGCTGGACTTAGCTCCCCCCCCATTTGAATCACTTGAAGTTTTTCCTCCAGAGCATGCAGCCAGTGTAAGTACTGCTAATAAAGTGATGAAAAACAACCAATTTTTCTTCATCGTTTTTTCCCCATTTCTATTATTTAATATCCATATTTGGATCTAATGCATCCCTTAACCCATCTCCAACTACATTAAAGGCAAAAACAGTTAACATAATCGCAATCCCTGGAACAACAGTTAAATGTGGGGAAGTCCACATGAAGGCTTGTCCCTGTGCAATCATCGCTCCCCATTCTGGAGTTGGAGGTTGTGCTCCTAATCCTAAGTAGCTTAAAGATGCAGTCGATAAGATGGCTGTAGCCATTCGCATCGTTGCGAACACAATAATCGGGGCTAAAGCATTCGGCAAAATGTGCTTGAGCATAATTCTTACATCCGATGCTCCGAGTGACCTCATCGCCATGATGTGTTCTTTCTCTTTTATAGAAAGAACAGAACCTCTTACAATTCTTGCACATGATGGGATAGACCAAATACTAATCGCGATCGCTACATTAATAAGACTTGTTCCTAGGATTGCAATAATTAGCATGGCGAGTAATATTCCAGGAAAAGAAAACAGTAAGTCTACTATCCGCATTATCAATCCATCTAATCTTCGATAATATCCTGCAAGTAGCCCCATTGTCACGCCTCCTAGTAAGCCTAGACTGACAGCAGTAACCCCTACTACTAGTGATATTCTTGTTCCAAATACAATCCTGCTCCATACATCTCTTCCATAATTATCTGTCCCTAACCAATGTCCCTCACTGAAAAGCGGTAATTCACTTAATGTTAGGTTTTGTTTAATAGGACTATGAATAGTGATAAGTGGAGCAAATATCGCCATCACTATTTGAATTAGAATAATAATTACTCCAATTATGGCTAGTTTATTTTTTAAAAGCCTCTTGAATGTTAGCGAAAGGAATCTTTCTTTTTTCTTTTTCTTCACTATCTTTGTCGCTGGGATACTAACAGACGGTTCCATATTCGTCAGCCTCCTTTCTATTGATATTTAATTCTTGGGTCTACATATGTATAGGTAATATCAACAATTAAATTTACAAATACGAATAACGTTGCTACTAATAGCACAGACCCTTGTACCATCGGAAAATCTCGTGATGCTATGGCATCAACCATTAATCTACCGACCCCATTAATAGCAAACACTTTTTCAGTAATAATAGTCCCACCTAACAAGAAACCAAAGTTTAATCCAATTACAGTTATGACAGGTATCATGGCATTCTTTAAGGTGTGTATCCAAATAACATGACGTTCCTTAATCCCTTTTGCCCTTGCTGTACGCACATAATCCGCTTTAACCACTTCGAGTATGGAAGACCTTGCCATTCTAGCAATCATCGCTGCGGACCCCGTTCCTAAAGTAATAGCAGGTAAAATCAATTGCTTGAACCCCTCTGCTGTATAAAAAGGCTCTGACAATCCTCCAACCGGTAACCACTGTAGATTCACAGCAAATACTAATATTAACAAAGCACCTAACCAAAAATTCGGAATCGAAATCCCAGCAAGTGCAATTGTTGTAGACGTGACGTCTAACCACGAGTTATGTCTTAAAGCAGAAATTAGACCTGCGAATATTCCAATAACAACTGCTACAACCATACTCGCTATTGCTAGTTTTATAGTATTTGGAAACCTAATACTGATGGCTTCAGAGACTGGTTGACGAGTTTGATAGGAATAACCAAAATCACCTTGAGCTACATTAGAGATGTACCTTACATACTGAGTAATAAAAGGATCATTCAACCCTAAATTTTCTCGTATTGCTTCTAGATCGGATTCTGTAGCGGTTGGTCCCCCAATCATCGCTGCAGGATCTCCAGGAGCAATGTACATTGATGAAAATACTAAAAAAGAAATACCAATCAAAAGAAACATCAATTGAATAAACCGTCTGACAATCATCGCAACCAAAATATCCCCTCCTCAAAACCATTTGTTAACCATATTATTAAATACAGTTACTTTTTGTTTACAAATATTTAAAAATGATTATATATGATAAAAAAGTATAAATCTATAGAAAATTTAGTTTTTTTATAATATATAGAATTCACGTTACATTTGTTGGATATTTTGATGCGAAAGTAATCAATTCGTAATCTATTCTCTTCTTTTTATATTCATGAGGTAAATTCGAGATGATTGCGCTTACAATTCATTTCGATTCTCAAAATATATTTTTCAATAAACACCGCTGTTGATTTCCTCACAAGGCTTCACATACCACTGAGCGCTTTGGTCACCTCCAGGGCTACCCCCGCTTTGTCTCCCCAAAGCTATTTCTCGCAGTGTCTTCAACTTTCGCTACAATCAACAGCAAGGAATAAAAAAATTCAACAATAGGCTTATGCTTTAACATATCTAAATTGTTATAAAAGACCAAAAAAATAGAAAACACCATCAAGATGGAGTTTTCTATTTTAAATAATAATTTAGTTTTGAGATTTGCTATTTTAGGACTATAATTTTAGCCCCTTTCTGCTTTTAAATCGTCTAAGCAGTATATGACTTTCTACCCGGGTAATTCCGTCTAAAGCATACAGTTCTTCATTAATAAATCTTTCCAGAGCATTAAAGTTATCAACCAATACATGCATATGCAGGGTAGATGGCCCTGTCATTTGATAACAGCTTGCAACACTTGGATTATCTGCTAATGCTTCTGCCACTTTTACAAGCGAACTAGGTTCACAATCTATTTCAAAAAATGCCGAAACATTCTTTCCAACTTTTTCGCTATTTATGACAACTGTATATTGCTCTATTACTCCATCTTCTACTAACTTATTTACTCTTTCTCTAACAGCTACTCGGGACAATCCTAAATGTTTACCAATCTCAACATAAGATAACCGGCCATTTTCGATGAGTAATTGTAGTATATTCTTATCGATATTATCCATAAATACCAACTCTCCCCATTTATACAAAACTAAAAGTATTATATTATAAATTACGACAAAAGGAAATAATTATACTGCGAATGTTTTCTTTTTGATTGATATTTACCTATCTTATTTTCTATATGAATATACCTTTTTGCTAAGGAAGCAAGGGACGGTTTCCGATGCTTCTTCATCGTTGTCGTAGAGTTAATTAACAATAAAGAATCTGGATCCTTTCCATGCGCCAAAAGTACCGCTACTCACATGAAGGACATTGTCTGGGTAAAAATACCCTCACCGATAAACGGGAGCGGAGGGGGAGCGAAGGGACGGTTCTACTGCTTCCCTAAAAATAGGGAGATGCAAAAGGAATTTATTCGTGTTATCCTTTAATAGAGCAAGTGAGTAGCAAAAGGGAAAGGACTGACCTTATAATAATGATTCTCTAATTCTAAACCTATTTATTTTCATATTTTTTGTTTATAGGGGATAGGATTAGTCTGGTCATTTTTACAAGTCGGTTCAATATATTTTTTTAGCGACTTTAAATATGATTTTTTTCATCCTTCTAAAATTCTTTGGAAGGATTTTTATTTTTTCTAAATATCTCTATTGAAAGGGGGAGATAATATGTCTTTGGATCTGGAGGTTACGCATGAATTACTCTGTATAAGTCGTTATACTCCATCACACTTATACGGAGTAAAGTAGACGAGATGGATATACCGACTTTGTATGTAATGAACCATGATATACAAAGGAGGAATTACTATGTCAATGATACAAGTTCAACATTTAACTTTCTCTTATCCCAGTAGCTTTGATAACATTTTTGAAGATGTAAACTTTCAGATTGATACAGATTGGAAGCTGGGGTTCATAGGAAGAAATGGACGAGGGAAAACAACTTTCTTCCATTTATTATTAGGAAAATTCGAATACAGTGGAAAGATTACGGCCGCAGTCGAATTTAATTGCTTCCCTTATCCGGTAAAAGATAAAAGTAAATTTACCCATGAAATTCTTGAAGAAATATGCACACAGGCCGAGGATTGGGAGTTTCTTCGAGAAATAGCCTATTTAGATGTCGATGCCGAGGCCATGTATCGTCCATTCGATACCTTATCTAATGGTGAACAAACGAAGGTATTGCTGGCTGCGCTATTTTTAAATGAAGGGCAATTTTTATTAATTGATGAGCCAACGAACCATTTAGATACGGAAGCACGGAATGTGGTTTCTAGTTATTTGAAAAAGAAAAAAGGATTTATTTTGATTTCCCATGACCGTAACTTTTTAGATGGCTGCGTTGATCATATTTTGTCGATTAACAAAGCAAATATTGAAGTTCAAAGTGGAAATTATTCTTCTTGGAAGTTGAACTTTGACCGCCAGCAGGAACATGAAGAAGCAACAAATGAACGCTTGCAAAAGGATATTAGCCGGTTAAAGCAGGCATCCAAACGTTCAGCAGGCTGGTCGAATCAAGTGGAAGCCTCCAAAAATGGAACAACAAACTCAGGTTCTAAATTAGACAAAGGATTTGTTGGTCATAAAGCCGCAAAAATGATGAAGCTCTCTAAAAACCTGGAGGCCAGACAGCAAAAAGCGATCGAAGAAAAATCAAAGCTATTAAAGAACGTTGAAAAAATGTATGCCTTACAATTAGCACAATTAGAATCGAAAACGAAGGAGCTCCTTCAGTTAACGGACGTATCCGTTATGTATGATGGCCAAAAAGTGAACAAGCCTATAAGCTTCAAGGTAGAACAAGGAGATAGAATTGTACTAGATGGAAAGAACGGTAGCGGGAAAAGCAGTATTTTGAAATTAATCTTAGGCGATTCCATTCAGCATACAGGCACGCTTCATTCTGGAACTAATCTCATCATTTCCTATGTTCAACAAGATACCTCTCATTTAAAGGGGATGCTAACTGATTTTATTGAGGAACATCAGCTTGATGAGACATTGTTCAAATCAGTTCTAAGAAAATTGGATTTCGACCGAATACAGTTTGAAAAAGATATAAGTCATTATTCAGGCGGCCAGAAGAAGAAGTTACTCATCGCCAAGAGCTTATGCGAAAAAGCTCACCTGTATATTTGGGATGAACCATTAAACTTTATTGATGTTTACTCCCGTATGCAAATTGAAGAGCTTATCCAAACCTTCAATCCCACTATGATTTTCGTAGAGCATGACCAAACGTTTCAAAAGAAAATTGCAACAAAAACAGTAAAGATTTAACGAACAGAGATGGAAGCAAGGGGAAGCAGGGGGACGGTTCTCTGCTTCTTTCGAAGTTTTAAGGAAGCGCAAGAACCGTCCCCACTGCTTTATTCACCAGACTGCCTATCATAATTCCTCACAAACATTCCGTTTGATTTGATCATACCAAGCTTTTCGTAAAAAGGAACTACATCATCATCGCAACAAAGATCAATCATGTAGATAAGATCGAGTTCCTTTAGCATCCGCTTTACTAGTTCCTTGCCGATGCCTTTTTTCTTGTCACAGTGACTCCCCGAAGTTTGTCGAAGAGTCTAGGGACAGAAATCTCAACACACTCTTGCATTGAAAACTGACAAAGGGTCGGAAGGACAGACAGGTCATTCGACTCTTACATTTTCTTACTTGTATTTATTTAATATCTCTTCTGGAATATGACAATAATCACTTGGACATCTAGTTAACCTATCTTGATGTTCTTCAGCACTTCTCACATAGTTTGTAAGAGGTAGTACTTCAACGACGATACGGTGATAATCATCTCTCTCCCTAATAAACTCCCTCGCCTCTTCTAAATGTTTACCATCTTCACTATACACGCCAGTTCTGTATTTCTTCCCAACATCCGCTCCTTGTCGATTCAAACTATACGGGTCAATTATCTCAAAGTAATATTCTATTAATCTCTTAATGGATACAACTTTTGGATCGAACTCAGTCTTTACGCACTCCGCATACCCATCATACTCACCCTCAAGTGTTTTACTTGTTCCATTCGCTCTTCCAGCTTCCGTAAACGTAACACCAGGTAAAGTTTTGATAAATGCTTGTACTCCCCAGAGACATCCACCTGCAAAATATACTATTTCCATTTTTGTATCTCCTCTATGTATTAATTAAAATTGGAAGCAGGGGACGGTTCTCTGCTTCCGATGTAGGAATCAATTTATCTCCCTATGTGTAAAAAAGTTTACAGAATTTTTAAATATTAATCCGTAATATTAAGGTAAGTTATCGTATCATTCAATATGAGCTAGTTCAGTAAGTTTTTCCAGATCCTTTATTACATAATACCGGTTCCGTTTTAGCAAGATGTGTTCATCCTCTAAGAGACGCAAGGTTTTAACGACGGTTACTCTTGTGGTTCCGATAAGGTTTGCAAGTTCTTGATGGGTAAAAGTAATGGAGATCTGTATCTCTTGTTGATCAAGGGTCGTACCATAGTTTAAGGCTAACTGGATGAGGGATGAACAAATTCTTGGCATCGCTTTACTGTAGCTGAGTTGGAGTGTTTGCATACAGAGAAGTTTGTATTTTCTGGTTGAGAGGAACATCGCTTGTTCGACGAGATTAAAGTGCTGTTTCAGCAAGTTACGGAACTCTTCTTTGTGAATTTGATACAGAGTTGCTTCCGAGGCAGTGATGGCGCTAGTGGAGTAAACTCCTTCATCATAAAAGCCACATTCACCAACCAAGCCATTCTTTCCGATAATGGCCAATGCTTTCTCATCGCCATCGGGTGATATCAAGTACAGTCTCACTCTTCCTGAAGTGACGACGTATAAGTGGTCCGCTTGTTCGTTCTGGTCAAAGACGACTTTATGTTTTTTAAACTTTTTCTTCGTAGCCTTTTCAATGACAGGGCTCCAATCAAAAGGAAGGTTTTCTAACCAGGGTGTTACTGCGTGGATCTCTTTTACAGAATGTGTTATCAATGTTATCACCTCTACTATCTATTTTTAAGGAGTGAAAGAATTGACCAAAACCCTATTACAATATCGAGAGCTTTTTCCCACTTTAAAAGAAAAGATACAATTATCCAGTTGTTCCCAGAGCGCACTTGCTTTACCAGTCATTGATGCGATGGAAAAATATAAAGAAAGTTTGATTCAAGGTGGAATGGATTGGGAGTTATGGATGGATAAAGTCAACGAGTCCAAGCAGCGTTTTGCTTCGCTAATCAATGCCGATGTAGACGAAATTGCCATTACGTCCTCCGTATCAGAATGTATCTCCTCCGTTCTGAGCAGTTTCCCAGTCAATCATGGAAAGAATAAAATTATAACAACGGAATTGGATTTTCCATGTATAGGTCATGCGATGCAAACAAATAAAAAGAGCTTGGGTGTTACTGTAAACTATATACCTAGTAATAAAGATTATACCATCTCACTAGAAGATTATGATAAGTATTTGGACACTAATACTCTACTAACAAGCATTTCGCATGTTTCCTATTACAATGGTTGGAAGCAGGATATTAAGGAGGTTGCCGATTTGGCTCATACAAAGGGATCCTATCTCTTTGTAGATGCCTATCAATCTATAGGAAATATCAATATAGATGTGAAAGACATGAATGTGGATTTCCTTGCTGCAGGAGCACAGAAATTCATGTTAGGCATTCCCGGAATTGCCTTTCTTTATGTAAAAAAAGAACTGGCATCAAAATTGACCCCAAAAGTGACCGGATGGTTCAGCCAGGCAGATCCTTTCTCTTTTGATGTCAAACAAAATAATTATTCACCCTATGCCTCACGCTTTGATACCGGAACTCCACCTGTGATGAATGCCTATGTAGCCTCTGCAGCAATGAAGCTACTATTAGATATTGGGGTAAAGGAAATCCAGATGTATCTAGAGAACCTTTCCGACTTTACGATAGAATATGCCAAGTCACACGGCTTTCATGTGATGAGCCCTCAGAAGTCTACTGAAAAAGGGGCTAATACCGCTTTATACTTTGAGCAAGCACCACTGATTGAAAAATTAATGAAGGAAAAAGGCATTATTGTGTCTGCCCGTAAAGATGTGATTCGAATCGCTCCACATTTCTACAATACAAAGGAAGATATCCGACAAGCGATTGATGCGTTGAACTCCTTGTCTTTATGATTTTCTCTCAAAAAAGGGCTGCCTCAGTATGGAAACTAAGTCCATCTCAGACAGCCCTTTTTTCATTAAATTCTTTCTATCACAATCTGCTGAACTCCCTCTGTATTTGCCTTGCTTCCCATTTCTCCGAATGTTTCCAAGTCTTCGTCCCGTACCTTTGCAAAACGGTTTCCCGCAATCCAACCCATTGGGAAAAAAGTACGAGCATCTGGTCCATAAAAACAACCAAGATCATAGATGGCTTGTGGATTTCCTCCCCATGCATAGGCAGGCATAAAAGTATAAAGAAGTTCCCCTGGCAGTGGAAAACAAGTGATGTTTTCAGGAGGCACTTCATGCAAATCCGTTGAAGCAGCCCTTTCTCCTGGAAGCTGAACAGAGATTTCCTTCCCCGTGTACATAGCATGTCGGCCATTTGTTTCTAAAGGCTCCTGGATAATATCCCAAAATGCCTGAGATGTTTTCGGGGCTTTATCCTCCAAAAGTGTGGCTCGTATACTTACCCCATGTTCAGGAAAAGTCAATGTAAATGCTTTCATCTGATTTTCTCCTTTCTTTTATTAGCTAGTAGTTAGACGACACTTGGTTCATAGACTAGCTGATTGGCGGCAAATCTTCGGTAATGCAAACTGGAAATATCAATGAATGGCGATTCTCTCAAAATGGTCTGTGCCAATGTTCTTCCAATAGCCGGTGCCATCATGAAGCCATGGCCACTCATACCGATTGCTTGATAATAGCCCGCTAATCCATCTATATCACCAAGAATAGCCTGATGGTCTGGTGTACTATCATACCTTCCATCTATATGGGTGCGGAATTCCACCTTTTCAAGAGGTGGGAAGAGTTCCATTCCTACTTCTGCTGCCCGCAGTTGAAAATCGAACTTGTTATAAGGCGGCTTCAAATCTTTGCCAAGATAGCTACAATAGATGGTGCCATCTGTGAGTTGTTTGGCTGCAAATCCCTTTTCAAATGAAACGAGAAGCGGTTCAAGGACTCGCTCCTCTAAGCGGTTTGTATAGAGGATTCTTCTAACCTCTTCTTTTATTGGGATTTCAATGCCTGCCGTCTCCGCTAATTTTACAGAGCCAAGACCTGCGGCATTGACTACATTTTCAGTCTGAATCATGCCTCTTGTTTTACATTCCACCCCCACGATCCGGTCTCCTTCTCTAACTAGCCTTTGAACTTCATCCGAGATAAATTGAACGCCTTTTTGTTTCGCTGCGATAGCCAGGCTGTTTGTAACATGGTAGGCATCATCAGCAAATCCATCTGTATCACAAAAGGAGGCTGCCAAGAAACTGTTGCTGTTCAGTCCTGGTACGATTTCCTTTGCTTCCGATGGTGTAATAAGTTTAGTTGGAATGCCTAAGGAATTTTGAAGCGCAATGTTTCTCCTATAGCCTACAACCGCCTCCTCGGAGTGAAATGTATAAAGATACCCCACTTTACGAAACATTATTTCGTACTCTGGGTTTAATCTTTCATTGATAGAATAGTAGAATTCCGCAGAGGCTTTCGCCATCATGCAGTTGATTTCAGTCCCCCACTGCTGGCGAATGCCTCCAGGGCAGATTCCTGTCACACCAGAAGAGATTCCCCCTTCATCGATGACGAGAACATTTGTACAGCCTTGTTCTGCTAAAAAGTACGCAATGCTACATCCGATGATGCCAGCTCCGATAATAACGACTTCTGGGTGCTGCTGTGTCATGTGTGTTTCCCCCTTCTTTTTATATTTGTTCATTTTAAATGGCAGGCAACAAAGTGTTGGCCATCTTTGGATACAAGCTGTGGCTCCAACTCTAGGCAAATAGCTTCTGCGAGCGGGCACCTTGTATGAAATCGGCAGCCTTTTGGTGGATTGACGGGACTTGGCACATCCCCTTGAAGGATAATCCTCTCTCGCTTACGTCTTGGATTGGGATGCGGGATGGCTGACAGTAATGCTTGAGAATACGGGTGAATCGGGTTTGAAAAAAAATCCTCTTTCGTTGCCACTTCTACTATTTTCCCAAGGTACATCACGGCAATTCTGTCTGAAATATGTTTTACAACGCTTAAATTATGCGTAATAAACAAATAGGTAAGGTCATACTTCTTTTGAAGATCCTGTATCAAATTTAGTACTTGAGCCTGAACGGAAACGTCCAGGGCAGAAACTGGTTCATCCATAATGATGAGCTTGGGATTGACAGCCAATGCTCTGGCAAGCCCAACACGTTGTCTTTGCCCACCCGAAAACTCGTGCGGATACCTGTTCATATAAGAAGTGTTCAATCCAACATCCTCCAAGAGTTTGGCAATGTAGTCGTCCTTCTCTTTATTGGATAGCTTTGTATGAATGGTTAACGCCTCTCCGATGATATTTCTGACGGTTAGCCTCGGATTTAGCGAGGCATACGGATCCTGAAATACAATTTGCATATCTTTTCGTATTCTTTTCAGTTGCGAGGAGTTTAGTTTATAAATGTCATTTCCTTCAAGCAGAACTTCTCCTTTTGTTGCTTGGATTAACCTTAGAATAGTTCTTCCAGTTGTGGATTTTCCACAACCTGATTCCCCTACAAGTCCAAGGGTTTCGCCTTTATCGATATAAAAGCTTACCCCGTCCACAGCCTTTACAAAGGAGTTCCCGCGGGAGAATAAGCTCTTTTTATCTTTTATAGGAAACCATGTCGAGAGATCCTGCACCTCTAATAGTTTTTCTTTTGTATCGTTCAAATGATTGACCTCCCATCCACTTCCTTTGCCTTTTCCCAGCGCTCTGTATACTTCCAACATCGTACTTTTTGGTCTTCGAGATGAAGTAGTGGTGGCTCTTCTACATAGCAGAGATCCCTTACCTCATTGCATCTTGTACAAAATCGGCAGCCTTTCAAGTCGTCCAATGCATTCGGTACATATCCTCGTATCGGCTCGAGCCTTAATCGATTGTCCTCTATCATCGGAATGGAGTTTAAAAGACCGATTGTGTAGGGATGCTTTGGTTTTTCGAATAAGGAATAGACATCTGAATATTCGACAATTTTCCCCATGTACATGACCGCTACTTGGTCACAAGCCTCCGCAACTACCCCGAGATCATGAGTAATAAGGAGAATGGACGTGTTCAATCGTTCTTTTAGGTTCTTCATTAACTCTAAGATTTGTGCTTGTGTGGTCACATCTAGCGCAGTGGTCGGTTCATCGGCAATAAGAAGATGCGGATTACAAGCAAGCGCCATCGCAATCATCACACGCTGCCTCATCCCCCCAGACAGCTGATGGGGGTAGTTATGGACACGTTGATCTGGCAGGGAGATACCGACAAGCTTCAGCATTTCAATTGAAGCTTTCAACGCCTCCTTTTTGGAAAGTCCTTGGTGGAGACGAAGTACCTCCATAATTTGGTTTCCTACGGTGTAGACCGGGTTAAGCGAAGTCATCGGCTCCTGAAAAATCATAGATATGTCGTTTCCACGGATTTTTCGTATTTCCTTATCTTCAAGTTCCAATAGATCCTGACCTCTAAAGCGGATTTCGCCACCTTCGATTTTCCCATGCGGTTTCGGAATCAATTGGAGGATGGAAAGCGACATGATACTTTTTCCGCTGCCGGATTCCCCCACGATTCCAAGTGTCTCCCCTTTATTAAGTTGAAAGGATACCCCATCAACTGCTGGAATGATTCCATCTTCTGTATGAAAATAAGTTTTTAAATTTTTGACTTCCAGTAATGTTTCCGTCATCTTGCTCACCTCCAATACTTGTAGTCGGTTAAGTTAATCTGATTGTTCGAGGTGTACCGGTCAGCAGCTTACACCCGCTCTCTGTTACTGAGACTAATTCTTCAATACGTACGCCGCCTACCCCCGGTATGTATAAACCTGGCTCAATCGTAAAAATCTGTCCTTTTTCAATCGGTGCATCATGATGCATGACCACCCGGGGCCATTCATGTATCTCCAACCCGACACCATGCCCCAAGCCACGAAGACTATATTCCTCTAAATCTGCTTCGATAAAGACTTTTCTTGCTACATCATCCAGCTCCTGACAAGTCACACCTGGTGTTACTGCAACGATGGCTTTTTCCAAGGCTTCTAAAACGATCATGTAAATTTCCTGCATTCTCGCAGTGGGCTCCCCAATCCACAAGGTACGTGTCATATCTGACATATAGCCTTCAAAACGGGCACCAAAATCAATTAAAAGCATGTCATTTTCCTTCACCATCCGAGAAGACGGAGTCGCATGTGGCAAGGCGCTTCTCTCTCCAGCTGCAACAATAGTTCCAAATGTCGGTCCTTCACTGCCGTGCTTGGCGAGAAGGTATTCAAGCTCTACAGCAATATGCTTTTCCGTCATGCCTGGTTTTATTATTTGGCACAATTCTTTAAATGCAAGATCTCCAATTTCAGCAGCCTGTTGAATGGCAGCTTCTTCCGCAGGCTCCTTGTATTGGCGAATGCCGAGGCTAACATCTTCTGTATACACCCAATCAACTTTGCCATCCATATTCCTTAATGCTCTTAATAGAGACACTGGAGTCTTTTTGCCGTCATAGGCAATGGAGCTTACCTCCAAAGACTTCAGCACTTTTTCTAAAGTTGTAAACGGATTAATCTCATGGATATGAATTTTATATCCTTCCGTCTCCTCTCTTATCTGCTGCGAATATCGTTGGTCCGTAACAAGAATTGCCTCATTTTTGGAGACAAACAAATAACAGTTGCTTCCTGTGAAACCCGAGAAATACCGGTAATTTTCCACCGTGTTTAAGAAAAAAGCATCACAGTGATTTTCATTAAGCCATTTTCTCAGCTTCTCGATACGTCGTAACATGGGCATCTGTCCTTTTAACGTAATGGATTGGTATTCTTTAAAAGGGACAAAGAAATCGAACGAATCCGATTTCTTTGTCTGTTAGGAGAAGATTATTTAACACTCCACTCGCGAGCGTTAAATGTGACACCTCTGAAATCCGGAGTAAATCCTGCCACTTTCGTATTGGCAACGTATGTGGCGCTTTGCTCATAGATTGGGATCCAGATTTCATCCTCCGCAAGTTTCTTACTGACCTCCCAAATATATTGCTGACGCTGTTCAAAGTCTACTTCCTTCGATTGTTTGTCAAGGAGTTCATCGACGAGTGGATCAGAATAGCCGACAAAGTTATACCCATTTGGCGGCATGTACGCCGAACCGAAGTAACTACGATATTCATCTGGATCCGCTTCTATTCCAAATCCAAGGATATACGCATCATAGTCATCCTTTGTCACTTCTCGCTGTTTCCCATCTGCCGTTTGTGGAAGCAACTTTGTGACAAGCGTAGGGAAATCCAAGGATAGAAGTTCCATTTTCACGCCAATCGCTTCATATTGTTGTTTTAGAAGTGCAGCCGTTTTTTCTCTTTCCTTAGTCCCTGTTGGTACTTGCAAAGTAAAGCTAAGCTCCTTGCCGTTCTTTTCGTAGAAGCCTTTGCTGTTCTTTTTATAACCTGCTTCCTCTAATAGTGTTTCCGCTTTATTTTTGTCAAAGTCATAGATTGGAAGGTCCGGATTATGCGACCAGTGCTTCGAAGGGAAGATGTCATCCGCGACCTCTCCGTATTCTCCTAGAATGGAAGCAACGATAACACGCTTATCTGTCGCATGAGCCAACGCTTGACGAACTTTCACATCTGCGAAATGGTCGTTTTTGGCATTAAATCCGACATAGTACACGCTTAGTTGATCTGACAGTACTACATCTGCATATTCAAGTGACTTAATCGATTCAATCTCGGCAATTGGTACAGACGTAATGTCAATTTCCTTGTTCATGAATGCCGCCAACATAGTATTAGCATCTCCAAAGCGAACTACTAAACTATCAAGGTGGGGTGTACCTTTAAAATAGTCTTTGTTTGCACTTAGTTGAATAAATTGCCCTGATTCCCAAGAGTCAAATTTAAATGGTCCTGTTCCCACAGGAGCACGGTTGGAATCATGCTTTGCCCATTCTGCCGGGGAAACGCCTGACAAGATATGCTCAGGCAGAACTCCGATAAATAGCCCAGAAATGAACGGAGCAAACTGCTCTTTTGTCGTAAACGAAATTGTATAATCATTGATGACTTTGATTCCTTCTACAGATTCTGCTTCACCTGCTTTGTATTCTGCCGCACCTACTACTGGATCCACTCTCCAGTAGGCGCCTGCGTCATAGTCAGGATGAGCAAGAGAGGTATAGGTGAATTCGACATCCCTGGCAGTAAATGGTTTGCCGTCATGCCATGTAACCCCCTCTTTCAAATAGAAGGTATATGTTTTCCCATCCTCGGAAACATCCCATTTTTCCGCCAAGCTTCCAATCATTTTTAATTCTTCATCCGGAATAACCAGAGAATCGAAGACCATGTGTGTGACAAGTGTATCAGAAGAAGTAGCCCAGATCAGCGGGTTTAAGTTACCCGGTTCGCTTGCTGAGGCAATCGTAATGGACCCTCCTTGCTTCGGCTCTTCTGTATCTGCATTGTCGTTTGGTTTGTTATTTGTATTATTATCCGTACTACTTTCGGAAGTACAACCTACCAGTAGAATCAATACAAGCGCAAATATTGACAAAATATTCAATCTCTTTTTCATATAAATCCCCCTTATTCAATAAATGGATAGGCTCTTTTCGTAAAAAATGTCACTGTAAAAACAGAGCAACAAAGAATGCGAAAACTGCCAATGGATACATGACATGAAAGTGGTAGCCTGCGACATTCAACCCTCCCTTCAATGGTATGTATGAAGCCTATGATTTCATTTTGGGATCGAGGGCATCACGCAAGCCGTCACCCAAAAAATTAATGCATAGGATTGTTAAAAGAATGGCAAACCCTGGTGGGGCCCAAACCCACGGCTTAAACTGCAAGATAGTGATAGAGGTAGCCTCGTTCAGCATGTTACCCCAGCTTGGGATGGGCTGCTGCACCCCGACACCAAGAAAGCTAAGAGCCGACTCTGTTAAAATCGCTTCTGCGGTCTGAAGTGTCGCCTGAACAGTAATAGGCGCCATGATGTTCGGCAAGATATGTTTTCCGATAATAATTAAGTTGCTCTGACCAAGCGCCTTGGAGGCTTCGATATACTCCATTTCTCGGAGTCGCAGGACTTCCCCACGCACCAATCTTGTCATTGTTGTCCAGCTCACAAGTCCAATTACAATCATGACATTATAGAGATTGGGCTTTAGTAGAGTGGCAACGGAGATGACCAGGAATAATACCGGAAAACAGATAACTACATCCGTTATCCTCATGACGACAACATCAACCCACCTCCCGTAATAACCGGCAAGTAATCCCATCACAATACCGATAAAAGAAGAAATACATACTGCTACCAAGGCCACACTCAAGGAAACTCTTCCACCGTAGATGATACGACTGAGCAGATCACGTCCGAGGCTATCGGTACCTAGTATATGCTCTGAATTAGGAGCCTGCAGTACATTGATTAACCCGAGATCGTTTTCCTGGGAAGTATAAGGATTATAGGGAGCGATAAGTGGTGCCATTAGAGCAGACAGAATCAATAACGCCAACACAACGGCACCAAATAACGCCAATTTGTTTTTCTTGAAACGTTTCCAAGCTGCCTGCCGAAATGTTTTTCTCTTCCATTCAGGCTTGCTGGGGAGTAACGGTGGTTCATTTTGTATTTCCACACTTCCATTCATACGGCTTCCCTCCTTTCACTAGTTGTATCGAATTCTTGGATCTGCCCAAGCATAGAGAACATCAGCGAGCAGATTTCCCATTAGAACCAGAATAGATGTAAACAGATTCAATGCCATAATAACGGGGTACTCTCTTCCGACAATTGCCTGGATACCCATGCTTCCCATCCCCGGCCAATTAAAGATATGCTCCGTAATATAGGCGCCACCAAATAGGAACGGTATGGAAAGACCAAATATAGTAATAACCGGAATAAGCGCATTTCTTAACGCATGCTTTACAATGACCACTTTCCGGCTTAACCCTTTCGAATCTGCTGTACGAACGAAATCCTGATGCAGCACTTCTAACAGGCTTGACCTCGTAAATCGCATCACGACCGCTACTGTTGGTAAGGAAAGAACAACGGCAGGAAGGATAATATGTTTCAAATGGTCTATAAAAAGGGCAAATCCAGTCAGGTTTGCACCTATTGACGCCATTCCGGAAGTCGGGAACCATCCAAGCTTCAATGCGAAAATAAAGATTAGTCCAAGCCCGAAGAAAAAGGAGGGGATCGAGATTCCGATAAAGGCAAATACCGTAAGAACATAATCCGGTAGCTTATAACGATGTGTCGCAGAAAATACCCCAAGCGGCACACCGATTACAAACGCCATGATGAAAGCTGAACCCGTAAGTGTTAACGTCGCAGGCAGCCTCTCTAAAATTAAATCACTGACAGATTGGCCGGTCTTGATGGTATATCCAAGGTTTCCTTGCAAGATTTCTTTCAACCAACTGAAATACTGAACAATTTTGGATTGATCAAACCCTAGATTTGCTTGGGCTCTTTCCATTTCTTCCATTGATATTTTTGGATTAATCATCGTCTGCATTGGATTCCCCGGAGCAAGTTGCATAATAAGGAAGGTAAGAATGGTAATTCCTATTAGAATTGGAATGGCATGAAGAATCCGTTTTACTATATAAACACCCAAAAGCTTTCACCTCCTATCGAAAAATCAAGTAGCAGGAATGAGAATTAGTTCTTTCTGACGCTCTGTCAGGAATTCCGCACCTTCTTGCGTCACAAGAACATTCTCCTCTACAATAAATTGAAGACCTTGATCAGTGAATAAGGTTGGCTCTAAAGTGAATACCATCCCCTCTTCCACTTCACCATACGGCGAAGAACCGTAACGAGCCCATTTTGGGCCAAGCAATACTCCTCCATCATGAACATCTCTTCCAATCTGATGACCTGTCGCATGGGTAATCTCTGGATAGCCATTTGCTGTCAGATGCGTCCTGGCTATTTCATCCACTTGATAGCCAGTTACCCCAGGCTTCAGTCCTTCAGCAGCCTTTGTGATCGCCTCATAGATGGTGGCAAATGCACGGTTCACATGCGATGGAGCTCCTTTTTCCCCATCTTTCAGAAAATAGACGGTTCTGGCAATATCAGAAACATAGCCATCAATGTCAATGCTAAAGTCCATAATAAGGAGGTCACCTGGTTCGATCACCGCATCACTCGGAGAACGATGCGCAATCCGTTCCTTCAATACAATCGGCATGGATAGTGCACGATCGATTCCATTGACAACGTGATGACGTTCCATCTCATCCACGAACAATTGACCGACCTGCTTCTCACTTAATCCAACCTTTAGTTTACTAATAACTGAATCATAGATTTCATGCGTTAAGCGAATGGCTCGGTAGATTGTGTCTACTTCTCGGTCAGTCTTAATACTTCGCAATCGACTTAAGAATGGCTGGGAAGATACAAATTCCCCTGTGAAATCTTCCTCGAGCGTCTCCTTTAGCCAACGAAAACGTCCGACAGTCAGACCGTCAGCCAGATGCTCATCCTCTGAATAGTTGAGCGCAATCTTTTTTGGCTGAAATCGTCTAACCACATCTTTTAACGGGTCAGCCAAGCTATTGGTATATTTAATTACCTCCTGAAACAATCCCGATTCTTCAATGTCCTGTGCATCAATGGAACTGCACAGTGCCAGCTTCTCTCCTGTTCTCGTCAGAACAAACGCCCCAGGTCCCACCGTTTTGACACCTGTAACAAGATTTAGACAAGGATCACTTCCTTCACTTGTCACAATTAACCACAAATCGATATCCCGCTGGTTTAAATACTGAACGGCTTGTTCCATCTTTTCAAAATTAACAGAGTACTTCATGGTTCCATCCCTCACTTCCTGCAAATTGATTCTGTAAGCAAAGAGAGTACGTTCGTTCCGAAAAGAAAGGACTCTCTAGTAATATTCTCATTATGGTTATGCACTTTTTTAAGAACACGGACAAATGAATCCTTTTCTGTCAGCGGAGAAAAACCATAGATGGCGGACCTTGTATCTCCAAAGTAACGTCCATCCGTTCTTCCAAGTGCGAGAAACGGTAGGAGAGTTGCTTTGGAACCAGCATCCTGTAACGCCTTTTCCATCATTTCCATATAAGGGGAATCAAGTGCACATTCAAAGCCCTCTTCTATGCTCGTAACCTCAAATTCTACCTCCACACCTTTTAGAGCCTCCGCCATCCACCCTGACAACTGCTCCTTAGTTGTCCCAGGAACAAGGCGAAACTCCACTTCGACCTCCGCAAGATAAGGAATGGCATTTACCACAGACCCTATTTCCAATTGGTTCACTAAAGGTCCTGATGTTTCCATATACTCCAACAAATCCACCAACAATTTTTCATCCTCTGTTTTTGGAACCAAGCTTATATCCTCAATGCCCAGGACTTGCTTATACATGGCAGAGACCTTGGTGGAACGCTTTGGATAGGACCAGGAGAGAATGCGTTCCATTGCCTGAGCAAGAGTGAGCATAGCTTGATTTTCAGGGGGACAGGACGCATGCCCTCCCTGCCCTCTTGCGGTGACCTTCACTTTCGCTACCCCTTTTTCACCTGCCGTAAAGAGCAGATAATTGTGACCTTTGTAATTTACTGTGAATCCGCCACCTTCATTAATTACCATTCCTTTTTTAAACAGATCAGGATGTGCTTTTTTTAGAAATCCCATCCCCTCATGGCTACCATTCTCCTCATCAGCAGTCGCCATCAAATAAACATCACGGTTCAACGAATCCTTCATGCTGGCCAATTCAAGAAAGGCACTTACCTGCATCGCCGTCAGCTGCTTCGTATCGAGGGTTCCTCTACCCCAAATCACCCCATCGACTTCCAATCCCGAGAATGGCGGTTGTTCCCACTTGACTTCTTCTGCTCCGACTACATCAAGATGGGAGATTAGATAAAGAGGCTCTTCCTCTCCACCCACAAGCTTCGCTACTAGATTGGTCCTCCCAGAGGTATTCTCGTAAAAATGAACCTGGATACCTTCTTCGAGCAGGAGCTCTTCCAAATACTCCGCAGCCTTTCGTTCTTCTTTCTCTCCGTTCGTTGTATCAATTTTTAATAGCTTCTTGAAAATGGTCAGTGCTTGCTGTTCCGTTTCTTTTAACATTCTCATGGACTGGGTCTCACTCATAAGGAATCGTAATCAAAGAGGTTTGACGTTTGCTTAATATCTTTGGCCCATTCTCTGTCACGAGGACATTTTCCTCAACGAGCATACATGGAAGCCCCTCGTCTTGAATGACGGTCGGTTCAATCGCGTACACTTCCCCTACCCTGATTGTCCCTTCGACCGCTTTTCTTGGAGGAGTTCTTCGCGGTCCAAGAATTGTCCCGCCATCATGTGTTTCTCGTCCTACCTGGTGTCCGACAGAGTGACGGATCGTCGGATAGCCATGCCGCTCGATACAGGCTCTTCCGACCGCATCCACTTCATAGCCTTTTTTTCCTGGTAATAGCGCCTCAATTGATTCCGTAATGGCAGCAAAAGCAGCTTCAAAAGCAGCTGTCACATCAGCTGGCGGTTCCTTTTCCCCCTGTTTAAATAAATAGCAGGTACGGGCAATGTCCGAAACATAGTCCTCGTACTTCAAACTGAAATCGATGATTACGATATCCCCCGGTTCGGCAACATAATCACCTGGCTTTCGGTGTGCCAATCCATTTCGAACCGTGCAGACAAGTGGAGGATCATAAGGATTCCCTAGACCGTTCGTCACTCCGCGCTTTTTCATCCCTTCAACAAAAAGCTGACCTATCTCCTTTTCTGTCATTCCATGCTTTATCAGCTGAAAGATTTCCTCGTAAATGTCCGTCGTCAAGTCGATGGCACGCTGCATCGCTTTCAGCTCGGAAGTAGACTTCACACTGCGAAGCTCTTTTAAAATCTCCTCACTGGACGTTTCTTTTTTCTGCAGTTCCTCTTTTCCAAGCACCCGCTCTAACCATTTGTACAATCCGAGCGTCAATCCATCACATAAATGGTCATCCTTTGAGATGTTCAACGCGAAATTTTTCGGATTTTCCTGCTTGTATTCCTGTAAAAACACATCATCGATAGAAGCTTCGTAGATAATTACCTCTTCAAAAAGCTCCGTCTCCACGTACGCCTCCTTGTCACTTACTGAGGTTACCACCTTATGTCGGCCATGCCTGTTCAGGAAAATAACAGCCTGGTGAATCGAGCGTGTCCCGACTAGAAGCGGAAGACTAGGATCGGATCCTTCCCTCGTCACAATCATCCATGTATCAATATTATGCTTGTTCAACAGTACAACTGCCTGATCCAGTTTTTCCTTTGCGATTGTTCGATTACTCGTTTTCATGCAAATTGCTCCCTTCCATTCCTGTAAGTGTTTCATATAGTACTTGGATACCAAATTTCAATGATTCCAATGGCAGCCGCTCATCCACACCATGCACCATTGGCAGGACCCTTTCAAAAGTCATATCCGGCAGCATTGGCGAAAAACCGTACACCTTACTTTGCAGATGCTTGACATGTCTGCCATCATTGCTCCCCACCGACAGGAAAGGAACAACAGTTGCATTTGGTATGTATCCTTGTAATACAATGTTCATCTGTTCAAATAAACTGCTTTCAAATGTAGACTCATAGCCCTCCTCAAAGCTTTGTATCTCGAATTCGATATCTCTTCCTGCTATCAATCTTTGAAGCTCCGACTCTATCTCTTCCTTGCTAATTCCAGGTATGATCCTACAATCAAGAAAGATTTCACTATCCCCTTGGAGCTCCTTGGATTTTCTTCCGCCATTCCACTTGGTAACCGTAAAGGTCGTCTCTGACATCGCTCGGAACAGTTGATAGAGAAAGGGACTTACATAAGGTTTCAACAGCAATAATCGGTCCTCATGGGAGAGTGAACTTGTTTCGGTTTCATCCTGTACACCTGCAGTGAGCGTCTCTATTAACCTTTTCGTCGTATGTGGGGCATCTCCAGGAAGGGTCAATGAGGCAAATTCCTGAATAATGGTGGAGGCCAACTTCAATTCCTCCTGCACCGGAAAATAAGGATTCTGCTCTATCTTCTTTGGAAAAGAAAGTCGGATGCGGCATACCCCTTTTTGCCCTGTCTCACAAAGATAATAGTGATGATCTTGAATCGTTACCGGGAAACCTCCACCTTCATTCAATACATAGGAATTTTTAAACAACCCCTCATACATAGGAAGAAGTGCCTTTAACCCAAGCTCACTGCCATTCTCCTCATCCGCCGTCGAAACTAAAACCAAATCAAAAGGGAACACGACACCACTTCTCTTTAAAAGGAACAAGGTCATCAGGTGCATAATTGTGAGTTGTTTCGTATCAATCGTGCCCCTCCCCCATAGCACATCATCAATGATTTCACCTGCAAATGGATCAACCGACCAATCCTGCCTTCTTGCTGGCACTACATCAAGATGAGACAACAGGATAATTGGTTTATGAAACGTCCCGTTGTAAGATATGATAAGATTCCCCCTGTTCTTTCCCGTCTCTTCTACCCGAGCAAGCAGGCCATTTTCATGCGCTAACCCAGCCAGATATTCAGCTGCAGGAAGCTCATTTCCAGAAGGATTAGAGGTATCAAACTGTATCAACCTCTGCAAGTACAAGGTTGCTTCTTCCTTCACACTCATCCAGTCCATTATTTGCCCTCACCATCGTTTGAATTTTCAAATTATTTAAAATGATTATAGCCGCTCTTTTTGCCTAAAGATGTTAACTAGTTAACATCCTAGAAAAGTTTTTAAAAATGTTTGACAGAAAGGCTGACACATTCAAATAAGGAGCAAACCCTCTGTTTCATACGGGGGGAAATAAAAAAAGAGCAGGGTTTCCGCTCTTTTACTCATCGTTTATTCTTTTTTCTTGGATCTAAGCAGTCTCCACTAGCTTCTTTACCTTTAAAATCTTGGCTCTATCGGTATTGCTTCTAATGGAAGCAGGGGACGGTTCTCTGCTTCCTTCGAACTTCGAAGAAAGCGCGAGAATCGTCCCCACTGCCCCAAGCATATTCAAAAGGCTATTCGTCCAATACATCCGACTGCCATTGATAATTCCTCACAAGCATACCGTTTGATTTGATTTTCAACTTTTCGTATAGTTTAATCTTTTCTATTTTTTCGGCTTATCCGTGGCTTTTTACCGCTTTAATAAAACCTTCGTCGATTAGAGTTTGAAGTGTCGTAGTAATTCTATGTCATTATCTTTCTAGCAATTCTAGAACTCCTTCCGTATCAATAACTGTAGCAAATTCGTCGGATAAACTGACAAGAGCCAAGTGATGAATTTCTTCAGCACTGTACAATTTTCCGTCAAAACTAATTCGTTCAAAAGTAGCGGTAGCATCAGAAACAATGAAAGGAATGAAGCCAAGGTTTTTTGCCATTCTTGTCGTAGTGGAAACACAATGATCGGTTGTTAACCCTACAATAACAAGGGATTCAATTCCAGCTTCCTTTAAATGATTTTCAAGGTTCGTACCAATAAAGGAACTGTTTACATTCTTTATCATCACAGGTTCTCCTGGAAGAGGAGCGACAATTTCTTTTATATCACGTCCAGGATGATGTGGTAGGGAAGGATTACTGATGTGTTGTATGTGAACGATTGGTCGATTCGTGTTTCTCCACATGTTTAATAATGTCGCCATATTCTCTTCGGCGTTTAAATTATTTCTCACACCATTTTCTGGACTATCAAAGTGATTTTGAACATCGATTATTATTAAAGCTGTGTTTGTTGATATGTTCATAAAAAACTCCTCCTAAGTGTTTTAAAATGGATGAACTGAAGCCCATGAGCCTTTTTACGTCGATTGCATTTTCTAAATGCAAACAATTTTTTTTATGTAATTTAGTTCCCTGCAAAAATTGGAAGCATCAGGAACTGTTCCAGATGCTTCTTTATTCTTGTCATTGAGTTATTTAACCTTACAGACTCACGGCCTCCAGTGCTTACTAACCCTGATATAGATAATAGTCCTGCGAATGGTAATTCCGAAATCCACAAGATTCATATAGTTTCAGTGCATTCTCGTTTTTAGCTTCTACTTCCAGGAAGATAGGCAGGCCTTTTTCACTCTTCATTTTGACGACTTTGGATAAAGCCTTTCTGCCGATTCCTTTTCCTTGGAGATCGGGAAAGACTGCGAACCCATATATCCATGCTTCACCTTCCGTTTCGGATACACGGATTTTCCCCGCAATTTTTCCTTCTGCTTCAATAATGAACTTATCTTCCCCGTTTAGCTCCCTCATCCGCTGGTTAAATTCCCTTGCTTCTTGTTCACTAAATCCAAAGCACTTCACTTCAAGCTGAATTTCCGCATCCCAATCATCCTGTGAAGTCGATGGTCTTATGGTCACAGCAGGATCTTCATATACGTCAGTTGGATGCCATTTCATTTGATATTCCGTCATCGAAAACATACAGGGAATGTTGGCTAAAAACTTCTTGGCTGTTTGGGATGAGTTTGGCGCATTCAACAAGATGATCTTGGCATTTCGTTGCTTTGCCTCTTCTACAGCCATAGCAAACAAATTAGAAAAAATCCCTTTCCCACGGTAGCCCGGGTGAACCATGCCGGTCAGCTCTATTTTATTGCCGAATCCGTAGCTTCCAAGAAACCCGACAAGCTGCCCGTCTTCATAATGAAAGAAATCTTCCTTGCTGCCTTCATCCCGGTTTTCGAGCATATCAACATTTAGCTTCAGCTCGAATCCTCCTTCTTTTTCACAGATGTCTTGAAGTTGTTTGATTTGGAGTAATTGCTCTTTTGTTAGCATTGTTTGCACCTCTATAGTCAGTTTTTTATGTAAAAAAGCATTTTCAAAAAGCCTCTTCTATCCTCATCCCGAACAAGCAACAAACATAATGTTTGGAGGGTTCTGCGCATCCCCTGTGGTACGTCCGGTGAAAGCTGGAAAATAGGGTTCAATCTGTTCTTTTTCGCCTTTAAAAACCTAGCGAAAAAACTCTTAAGTAGAGAAAATTGGAAGAAGAGGACGGTTCTCTGCTTCCTTCGAACTTCGAGGAAAGCGTGAGAACCGCCCCCACTGCTCCACATCTTTTCCACCGTGTGACTCCGTATTAATTCAATTTTCAACAAACGGTTAACAAAATCCTTTTTTCCTTTTTAAATAAAATAGTGAATACTGTACAGAAGGATATAGACGGACTGTTCTACAGGTCTACCAACGCAAAACCTATAATAAAATAGCTATTTAAAAAGTTATATCCTAACTGAACAGTTGCATCATCTGATATGTTTGAATTAAAAATACATTTAAACAAACGTTTGTTTAAAAATTACTTTACTACTAAACCTTTATACATACCTACATATGAATTTAAATCCCTTTTGTAACCGGCAGCCAAAGAGAAACTCGGATGCAAAGAACCGTCCCCTCGCTTACCGTAAAATCGAAATAACTAAACTATATGTTCAGAATTTCTGATAATAAACTTTATCATGGAGGGGACACGATCCGGAAAAAGGGGGAGAGAACTCATCCGTAATAAATGAATCCTCTCCCCATTTAAGGTGAAGTGTTTCGCAACTTCTTAATTAAGTTGTATTTGTATCGTATAATCTTTCACCCCTACTTATAATAAACTCCTATGATTTTAATAAAACCTCGTTAATATTTCTCTAATATTTTAGTATCTGTTATATATCTAGTGTAAAAAAACAGCCACAACCATTTGGTCGGCCGTCTCTTTGTACTTATTTTTAGTGAAACCTAGAGGTGCTTTCTTCAATTCTGCTTCACACTTAAAATGGTCACTGTAATACATCAAGCCTTCAACACCACCTTCACACACCCATCCTCCTTCTCATTAAATATCCGATACCCATGCGCAGCCTCTTCCAATGCCAACGTATGAGTAATAATCTTCCTCGGATCAATCCTTCCATCCTTTATCTGCTCATACAAATACGGCATATAATGACGTGCCGGAGCCTGCCCCATTCTTATATTAATGTTACGAGCAAAGAACGGCCCAAGTGGAAACATATTGTACAACCCACCATACACACCAGTGATTTGCAGTGTCCCTGCTTTACGCACGGCTTTGGTAGCAATCTGGATTGGGCCAAGTGTTCCTCCTTGGAGTTTCAGCTTTTGTTCTACCCATTCCACTGGTGATTTCTTTCCGTCCATCCCCACACAGTCAATAACAACGTCGGCGCCGCCTTTTGTTAGTTCCTTTAGGGTTTCGCCCATGTCGTCGTATTGGGTGAAGTTGAATACTTCTGTTTGGTTGATTTTTCTTGAAAGCTCGAGTCTGTTGGCGATGTAGTCGACGGCGATTACGCGTTCGGCGCCTTTTTGCCAGGCGAATTGCTGGGTCATGAGGCCGACTGGGCCGCAGCCGAGGACGATGACGGTGTCGCCTTTTTTCACACCGGCATTATCGACGCTCCAGTAGGCGGTGGGGAGTACGTCCGATAGGAGCAAAAGGGATTCGTCCTCCAGCTCACAATCCTGTGGGATGAGAAAAGGCGTATAGTTGCCAAATGGCACGCGTAAGTATTCCGCTTGTCCGCCGGGGTAGTTGCCGAATTTCTCGGAATAGCCGAAGTAGCCCCCGGAGTCGTAGTGCGGGTTGGCATTATCACATTGACTTTCCAGGTCGTGTGCGCAGTAATGGCAAGTGCCGCATGCAACGGTAAACGGGATGACGACCCGGTCGCCTTTTTTCACCTTTGTTACATCAGGTCCCACCTCTTCCACGATCCCCATTGGCTCATGCCCGATGACATAGCCGATCGGCAGTGGGAAGTTTCCCTGGTACAGGTGAAGGTCTGACCCACATATGGCGGTGGAGGTGACTTTAATAATGACATCTTCACGGTCCTGGATTTTCGGGGCTTCTACTTTTTTTACAGCTACTGTATTCTTTCCTTGATAGGTGACTGCTTTCATGATGTCCTCCTCATTTTGAATGGAATGTTAAACGTATCGTCCGTAATCCGGGATTGCAACGCTTTCGAAATCTTGCACGAGCTTTGTTAATCCGGCAGTCAATTCTTCGCCATCTACTGGGGTTCCATGTCCCGTTACAGCCACTCTCGGCTTTAACGCTGCCAGTTTCTTTACCGATTCCCAAGCCGCTTGCCAATCGGTGGTGAAGTATCGTGGTGGCCCGCAGACTTCCATTTGTTGAACTAGCACCTTATACAGGGAGTCCTGTCTCACGGTGACAAAGGCATCGCCGGCGATCAGCGTCCGGTCTTCCTCCCGAAACAAGGAAATATGCCCTGGTGAGTGGCCGGGAGAATGTATCCAGCGCCAGCCGTTCATGCCTGGAACACTTCCGTCAGCAGGAAGCGGGTGTACATTGTTCCCCAGGTTCGTTGCTTCATTCGGAAAGTATGAAGACACTTTTGCGACCAGGCCTCCCTCCACTGATGGATCGGGTTCGGGATAACTGCTTTTCCCTGTTAAATAGGGGAGCTCGAGCTCATGGGCATACACCGGAACATCCCAATGCCTGATGAGTTCCACAGATGCTCCCACATGATCAAAATGCCCGTGTGTCAAAATAATCGCTTTCGGCCGGCTATCCGGACCAAATCGCTCTTCCACCACCGAAAGAATCTCCTCTGCCGACTTCGGCATCCCTGTATCAATCAGCACCCACCCCTCCTTTTGTTCCGGGCTGCCGTAAAGACAAACATTCACCACTTGATTGGTGTAATAAAACAGGTCCCTTGCCACCTCTTCTCCTGTATGAGACGAGATGGAGGTGACAGGAATATATTTATTGTCTTTGCTGTAGTTCATTTCATTTTCCAATTGTGAACACCTCTGTTCATTCGGTCTGTTGAGTACTTTGGATAGTATTTGTTAAGGGGGAGGAAGATAAACATCTTTTAGAAATGGAACAACCCCGACGAACCTTTCTGAATAAAGGTAGTCAGGGTTTAAAGTAATATCCGCTTTCTGTATAGAGGTACTATCCAAATAAAGCAGGGGGAAGGCTCTTCCGCTTCCAATTCTAATATATCCCGCGAGAATAGTTTAAAAATCCCTAATCTCCATAAACCCCTTCACTACAATGTTCATTCAAATTTTAAACAAACGTTTGTTTAAAAATAACTTTCTTAGAATAATCTGAATCCCTATCAATCTGTATATGCTGGGACGAGGGATCTGACCCACTGTCATTCTCCCTAGCGTTTAAAATACAGAGCAACCATAGTCAATATTATCAACCCTGTTATGAAAAATGGACCGACACCCGAGCTATACACAACATAAATTCTCACGTGAAGAATTACATTAACGATTAAAATGACCAGTAATAATATAGATAAAAATACAATCAAATGTAGATGTTTATGCCTCTTCAAAACCAACCAGCCCCTTTATAGAAGCTTCTAACGCTAATAACGAGAATTCAATCCCTTTATTACACACTATGTTGATTAAACCTTGTATTATTCGGGGACAGGAGAGTGACAGAGGGACAGGCACCTTGGCCCATCCAAACATTAAAACGGAGACGGGACGAGGGACCTGTCCCCAAATAAATCGAAAGGGAAAAACCCCGACAACTTTTACGGGTGGGGGTTGTCGGGGTTTGAAGATATTTATTTAATACGGCATTTACTTCTCTAAGTAGTGTAGAATAGTATTCTTAGTTCATGGGTTCGAAATCAAAAGCAAAGAGAGGTCAGCACGAAATGGAATACGTATCAAATGAAGATAAATTGCAATCCATTAAAGCCTTCCAATCAACCATCCACAAATCCGAAAACGCCTTAGCTAAAATGACGCAACAAGGCTCAAACACTACCTTACTGACTAAACGACTCAAAGCTCTTCAAATCGGCTTGGCTATGCTTGAAACCGCATGGAATCAAAGAACTCATCTTTACACCGTTGAAGAAATTATAGTAGCCCGCAATGTGTTGACTGGTTTATTCCCATCACTTCAAAACAGTTATGACAAAGCAAAACCGGGCAGCCCGCAAAGAACCCTTTTGGAAAGAAGAATCAGAGCATGGGAGCTGTCTGTTCAAGCTATGGAACATCTTGATAGAAGATAACCCTGCCACAAATGGGACAAGGGACCTCAACTTTCAAAGCTATCAAGCAATGCTCGCACTTCATCTGTTGATTTCGTATTCATCAATTGATTTCTCAGTTCCCCCGCTCCACGGAAACCTTTAACATAGATTTTGAAGAAGCGATGAAGCCCTGAAATGGAGCGTGGCACTTCTTCGGCATATTGATCTTGGAGATCGAGTTGCAGTCTTAGGAGATCAAGGTATTCTTTACTGCTATGCTCTTTTGGCTCTTTTTCAAAAGCAAAAGGATTTTTGAAGATACCTCGCCCGATCATGACGCCGTCGATGCCATATTTCTCAGCAAGCTCTAGACCAACTTGACGGTCGGGGATGTCTCCATTGATGGTTAGTAGCGTATTTGGTGCGATGCGGTCGCGTAGTTTTTTGATTTCCGGAATGAGCTCCCAATGCGCATCAGCTTGGCTCATTTCCTTTCTTGTACGTAAATGGATGGATAGATTCGCGATATCCTGTTTTAAAATATGCCCTAGCCACTCCTCCCACTCATCTATCTCATTAAAGCCAAGTCGTGTTTTCACGCTGACAGGCAGTCCGCCCGCTTTTGCTGCTTGAATAAGCTCTGCTGCAACGTCTGGACGCAGGATAAGGCCACTGCCTTTCCCTCTTGTTGCCACATTCGGTACAGGGCAGCCCATATTAATATCAATGCCTTTAAATCCAAGCTCTGCCATGCCAATGCTCATTTGACGGAAGTATTCGGGATTATCCCCCCAAATATGTGCCACAATCGGCTGTTCATCTTCTGTAAAAGTCAAACGGCCACGCACACTTTTCATACCCTCTGGATGACAATAGCTATCCGAATTTGTAAACTCCGTGAAAAATACATCCGGTCGACCGGCTTCACTCACTACGTGACGAAACACGACATCTGTCACATCTTCCATTGGTGCAAGTACAAAAAATGGTCGCGGTAAATCTCGCCAAAAATTATCTATCATTTCAAACTCAAATCCTCTCTATTGGTACAACTTCTAACTATCGGTCAAAAAATATTCTTTTACACTTATATCATGCTTCCTCACTTATTATCAAACACAAGAACAATTGAACATTAAAAATTTGTGCAAATCGACAATGTTTATTTTAACGAAAATCAGTCCTGAATGGTATTTTTATAATCAATAAATCAGATAGTATTTTATTCATTCCATTTTGATAAAAATAAAAAAACCTGCAATCGTTAATCTCTTAACTTTTACAGGAATCTATATACGAGTAAGGGCAGCCAATCGGTGCCACCCCTATTTAAAGAAAGAAGATTTAAAATATGATGTATATGCATCTGAGGTCAGTGACAAAATCATGCCTGCCCCCTGCCCATCTGTTATTTTAGCTCTACTTTTGTACCAGCTATTAGATCTCCTAGGTGACGCTTATCTTTTCTGAAGAACCCCATAAGCAATAATACCAATCCAAGGAGTGATCCGGCGTTTGTGATGATTATGGCAGTTATGTCAAATTCACTATACATGCCATGGATAACACCTATGTGTCCTAGCTGCCATGGTGAAAATTTTATTGCATTTCTCAATAAACTTGAGCTGAAACGATGGTTTGCGTAAGTCAATTTCAAGCCAGATACTCTCTTTCCGGTAGAACCGTTTTTATAATAATCTAAATAGGAAAATATTAAAACGATTGGTATCACGGATGTAAATGTTGCTATTAGTTGTGCTTGTAATTCCGTATATTGGGGAACTCCGTCTAAAATTAAAAAGATAAATCCCAAGTTGACAAGTAATAACATGATCAGGTAAACAACTATTATTAAATAATCGACAAGTAATTCTTTTAGTCTATTTTTAATAGGGATATTGTTCAAGTGACACCTCTTTTGGTTTGTCATGGGGACAGGCACAGCGCTGTGATCGTGAAACGCAGCTACCCTTGTACTTTATTTTCTTTCTCATTCAAATAGCTTTCATAAGCCTCTTTTACTTGATCAGGTTTGGGATTATCTTTTGATAGCCTTTTATGGAGGTCATTTAGAAGATACAGTCCTCTAAATATGCAGCCAGCGATTATCCCAAAAGCAAGAAAACCACCAACCAATGGACCCATCATTAGTAATAAGAAACCTAATATTATCGACAAAATAATTGATAGTACTAAATACAAAGTAAATCCCCCTTTTATTCTATTTATCTATAAATGAATTATCCATTAATCCCCATAATTGTAGTATAACTAAAGAATTGCAGAAAAGGGATCCCAATAATGAAGGATCCCTTTGAATGTATAGTATGAGCAACTTTATTATCTTATTTTTGATTACTAGAAGAGTAGGGAACCTCCTTACTTTACGCTCACGCCCTCCTCAACCTAAAATAATACATCCAACTCCTCGCAATGAATGTCCCAAACATCATGATACAGAAGAAAAACATAACGGTATTCGTATTAAGTATAGTCCACCCTTCCTCATTGCGTAGCAAATTGCCGATGTTCATGCTGACAATAAAGAGATACCAAAGGACAAGTGGCAGGAAAAGCATGGAATAGGAAAAGGCCACTTTCCTGGCATGTTTCAGCTTATGGATCTTGTCGCTGTACATCGTTGGTGCTGTTTCGCCTTCTTCGTATGGCTTGCTCCAGATAGTCCATTTTTGCAGGGCGGATCCTGAGCGGTATTCGTCCTTCCAGCCTGCTTGTCTATGAATCTCGAAATAGCTGTCGTTGGAGAGGTTTTGATAGTCTGCACTGAATTTGACCTTTTGTGATTCGCCCTTTAGGAAGTAGAAGATAGTGCCTAGCTTGTGTACACGGTAGAGGCGGTTTCCTTCTGTTGCCATTCTCTCCAGCCATTGCTCGAGTTTATCCGGAGAGTACATCCATCCGAACTTGAAGCGCTTGATGAGAAGGCCTTCACGTTTTAGTTGCTTTTCTTCTGCTTTGGTGAGGCTTTTCTTTTCCAGTGTGTGATGGCCTGTAAAGGTTGCCTGGTTCTCTGTCGATAGCGCTTTATTTGTCGTCTTTATTTTCCAAACAGAATAGATCATGAAGAGACAGAAGGCTGTTGCTAGTGCCGCGACGAGATAGGTGATGATCCAGAATGGGCTCTCCACGACTTCCACTTCGCCGCCAGAGAAAAAGACTGTGGAGAATATGGCCACATTCATCATAGTCATACATGTAAAGTAAATGAGAATGGCGATGAAAGTGTACATGATATAGTTGTTGCGCTTGATGATACCATCGCGGCTTGTGGAAGTGGTTACTTCTGCCTGTGGTCTTTCGTTTGCGATCACATACCACTTGCCGCTTTGGGTGACTTTTTCCCAAGCCTCCTTTCGCAATGTTTGGGAAAGGGTTGCGGTCTGAATTTTATCGTAACCGATTCGGTAGGTGACTTCCTTCGCTTCTCCCTTTGTAAAAGTGAATCCGCGCTTAAAACGGTGCAGCTCTTTGAGATGATAGCCTGCCTTTGCCTGCTCGGAAAGCCATTTCTCTGTCTTAGGCACATCGTAGCTCCATAATGGTTTGCAGACTGTTTTCATAAAAATTCCCCCTCGTACTTCAATGCATTTCCGTGAAGCTCCTTCAGCCTCTCGATTTCTGCGGTAATCAGCTCTTTGCCGCTATCGGTGATCTCATACACCGTCTTTCTCTCTGCATCTGCAAACACCGTGATGACCCCATCCTTCTGCATTTTTGTCAGCGTTCCGTAAATCGTGCCTGAGCCTAAACGGATTCGACCATTGGAGATCTCCTCCACATGCTTGATGATTCCATAGCCATGTCGCGGCTCCGTCAATGACAGCAAAATATAAAACGCCGTTTCTGTCATTGGTATGTATTTCTTCATCACTTTTGCCAGTTCCAATCCTGTCACCTCTTCTCTCTCGATACATCGCGGTGAGATATGTCATGATATGACTGTATCATGTCGCGACATAGTTGTGCAAGTGGTGGAAGCTAAAAAACCCGACGAACCTTTGTGGATGGGGGTTGTCAGGGTTAAAAGAAATCTTATTCTATTATTTATTGAAGTGTACCGAGGGACCTGTCCCGGTGGTCCGCGAATGAAAACATCCCAATTTTTTGAAATTGGGATGCTTCATCTTTATCTGTATGAATTGTGAATTGGCTCGAATAGATCCTCTTCTGCTTTTCTTACAACGGAAAAATGCTCCACATTGTAATGGCCGTGAAGCGTATCATTATGGTGCTGAATGATTTGTTCCGCACTTAAAGCGTCACTATCCGTTGTGGAATGCCCATCTGCGACTAATGTAACATCTAAACCACTGATCGTCGCTGTTCTCACTGCACTATCGATACAATGCTGAGTTTTACAGCCCATCATCACCACATGCTCTATTTCTAGGGAGGTTAAATGATTGAGAAGGCCTGTTCCATGAAACGAATTCGTAGCTTTCTTATCGAAAATCACACTATCCGTAGGGATAACAATTCCATCATGAACCTGAAATCCTTTGCCCTCCCCTTCAGCAACATCTAAATCCCTAACAAAGATAATAGGAACATGGAGGTTCTTTGCTTTTTCAATGACAAAATTGATATTTTCAATAAGCTGTTCCTTGTTATAAACAGCACCTTCCTCTTGATTCCCATCGATTAACTCTTGCTGCGCATCAATAATTAACAACGCTTGATTCAAATGATTTTCCCCTTTCGAATGTAGGGAACCGCTATATTATTCAGACGTATTCCCCTTTGTATTTTTCACGTCTAATGATTCATTGTTAAACATAATATCTACCCCCTAAATGAAGAATCGCCTTCAAATATTATAATTTTCAGACATTTAAATGATACAATGACTTCGTCTATGATTTCAACCTCGTTTTGGCCTATTAAACTGAAAATTATTCAAGTAGGCAGGATTTAATTCCTCCCCCTCTATAACGATTGCAGTCAGCCCTCTATCGGTCTTTGTTTCATGCCATTCATCTTTGTCCCAAAAAACAGCGTCTCCTGCTTGAACTTTCATGTATTTCTTATCTTCACTACAAACAAAACCCTCTCCACTCATGATTAATAAAAGCTGAGGCACCACTGCTTGGTGATACCCAATGATTCCATTCTCTTCTAGGAACATACAACCTATGTGGGCTGGCTTCTCCGTTTGGATAATACGGGACATAACAAAATCTGAATGGAACTTCGTAATCTTTTTACCACTTTCTTTAGTAAATTGATAAATTTTCATCAAGTACCTCCCGGGTTCGATTGTAAAAGCGATACTCATAGAGACTATTATCATATAATGGTATTAACAGAAAGAACAGACTGTAAATTAATGGTTATATATTGTATAATTATAATAAGAGAGATGAATTCAGGGAAATGGCTTCCCGATTTTTCATCTCTCTTATTTTTTTTGAAGGAAACATGAGAAAATTAAACAGTTTGTGTTAGCCATTCCCAGCTAGCTCAAATGGGACCGAGGGACCTGTCCCCGTGATCATTTAAACTGGTTGCTACCTCTGTTTGCTCGTATTGTCATCAATAATAAGGATACGGTTGATATGGGTAAGGAGGGTAGTATGGATATGGATACGGGTACGGATATGGTCTCGGAGTCAATAATGCTCCTGCAGCCAATCCTGTTACAGGAATCAAGGGGACGGTTCTCCGCTTCGAAGCAGAGAACCGTCCCCTTGTATTTATCACCGTTGCTTAACGGGAATCCAAATTTCGGTTTTCACAGACTGTGAGGTTAAGTCTTTGGTTTTGATGGATAGGATTTCGGGCCCTTCCGCTATCTGATAAGTGGAGGATGGAAACCACTCTGCATATATCCTTCCCCAAGTATCCTGCAGCGTACTAGGAAAAGGTCCCGTTGATTCAAAGATCGCCCATGTCATGGCAGGAACCTCAAGTTTAGAAAAGCCTTCAGGACATTCATGTGTTGTTGCAACTCCAATATACTGATCAAGCTCTCCCTTTTCTTCCATGCGCCGTTCAGAAAAGTTTGTAGAAGCTTGAATCATCCCTAGCGGCTCCACATTTGAGATTTTTTTCAATCGATCTATGCTGTCCATACTCAATGATTGCCACATTGCTGTTATTTCCGGATTTTCCCCTTCAAATATAATTGGGACACTCTTCATGATGCCAACTATGTTAAATGCTTCTTTTTGTTCGATTCGGTAATTCATTTCATCTCCCCCTCTAATCGATAATTGAAAGGTCATTGATGGATATGTCTTTAACTGCTGTCCATTATTTCTTGCTTCAGATGGGGTGACACCATGCAGATTGTAAAAAGCCCTGGTAAACGAATCAGGCGAGCTGTAGCCATATTTTGTCGCCACATCGATTATTTTCATCTTACTATTTGTAAGCTCCAATGCTGCCAAGCTAATTCGTCTACGGCGGATATATTCTGATAATGTAATACCAGCAAGAAAAGAAAACATTCTTTTAAAATGATATTCAGAACAATGAGCGATTCTTGCTACCTCTTTGAAGTCTATTTCGTTAGTGAGGTTATCCTCGATATACTTCATGGCATCATTCATACTCTTAAGCAAATCCATTATACGACCTCCTTTCATCATTAGAATAACAGGAGTTGAAGGTAGCCTTCCGACTTTATGTGCACAAATTTGTCGGTTACAGCGGAAGAAACTCTTATTGTTAGTAGCGTATTTGTACGATAAGTTCACGTAATTTTTTGATTTCCGGAATTAGTTCCCAATGCGCATCTACTTGGCTCGCTTGGTTTGCGTCCTGCATCCTGACGCTTTTCCTTAATAAAAATCACGCCAATTATGCCAAAAATAGAGAAGATTACTGGAGTGAGGAAACCGTAGTAGTAACCATCACCTATATTACCTGAAGTTGACTGAAAATGATCCAATATATATCCAATAATGCTTGGCAGCAATACTGCACTTAGAAATCCACCCGTATTCGCAAACCCAGTAACAATGCCCGTTTCTGTTATAGGAAAAGTTTGACGAACGACTGCAAAGGTTAAGGAATTTGATCCAAATCCAAAGCCAATGATAAAGAAAAGGATAATTAGTAAGTAAAATGGTGGATGCTCAATAAATAAAAGAAAGCTAGACCAACACAATAAAACTATAATATGAAAAACAATATATGGCCGTTTAATATTTTCTAAATAACTTGAAATCCAACCAATTAGCGGTGCCCCAATAAGCGCTCCCATTAGACTAATCATAATAAGCTGACTTGCACCCAAGCGTGTCATGTCATACACATCCATCACATATGGCACTGCCCACGAACCGATAAATCCTATATACCCTCCGACAATCCCAAAGTGACACAAGAATAATGCCCATGCCTGCCGATTCGAAAGGATTCTTCGTAGTAAAAACGAGGTTCTTTCACATTGTATTTTGGGGGCTAAGAATAGCGATTGTTGTGATTTTTTAACGAGGACAAAATAAAGGAAAATACTTAGTAAACATAAGAGTACTCCGGATGAAAGAAATGCTCCCCTCCAACCAAGTAAGACAATCAACGCGGAGAAAGGAACAGATGCCAAAAGGAAACCTAGGCTTCCTGTCATTCCTGCAAAACCAATTAGCCGAGTAAACTCCTTTTTATTGAACCATTGGCTTAAAATCAACACCATATTTACCCAGATGGTCGCATCCCCTATTCCCGTAAGGATTCTTGCAAAAAACAGCACAAATTCATGTGTGCCAAAACTATAAATGATTGTACCTATACCTGTAAGAGCGGCACCTATAATAAGAAAAAAATTCGGCCCATAACGATCAGCCAAAATACCCATTGGAATTTGCAAAGCAGTGTATACAAAAAATTGGATACTTGTCACTAATCCAACCGTTGCCGCTGTTACACTAAAATCCACCATCAATTGGTCTGTAATTAACCCCGGAGCAGTTCGCTGGCTCGACATTATTAAATATGTAAACAATATAGAAGAAAATATAACCCATCTAAATTTACTATTTTGTTTGTCCAATGATATCTACTCCTGTGAGCTTTTATCCTATATATATATGGGTTTCCTGTAACAGTAGAAACAGTATTTAAAAAGAATCAATGGGACGGTTCTCTGCTTCCAAGAAGCACAGAACCGTCCCCTTGTTTATCACACAAGAAACAACAGCTGTTGCTCTGCGTGCTAAAATCAATAATATGGATACGGTGGATATGGATAAGGAGGATAAGGTGAATAGTAGTATGGATACGGATATGGTCTTGGAGCCAATAATGCTCCTGCAGCCAATCCAGTTACAAATGGAAGACCAAAACCAAATCCAAAGCCTGGGCGGCCAAATCCTAGACCCGGACGGACACCAAAGCCTGAACCAAATCCCCCTAAACCAAACCCTGGGCGACCTATTCTTCTCTCCTGACGAAAATCATGATAATTTATATTCACTATTCGATGCACCCCTTCAAGTTTCTCCATATCATCCTATTCAATGGACATATGTCTATAAACTTGTACCCAGTAAGTTGTGCGTTTGCCTATTATATAAGTAATCGATGAAGGTTTAAAAAAAGCATGGAGGACTCTTCTTGTTGCTTGTTACAAGAAAAAAGCAGGTGATTATCCTTATCGGCCACCTGCTTTTCTCATTTATTTTTTTAAGGAAAACATCTTCAAGTTCAAATGGGGTCAACTTTAAGACATCCATTCCAACAAATTAAGATTCAACAACTCTTGCCACTTCATGGCCGCACTTATGGCACTTTCCTTTTAAAACGATTCCAAATTTATCTCCTTCAATGGTATAACTATCAATTGTAACGGCATCTTTACAATGCCCACAAAAAACATTTTTTGTTATCTCATTTCTTATATCTTTAGGAATCGAGAGCCATTTTTTATTTGCATCCATATAAAAACACCCATCTTCATTCGATTTTTCAATAAGTATACAGAACCGGTTAATTGAGTTCAAGGCGTAAACAGTTTCCATTGCCCTTCTGATACAACTTCGACCGCTCCGTCGATCACTTTGATGGCGGTTTGATCATCCATTGCATACGCCGGCCCCTGTATCCCGGCTGCCCATTTCTCTGCAGCAGCCATCGTGTTATGTGGCAGCATCTCGTGTTCCAGATGCGGGAACATTGCAAAATCGACCAAACTCATCGTTTTATCACTACCGCCCGGTGGAGTCCAGCCAACGAAGAATTCCCCGATGTTAGGTGCCATCACCATGCTCCCAGCACTCATTCCCACATAGACTGAACGCAGCGACGGCAAGAGGTCTGCCAGTCCGGACTGCCTCATCCAGTGACACAGGTAGAGGGCGTCGCCGCCTGCCACCAGCAGGACGTCCGTCTCCCGGACCAGCGGCACCCAGCGGTCTTTGTCTATGCTTGGCAGCGCCGTGAGCTCCAGCACGCCGACGGACTTCCAGCCCAGGTCGACCATGGGATTCTCGGATTTTCCGCTGATGAACTCCCAGGCATTCACGCCAGGGCCGACCCAGGGGTGTCCGTACAACGCAGTGGGTATGCAAAGGGCGCTAGACTCGGCAATCGGTTTGTCCAGCATGTCAACCAACGCGTCATGTATGCTTTTGTTATTGACGCCGGCAGATGTAAGCAAAAGTTTCATAACCTTCAACTCCTTATATAATAATGAATTGCTAACAGTCTTTACACTCACTCAAATACTTGGCGCAATTCAATCTGCCCTTCCCCAAAACCTTGCGGGTCAGGCATCCTCATGGCCCACTCGATGGCTTCTTCCCTCGAATTCACATCAATCAATATGAAGCCGGCAATCAACTCGTTCGTATTTGAAAATGGACCTTCCGAAACCACGGGTTGTCCCCCCGGTTCCGGAAACGAAAGGCGAATCCCATTTGAACTTGGATGAAGCCCTTTCGCCATGACCCGTACGCCGGCCTTCACTAATTCCTGATTGTACTTTGTCATGGCTTCCATGAGCTCAGAGTTCGGGAGGTTTTTGTCTTCCGAATTCTTTGATGCTTTGACAATCAACATAAATAGCATAATTTGTTCCTCCTTCTTTTAGTAGATTATCAGAAAATCTCTTTTACATGCCCTTGAGCAAAATAGTCAATTATTCTCGTACCTTTGGCCAAGAGCCTTGTTGTTTGCGAATTAATACAATTTGTCCTATATGGTATACGTTGTGCAAAATCTGACGAGCCAGGCGCCCCACCAGTTCCTCTTCCAGTTGGCTGTCTTTAACTTCTGTCAGTGATCTACGCAAACTTTCACAAATTTGGCGCGTGTCTGCCATGACGGCTTTCCACTTTTCAGAATCTGTCGGGTCACCGACATCTCCAAATGTATCCTCTGCCAAGATTTCCTTCCATTTAGAATCTGCTGGTTCCCCGATATCGCCAAATGTAGCCTTATTATTGGACGCCTTTTTTCTAGTGGTTGTGTCCTTGATTTGTCTAACAAGCAGAGCGTTATAATAGTTCAGATGTTTCACAGTTTGCCAAATTGTATTCCCTCCACCAGGGGGTTGCCAGCTAGCATCTATGGAATTCAACCCATCTAGAGCAGATTCTAAAGGTGTAAACCAGGTCTCTGTATCCCAACAAAAGTCATATTGCATGCGAAATACATCTATCAGTTCCAGGTTCATTTGCTTTCTCCTCTCGCCTCAAGTTATTAATATTCAGATATTGGAATAGCTAAAGCATTTTCACAGAGACCGGTCGATATCTAAACTACTAGGTAAGAGTGATAAGTAAACCTGCCTGCTTTTGGCATAACTTACAATTCGGGATACTTGCTTTTATTTCCTTCCTTATTTCAGAATCGCTGGCCCGTTTGTGAAAGACTAATTTATATTTCATTGCTATCAAACAACCAGCGCAAATACAAAAAAAATACACTATAGCACCTTTCTTTGCTAAGAAAGGCGCTGTAGTGTATCTATTAATTCCGTTCGTTCAATCCTCGCCACAGCCTCACAGTGTACCGTATGCGGGAACATATCCACCGGTTGCACTTCCATTGTCTTATATCCTCCATCTTCAAGCACTCGCAAATCTCTCGCAAGTGTCGCCGGATTACAGGATACATATACAACTCGCTTCGGCTTCATTTCTATGATCGTCTGCAATAACGCTTCGTCACAGCCTTTCCTTGGAGGATCGACCACGAGGACGTCGGCTGTGTTTCCTTCTTTGTACCATTTCGGGATGACGACTTCTGCTTCGCCGACTGCAAATTCTGCGTTACTGATCTTGTTCAGTTCTGCATTGCGTTTGGCGTCTTCGATGGCTTCGGGGACGATTTCGACTCCGAAGACTTTTCGGGCTTTTTTGGCAAGGAATAAGGAGATGGTTCCGATACCACAGTAGGCGTCGATGACACTTTCCTCGCCCGTAAGTCCGGCATACTCGAGTGCCTTTTCATACAGGACCTTCGTTTGTTCCGGGTTGACCTGGTAGAAGGATCTTGCGGAAATGGCGAATTTTATATCTCCGATGTAATCATAGATGTACTCGTTGCCCCAAAGGACGCGGGTTTCGTCGCCAAAGATGACGTTCGTTTTCTTCGGGTTCACATTTTGCACAACGGATTTCACTTCCGGCAATGCCGCCGCGATTTCTTCGACGATTGCTTTTCGGTTTGGGATGTCCGGGGTGCGGGTGATCAGCACGACCATCACTTCCCCAGTGACAAGGCCATAGCGCGCCATCACGTGTCTTAGTGTTCCTTTGTGTGTTTTTTCATTGTAAGCTCGGACGCCATGCTTCTCACAGATCTCACGGACGGTTTGTACGACCGTATCGTTGATTTCCTGCTGGATGAGGCATTCCTTCATGTCGATAATCTCGTGGCTGCGCTGCTGGTAGAAGCCGGCTATCAGGCCGCCTTCGCGTTCGCCGATCGGGACCTGGGCTTTGTTTCGGTAGCGCCATGGGTTATGGTCCATGCCAAGGACAGGGTGAACCGGGATATCCTTCAGATGTCCGATGCGCTCAAGAACGTCCTGGACCTGTTTTCTTTTGGCGATAAGCTGGCCCTCATAACTCAAATGCTGAAGCTGACAGCCGCCGCATTGCTTGTAAATCGGGCAAGGGGCATCCACACGGTGGGGACTTGGCTTTTTGATCTCCTCCAAGCGACCGAATGCATAGCCTTTCTTGACCTTGATGACTTTTATCTTCACTTCCTCATCCGGGAGGGCGTTCTGGATAAAAATCGGAAAGCCGTCTATTTTCGCTACTCCGGCACCGTCATGCGTCAAATCCTGAACGGTGACATCGTAGAATTCATTTTTTTGTACTGGTAAGTCTGTCATCATTTATTCTCTTCCTTCACGTTTAAGTGCTTTTCCGATTGTACCATATGAAGGGATGCTGGGAAAGCAAGGGGACGGTTCTCTCACTGGAATGAATGGAATGATTTCTAATAATAGAAGAGGCTCACCACACCGGATTTAATTAATATAGTATGGATTCAAATTGAAGTAACTTACTCTTGAGGTATTTTTAGAAGTTAGTAGGAGGTTTTCGAGTGGATTTGTTAGGCTTGGATATATTAATATACTAATCTACACATTTCAATAACATTTGCCAAATCAATATCATTTAATCTCCCAATATATCCCTTTGGTTGTTGCACGCCATGTCTTTCTATCATTTGCGTGCGTAATTGACTTTTTTGAATCGTAAAAGGCTTTGCTGTTCGTACCCACGACGGAACATCTAAACCCGCCTCTCCCCGAAACGTCAGTTCTACATCATAATCGCCTCTGGCAACTTGCGAGGTAATAAAGTTCAATACTACATCTAATTTGTCATTAGCGCTTTCGTTTCCAACAATCACAACTGGTCGCGGCTTAAATTTCTTATCCCTATAAGACCAGACTGGCGCAATCCACACTTGACCTTGTCCCAAAAAATCATCAGATGTGATCTGCATATTTTTCATCATAATTGTTATTTTCCTCTTCAAATAGAAACTCGAAGGATGGTCCAACAACAATTCCTTTCTTTAATTCTTCATTAATTTCATCTTGCTCTGAGATTTTCTCTCGATTTCTAATCATATGTTAAAATCACTCCTTTCAGATTAGTTCAATAATAGCATACCGCGGATTACATTTCCAGAAAATACCCAGTGTATTAGGGGAGGCACCTTGACCATGGAACCGTCCCCTTGAACCTTAATGAATCTTTAACAACTTAATCAGCTCAATAATTTTCTCATCGTCACCCGGATCCACGTACACGAGCTCTGTGTTTTCGATGATCTCCTCTGTTAATTCCCGCATATAATTTTCAGGCAGATCATCAGGGACATTCGTTTCCCAGCGTAATGGTACGTTGTAGACGTTAATCGTTCCATCTCCATTGCCGCTATAGGTGACCGATCCATCTACAAGACGGCTACCTGCAAGCTGGATGACATCCTCTGGATAGAGGGCACTGGTGTCATCATTAGGATTGATGGGAGTGCTAGCTGGAATTCGATGTGCATTCAATTCGTCGATCTCTTGATTGGGTCCAAGAAGCAGCCAGACGCGGGCATATTCGATTTGCTTAGCGGTATACCCGGATAAAGCTCCTTTATCGCCTGCCTTTAGGTCCCTATTTTCAAAATCCTGTATCAGCATGAAAGAGAACTCCCCATCGTAGGACACCCAATTTACCGAATCGATATGGATATCCTTCTCGTTTTGTGGCAATTCGTCCATGATCTTTTTCGCCAATACATTCATCGCTTCTATTTCTTCATAAACTTTTAAATGACCATTCTTGAACTTCTCATTCATCTCTTCGCTATACTCTTTAGTATCCGGAATGATCTTAACCGTATAATCTGTCCGCCCAGTTTCTTCATTTCCCCATTTATCCGCCACATAATGAGCGTTATCTAACGCGTAATTCTCATTCAGGTGTTTTTCTATGTCAAAGGTAGGAGTACTGCTATCTGTTTCATTTGACGAAGTTTCTTTCTCATCTTCTGACTTGCTTTCTTTTTTTGGTGATGCTTGTTCTTCTCTAACTTCCTGTTTTTTGTCATCCTGTTTATCCCCGGTCTCCTGCTTTTCTGTGGACTTGGAACAAGCTCCAAACACGAGCAAGATTCCCGCTAACAACACAATATAAGTTATCTTTTTCAAATCTTTCACATCCTTATATGTATTTCAATTACTCCAGTTACTTTTCTGAAAACCCTTTTTTAAAAGTTAATTTCTCATATTTTTTTGCATCCCTTGGGCCACAAGGACTCATGAATTTTTTAATCAAACGTTTGTTTAAAAAATGCTATTTCAAAAGAACATACAACATCCTAGCTTCAAAAAAATGAATACTTCCTTCTTCCTCTCATAAACATGGATTTATATTGTAATCTGTATTAAAATAGTTTAGTGAGAATGATTATCAAATTCATCCATACTTATTTCAGAATGACACTATAAATACAGTTGAAAAGGAGATTCTACAATGGAACATGCAAAATCAAGATTAGCCGAAATCATTCGCGAGCGCCGTTCGGTCAAAGCTGGATACATCGATAAGGAAGTAACACAGGAGACCGTACTTGGGCTATTGAACGATGCCATTTGGGCACCTAACCATGGGTTGCGGGAGCCTTGGCGTTTTATTTTTGTCTCATCAACCGAGAAGAGAGGCTTTGTGGAAGATCTCGTCAAGACGTTTCCCCCAGACATGCAGGAGAACAGACGAAACTATTTCAGCCAACCTGCTGCTTTCCTCATCGTCGTGATGGCGGAAGACCCGAGACAAAAGCAATGGGAAGAGAATTTCGGTGCGGTCAGCTCGCTTATCCAAAACTTTCAGCTACTCGCTTGGGAACAAAAGCTTGGAGTGGTATGGAAAACAAACTCCCATATCTACGACCCAAAAGTGCGTGACCTATTAGCCGTCAAGCCTGGAGAGAAAATTGCCGGGTTCCTACACTTGGGGTACTTTGAAACAATTCCCCCACAGAGAACCCGAATACCCGCAGAAGCTAAACTGACGGTCTATAAGAAGTAGAAGGGACAGGTACCTCGGCCCACTCAGTAGTTGTAGAGCTGGGGTCTCCTCACTTGTTGAATAATCGAGCTAAAAGCACCTTTACTATTTGTAGCTCTTCCCCCTTCAAGATCGATAGAGAGTATGTTTAAATTTATTTGGCTTTTTAACGTAACCTTCTATGATATATCCACATTCCGTGCAAATGACGTACTCAATATCTGATCCGAAACTCATTTTATCTTTGGGATACATCACTCCATAACCACTATGCTTCCCCACCCCCAATTCCTTCGCACCGCATTTCGGACATTCTGTTGCTTTCATGTGAGAACCCCCTTTCGACACCCTACTTATTAATACGGAATAAACTGGTGATTTGTTTCTTTTTTCCAACTATTTGTCATCAGAACTTTTTTCTGAAAAACCTTTTTTAAAAGTTAATTTCTATTATTTTTTTCAATCCTTTGGGCCGCAACGACTCTCGAATTTTTTAATCAAACGTTCGTTTAAAAAATGCTATGTTAGGAAAATCCGCGGAGCTCTCCCCTCCATAAAAAAAACGACCCTTTGAAGAAGGTCGCTCCGTTTCTTGAATAAAATTTTCCTAGTCGGCATTGCGGACAATCAGATAGATGATGAAGCCAATCGGGCCGAGGAGAAATACGACGATGGCCCAGAGGCAGCCGATGTTCGAGCCCCTTTTTTCTGAAGCGTCACTGTACACCCAAATCAGGGCAATGAAGCCGATGATAAACCAAAGAGAACCGAAAATAAATTCCATATGATTCACTCCCCTTGTCTATTTATTTCGTACTATCAAGTAGGCAATCAAGCCAATCGGTCCGGCAGCGAATACGACTAGTGCCCAGAGACAGCCGAGATTGGTGCCCTGTTTATCCTTGGCATCGGAATAGACCCAGAACACGGCGATGATACTGATGATCCAGATCAACAGGATGATGGTACCTAAGCCTACAATAGATGATTCCATTTTGTTCCCTCCAATCGGGATGTTTTCTACTATATTCTACGAGTATATGAGCCGGTAAGTTTCATTTTTCCAGTTTGTTTAAAATGTGGGTTTTAGGGAAAATTAAAACCAATTTCATCACTACATACTAGGAGGGTCTTATAACTTGAAACGAATATTCGGTGTCCTTCAGAAAGTCGGGAAAGCGCTGATGCTTCCGGTAGCGCTGTTGCCTGCTGCCGGTATCCTGCTTGCCCTTGGTAATGCCTTGAAAGAAGAAAATCTGATTGAGCTGATGCCGTTCCTCGCAGCTGGCTGGGTGCAGATGGTGGCCTCGGTCATGGATGCTGCCGGTGGAATTGTCTTCAGTAACCTGCCTGTGCTCTTTGCCGTCGGGGTCGCTGTTGGGCTAGCAGGTGGTGAGGGCGTTGCCGCACTTGCTGCGATCATCGGCTACCTCATCATGAACGCGACGATGGGTGTTGTGCTCGGTGTGGATGAAGGGATGCTCGAGAACCCGGCATATGCCAACGTGCTCGGGATCAATACGCTTCAGACCGGTGTGTTCGGCGGGGTGATTGTCGGGATACTCGGGGCCTTTATGTACAACAAATACTACAATATCGAGCTGCCGTCCTATCTCGGATTCTTTGCAGGGAAGCGCTTTGTACCGATTGCGACCGCTGCCTCTGCCGTTATTCTTGGTATCTTGATGACATTCATCTGGCCTCCGATCCAGGGCGGCTTGAACACCCTGTCGGAAAGCATGATCAACACGAACCTGACCTTGTCCGCTTTCATTTTCGGAGTCATTGAGCGCGCTTTGATTCCATTTGGATTGCATCATATTTTCTACTCGCCGTTCTGGTTTGAGTTCGGTTCCTATACGAATGAGGCTGGTCAGGTTGTCCGCGGGGACCAGGCGATTTTCTTCGCACAGCTGCGCGATGGTATTAAGCCGACTGCCGGAACATTCATGACAGGTAAATTCCCGTTCATGATGTTCGGTCTGCCTGCTGCTGCACTGGCGATCTATCACACAGCACGACCTGAGAAGAAAAAGGTCGTTGGAGGAATCATGGCCTCTGCTGCCCTTACTTCCTTTTTAACAGGGATCACAGAACCGATCGAGTTCACGTTCCTGTTTGTCGCACCTGTCCTGTTTGGAATCCATACCGTGTTTGCGGGACTGTCCTTCATGGTGATGCATATCATGGATGTCAAAATCGGGATGACGTTCTCCGGAGGGGTCATCGACTATCTCCTATTCGGGGTCGTGCCGAACCGGACAGCCTGGTGGCTCGTCATTCCGGTCGGTCTCTGCTTCTCGGTCATCTACTACTTCGGTTTCCGCTTTGCGATCCAGAAATTCAACCTGCAAACTCCTGGTCGGGAGGATGTCGACGAAGATGAGGATGGTCCAAGCACTTCCACTGCAGGCGAATTGCCGTTTGATGTGCTAGAGGCGATGGGTGGAAAAGAGAATATCTCCCACCTTGATGCGTGTATTACCAGACTTCGTGTCCAGGTCAATGAAGTCAGTATGGTCGATAAAAACCGTCTGAAAAAGCTTGGTGCTTCAGGCGTGCTCGAGGTCGGGAACAACATCCAGGCGATTTTCGGACCAAAATCAGATACATTGAAATCACAAATCAAAGATGTAATGGACGGCAAAACACCGCGTCCAGCGAAAACGGTACCGAATAAAGAAGTCGAACAGCAAATCGAAGAGATCAATCCGGATGCCCTGCAGACGCACTCCGAATCAGAAGGCTTCATCAGCCCGATTAAAGGGGAAATCAAGCCGCTTGATGACGTACCGGATCAGGTCTTCTCCGGCAAAATGATGGGCGACGGCTTTGCGATTTTACCTACAGAAGGTGTAGTGGTCTCCCCAGTTGACGGTGAAATCGTGAACCTCTTCCCGACGAAGCATGCGATTGGTATCCAGTCGGATGGTGGCCGCGAGATTCTGATCCACGTCGGAATCGATACGGTCAACCTGAAGGGGCAGGGATTTGAAGCGCTTGTCGCTCAGGGCGATAAGGTCACGAAAGGACAGGAGCTGCTTCGATTTGATATTGAATTCTTGAAGCAGAACGCACCATCCATCATCACGCCAATCATTTTCACGAACCTGCATGACAATGAAAAGGTGAAGCTGAATAAGCATGGGGAAGTGGCGTTGAAGGAAGCGGATATTGTGGAGATTTCGAAGGGTTAAGAAAATTCGTTTCGGAAAAGAAAACTGTTGTTTTTCAATAAATTAAGAAAACGCAAGGAACTAAAATCCTTGCGTTTTTTGTGCGTCGGGCTATTCAATTAATAAAAACGGCCAAGATAGGAATCAACACCAAGACAACAACTGCACTTTGCATAAAGGTGAGGATAATGTCCTTTTTCCAAGAATTACTCTTAGGATAACGATTATTAACTCTTTGAAATACAAGAAATACTACCCAACAAATTAATATAAAATAAATAGCAGTAAGTACACTATCGTAATACAAATCGTTTTCCCCTTGGACTTAGTCTTTAAAACACTTGAATAATTCCCACTACAAATAAATTGTTATACTCCTACTGTTAATATCCTTTCGTTTATCTAACCTAAGAAAACAGTATCTTCATCGACAAAGCAAATGCGATTGCCAAAAGGATCTTTGGCATAAAAGCACCGTTCTCCCCAAGGTTGAGTTTCGATCCTCTCATCAACTTGACACCCCGTCTTTTTTACACGTTCATACATCTTCTCAAGATCAGGAACTGAAAAATACACGTGGTCAGGGTTTGCACGTAACGAAAATACATCGCCATCTGCTTTGGGTTCAAAACAAGCTAAGACAGTTCCTTCACAGTCAAAATAGTGTCTGCCTGGTGATACCCTTTTCCCTGGTATGTTAAAGATAAATGAGTAGAACTCGGTTGCTTTTTCGATATTTGTAACAGGTAGAATCACTCGATATAACCGGACCACGATATCCCTCCAAATGTCTTATATTCTTTCTTGCTTCGTGCTTTTATGTAGATATAAAAACATGCTGCCCATTCCTAAAAGTACAATACTGATGAACAGGTAGAATACCGCAGGATCGCCTCCAAGACCTAGTTCATCCACTAAGATTCCTTCCGTATAAAGGAGAAGTCCCGATACGAGAATCGAGATGGCCGTAATGCTGAATATTGAAAAGCCGTTTACCAATCGGAAATTGCCTCTATTCAGCATGACCAATATAAATAGTACGGCCATAATAATCGTAAATGTGATAAAGATCGTCCTGAAATACTCAAATGTGGTCGATTCAACCATTATTTCCTGCCTCCTTTCCATTCCATTCTAAAACGTCCTGCCCTCCCTGTGCATACAATAGAGAAACACCAGAAAAGGGGAGTTGTATTTGCCATGCCCACGAACAATGATTCCTTTGAATACCTGCTCCGAACGCAATTTTCATTCACTGTCGACGACGCAACATTGGACAGCATCCTAAAGGCGATTGCAGAGCAGAAAATAAACATCAACGCCTATGCCCAGCTCAAAAACAGCAGCCAGAATCTTATCAGATTGGTGGTTGGCAGTAGTGAGACGGAGAATTCTTCCGACCTTCAGGGCATTCGACGAATACTCATGCCGCTCCGGTTAAAGGTCCAGGAAAAACAAGTCATCCAAATCATTCGCCTCCGAGCTGGAAAAGCCGGACAAATCCAAGACATTTTTTCCTCACTTTGGTGCAAGGTCGAAATAAAAGCCATCTATATAGGGGAAAAGACGAATGTCTATGTAGAAACCACCGATCTTGACCAGCTGATCAGTATACTGTCCGAAGAAGAAATCGAACCGTGTACGTAGACCTCACTATTTTGACGAATGGTGGAGCCGGAAAGTTTCAGAGAATCTGCTGTTTTAAGTCCAAGCACTCCGCGCCCCTTTTCATACATTGTATGTAAAGGGACGAGGAGGCTTTCTGAAGATTTACTTTCGCAATGTCCAAAGGATTGCTAGTCTTACTTACGGAAAAACGATGGATTCTCGATGCGGGTGGACACCACATCCCCGCACTTCAGGCAAAAGATATAGATTTTCTGTGCCCCCAAGGAGAACTTTTTATCGAGCGGCCTTACTGCCATATAGTCAGTTCCTTGGGCAAATTCCATATGGCTGCATCGCGGGCATTTGGTTTCGTTCATGGGGCATTCTCCTTGTTTTATATATGCTGGTAATACGGACTGAGAAGGGGAAGGTTTCGCAGATTAAATTAGTTTGTCTTTTTTAAGCTGCCGGTTCTTGGGATGAGGGCGCCTTTTGTTTTATAAAAATTAGGTAATTGAGGTTTTCAGGGGAAGTTTGCGTTCTAGCAGGGCATCCTTGATTGAGTAGCGTTCAGCTTCTAGCGATTTTTGCTTTCCTTCTAGCGATTCCGGAGAAACTTCTAGCGATTACCGGAAATGTTCTAGCGATTTATTGGGACCTTCTAGCGATTCTCCCCTATCTTCTAGCGATAGCCTAACAAGCACTCCCCGCACTAAAAAATGCACACACCCACTCGGATGTGTGTATTCCCATTTTACTTCCCATACATCTCTTCCCATTCCTCACGGAGCACGCCAAGCTTCACCGAATCATAATACTCGCCATTATAGAAGCGCGCCTTACGAATGCGAGCTTCCTCCTGCATCCCGAGCTTCAGTCCGACCTGGATCATGCGCTTGTTCCCGGACCATGTAGTGTACCCCAGTCTTGGAATCTGCGGGAACTTCCTGAACAGATTCGACGTCCAAAGCTTGATTGCCTCCGTGCCATATCCGCCGTTCCAGTGATCAGGCGAGTAGATCGTAATCCCGATCTCCATCCAGTTGGTCGGCTCGTATTCCCAGTAGTAAGTGACACTGCCGATAATCTCGTCTTCGGCCATGATGAGCCACTGGCTGTCCTGACCCTTCTCGATTCTTTCGAGCATGACTGACTCAAACGGTTCAAACTCCATCCGCTCCCACGGAAAATACGGCGCATCCCATTTTTTAAATTCTGGCTCCGCTTCGCCGTAAATAAGGTTCCACAATGCTGGTATGTCCGTTTCTTCTATCGGTTTAAGACTTATTTTGCTTCCTTTTATCATAATTGCGCTTACTGCCATTCTCTTCCACTCCATCTATGTTTATTATGATATGGTCGTTTCGTACGTTCTGTTTTTTCATTATAATCGCCTCCTAAATAATGTCTCCTATTCTATTTCGACTATTATTGCCATTCTCCTTCTAAAGTCTTACGTGATTTCGTCCATTCGATGTTTGGCGCTTTTGCCTGATAGGGATATGATTAATGGAAAAAGAGGTGTCTTTATGAGAAAACGAGTCGTAATAACCGGTGTCACACAAGGACTCGGCCGCACAATGGTGGACAGATTTGTTGAAGCTGGCTGGAGGGTAATCGGGTGTGGCCGTTCAGATGGGAAAATCAAGGAGTTGCAGGAAAAATACAAAGGGAGGCATGCATTTCGGACGGTTGACGTTTCCGATGACAAAAGTGTCGCTGCCTGGGCTACTGAAGTCCATGCTCGCTACTGTTCTCCCAATCTTCTTATCAACAATGCCTCCATCGTCAATAGGATTGCCCCTGTCTGGGAAGTATCCCCTGAAGAGTTCGCTCAGGTCATGGACATCAATGTGAACGGTACCGTAAATGTGATCCGTGCTTTCGTGCCGGCGATGATACTTGAGGGCCGTGGAGTTATAGTGAACATTAGCTCAAGCTGGGGCAGGTCTGCAGAAGCTGGACTTGCCCCATATTGCGCCTCCAAATTCGCCATCGAAGGACTTACACAATCCTTGGCATATGAGCTCCCTTTGGGCATGGCCGCCATCGCACTCGACCCGGGTGGCAGTATCAATACCCCGATGCTCCATGCCTGCGGACCGGAATATGTGGATAGCTCGCCAACACCGGAGGAATGGGCGAAGAGTGCAGTGCCTTATATTTTGAGTCTTGGTGTGAAGGATAATGGGAAGGTGTTGACGTGTCCTATTTGATGGAGCGCTTTTTTGTGGTGAGAAGTGGTGGGCATTTTGCACGTCATATCATGATGATGAGTTTTTCAACGGGATGGGGAGCCGGTTTTGCTCATCATAACCACGATGATGAGCTTTTCGAACTGGCAGGGAACAAATTTTGCTCATCATAACCACGATGATGAGCTTTTCGAACTGGCGGGGAGCCGGTTTTGCCCATCATCACCACGATGATGAGCTTTTCGACCTGGGGAAGAGCTGATTTTGCTCGTCATAACCCCGATGATGAGCTTTTCGACCAAGCTTAGAGCTTGTTTTGCTCATCATCCCCTTCCCCGATGCAAAGTCTGCCTACTCCCCTCCCAAAACATACTCCCTCAATTCCTCCGTCACCATGGCAGACGTCTCGTACACCCCGCCTCCCTCTATGTACATGAAATAACTCTTCCCCCCCTCATCGCCAAGCCACAAATGGATGCCATGAGCCGGAAAACCGCCTTCCCTATCCATCTTGTATTCCACCATCAAATCATAGTCCGGGTTGGACAGTTCTCCATCACCGCTCTGCAATCTATCGCTCTTTCCCAGAAATCAAGCTTATCCTTGTCACTGAAGGAATGAAGGAGATCCAAGTTCATGTCTCCTCGTCCCTGTGATTTTGAAATATTCACTGCTTCCAAAGGCTCATCCATCAGGACCATTGTTTCTCCGAAGGCTGATTGGCAGCCTACCAAAAACAGCAATCCAACAATCCCGACAAGTAATTTCTCCATTTCTCACACGCCCGTTCTATTTAAAGTCATCCTCTTCTAAAATGAAAACATCCTCCACTTTGGCGTGGAATAACCTAGCCATGACCATTGCCAAAGGAAGCGAGGGATTGTACTTCCCTTTTTCAATCGAGATGATTGTCTGCCTGGAAACCCCTAGCTTTTCAGCCAACTTATCCTGCGAGTATCCAAATTTCTTGCGGAACTCTGGTACATTATTCTGCAACCCATTCATCACCTTATAATTTTCTATTAAAAATAAATATTGTTAGCGGAAAAGACAAATAGGAGACAAACAAAAGGGAAATCAAGATAAAATTGACTGTAATGGTTATTCCTGAATTGTGCAGAATGACCAGAACGATAATCCAGCTTTGCAAAATAACAAACGAAAATAAACCGCTCTTATTTTTGATTGTCTCCGTCCTTTCATCCTCCCGATCGCTCGGCTTGAACACATAAAAATACATCAGATCTCCGAGTCCCCACAAAATGAAGATTACATATAACAAGAAGTATTGATCGTCAAAAAAGATAATGGAAAACATCCCGTACCCTATTAATAATACTGAAAGAAGTCTTGAAATAATATTCACCAATACACCCCCATCATTTGGCAATACATCTTTATTATTACAATAATGTAAAGTTAACTTTACGTCAAGCTTACTTTACATTTATAAATAAAAGAAAAGGCAAGCGATTGTACGCTCACCCCAAATCACGGCCTCTTCTCCCAAGGCTCCAGCACACCAACCAAGCTTATCTCACGCCTAGCAGCTACCGCCTCAACCACACCACTCGCAATCTCATCATTCCTCAGCCAGCGAGAGCCGTCACCCTCCAGCACAAACCCAAGCTGGACCTGATGGTAGCTACAACTAGCCGGAATGCGTACACTTTTCTTCACTTCTCGTAAGTCCGCCCTGCTTCCAAGCACATGGTACAGCGACCATTCCCCCCTCTGTTCACTTACTGCTGAAATAACCTGCCCAAGAGCCTGAGGAGCATCCGAATGAATCCAGGCCAACACCAACTCAACCGGACCGTTTTCCTCTTTAGCTCGCTCCAATCCAGCAGCGAACTGAATCTCATCCTTGTAATCTACCAAAACCGGACTGATATGCTCGCACATAGCAGTGAGCCTCTGCATACGTTCAGCATCTCGACCAACGACCGAGACATGATATCCCTCTCCTGCAAGCCATAGCGACACTTCGGAAAGCATTCCCGTCCCGCCAATAACCAGCGCATGCTTCCTCATTTTTTCACCTTGGCAAAGATACAAGTATCCCGTAGGCTACCATCTACACCACGGTCATCATTGCGCAAGATGCCTTCCAATGTGTAGTTCAATCTCTCTGCTACCGCACGGCTCTTCACGTTGTTCGGATCGCAGCGGATTTCCACTCGGTTCGCAGCAAGCTCCTCGAAAGCGAAGCGCGTAATCCCCTCGACCGCTTCGGTGATGTAGCCTTTTCCACTCTGTCTCGTATCAATCCAGTACCCTATCTCGAATTTAGGAACGTCCCAATTGATCCGGTGCAGGCCGGATGATGCGATGAATTCCCCTGTCTCTTTGAGGAAGACTAGCAATCTTAGATCCTCTCTTTTCAGGAATTGCGCATGACTCTCGCGGAGATTGGCCTCCACTCCTTCAAGTGTCTGCTCGTAGTTTGCAAACGGCAGCCACGGCTTCAAATCCTCCAAGGATGCCACGACAGCGTCATATACAGCCGGCCCATCCCCCGGCATCGGCATTCTGATCACTAATCTATCTGTGGTAAATTCAGAAGGAAACTCTTTTAATATCGGCTTTTGAAATGTCATCTCTTCTTCTCCCTTTTGCATAAAAAATGTAGATTATTTCTCTCAGATCTCAATCCATCTTCCATCCGGATCCACTATTCAGATAAAGGCCCTTTACTCGCTCTTTTCCGGCCCTTTTAAAAGCGGACTTCAAGCTTTTTGAAATGCTCCATCCACGCTTCGATGTCCTCCACTTGGAAATTCAGCATGACAGATTGGTCCACCGGAAAATAGTCATTGTCCTCTTTGAACAGGGAAAAGATGGTGATGTTGTCTTCATCCGGCTTGATGACGGTCCCATTCCAGTCCTCCATCCCGATTTTAAGCGTCTCTTTGTACCAGTTTCTCAGTGCCACAGCATCCTTGGATCTCCAGAATACTCCACCAAATCCTTTAATTTTCATCGTTCTGTCCTCCCCATACACTTCTTTAACTACATATATTCGATGAATTTTGTCGAAAACCCTCTAAAACCCCCCCCCTCTGCGCGTGAGTAGTTTGGTTCAGAGACAGAAATCATAAAATAACGGATTAATTAACAGGCTAATCCTCATAGGAATTCGCCCTCTATTTTTTTTGATATGAATTGGTTTTATAGAACACTAATATGTATGGTTTTAAACAGTTGTTTTGTCAGCTGAGCAATAGCGTTTGTTCAGCTTTCAAAATGTTGCTAAAGTATCTGCTAACTCGCTGCTGAGTACTTTATGTAGGAATTGGAGGCTGAAATAATATAAATAAAAGACTAATGAAAATAATAGAAAAGAGCCAAGCGACCCAAGGTTTCCATAGGTGAATAGACAATATTAGGAATGTCACTACATTAAAAAGAAAGGACCATAACAATGACCAACCAAAATGATGTGTAATACTCTGGTAATAATAGAGTATCGATTCAACCCCTTGAAAAATTAGGGATCATAAAATAATCCAACATATTCTTTTAATTAGTGACTTTGGGAATCTCCCTAAATAAACAACTATAACAAAAGGGTTACCTAAAAATGCTATTGCTGTAGAAATTATTGGATGTGTAGGTAATAAAAAGCGATCTATCCCAACAGGATGAAACTCCCAAACCTTGCTTCCAAACACCAAAAATTACTTATATTTTCTGGATAATCCAAGATTGATATGAAACATCATTATATTTACGTGCTTGCTGATAGAGCTGACATGACAGCTATTAGAGCAGAATGTTCATACATTACTGGATTTGCACTCAAATTACTCAAGTTAAGATCGAGAATGTCACGAAATGAATCATAGCGTCGTTATATATTTGAGTGTGATTAGGGATGGAGGTGAACCAAAGTTAAAGGTAGAGAAATAAACAGAACAAAATTACTGCTATGACGAATACGATAACCTACAGTTTGGGATAGTCCCGATAGAATGAATATTCGTTATGCTTTTAGGTTATGTACTTGTAGATTATTAATCATAAAAAAGAAAAGAGGTACAACAGTCATGACACAACGTATTAATTACATGCAGCAATCACCAGATTTTTTCAACAAGATGATGGAACTTAGCAATACCGAAAAGGAAAGTTCAATTGAGGAGAAAACCCTCCATCTCGTTCACATCAGGGCTTCACAAATGAATGGATGTGGATTTTGCCTAGATATGCATATTAAACAGGCCAAGATTCATGGTGAAAGTGAGCTTCGCCTTTACCATATCCCGATTTGGCGCGAATCAAAGCTATTTAGTCCACGCGAAAGAGCTTCACTGGCATGGACCGAGATTTTGACTAAGATGCCTGAGCAAGGTGTACCTGATAACATTTATGACCGTGTTCGTGAGCAGTTGTCAGAAAAAGAAATCTCAGACCTTACTTTCTCAATCATGGCAATCAATGCTTGGAATCGTATTAACGTAGCTTTCAAAACTGTACCGGGTTCTGCAGATGCAGCGTTTGGATTGAATAAAGCTGGAATATGAGCTCAATAATTATCATCTCGATTTTATAGCTTGAGGCATAAAAAAAAGACCCGTAAGATGGTCACTTTTATTAAAGTATCCATCTTACGGATCTCAATACAAATAAAATCCGAAAGCAATATATGTTTTATATTCTTACATGCTTTAGCTTGTCGGGGTTCCGGATAATATATAAGCTGCGGATCAAATTTTTCTCTACATGAACCATCCCCACCGTATGAATACCTTCACTTGAACGAAGAATAAAAGCGGGTTGTTCGTTAATTTGACTGATTTCAATATGTGCAATCCCCTCAATCATTGATGCTTGGCGCACAGGACCAAGCAGAAACTGAGCAACGAGATCCCGTGTTTCGATTGGATCGAAAGCGGCGGTTACTTTTCCTCCACCATCTGAGACCAGTAAAACATTTTGATCAAGCATAGATACTATTTGATTCATGTTCCCCTGTTTGAGTGCTACCAGAAAGTCATGTACAAACTCTTTAGAGGCTGTTTCGGTATGAACAAGCTCCTCTGAGGTAATCCCCATTTTTGCGCTAGCACGACTGAACAGTTTGCGGCAATTCACCTCGCTTTTTTCAATGAGCTCTGCTATTTCATAATAGTCAAAGCCGAGTGCCTCACGAAGTACAAATACGACACGCTCCGTTGGTGTCAACCGTTCAAGCAGTACAATCATCGCGTAAGACAATAGATCGTCACGCACGACCGATTCCATGGAATCATCATTCGAACTAAGAAGGGGTTCTGGAAGCCATTCTCCAAAATATTGTTCTCGCTTATTGCGCGCCGATTTTTGTAAATCCCGACATCGATTCGTGACCATTTTACAAAGATAAGCTTTAGGTTCAGTCAGTTTTTCCGGTGGTACGTCATACAATTTTAAAAAAACGTCATGTACAACATCCTCCGCATCCGAAACCGAACCTGTCAGTTGATAGGCGAGTTTAAATAGCAATCCTTTATATTGCTTGTACATTTCTTGCATTTTTTCACTTCCATTCTCTTTCTACAAATTGCTTATTTATAGCAAGGCTACAAAATTAAAACGAGTTCAGGAGTAATTTTGTGACAAAGCCCCGTGTTACTCCTAAAATTAGTACATAACATTTCCTGTTTAGGTCCAGATATGTATAGTACCTTACAAAGTGTTTATAAGATTCATAAGCCTGAGTTTTGTTTTTGAAAATATCATTTTAAGTTGGCTATTCAACTCTGACGATGCTCGGTGGCTCTTCCGCATCCTCCTTTTTCCATTAATGCATAGACTCAACCGGAATGGTTCATAATACCCAAGTGATAGGAATCTTAATCATCCGGAGTGGTCAGTCATGAGTTCCATAAGCAAATCCATCGAAGTGAATGAAGCATATCTGAGAGAACAATTCCATAATTCCTCTGACATTGTCCTACGCTCGTTGAAATTAAAGGATGAAACCATTCTATTATTTATTTATTTAGAGGGAATGACTAAATTGCAAAGTGTAGAGGATAATATTCTTAAACCTCTTATTTTCAGCGGTTTGCCGAAGGGTATAGATCTGATAGAATCACTGGCAGAAATGTTCAGACGCGAATGGGTTCCACTAACGAATATTAAGACTGGTAAATCATTGGAGGAATTAGTTCAACACATTCTAAAAGGCAGCCTGGTTATTTTGGCGGATGGAGAAGCCTCCGCTATCATCGCTCAGGTCCAAGACTATGAAAAGCGAAGTATTCAAGAGTCGCAGAAGGAAGCGACCTTGCGCGGCTCCAAGGAAAGCTTTGTCGAGAATATCCGTACAAATACATCGATGATCAGACGAAGGATTATTCACCCACATTTAAAAATGGAATCTTTTACGATAGGAAAATATACGCAAACAGAAGTTGTTCTTACTTACATGCAAGGGCATGCGGATGAGAATGTATTATCGGAAGTAAGGAGCAAGCTCGGCAAGATCGATGCAGACGGGGTAATCGATTCTGCATATATTGAAGAATGGATAGAGAATAATTCCTTTTCCATGTTCTCTCAAATCCAGAACACTGAACGTCCGGATATCGTGACCGCATGTTTATTAGAGGGAAAGGTCGCACTCATTACAAACGGAACCCCCTTTGCCCTCATTCTTCCCTTTACCTTTTGGGAGGGGCTTCAATCGGCGGATGACTATTTTGAGAGATTTGTATTCATTATTTTGACCCGGATGATCCGATACATTATGACCATCATCTCTTTCGCCTTACCAGCTATCTACGTTGCGCTATCAACTTTCCATCCGGAGATGATCCCACGCTATCTGATGTTCAGTATCGCGGCCGCGAGAGAAACCGCACCATTTCCTACATTCATCGAAATATTACTCATGATGATAATTTTCGATGGTTTACAAGAGGCTGGCGTTCATCTTCCTAACAGACTCGGCCCGGTCATGAGCATTATCGGAGCACTGATCATTGGACAAGCTGCTGTAGAGGCCGGCATCATTTCCACGCCAATCATTATCGTTATTTCTTTAACAGGAGTTGCGGGTTACACGATTGCAAGATATAGTGCTAGTCTTCCTTTTCGTATCATTCGATACCTCATGTTGTTTATCACCGGTGCGCTTGGCTTCTTCGGCTTTGCATTCGGTATTATTGTTTTGTTGATTCACCTAGTAACACTTGAATCCTTTGGAACCCCTTATTTAAGTCCTGTAGCCCCGTTCGACGGCAAACGGATAAAAGACCGGATTATCCGTTATCCCTTCTGGATCAGGAACGGCCAGAATAAGAAAGAGAGTGTAAAATGAACCGACGAGCCATTCTTGCCTGTATCTCTTTAATCATTTTGATGTCCTCTGCTGGCTGCGAGAATTTTGTTGAACCAAATCAATTGGCTTTCATCATCGGGTCCGCGATCGATCATGATGACAACGGCGATATCGAAGTTAGCCATCAAATCGTAATCCCCTCTCAAATAAGCGGAAATGTAATGGGAGGAAACTCCAGCGATTCGGAAAGTTTCGTCGTCATATCAGCCAAAGGGAAGGATATTTTTGAAGCCAATCAGAAAATCCGGAAGAAAATGTCACGCAAATTGTTAGAGAACCATCGAATCCTTATTGCGATAAGTGAAGAGTATTTCGAAAAAAACGATGTTAGCAAGTTGTTCGATAAACTGAACAGGGATCCAGCAAACAATTTAAGGGATATTTCCGTCATGATAAAAGGGGGCAACGCCAAGGATTTCCTTATGCATGAACACCCTATGGAACATCTATCCAGCATTGCAGCCGAAAAAGAGATGCGTATTAACGGGATGAAAAACTTCTCGTCGAAACAGCTGGTTATCGACATTCTCTCCGAAGGGAGTAGACCTCTGTTGCCGGTCTTTCAAATAGAAGAAAGGATAATAAATAGTAATAAAAAGAAGCAGATTGCGTTATTTTCCGGGTTCGCCATCTTGGACAAAGATCATAAAGTCAAAGGGATTCTGGATGAAGACGAAGGCTCTGAAGTTGCCTGGATGGCTGGGAAAGGAACGTTCCAAGGCATAACGATACCTTGGAAGGAAGGCAATGGTACCTTATCATTCAGGTTTACTCGGCTTAAGCGGCAGATTCATTCCGTTAGCGGCCATGATCCCAATCGCGTTGTATTATCCGTCACAGCGCAAGCTTATCTTCTTGAAAACACGACCCCACTAGATTTGTACGAGGTAGATAACGTAGTCGAAGTCCAGAAGTACCTTAACAAGCAACTACAAAAAGAATTACAGCAAACGATGGATAAAGTCCAGGAGTTGGGGCCAGACGTATTTGGCATCGGCGAGCATCTTCATCGCAAACATCCTTATTGGTGGAAATCTCAAAAAAACGATTGGGATGAAAAATTCATGGAAACTGACGTCAACGTCAAGGCTAATATTCGGCTAAGATCACTCGGAACGAGCGGCAAACGGTTTAAATAAAACGGATAAGGAGAGGGACCGACTGATGAAGGTAACCGGTTATCAATTGTTTTGGCTGATTAGTATCTCTTCCATCATCATATTTTCCTATGTTCCCATTAAGTTGGCCGCTGAGCAATCGCTCCAGGATTGTTGGATTTCCATTCTAATTGGGGGCATGATCATGATGGCCATCACCTGGATTATGCTCCAAGTATGTATGCAAAATAAGGATAAAACGTTAGTAAACTTCATGAAAGACCTTCTAGGAACTGTGCTCGGCAAAATATTTGTCACGTTTTATTTCATGCTTTGGTTCATACAAATGTCTACTATCACCAGAGGATTGGGAGAGTTCCAAAATTTAGTGCTGCTATATGAGACGCCGGTAACCCTCATTTTACTGTGTATGTTATTTCTCGTTGTTTATGTTGTAGTAAAAGGAGGGATTACAGCAATTAGCCGTTGCGCAGAGGTGATCGGCCCCTTTTTCGTCCTTGTGTTTTACACACTGTTATTTCTGAGTCCTCAAGAGATGGAGATAAATAGAATATTGCCAATCTATGCGGACTCGGGCTGGCAGAACATTCTGAAGGGCACTTATTATTCATTCAACTATATGATAGATCCTTCGATCATTCTCATGCTCTTCTTTTTTGCTGAAAACAAACGTAGTGCTTCCCGAGGGATACTATGGGGAACTGCGATTGCTATGATATGGGGCGTAATAACTACCTTGGTTCTTTTGTTTATCACCGGACCAAACATCACTGCTGAAATGGTAACTCCCGTGTACTCTCTCACGAGGTTTATATCTATTCTTGATTTCATTCAGAACATCGATGCTTTTTACATTACTTTTTGGGTGTTTGGAGCATTTATTAAATTATCGGTATGCTTGTTCATCCTTAGTTATGGGTTATCGGAGTGGACTGGTTTCAAGAATTGGAAGCTTATTGCTTGTATAACGACATTCTTTTTGCTGGCATTTGTGATCTATACCACATACAACATTCGGATTGGGTATGAATTTAAAAACAAACTCTTTATTGGCTTCCTTTATCCACTCGTCTACATAGTCATCCCCTTGGTTTTATGGTTGATTGGCAGCATAAGACATCATCGTAAAGCGTCCAGCATTAATTAGGCTGGTGTTTTAAAAAAGCAGGCGGACATTGGGTCGTGTCCTTATTCCAGAAAAGGGAGCTGTAAGAAAGCTACCAATGGAACATCAAATCTTCTCCATATACGTCCCATCTTCATAGACCATATAGACGCCTACCGTTCCAGAACCGCCATTCTTCTGCATTTCTTTTGAGACGAGTTTAATCGTATAGAAGGATCCGGAATCGTCCGTTTCCAGCGTGCCTCCCATATCGTCGAATAGAATGTCCTCATTTTCTTCAAGCTCCAATACATGCTTCAGATACTCGATGGCATCGGCACTGGAGGAGATGTTTACGCTGCCTTCTGTTGTTTCGGATTCTGATTCGCCCGCTGGTTCCTCTTCCTTGTGCTCTGATTCGGCAGCTTCCGTAGCACTACCTTCATCCTCTTTTTCTGTAGATGCAGCAGCCTCATCCTTCGTCCCACTTGCTTCCCCACAAGCCGCCAATCCGCTCACAAGCATCAACAAACATACCCCTACAAAAAATTTCTTCAAGCTTCCTCCCCCTTGTATCCTCACTGCTCCTCATTAAATTCAATCAGATTCCGGTCCGGGTCAGTGCAGAAGATCTGTTTGAAGCCGCTTTTGCTCTCCGGCTTCGCCTTGACTTCCAGTCCCTTTTCCTGCAAATACTTCAGCGTCTCATCATAGCTTTTCACCCGAATGGCAAAATGTCCGTCACGGCTATCTAGCTTATCGCTTGTCCGCAATGTTTCCGCCTCGCTGTTCTGAATCAGATGCAGCTGCGCAGTCCCAACCTGATACCATGCTCCCGGAAAGTCGAAATCAGGTCGCTCTATCTCTGGAAAGCCGAGGACTGTTCCATAAAAGTGCTTGGACTTTTCGATATCCGTTACGCTTAGACTGACATGATGAAAGTTCTCCAGTTGAATCACAAGACCACTCCTTTTTTTATGTTGTGGACTATTATAGCATTTTTCCAGATTTTACTTAACCACTTGATACAAGATTCGGTACTGCTTTGGTGTATGGCCGGTGAATTTCTTGAATATCTTTGTGAAGTGACTTTGATCGTGAAAATTGAGCCAGCTATAGATCTCCGTTAACGTATAGCTGGACAAGGTCAGCAGCTTGATTGCTTCCTCGACTTTTTCCTTTTGGATATATTCGCTCATGGATATCCCAACCTCTTTTCGGAAAAGGGAGGAGAGATAGTTGGGGTGCATACAGACGAGCTCTGCCAGCTGCGAAAGGGTTATCTCCTCATATAGGTGCTTATAGATGTAGGTCTGGCATGCCATGATTGGCTTGGAGTATTTGTTGAGATTGCTCTCATGCACCCGGTCAGCGAAGGTGCAAAGTGCACTGTTCAAGAGCGTTTTAACCTCACTTACATTCTTCAGGTCCTCTGCGGATTGGATGTACATATCACTCATCGTATAGGCCAACTCCGGCTGCAAGCCCCCCTCCATAGCCGCACGGGTCGCAAGGGTGATGGCGGAGATGAACAGGTTCTTCTCGCTTCGCAATTGGCTTGATTTTGATAAAACACCGAGCTTCCCCACGACCGGGCTGTTTAGATGTTTTAGAATGTCTTCCTTCCTGCCGTCCTGAACTGCATGAAACAGTTTTTTCTCAAACATCACACTTGCATGGAAAGCGATCTCCTGTCTGCTTTTGGAAACATGCAGATCCACAGGCTCCTGCATCATATTTTCCATTTTTACCACTTCAAGCTGCTGGAGTACTTCCGTTATATCAATTTTTTTATGATAGATAAGGAAATAAGCAAGAATCGCCACATGCAGCTGCTGCACCTTACTGATTCGGGGGACTTTCCGGTAATAGGCTCTCAGTTCCTTATGCGGGATATCAAGTGCCAAATCATTATATAGTCCCGTAAATACCTCCTCAGAGAGATCGGAGTATATGGAAGGTCCGATAACAAGATTCCCGGAATATTGGCTTCCGTTCCCCATCTTGATGGTGATGACTTGCTCGAGAAAGCGGGTTGATTTCAATACAGGTACTTCAGGAGCATCTTCCTGTAATTGCAACAGCTGATAGATTTCCTTATTTTCCGCATAGATGGGGTTGAGGGAAAAATCCATCGGAAATTTTTTCATCACTTCCCCCTCCCTGCTTATAAAAAAGACTGGTAATTGAACAGTTTCATAGAGTATCTTGCAGATAAACTCGACATCCTCCAAATCTCTGAGCATCAAAACTTCCATCATATCCTCCTCTCTTTTTGAAAACGCTTCAAAAAAAAGATTTTCCGCATTAATTACATACCATTTTTATTAAAATTATACCAAAAATACAGAATGAAAACGGTTAATATTCAAAATAATCAATAAATATAACTTTTAGGAGGAAAGATAATGACGAGAGATATTTCCTATTTACTGCAAGAGTTGACGTTGGAAGAAAAGGCTGGACTTTGCTCCGGCTTGAATTTCTGGCATACGAAGCCTGTAGAAAGACTTGGCATCCCTTCCATCATGGTGACGGATGGGCCTCATGGATTGAGAAAGCAACGCGAGGGCTCTGACAATCTTGGAATCTTTGACAGTGTTCCAGCCACCTGCTTTCCATCTGCTGCAGGATTGGCAACATCCTGGAACCGCAAGCTTGTCCAACAGGTCGGCATAGCACTTGGCGAAGAATGCCAGGCCGAGGATGTAGCAGTTCTGCTTGGACCAGGAGCGAACATTAAGCGTTCCCCACTCTGCGGCCGTAACTTCGAGTACTTTTCCGAGGATCCATTCCTTTCCTCCGAGCTAGCTGCCAACCATATTGAAGGGGTGCAAAGCCAAGGGGTAGGCACTTCCCTGAAGCACTTTGCGGCAAACAATCAGGAGCATCGCCGCATGTCCACCAATGTATTGGTCGATGAAAGAACCTTAAGGGAAATCTATCTTGCAAGCTTCGAGGGTGCTGTCAAGAAAGCACAACCTTGGACAGTAATGTGTTCCTACAATCAGGTGAATGGCGACTTTGCTGCCGAAAACCGATATCTGCTGACAGACATTCTAAAAGAGGAGTGGGGCCATACCGGTTTTGTTGTATCCGACTGGGGCGCTGTCAACGAGCGTGCCGACGGATTGGCGGCAGGACTTGAGCTGGAGATGCCTTCAAGCAACGGGGAAGGCGACAGAAAGATCATCGATGCGGTCGAGAATGGAACCCTTCCATTGGAGGCGCTAGACCGGGCAGTGGAACGGCTGTTGAAGGTCATTTTCATGGCGGTGGACCACAAGAAAGAGAATGTAACGTATGACCAGGAAGCCCACCATCAGCTGGCTAGAAAAGTGGCGGCGGAAAGTATGGTCCTTTTGAAAAATGACGAACAGATTTTGCCACTAAAAAAAGAAGGAAAAATTGCGGTAATAGGGGAATTCGCGAAAAAGTCCCGTTACCAGGGCGGCGGAAGCTCCCACGTGAACCCGACCAAGCTGGACAGTGTCTATGAGGAAATGGAGAAGCTTGTCGGCAGTAAAGCAAGTCTCAGCTATTCGCAAGGCTATCAGCTAGATTCCGATGATGTCGACCAAATATTAATAGACGAATCCCAAGTGGCTGCTCAGAACTCCGATGTCACAATATTATTCGTTGGTCTGCCGGAACGCTATGAATCGGAGGGCTATGACCGCACCCATTTGAACATACCTTCCAACCATCAGAATTTGATCGAGGCGGTCGCATCTGTTCAGGAAAACGTGATTGTCGTCCTCAGCAACGGATCACCGATTGAAATGCCATGGATCAGCAAGGTAAAAGCTGTATTGGAAGGCTACTTGGGTGGCCAAGCATTCGGCGGCGCAGTGGCAGACCTGCTTTTTGGCGAAGTGAACCCGAGCGGAAAGCTTGCTGAAACATTCCCGGAACAATTAGGCCACAACCCTTCCTACCTGAACTTCCCTGGTGAGGGAGATCAAGTCGAGTACAAAGAAGGAATTTTCGTCGGGTACCGCTATTACGACACGAAGAACATCCAGCCACTCTTCCCATTCGGCTACGGTCTAAGCTATACCACATTTGACTATACGGACATTCTTGTTGATAAGAAAGATTTTGCAGACACGGAGACGGTGAATGTCCATATCACCGTGAAAAACACTGGAAATCGCGCAGGAAAAGAAATCGTGCAGGTCTATGTAAAGGATCTGGAAAGCACTGCTGTCAGACCGGAAAAAGAATTGAAGGGGTTTGAAAAGGTTGAATTGCAGCCGGGAGAAGAAAAAACGGTTGTTGTCACACTCGACAAGCGCTCCTTCGCCTACTATGATGTGGCTCGTAAGGATTGGCATGTTGAAAGCGGGGAATTTGAAATCCTTGCCGGCAAATCTTCTGACGAAATCGTGCTTTCTGAAAAAGTGCTTGTTCACTCCACTTCTCCAAAACTGCCAAAAGTGGTAACGAGAAACACAATCATCGGGGACATCATAGGCGATCCTGTTCACGGACCGGTTATCCAGGCAGCCCTTCAGGAAATGAATAAGAACAGTGGGTTGATGGAGGCGATGCAGGAAGGTCAATCGGAAATGATGATTGCGATGATGAAATACATGCCACTCCGCGCGCTCGTGAATTTTAATGAGCATTTTACAGAAGAAATGCTTCAGGAAATTCTTCAAAAGCTGAACAATACAGAGCTCGTAAACAATTAAAATGGAAAAATGGGTTGCGGCCGGAAGACGTAGCTCATTCCTTCCATCTTTCTTGGATAAAATGAAAACGCTTCAACCATTATGGATCAGGGGAGGAATATTTCAAAATGAGTGCAATTCGAAAAACCGATGTACCTTATACTTCCGCTACAGGGGATACTGCCGCAACGAAAATTAGTTTCACAGAGAAATTCGGCTACGGATTAGGGGACTTTTCCAGCAATCTTATTTTTACCGCCATTTCTTCATTTCTACTATTCTATTATACGGACATTGCCGGAGCCTCTGCAGCCGCAATCGGTACCATTATTCTTTTATCCAGACTATTGGATGGCGTCACCGATATCGGGATGGGTGCCATTGTCGACAAAACGAAATCCAAGCACGGTAAGGCCCGACCTTGGCTCTTATGGATGGCCATTCCCTACACCATTTCGGGTATCCTATTATTCACTGTTCCTGACCTTGGGCCTATCGGCATGCTCGTGTATATCGCCATCACCTACAACCTGATTCATATCATTTATACGGCAATCAATATTCCTTACGGCGTCCTTAATTCCCTTATCACGCAGGATCAGTATCAGCGGTCTTCCTTAAATATCTATCGGATGTTTATGGCGCTTTCGGCCGCAATTACCATCATCTTTTTCACGCTTCCACTCGTCAATGCTTTTGGTGGCGGAAAACAGGGCTGGATCATCACATTCTCCATCTTCAGTGTTCTATCAGCTATTTTATTTATTATTACCTTTTTTACAACGAAGGAAAGAGTGAAACCAGCCCAGCAGGACAAAACACATACTGTTCCTATAAAAGTTGGTCTGAAAGCCCTTTTCCGGAACAAATATTGGGCTTTGATGGTAGCATTCATGCTTATCACCTTTACCGGATCCGGAATCGCAGGCGGATTGGGCATCTATTATGCGCAGTATATCCTGAATAATCCAAACCTTGTCGGCCCACTCGGGTTTGCAGGATTGTTCCCGATGCTGTTCGGATTATTGTTCATCTCACCGTTGATTAAGAAATTCGGTAAAAGAAACTCCATTATTGGCGGACTTGTTCTCGGACTAGTCGGCACAGTCATCATTTTAATCGACCCAAGCAGCTTCACCCTCGTCCTGATCGGATCAATTATCCGTGGTATCGGTGGTGTCCCACTTGTCGGATCCATCTGGGCCATGCTTGCAGACACTATCGAATACGGTGAATACAAATCCGGAGTCCGTACAGAAGGTCTAGTCTACAGTGCTGGAAGCTTCGGGACCAAAGTAGGCATGGGCCTCGGCGCTGCCATTATGGGTTGGGCACTCTCTTTTGGAGGTTATGTCGGCGGGATCGCTGAGCAATCCGACTCTGCAACAGCCACCATCCTATTCCTATTTGTCTATGTACCGGTCATCGTTACCGTCATCCAGCTGATTGTTCTCTACTTCTACAAGCTGGATAAAGAGTATCCGGAGATATTAAAGAAGCTGCAGAATAGAGCTTCATGATTGCTGATAGTCCAACTAGGTTACTAGTTGGACTGTTTTTATTTAATTGATGGTCTTATCTGTGGCTTTTGAGACCACATCTCCCCTGGTTTTCGGGTTTTGATGGTCTCATTTGTGGCTTTTGAGACCACCATTCTACTAGTTTCAGGTTTTCATGGTCTCATCCGAGGCTTTTGAGACCACCATTCTACTGGTTTCAGGTTTTCATGGTCTCATCCGAGGCTTTTGAGACCACCATTCTACTAGTTTCAGGTTTTCATGGTCTCAACCGAGGCTTTTGAGACCACCATTCTACTGGTTTCAGGTTTTCATGGTCTCAACCGAGGCTTTTGAGACCACCATTCTACTGGTTTCAGGTTTTCATGGTCTCATCCGAGGCTTTTGAGACCACCATTCTACTGATTTCAGGTTTTCATGGTCTCAACCGAGGCTTTTGAAACCACCATTCTACTAGTTTCAGGTTTTCATGGTCTCAACCGAGGCTTTTGAGACCACCATTCTACTGATTTCAAAGTTTGATGGTCTCATTGTACATCTTTTGACATTCCTAAATCTTTTTCACTTCGGCAACAGCCTTCTCCCCGTCACCAACTCAAAACTCCTCATAAAAAACCACGTAAACCCCGCATAAAACCCAAGCCATGGCCGTTTGAACGACGCCGGCTTGTTCCCCTCAAAGCAGAAATGGCCAACCCACGATAAAAGGTAATGCAGCACCCCAAAACAGATTGTCACGTAAACATTGATAAACAAGAAAATCCACGCCAGAAACGCAAACAGAAACGCGAAGTAATGCAGTACTTGGTTCCACTTATTACTGTGCGCCTTCTGATAGTTGATCAGATCACATCGAATCCGCTCCCTCATCCCTTAACGCCCCCAATTTCCCCTCGTTAAAATAGACCTGTTTGGACGGCAGCAGCACAGTGATAAACAATCCCACAGACAACACCACCCCAGCAAAACTGAAGACGATGCACGCCGTCTGGATTGTAAACCAATCTGCCGCGACACCAAGTATCAAGGTCAGCACAATCTGTACAATTGCCTGCAGCATTTCAGCAAAGCTGCCGAACCTCCCCATGATCTCCACAGGTACACTCTGTTGAAAAAACGTTGCATAGCCCGCGTTCGCGAAGGCCATGAAAAATCCGAGAAACACAAATGCCAAAGTGGCAGTCCAGAAGCTGAAGGATGCATAGAACAAGAGATACCCGACGCTCGTAAACAGCATCCCCGCTCCGATATAGACCCGAAGCGGCACCCTGTTCGCCACCATCGCAGCAACCGCCGCACCTGCTAATGCCCCAAGACCCGTCAGACTCACGATCAATCCATAATCCTGATCTGTCAGCAATAGATGCTGCTTGATGAACGTAACCTCCTGGGAATCGAGCGCAAATCCGGTCAGCATCGCCCCTTGAAACAATAGATAGACAGTCATGAAGAAAGTTGCCCCCACAGCAAATTGCTTCACTATCCGCCAGTCTCCCACAAGCATGCTCCAGGTGACGCGTTCCCGCTTTACTTTTACAAGATCATCGACATCCGGCAATAAGTAGATGAAGAACGCACAAACCAGGAATGTTGCTGAATTGATGAAAATGCATAGCTCCGTCCCTACCAGCATGATAAGCACCCCTGCAACTGCCGGTCCCAACAAGAAGGCGCCGGAGCTCGTCATGCTCATCAGTGAGTTGAACCGTTTCCTATCTGCTGCAGGAATCAATTTCGTTATGTACACAGAAGAGCTCGGGCCGAAAAAAGCACCAGCAATATTAATGACCAATAGCAGAAAATATATGACCCACAAGGACTCGATGAATGGTATCAAGAAGACGAGCAGCGCCCGTACCACATCCACCCCGATCATCAGCTTTCTTTTATTCACCCGGTCGATGACACTCCCCGCCCAGGTATTCGTAATCAGAATCGCAATCGGCCGAATCACATAAAGTCCGGCAACCGCAGCCGCCGAACCTGTCAGATTTAGTATCGATAGATTGATAGCGATGAGGTAAATCCAGTTCCCGAGATAAGAGATGCCGATTCCTGCAAGCAGCAGAAACGGATACTTCCAGCTTTTCATCTACTCACCTGCTTTGGCTTTTTCGTAGTCTTCCCTCAAAAGACCATAATAAGTAAGGTCGATGTATCGTCCAAACCGCTTCGCATGCTGTCTCCAAATTCCTTCGTGCATCATGCCGAGCTTCTCCATGATGCGCCAAGAGCCAGGATTATCGCTGTATGCCCCTGCAAAAATCTTGTTCAGCTTGAGCTCATCAAAGCCATATTCCGTCACCGCCTGAGCAGCCTCCGTTCCAAAGCCCCTGCCCCAGTAAGGCCGACCTACCCAGTACCCAAGCTCCGCTCTTTCATAGGCTGGAGTCAGGTTGAGATTAATCAGTCCTATCAAGCTATCACTCTCTTTTTCCACCATCGCAAATAGCACAAGATTTTCCTTCTTGCTGAACACTTCAACGAAATCCTTTCCACCGCCTTCCGGGTAAGGATAAGGGACATTCAGCGTTGTCTTTGCAAGCTCATAATCGCTTGCGAATTCTTCTATTCGTGCTGCATCTTTGATATGTACCGGCCTAAGAATAAGCCGTTTTGTTTCAAGTGTTGTCATGTCATTCTCTCCTTTTTTACGTTCCATTTCGGGTCCAACTCTATTAAGCTTGCATCTTTTATTTGAGAAAAAGAAACTCGGAGATACTCCCCTTTTCCATTAAAAAATGTAGTAGCATCCCCCTGCCCCGTTTCACTCACATACAACCGGCCAGCCGAACCAGCCCTGTCTAACCATCCTCGCTTCCCAAGCGCCCCTTCATACAGCGTGACTGTAATGGATCGATAGGTATTCCCCTGATTATTCTCAAGAAAAATTGTGTCATGAATATGCTCCATAAAATGCTGATAGGCCCCGCTGCTCTCCCAAAAACCGAGAATCACCGCTTCCCCGTTTTCGCACCAGCCACCAAGCTGCCCAATAAACCCCTCCACATAAGCAAGATCGCTCCATTTTTCCTGGGCTTTTGAAAACTCCGCACGACTCTCTTCCTCTACCTGACACTTGATGTATTTAATCAGCATGGCTACTCCACCTTGATAATGATTGGTTCATCCTTTTTCACAAGCGGCCCGATACCGTAAAAAATTCCCAAACCCAGGGCAATTATGATTATAATGGAAATAACAATTATTTCTAACTGACTCGATTTCTCCTTGGCCATCAGCTTCTCACGATACTTCACCTGAACACGTTTCTTCTTGACATCTAGTTTCATCGTGACCCCTTCCAACGTGAAATAATTGAATTTTTAAAAATATAACACAATAGATTGGTAATTTCACTAGGATTTGTAAATTTCTTCGTGGGGGAGTTTTTAATGAAGAATTTGAGTTGGTCAATGATTGGAGAGTGAACGAATGAAACCCAAAGTATTCATCCTTACATTTATCATCATCTATATACTACTCAGCCTCCCAGTCATGCTCGGCTTCGGCTGGTCCGTCGAATGGGTTCAGGGTGCAACATTCTTTCAGAAATTGAAAGTGCATGTGGCGGAGAGGCTCTTTGGATATTGGATTCCAAAAGTCCTGATAGCAGGTGTCGCAGGAATTATAGTTTCTATTAAAGTGGGGGTAAAACAATGAAAAAGACACTTACAGTCCTATTTTCACTATTCATCATCGTCGGCTGCAGCAAATCCAATTTCCCATCCGACCTCAAGCAGGTGGACGTCTATGAAATGGCCTCCTTTTTGGAAACTGAGAGGGACTCTCTTCTTACTTTTACTAATAAAGATGATATCGTACTATTCACCAATGCTTTTGAAACAGCAAAAAAGGAGCCAGGCACTCCTGACATGGCGGAGCCGCAATATAAAGTGATACTCGGTGACAAAACGTATTTTATGTGGCTTCCGGAAGAGCCAGGCAAAATGTATGGCTCAATCATGGATGTTACAGATACTCATTCAATCTATGTTCTATCCAGACAATCCACGGATGAGCTTGTACGGGTTTTAATGTAGCGAGAGATCACTCCACAGGCCCTACACTCCTCCGATACATCTCCAAGAACCGCTCTGCCACATTGGACAGATAGTATTTTTTCATCCAGGCAATTCCATATTGGGACACGAGCTCCCCATCCTCCATCAGATAGGAATAAACATCTGTTTTCGAAAACACGTGCATCGCATTCTCCGGAACCAACGTTGCACCGAATCCTTGCTGGACCAACCTGGCAAGCAGCGTCAGGTCCGAGCACCCACAGACAATATTGGGAGTAAGTCCGTGCTTGGCAAAGGCCTGAACGGAGAAGTCATAGAGTCCCTGCCCTTTGGTGCTTGGCAAAATAATCGGCACCCGAGCAATGGTCGAGAGAGTTACCTCACCAGTCCATACCTCCCTGTTTACAAAGTAGAACGGCTCGTTTTTCAGCATGATGCTCGAAAACTCTTCGGATTGCACAGGAAAACGGATGATGGCAAGGTCGATCACTCTTTCCCTCAGCAGCTGAAATAATTGCCCGGACTCATTTTGATGGATTTCATAGGTAACACCGGGATATTGCCCCCTGAATTCGAATAGATGTTGTGGCAAAGATGTTTCAGACAGTGTGTTGACACCGAATTTCAACGTACCTTTCAGACCTTGTCCCACCTCTTTCACTTCCTCCATGCTTTCCTCCATCAGCTTGGTGATCTGTACGGCATGATGGTAGAGCCGCTCCCCTGCTTCTGTGAGATGGAGCTTTTTGCCCTCTCTATAGACAAGTGCCACACCAAGATTCTCCTCCATCTGCTTCAGCTGCTGGCTCAGCGGCGGCTGGGACATATGCAGTTTTCTGGCCGCCTGTGATATATTTTTCTCTTCCGCAATAACAGTAAAATAGCGCAACTGTCTGATATCCATGGTTCTCCCCCCGGATCATATGTTTTACCTATGATTTCTCAACAAAACAAATATCATACCTATAGTTTTACATATGGTACCATATATTAGGGGAAAGGCAGGATGAATATATGCGAACGATTCTATTTCTTTTGATATTAATTTTTATCCTAATGCTCGTTAATATATGGGGATCCAATAGCGCTGAAAAACGTGTGGTCCCGCTGCAGGAAAATGAGGTATATGTGGAAACAGATAAAAGAGGAGTTATACTATGAAAAATCTGCTATCATCCTTTACAGTCTTTTCATCGATACAATGGCTGTTTTTTATTTTTGCCAACACAGTAGTCGTTCCTCTATCGATTGGAGCGGCTTTTGACGTTTCACCGGAAGTGAGCAGAATGATGCTGAGTGCATCGCTCTTGTTTACTGGTCTGGCATGCATTTTCCAGGGCTGGATGGGCCACCGCTATCCGTTATTGGAAGGGCACTCCGGTCTATTATGGGGCGTGATGCTGAACCTCGGTCTGACCGCTTCTTCACTTGGCATGAGCTTCACCGAGATCGGCGGCGGACTGGCAACTGGTCTTCTACTGGCTGGCGGTGTCACGATGCTGATGGCCCTTTTCGGCTGGACCACCATCCTTCCTAAAATTTTCACACCGATGGTAATGACAGTCTACTTATTCCTGCTGACCTTCCAGCTCATGATGGTATTCTTCCAGGGGATGCTCGGGATTACGGACGACGGCACCATGAACGTACCGGTCAGTCTGCTATCCCTCTTCCTTGTTATCTTTGTCAGTGTACTGAAAATAAAGGCACCAAAAGCAATCGGGAACTTTGCGATACTGATTGGAATTGTTGTGGGATGGATTCTTTATGTGGTTCTATTCCCAGAAAACGGACAGGTAGCGCCGGCCTCAGCCTTTTCATTCGAGTTATTTCCGTTGGGTGCACCTAATCTGGAGTATGGCATTATCGCCGTTGCGTTCTTCGCAGGTATGCTGAATCTAAGCAACACGATTGCTTCCGTTCAGGCAGCTGCAGAGCTCTATGGTGAAAAAGCAAAGCCTGGCCAGTTCCGGAACTCGTTCTTTTTTACGGGATTGTTTTCGATGGTGGCATCCTTGTTCGGGCTTGTGCCGTATACGCCGTTCACTTCCACCATTGGATTTTTACAGAGTACACGAATATTGGATAAACGGCCGTTCTTTATAGGTGGGATGCTGCTTGCTTTGATAGGATTGCTTCCGCCATTGACCTCGTTCCTCGTTACGATGCCGATGACGGTCGGGAATGCGGTATTGTTTGTGGCATATCTGCAGTTGTTCGGTACAGCCTATGGAAGTCTGCGCGGTGCGGTGTTCAATTCGGATACGATTTTCCGGCTTGCAGCGCCAGTACTGTTGGGAGTTTGCCTGATGAATACGTCACCGTCCGTATTTGGACCGCTGCCCGTATTGTTGCAGCCGTTTTTGACGAACGGATTGATTATGGGAGTTTTGTTGTCCATCGTGTTGGAAAAAGTCACGGTCTGGGAACAGTTTGAGGATAAGGAAGTAAGGAGAGCTTGAGAAATGATTGTTTCTCAGGCTTTTTTATGTGCGGGTTCTATGTGAAAATGGCACAACCTGATAATAAGGTTGTGCCCGTTTTTCATTTCTATAATTCCAACTGCTTCATCATCTTCCTCTTCGCATAAAAATAGTACCCTGTCTGAATCACGAGGTAGATGCCCGCAATCGTAAGGAAGTGAAGGAAAAAGCTTGGGTTCTGCATGATTCCCCCTGCATCTTTAGCGAATACGACAATGTAATGGAAAGCTACGGCTGTTCCGAGCAACGGCGCGAAGAAGAACAGCACCTTCAGTTCGCCTGCGATGAGGCGCTGGATTTCCTTTTTCGTAATTCCGATTTTGTACAGCTTGCGATATTTCTCTTTATCCTGCTCGATGTTGGAGAAAATGTTTAGAAATAGCAGAATAAACGAACCGAAAAAGAAGAGCACGCTGATAAAGGTGGATACGAAAAACATGATCCCGCCTGTGTTTCTATTAAAGTTGTAATCGGCTATTTTGGAAGCAGGCACGAACAGGTCCTCTTCCGAAATATCGGAATAGCGCTCATTGTGATACTGGGGAGTCGAGTTATTGTTCTCCTTCAATTTTTGCGTTAGATCCTCCACGGCAGTAGATGAATCCTTCCAGTTTTCCACATTTATTAGATGGATGATCGCCTCTTCCTTCTCCAAACTGTCCTTCAGCCTATCAAATTCAGAATCACTGACAACCAGAAGCTCCGAATAATCATAGTTCAAGTTGTTGAGCTTTTTTTCCACAATCCGTTCCTTGAAGGATAAGGTAATCTGACCCTTATCAAGAGACAGGCCATTTTCGTAAATATTTATCCCTCCGGCAAATTCTGGCAATTGATTGTGGAAGTAGAAGTAATCTCCATCCTTCACTTCTTTTTCCCGCATAGTTAATCGGTTAAAATCCGAAATGCGCATGAAAGTATAACGATTGAGAATTTCCTCCCAATACGCATCTTGCTCATAGTAGTCAATTAGCCGTATGATGATATGTTCCTTAACCGGATTATCCTCTTTATCCAAAATCGAAAATAGTTCTTCCTCCGATATTACGTTCTTCGTTTCCGTCTCCACAAACGCTATATCATACGGATGACTGACCACTACCTGCTTTTCCGAAGATTGATAGATGAACAGCAATAAGGTCGTGTAGAAAATCGTCACCATTCCCATGACCGTCACCAGCATCAGAATCGCAGTAAGCTGCTTGAATTTATATTCCAGGCTTGTCAAAAATAATAGCTTCCGGTAATAGAAGGGTTTATGTTTTTTTGCCATCTCGATAAAGAAGCTCATCGATTGCGAGAGCGCGATATAAAGGCCGAATAAAAGCGCGATGGTCCATACCAGGAGGGTCATTCCATCGCCACCTGGATTTGACTCGTTCAAGTAGTTGAAATAAAGCATCAGTGCGGAAAGGATGACAAGCGCTACCCCGAATCCGCCAAGCAGCGGACTTCGAAGCTTGATCGTATCGGCAACGCGGTCACTCTTCAGGCTGTCTGAAAGCGTTCGGAACAGTGTCAGGTAAAGCGTGATTCCAACAGATACGAGATAAACGATCAGGAATGCCCCGATGGAATAGCTGAACATTTCGAAAGAAAGATGAAACGGAACCTGCCCCATCCCGGCACTGTTCATCAAAATCAGAAAGAATAGCCTTGAAAAGACCGTCCCAGCCAATAGCCCGCTTGCAATGGAGGCTGCCGCGATCACGCCATTTTCAACCAGCAGGAGCCTCACGATATCCCGGTTGGACATGCCCAAGGTCATCAACAATCCGAACTCCTTCCGCCGTCTTCTCGTAAAAATCCTGTGGGCATAGTTGATGAAAAACACCGTGAAGACGATTAGTGCCACTCCCGGAATGGCCAGTGCGTCCTGGATCGATTCCAGCTCTTTGACCTCCACTATCCTTTCGTTAAAATAAACCGTTGCATACATGAAAAAGAACATGACAGCGAAGCTATTGCACAAATAATAAAAGATATATTTCCCCTTATTCCGCTTTGCCATCTTCCAGACAAGCTGATTAAAGGTCATGGCTTCTGCCTCCAAGCACGGCAAGGTTATCCATGATCTGGTCCAAAAACTCTTTTCGGTCGCCTTTTCTCACGATATAGGAATCAATCCGGCCATCTTTTATAAAGACCACCTTACGACAGTAGCTCGCCGCAAACACGTCATGCGTGACCACTAGTACGGTCGTTTGAAGCTCCTCCACAATCTTCCCGAAGCATTCCATGATGACCGAGGATGATTTCGAATCGAGATTACCGGTCGGTTCATCCGCAAAAATGATGCTCGGGTCGTTCACAAGTGCACGACTCACCGCTGTCCGCTGCTGCTGACCTCCGGATATTTTGAAGGGATATTTACTCAGGATGGTATTGATACCGAACAGGTGAGCAAGCTCATTTACTTTTTCCTCCATATAGGTTGCCGCTTTTTTCTCCAACACCATCGGAACCATGATGTTCTCTCTCACAGTCAAGCTGTCCAGGAGATTGAATTCCTGAAAAACAAATCCCAACTGCTTGCGGCGGAACACGGCCAATTCCTCGCCGTTCATAGAGCTGATCTGGCGGCCGCTGATCTCTACCTCGCCTGATGTTGGCTTATCGATACCGCTCAGCATATGGAGCAGTGTCGTCTTGCCGCTTCCGGATGGTCCCATGATGGCGATGAACTCGCCTTTGTTTATCGTCAGGTCCACCCCGTCAATTGCTTTTGTGGAGCCTTCGCCGCTGGATTCCCCATATATTTTGACTAGCTTGCTGGCTTTTAAAATTGGTTCTGTCATTTCCATGTCCCCCTCTGCTTTCTATTTTCATCTTAAAGGGTTCATACGATTGCAACCATTTTTCTCACTAAAAATACCTTACAGTTTTGTAAGGTATCGGATGGTGACCGTGGTTCCTTTTGTTACTTCCGATTCAATGCTGATTGTGTGGTTCAGCTTGTCGGCAATCTTCCTGCAGAGGTAGAGGCCGATCCCTGAAGAGTTCCGGAACGTTCTGCCATTTTCACCGGTAAAAAATGGCTCAAAGACCCGCTCCAAATCATACGAAGGAATTCCCGCCCCTTCATCGATAATGGAAAGCAATGTGTCGGTACCTTCCTTTCCTACAACGAGCCGCAGTTTTTTGCTGCCTTTTTTCAAGCTTGAATATTTTATTGCATTCGAGATGATTTGCTCCAGCATCACTTCATTCCACTTTGGATCCGTGATAATGTAGGAAGCCTCTTCCTCACACTCAATGGCCGGAAAGAGAGAATGATAGATAAGCTCACTTTTTCTATTATTAATGATTTTACGCAAGGACGAAAGCAGGTCCACGGTTTGGACTTCCAGGTCGTTTTCAAAGCTGTCCATCCTGATCATCGTCAAACCTTGTTCAATGGATGCATGTAATCGCCTGTTCTCGAGCTGGATTTTCTCCAGCACCGCCGAATTATCCTGTGTTTCCTTCTCGTTCTGGATCATCAATTCCATCACGGAAACCGGCGTCTTGAGATGGTGCATCCAATGGGAAAGAAAGTAGAGTCTTTCCTTGTTCTGCTCTTTCAGGTCGTTCATGACGCTTGAATGTTTATGGTTCGTCTTGCTCATCCATTGTTGAAACATTTTCTGCTCTTCTGTGTGCGGTTGAAATTCAACATATTGATTTTGGAGCATCTGCTCAAGCGCCTGATTTGGCTGATAATAACGGAACCAATCCACAGACAGATAGACAACCAGCAGGAATCCCCCGATAGAGAGCGGGTACCATACTTCTGTGTTGGCGGGTTCGGTCAGGTGGAAAAAGGTAACGACAGCTGTCATGTTGAAAAGATAAAAAAGGATGAGAATGGCTCGATCCCTTAAAAACTTTTTGAATATCCTCTTATCCATCGGATTCACCTGGTACGCTCAGCATGTAGCCTACCCCTCTTTTGCTGGTGATGACGCTAGGCAGCCCGAGGCTAACCAGCTTCTGCTTAATCCTCGTCATATTGACCGTCAACGTATTATCATCAACAAACGTCAAGGTGTCCCACACTTCTTCAATCAAGGCCTCCCGTGGGATATATGTATGATGCTGTTCCATCAGCTTTTTCAGCAGCTTGAACTCATTTTTGCTTAGCTCCAGCTTTTTATCGTTGAAGGTTACGCTTAGCGTGTGGCTATCGACGCTCAGTGACCCTACCGACACTTTACTATTGTCCTGTCCTGCATATTCCCCATATGCCCGCCGTATCGCCGCTTTCACTTTTGAATGCAATATCTCAAACGTGAAAGGCTTTGTTATATAATCATCCGCCCCAAGCTCGATTGCCATAATCTGGTCCATCTCCGAGCTTCTCGCAGAAATGATGATGATCGGCACATTCGACTGCTGGCGAATGCTCCTGCATAAAAAATATCCATCATAATATGGCAGATTAATATCCAATAAAACTAGGTCCAGCTGTATTGCGGTAAATTCCCCAACAATGTTCCGGAAATCCGTTGGGGCGTGCACCTCATATCCGTACCGTCCCAAATGGGCGCAGATAAGCTCACTCAGCTGCCCATCATCTTCAATAAGCATCAATCTGTGCATGATAAAACTCCTTTTGTTGGTAACATGTAACTGATAGATTAGTAGATATTTGTTACAGGTATATTTTAGCAGAAACCGTGATAAATTTGCGTTCGTTTTTCTGGAATGGATCTGCTTGATTGAACTTTTGGTTTAACCCCCTAAGATTGGACACTTACTCAGTTTTTCTAGAGATATCTCATTATTTCATTTTCTACCGCGCATTCGCTTGGTTACCCAGAGTGAATGAGTTAGGGAGCTAAAAAGCATAAACCGGAATATACGGAAATGATGGTCTCAAAACGCCCAGTTGAGTCCACGCAAACCGAAATATACGGGAATGATGGTCTCAAAACGATCGGTTGAGACCACGTGTACCGGAATATACGGAAATGATGGTCTCAAAACGCCAGGTGGAGACCACGTGTACCGGAAAATACGGAAATGATGGTCTCAAATCGCCCGGTTGAGACCACGCAAACCGAAATATACGGAAATGATGGACTCAAAACGCCCGGTTGAGACCACGTAAACCGGATTATACGGGAATAGATTTCAGCCGTTAGCTATACGCTTTGGATTCGAATTGTTCCGTTTTGTATCCGGCATTCTCGGTATTGGATCCGCCAACCAAATAATTGGATACACGCAGTAAAAAAGACCACCTTTACTAGGCAGCCTCCGTCATTATATATATAACATTCCACAGAGAGCGGCATTTCCCTTCTACCAATGTCACTTGAACCATCCCTTCCTCTTGAACCAGATATACAAGCTCACACCCAAAACTCCCATGACACCTAGCGCCGCAAAGTATCCGTAATGCCACCGCAGCTCTGGCATGTTCTCGAAGTTCATTCCATAGATTCCTGCAATAAAAGTTAACGGGGCAAAAATGGACGTGATGATGGTCAGGACCTTCATGACATTGTTTGATTGATGGGAGTTCAGGGAAAGGTAATTGTCCCTGATATCTGCCGTCAACTCCCTGTTGTTCATCACCATTTCGGAGAGCTTCAGGAGGTGGTCATAGATATCCGAGAAGTATTCCTTTCTTTTCAGCACGCCACTCAAGCGATGTGAATTCAGCATCCGGTACAGCAGATCCCGCATCGGATTGATCGTATGCCTGAGTTTCAACAACGCATACCTCGTATCGAACAGCTCTTCCATCAGTTGATTCATCGACTTGTTCTGGGTATTGTCCTCGATCTTATCAAGCTGATCTTCCATGTTATAAAGGAAGGGAAAATAATTATCCACGACATTGTCCAGGACTTCATAGAAAACGTAATGTTCATCCCATTTATTGACGTTCTTTGGTAAGGCCATCAAATTGTCCCATACTTCATTCACTTCCTTGGAAGGGGCATGATGGAAGGTGACGACATATTTTTCTCCCAAAAAGAAATTCAGTTCCTCTTTGGTAATTTCCTCATCCTTTTCCTCGATGCAATGTGTCACATAAAACGTATGGTCCTCATAATAATCCAGCTTCGGCCGCTGCAACCTATGTATACAATCCTCAATCGCCAGGGGATGAAAATTGAAAGTAGTCTCCAGGTGCCCTATTTCCGCTTCTGTCGGCTGGTCAAAGTCCACCCAGACCCATTTATAGGCGTTAACATCCAAGATGTCGATCGAAATATCTTTATCTAAATGATGATCCTTTGTCATTCCCGCAATTCGTATCACAGTATCTCCCTCTCGCTGTTTCTTTAGTTTACTTATACCCCTTTTCCAAAAGTTTTAAATCCAGCGTTGACTCTTGGGTAACCCTAGGCCCTATACTTAATGTAGACGGCAGAGGTGCACATCTGTAAAGTCTGTTTGGAGGAGTGGAAGCATGTTTAAAATCGGGGAATTTGCAAAAGTGAGTGGCCTGTCCATTCATACGTTATACCATTATGAGAGCATCGGCTTGATTGAGCCTAGCTTTGTCGATCCGCATACCAATTACCGATACTATGACGCGGGACAGTTAGTGCTGATCAATAAAATCGCCGCGCTGAAGGATGCGGGATTTTCACTTGGGGAAATCGTGAAGGTCCTTTTGGACACGCCTGTCAACAAGGAACTCATCCCCATGCTCGAAACGAAGGCCGAATCCCTGGAAAAACTGCTCGACGAGGAAACCAACAGACTCGAACGTCTCCGTACCAACATATTTCTTATAAAAAACGGAGGGGTACCGATGATGAATGACATCTCAATCAAGAAAGTGGAACCGATATTAGTGGCATCGATCAGAAAAGAATTTAAAGAAGAGAGTTTTGATACATTTTGTGAAAGGCTGTGGGGTGAAGTGAATGAATACATCGACCGTTCGGCGGCGAAACGGACGACTCCGTGTATGACCATTTACCACGCAGGTTTATATGTCCATACGGATTCAGTGATCGATTTGGAGGTCGCGGAGCCGATAACGAAGGTGATACCAGAAAGCGTGGCCGTGAAGGTACACGAGCTGCGTGCCGTGGAAAAAATGGCTTGTGTGGTGCATAAAGGACCTTTTTCCACCATTGGAGAAACTTCGCGTGCCTTGTTTGAATGGATATCAGAGAACCGTTACAGCGTGAGTGGTCCTGTAAGGGAGATCTATCATAAAGGGGACTGGGTCACAGACGATCCTAATGAGTATGTGACGGAGCTGCAGGTGCCGATTGGATAGCTTTTACAAGACGCGAGGATTTATATTCTCGCGTTTTTTGACTGCAGGTAAATCATTTTCTTTTTCTTGAAACCTCCCTCCACTATGTGCGTAATACATAGTAATAAAACATCGAGGAGGATTTAAGATGAAAGAAAAAGGCTGTATCAAATGCGGCTCCACCAACGCAGGAACAAAGGAAATCGCCACTACCGGAACAGGGCTTTCCAAAATGTTCGATGTCCAGCATAACCGCTTCATCGTTGTATTCTGTAAGAACTGCGGCTACTCGGAATTTTATAACAAGGACACCTCCACCGCTTCGAATGTAATTGATTTCTTTTTTGGTGGATGATGATTTTGTCCGCTACTGCTGGTCGTGGTAGCGGATTTAATTGTAATGAATATTGTTTAAGAAAAGGCTGTCCGAAAAGACTACAAGCTATCTGTCGGGTAGCTTTTTTTGGGGGATTAATGTCGCTAATGGCCTTTTCAAAGGGATTGACGCTCAAAAAGGCCATTTGATATGATGCTAATGAAAGTAGGTTCGCTGCTGCGTTTTTATATGTCATGCTCTGATAGATTCATAGTGAGTAGTCTTTTCATTTTTAATTCCTTCTAACATACCAAATGTTCCGACTGATTCCTGCCGCTTAACACTCCCAGTCCATAAATTTTTCCAACCTCCTGTTTTATATTCTTTTGCATCCGACCATATTGATACTAAGACTCTGTGAATATATCAGTTCTAAGGTCCATTTTATTCACATATACAGGTATTAACTCTTACTATGGGACAAGCACTCGAATTGGAGGGGAAATCTTATGAGAGATATAAAAGCGTTGGAAAGCTTGCGGGGCACAAGCATCCTCGTAATGGTAAGCGGTATTTATGAAGATGTCCTAGAGCCGCTGGCGAGGCATCTCGAGGCTATGGAGCGATCTGAGCAGTTATCACTTTTTTTACGAACCGGCGGCGGGGATACAACCACGGCATTTAATATAGTGAATCTGATTAAGCAGTATTTCAAAGAGTTTGAGATTATCATCCCGACTGTAGCCCATAGTGCAGGAACATTACTGTCACTTGGGGCAAGTCAGCTTCTCATGACCAAACAGGCATCTTTAAGCCCATTTGATCCATCTGTCAGGAATGAACGTATTAACGATGGCATCAATATAAGCTGGCGCGATGTTAACTTTTTTTTATCCAGCGCACGTGAGGACTTCAACCTTTCGACTTCCGATGATCCAGGGCAGCCACTGCAAGCCCTTATAGAAAACCAGGTCCACCCTCTACTGTTAGGACACGCGGAAAGAACCGTCTCTCAGATCAGGACGTATGCCCCTCTTCTGCTTGGCAACCGCAGCAACCGTCCTCCGGAAGAAATCATCCATCATTTTCTGGAATCCAATACACACCATAACTTCCGATTCTATAGAGATGAGGTCAGTCGTATAGGGCTCAACGTTGTCCATCCCACCAAAGCGGAAGAAAAGCTTATCCTCTCCATTTTTGAGGACATCTCCAGGGAGCTGGATCTGAATAACCTTGAAAATAAACGAGGAAAGGTGAAGGCGCTTATTCAATCGAGCGAATATGGGAAAACACTCTGCATCAATACCAAGGAATTTGAAGGCTGGATCGATGAAAATGAAAGGTTTACGAAGGCGAAACTATTGTCCTGATGGAAAAAAGGCATGTCAGCTTGGGAGACATGCCTTTCTTTTATTTTGAGATTAAACAGCCGTCTAATTAAGTTCTGCAAACCCAATAATCTTAAAATCCATACCTTCTTTCGAGAACGTATACTGATAAGTTTTCACTAATTTCCCCTCAAGCTGTTTACCTTCAATCAACAACTCATATTGATAATAATTACGTTTAAAATCAATAACTTCTATGTTTTCCAACCTACCAATTTTGGGGTAGTATTCTGCTATCGCAAAGGGTGCAGCCATTTCCTTGACTACTGCATCTTTCAATAGTTTTTCCCGTTCCTTGTCGCTAAGATCTGAACTCGAGATCTGGTGATACATCTCTATTTTTTCGATCCCTACTTCTTTCAAATAGTTTTCAGAATAAAAATACGGAGTAAAAAACTCATGTGAAAAGAACAGAATAAGAAGAAAGCTGGTAATGACTTCAATTGGAAACCTATAGCGAAGTGATGCCATCCATTTGTTCAACCTTTTAACAATCAAAACTATCATAAAAATTACTAGACCATAAATTACAAACTCAACGAAACTATTGATATAAAGAAAACCCAAGTAATGATCATTACTATAGAAAAGGAAGAACAAAAATACTGTCACTAAAGATAAAAAAACTCTCTTGAACACTTTTTCCCCTTTCTCTTTTCACAAATATTTTTCAATGACAGCCATCAGCTTATGTGGCCCGGCAGCTTTATTCGAAGGAATAACCACTATGTTACCTGAAGCCGGATAGTAACCCGAGGCAAAGCTTACACCGGGGTCGTATCCCATAACATGATACTTATATATGCTATCGTTTCGTTTATCGATCCATATACCATATCCGTAATATCTATCTGTCCCCACCTCTACATATGGGGTCAAAAGCAGACTTGTCATCTCTTCATTCAATAATTTCCGTTCCATCAAGGCTGTCCAAAGCTTCGCCATATCAGGTGCTGTAACGTAAGCCCCGCCATCCGCTCCACCTTTAACTGGTAAGGAATAAATATTGCTTCTCCAGGTTCCATCTTCGTTGTCTATATAGCCTGTCGCTGTATCGGCAGGTAACTGATCGAAGGAGAAATATCCTGATCCCTTCATTTCGCAAGGGAGAAAAACATTCTTCTCAATATAATGAGTAAATCTTTCCCCAGTGACACGTTCAATCACCATGCCCAATAAAATGAATCCGGCATTATTGTAATGGAATCTCTCCCCAGGCAGGAACATCATTTTACCGTGCTGGAACATCGGCAAGAAATCTTCCAATTGCTTGATATGATACATGGGCCTGCATTTCCAAAGATCCTCATAATCCTCCATTATCTCTTCGTCAAAATAATCCGGTATTCCTGAGGTATGGGTTAACAGGTGATGAACGGTCAAACCCTTATCAAAGTTAGGAAAATCGCACGCAAGGACCTCACTGATTTTCGTCTCGAAGGTCAGCTTCCCTTCCTGGACCAGCCGGCCTATTGCAATCGCTGTAAAGAGCTTGCAGCCGGAAGCAATCCCGAACCTGGTTTCCACTTTATTTGGCAATCTATCAGACCGATTGGCATATCCATGGGCTGAGCTATATACCGTGTCATTTTGGTCGAGCATATAGGCCACTCCAGAAAAATCAATCTCTCTAGCTTTAGTTTCTATCACACTATTTATCTTCATTTTCAAACACACATCCTATTGTTAGTTCCAATGGCAAGTGCAACTAGTTTCGCTCAGGGACTCACTAACAATATTACCATATTATTCTTTTATTTCTCCATGCCAACCTACAAAATATTGCGAACCTTATCTGCAACATTTCATCCCATTACCTGTTACAATAGAAAAATAAGAATGGCAAAGGGGGACTTTCTATGAAAATATTAGTGGTTGGTGCAGGGGCAGTCGGAGGCTACTTCGGCGGAAGGCTGTTGGAAAAAGGCGAAGACGTAACGTTCTTGGTCAGGGAGAAGCGGAAAAAGCAGTTGGAGGAAACCGGTCTGGTTGTCAAAAGTGTGCACGGGGATGCAGTGTTGCAGCCTGCTCTCATTACAAGTGGTCAGCAGGTGGAAGCCTATGATGTCATTTTATTATCCATGAAGGCTTATCATTTGGAGGCTGCCGTGGAGGATTTCAAACCGTACGTCGGGCCTGAGACGATGATCGTTCCGTTGTTGAACGGGATCTCTCATGTGGAAAAGCTGGTTACCGCTTTTGATGAAAAGAATGTCCTCGGCGGCTTGTGCTTTGTGGAATCGACGCTGGATGGGGAAGGCAGCATCGTGCAGACGAGCGGCATCCATGATCTAGTTTTCGGGGAACGCATGGGAGAACAGAGCGAACGGGTGTTGAAGCTTGCTGAGGTGCTTGGCGGCACAAAGAGCAACATTGGCCTATCCGAAAATATCAATCGTGATATGTGGCATAAGTATCTGTTTATCGCCACTTTGGCAGGTGTGACAACGCTGTTCCGCTCCCCGATAGGGCCGATAAGGGAAGATTACCTGGGAGCTGCTACGGTAAAAGATACCTTGCTTGAAGTGGCAGCCGTGATGGGCAGTGTCGATGCACCAATTGCGGAAAATATCGTGGAACTGAACTGGGACAAGCTGCACAGCATCGAAACCGGCATGAAATCCTCTATGCAGCGTGACATGGAAAAAGGATTATCCGTTGAGGCGGACCACTTTTTCGGGTATTTGCTGGGGCTAGCGGCAGACAAAGAGATTTCCGTACCGACTTTGGAGAAAATCTACGCCAATTTGCGTATTTATGAAGGTCAATAGCGGTTTGAAGGATGCATCCTGTTTGACAGGGGCACCCTTCCTTTATGAAAATAGGTAATTGGCGGTCTTAGTAAGAGGCTGATATTGGTTAATCAATCCAAAAGTGTGGGTGATCGAGCGGAAAATGGAGCTAATCAATCCGTTGGAGAGGATAATTGATCCGAAACCTGCCATAATCGGTCCAATCCGTGCAATAATCGATCCAAAATACAAAAACAGGAAAATAACATCTAAATAAACCTATAATTTTCCAAAATCGTATTCCAATCAAAAAAGCGAACCCCCTCCACCAAAAGTGAGGGGGTTCGCTATCTTGTGCCGATTGACCAGCCAAAACGCACTTTGCCAATCAACCGACCCTAGATATTGGACAAAATGGTGCTGGCCAAACTCATCAAAATGGCCGACCGGCAAACGTCCCAAAAACCCTAGTAAGCCTTCGCCCAATACACCATATGCTTCGCTTTCGCACCGCAGCACACACAATCATCCGCCAAGCTTTCCTGCTCAAACGGCATACAGCGCGATGTCGCACTCGTCTCTTCCTTGATCTTGTCCTCGCAGCTCTGCTCGCCACACCACATCGCCTTGATGAAGCCAGCCTTTTCCTCGAGCTGCGTCTTGAACTCGTCAAAAGTCACCGCGACACTCGTCTTCTCCTCGCGATGCTGCCTTGCTTTTTCCAGCAGGTTCGTTTGGATATCCTCAAGCACGGAAGCAATCGTCGATTCCAATCCGTCCATGGAAACAATCAGCTTTTCACCCGTATCACGGCGCACGAGCACGACCTGGTTCTGTTCGATATCGCGAGGCCCCGCTTCCAGGCGAAGTGGAATTCCTTTCATTTCGTACTCGTTGAATTTCCAGCCAGGCTTCTTGTCGCTCGCATCAATGCCGACGCGGACCTGTGCAGCCAGACGCTCCTTCAGGTCGTAGGCAAAATCAAGCACTCCCTCTTTATGCTGTGCGATTGGAACAATCATCAGCTGAGTCGGAGCAATCCGTGGTGGAACGACCAACCCCCGGTCATCGCCGTGGACCATGATCATGGCTCCGATGATGCGCGTTGTAAAGCCCCATGAGGTCTGCTGTACATACTGCTGCTTGCCTTCGCGGTCAAGGAATTGGATGCCGAACGCCTTCGCAAAACCGTCTCCCAGATGGTGAGACGTCGCGGACTGAAGCGCCTTTCCGTCATGCATCAAGCTTTCGATCGTGTAGGTATGCTTCGCTCCTGCAAACTTCTCCTTCTCCGTTTTCTGGCCCTTCACGACCGGAATTGCGAGGAACTTTTCGCAGATCTCGGCGTATACCTCGAGCATTTTTACCGTTTCTTCCTGGGCAAGCTCATCTGTCTCATGGCATGTATGCCCCTCCTGCCATAGGAACTCGAGTGTACGCAGGAACGGTCGAGTCGTCTTCTCCCAACGCACCACGTTCGCCCACTGGTTGTACAGCTTCGGCAGGTCACGGTAGGAATGGATGATATTTTTGTAGTGCTCCCCGAAAAGGACCTCTGATGTCGGGCGCACCACCAATCGCTCCGCAAGCTTTTCATCGCCGCCATGTGTCACCCAAGCCACTTCCGGTGCAAAGCCTTCGATATGATCCTTCTCTTTTTGCAGCAGGCTCTCCGGAATAAAAAGTGGCATGTACACATTCTCGTGGCCTGTTTCCTTGATACGGCGGTCCAGTTCATTCCTGATATTTTCCCATAGCGCATAGCCATAGGGACGGATAATCATCGAGCCGCGCACACTTGAATAATCCACAAGCTCCGCCTTTGTCACGACATCGGTATACCACTGCGCGAAATCCTCATCCATTCCGGTAATTCTCTCCACAAACTTTTTGCTCATCACCAAACACCTCTTTTATCAAAATAAAAAAAGCCACGCTCGTATAAGGGACCATTTCTGGCGGTACCACCCTCATTCAAAGCATCGCTTTACACTCTTCCATGGTAACGGTTTTGAACCGCTGCATCTTCAATCAATCCGATACAGAACTCCGAGGCAGGTTCGAATGAACATCTATAGGCGCTTTTCACCAATCAGCACCTTCTCTAAATAGACGCGACCACTCTAATAGTCCTCTTCCACGTTTTCATATTTGAAAAGATTATATCCAGTTTGGTATGTATTGTCAATATATGCTCTTATTCGTATTAGAACAAAACATTCAAATATATTAAATCAAAAAAAATAATAGAGCTATTAGTATATCCGACCACGCAATTCTACTATCAATGAATAATCTATTACAAGAAAGTTAGAAGGGAGGTTAAGAAATGGAACAATACTATTATTATAAAAATCATCATTCTAAAAAAGAAAACGAGAATTCCGGAAAGCGTCCATCTCCTTGTCTGTTGACAGAGCTATTAGTTAACGGTGGCTTTGAGACAGGCACTCTATCTCCATGGACAAACTTGGGTCCTGAGGATGCTATGGTTACAGCTGGGGAAAGCGCTCATTCCGGTTCCTTCGTGGCTCAGTTGTTTCGTAATACCGCCATTCAACAAGTAGTTTCAAGAGGAGTATGCCCGGGTCGAGTTTATCGTTTATCCGGATCGCTTTCTAGCGCTGGCAATCTACAGCCTGAATCCACCACAGTTGTTACGTTACGCTTTTTGGATAATGAAGGGAGTATCCTTCAAGAAACCACTAAACAATTCCAGCAAAATCTACCACAATCTGAAGATGGAAACTATAGAGAGTTTACTATCATCGCACAATCTCCTCCAGGCACATCTGGAGCTGCCGTTATTATTGCTACAGATAATGATGGAGCTACAGGTTCCTCTACACTAGTAGATGACTTTTCACTAGTACAAGAAAACTGACAGGTGATGAACCTAAACAAAGAAGCCTAATCTCATAGGCTTCTTTGTTTTTTTCCCTAATCCCCAATCTCAATCAATTCTGTTTTCGTCCCGATTTTCACAGCCTGGTAGCTTGCTCCTGCAACCGTTCGAAACAGGATCCCTTGCACCGATTCATCCTGACTAGTCAATTCCAGCATTTCCTCTTTTGATAGTTCATTAGAATCAAATATAACCTTGCCCTTTATTCTTAAATCGCTTCCTTCCAATTTCTCCAGCTCCACAATCACGTGGTCTAGCATTCTTTCTTCAATCCAACCGGCAATTAACGGTTCGATGCTGTCTACATTTATCGCAAGCCCCTTACTATGGGTCAAGGTAATATCATATGTCATAAGCTGATGGCCCAGCTCCTCGTCCCCTTCCATCGAAAAGGTCATTTCATGAAGGTCTACCTCCAAAGGCTCGTTCGTCTGCGGTTCCGCACTACAGCCACCCAGCAGGAAAGCGAACAGTAACAGGACAGTAAAAATAAAGCCCCTACATTTATCGGCACTCATCAGATTGCCTCCTCTTTTAAAAAGATGCGCTCGCTTAAAAGCTTAACATAATTTCCTAAAAATGGAGAGGGATAGCTTCCCTATTTTCAGATTTTTCGAAACTTTACATTTATAGTTCCGTATAACTAGAATAGTAATTTCTCCAATCTGAAAATGGAAGTAGGGAACGCACATGACCAAAGCAAAAATCATCCAACACCATCAACAATTCATGAACTGGGTACAAACACTCGGCGACCCCTCTGAGTCCCAATGGAGAGCTCCCATTTCACATGAAAAATGGACCGTCGCAGAAGTGATCGGCCATCTGATTCCATGGGATGAATTTGTCCTACATAAAAGAATACCTTATTTTCTTACTGGCGAAACATTACCTACAGCACCAAATCCGAAGGTCGTGAACGAACTCGGGGCCAAAGATGCGAGAATGGAAGATAGTGAGGTGACCCTCCGGCGCTTTCTTTCTACCAGGAAGCAGCTTTTGGAGGAGATCGGGCAAATCGAGGAGCACTATTGGGAGCAGGAGATTACAATCGGCACCACTACCATTAGGCTATTGGATTATTTTACGGACCTTCTCAAGCATGATGACCATCACGCCGACCAAATCAAAGCCATCCTTTGAAACTTTTTCTGCCTGTTGCCGTCTAGTGTTTTAAAGGGGGATTAATATGAAATTAAGGTTTATTTTATCTGTGTTCTTTCTTTTATTACTATTCGCATTAGCAGGCTGTGGCAAAACAGGAGAAACGGACGCTGCAGGGAAGAAAATATACCCGCCGGATGAACAGGGGTATGTGGTGATTGACGGTGAAGAGAAAAAATTAGAAAAAGGGAATTACTATTGGGAAGTGAAAAAGGGATTAACCACGGAGGTTACGCAAACAGATGCCGCTTCTCCCAATCAGATTGCTGAAAAAGTTGAAGCAATTCCTGCTCCGCCTGACACTGAAATGTCCTTTAAACTTGTCGGCGATCCTACAATTACAGCCTACCTTTGGAATGAGCAGGACCGTATAAAAGAAATCGAACTGGACGAAGGAAAATTTCGCACCCCAACGGAAAAAGGCCGATACATTTATGAAGTATTGGCAGAGTGGGAGAATGGCGAAGTGTCCTATACCTATGTCATCGAGTTGGAGTAGGCGGGCCGGGATAATCGTCCCTCCCCTACCCACCTATCACTCTCCCAGACAGCAGCTCCAATTCGGCAAGCTTTTCCTCACGCGATTCTACATCCAATCGATACTTGTCCTCCAATATCTCCCACAGCAACTCTCCCTTTTCCTCAAATGTCAAAGGCAGCCGCTTCACAACCTTCCGATACTCAGCAAGAAATCCCGTATAAGAGATCCAGGAGGAATCGAACTGCGCCTCGAGCTCCCTTTTCAGCTTGCGGGTCAGCTTGGGACTGGCGCCATTTGAGGTGACCGCCACTTGCAGATGGCCGCGCCTTACGGTTGCAGGGAAAGTGACATTTCCTTCTCCCGATTCATCCACCACACATACGAGCTGCGAGGGCGGCAGAGCGAGAACCAATTCCGCGTTCACTTCCCGGTTATTTGTTGCCAGAATGACAAGAAACGCTTCGGCAAAATCAGAAGCCAAAGCCCCCCGCTCCACAAGCTTATATCCTTTTAATACGGAAAGCTCCAGCACCTCTTTCGAAAATTCAGGCGCAATAAAGGTGATATCCGCCTGCTCCGCATCCAGCACCTTTGCCTTGCGTGCAGCAATTCGCCCGCCACCGGCAATCACTACTATTTTTCCTCTCAAATCAATGACTAGCGGCTGCATATTCCTCCTCCTTTCCTGAGGCCCGTTCCACGACTATATCTTGTATAGCCTGATGACGGCTTAGTGGCTCGATCAGCACGATGTCCTGACCGGCACGCTGCCTCTTTTTCACCTCACGTGCCACTTCACTCAACAATAACCCGGCAAACAGCAGATACGGAACGACGATTACTCTACCACCTGCAACTCTGGTAATCTCCTCGATTCCTTCTGCGAACAAAGGCGTGGTCGCCGCCAAATAACAGACCTCCACTTGCAGATTTCCATGCCTTTCGCAAATGCCTTCTTTTATCGAAGCAAAGGCTTCATGGATGGCAGGATCACTGCTCCCCCTCCCGACCAACAGAATGGAGTCGAAAGCCCCTACATCACTGACACTCGCCCTCACCAGCTCACAGATTGCCGCGACAATCCGCTCCTGCACCCCAAAGGCGTCCGCCATCCGTACGGTCACCTTTGGATATTTTCTGCGCAAGTACTCCAGTGCTGCCGGAATATCCTCTTTTATATGTCCAGCCTTCAATAGAAAGATCGGAACTACCGTGATTTCCGTTGCTCCCCTTGCCACACAGCGCTCAAAGCCTTCCGCGATAGACGGTTCTGTCAGCTCCAGAAAACTGATTTCCTGAATGGGCACAGGCACCTTCTCGATTACCTTCTGCAAAAATCCCTTCGCTTCCTTCGCTCCCTGTTTGGATCGGGTTCCATGTCCAATGTACAGAATCGCTTTCGACACAGTGGGTGCACCTCCCTTTTATCCATGAACAACCGGCAGGTGAGGGACAACCTCCTCGTCAAACCAGTGCAATCTTTCGTGAAGCTTCACCACTTCGCCGATGACAATCATGCTCGGGTTGCTGATGTCCGCCTCCTTTACCTTGCGTTCAAAGTTGGCGAGTGTACCGACGACTGTCCGCTGTTCATTCAATGTTCCCCAATGCACGAGGGCAATCGGGGTTTTTTGCGATTTCCCGTTCTCCAACAGGTGGCGGAGAATGTTCGGCAGCTGGGAGACGCCCATGTACACGCAAATTGTATCCACCGCATGTATGAGATTGGCCCATTGGTGCTCGGCCTCCTTATCCCCTGCCTGATGCCCTGTCACAAAGGCAAAGCTTTTACTTAACGTACGGTGGGTGACAGGAATCCCCGCATACGCCGCTGCCCCGATTCCGGCTGTGATTCCTGGTACCACTTCGAATGGAACATCATTCCTCGCGCACTCCTCCGCTTCCTCGCCGCCGCGGCCGAATACGAAAGGGTCTCCCCCCTTCAATCGCACAACCTGCAACCCTTTCTTTGCATATTTGACGAGAAAGTGGTTGATTGTCTCCTGCTTCATCGTGTGATAATGCGGCAGTTTTCCGCAGTAGACAAGCTGGGCTTCCTTTTTTGCATAGTTTAATAGTTCAGGATTCACGAGACGGTCATAAAGGATGACGTCTGCCTGCTCGAGGCAGCGCAGTCCTTTCACCGTTATCAAATCGGGATCTCCTGGTCCTGCACCAACTAAATACACTTTTCCGGTCATTCTCTACCACCCTTTCTCCTCTGGATCTAAAATATAGCCGCTCTTTTTCCCCAGGCGTTTTTTCTCTCGTAAAATAATTTCCTTCACTTTTGGTTCTTTCAGATAAAACTTCTCCAATTCCACATCGAGGTGCTGAAAAGCTGCTTCATCATTTTCTGCAAAAATAACGGATACGATTTCCTTTGCCTCAAGGGCGATATCAAACCGATACAGATATGCCATCGTTTTCTTTTCCTAAAATAGTATCGAGTACATGTTGCAGAGCAGGAACTCCGACCCGTCCGACAAAGTCGAAGAAGGATTCCCCTTGATCCTTCTCGGCTAGGAAGTAGAGCAGCAGCTCCTCGAGCACATCCGTCAGATCTTCGGCAGCAACCTTCCCTTTCAGCTTTTCATTGAACTTTCCTCCGGCATTCAAGGTGCCTCCCACATAGATTTCATAGGCTTCGACCATTTCCTTCTTTTCGTTGCGCAGCTTCATCCCCTGCAGGCCGATATCGGCAATCTGGCGCTGGCCGCAGGAATTCGGGCAGCCGACCATATGCATGCGGATCGGCACATCAAGGCTGATCCGTTTATCCAGTTCCTCTGCAATAAGGCGCATCCGTTCCTTCGTTTCCACTAATGCAAGATTGCAATATTCGATTCCCGTGCATGACACCGCATGGCCGATGAAGGAATTCGGATTGATGGAGATGCGCTCAAAAATCGGCTCCTTCAGCAGCTCCTCCACGTTTTCGGCAGGGATATTCGGGATGATCAGATTCTGGGAGTTACAGGTACGAATCTCCCCGTTTCCATATTTCCCTGATATTCTCGCAAGCTCGAACACCTCCTCGGCATCGAGGCGTCCAACCGGTACATTGAAACCGAGGAACTTCAATCCTTCCTGCTTCTGATCCTGGACACCGTAGAAATAACCGGCATTCCATTCTTCCTTTGGCTCCTCTCCTTTGGTAGGCAGCGTACCTGTGTATTCCAGGAGCTTTTCCCTGAACTTTTCCGGTCCCCAATCGGCGACAAGAAATTTCAAGCGGGCGAGATGGCGCTTCTCCCGGTAGCCGAAATCGCGGAAAATCGTCGTAACGGCAATCGACACCTCAAGCGTCCGCTCTGGTTCCACAAACACATCAATCGTTTCTGCCAGGAAAGGCCTCGAGGATAACCCCCCACCCACTTTCAGATGGAAGCCTTGCTTCTCCACGCCATCGATCACCTTTGTTGCCGGTGTAAAGGAGACACAGTTGATTTCCGCGTTGGAAGCATTTTTCTTGTTGGCGCTGATCGACATTTTGTATTTTCGTGGCAGGTTCGAGAAATCTTCGTTTTTCTGAAAGAAGTCATAGACCTCTTTTACAATGGCGCTCGTGTCAAACAGCTCATCCGGATCGAGGCCTGTGATCGGATTTCCGACAATGGTCCGCGTGATATCGCCGCACGCCCCGGCACTCGAAAGCCCAACTGCTTCCAGGCGCTTGAAAATATCCGGAATCTGCTCAATCTCCAGCCAATGGAACTGGATTGCCTGCCTGGTCGTGATATCAAACACACCCCGACCATAATCTCTGGCAATGCCTGCAAGCGTCTCGACCTGCGCCTTTGTAAGGATCCCCGATGGCACATTCACCCGCATCATGAAATAGCCATCCTCTTTCGGTCGCTGCAGATAAAGTCCGGCCCACTTGAATAGATCCCACTGATCCTCCGGGATGGACGCAAAACCGTTTTTCGCGTAGTGCGGGATGTCATCCAGAATACGCAGTCCATCCTTCTCGAGCTTCGCCTTCTCCGTCTTGTTCAACTTTTCGTTATCCTCCCAATGCTTTACATATGCCAATCTGTTCCCCTCCTAGATAATTTTCTGTAGTCGCAGGTAGTCAAGGATGGTCGTTACCGACTCTTCCACACTCAAACGTTCGGAATGGATCGTGATCTCCGGCTTTTCCGGTGCCTCATAGGGCGAACTGATCCCGGTAAAATTCTTGATTTCCCCGCGGCGTGCTTTCGCGTACAGTTGCTTTGGATCTCTTTTTTCACATTCCTCAAGCGGACAGTCGACAAAGACTTCGATGAATTCCGCTTCTTCAAACAGCTTCCTTACCTGCTCCCTGTCTGCCCTGAACGGCGAAATGAATGCGGTGGTGACAATTTTTCCGCTATCGACGAAGAGCTTCGCCACCTCCCCGATACGACGGATATTTTCATTTCGGTCCTTTTCCGAAAAGCCTAGATCCTTATTCAACCCATGCCTGACATTGTCCCCGTCAAGCACATATTCGTTGATGCCCTGGCGGTACAGCTCCTTGGATACGGCATTGGCGATGGTGGATTTTCCGGAGCCGGACAGCCCTGTAAACCAGAGCACACTGCTTCCGTGGCCGTTTTGCACCCGGCGCTCCTCTTTTGTAATGGCAGTTTCATGCCAGGTGATGTTCGTTGCTTTTGTCATAGAATGGTTCCTCCTTATACGGCCGCTGCTTTATTTAGTCCTTCGATCAATACCTCGATAACTTCCTTTCTACTGAACGTCGTGGGTGGGAGCTCGCCTGACCGCAGCATCTCCCTTACCTTCGTCCCTGATAATATAACCCGTTCATCTTTTCCATGCGGGCAGGTTTTATCCGATGCCATCCCTTCGCACTTCTTGCAGTAGAAGCTGTGTTCAAAGAACAATGGCTTGATGCCAAGCTCCTCTTCGGTAAAATTGCTGAAGATATGCTGCGCATCGTAGGTGCCGTAATAGTCCCCTACACCCGCGTGGTCACGGCCAACGATGAAATGGGTGCAGCCGAAGTTTTTCCTGGCGATGGCGTGGAAAATCGCCTCTCTCGGTCCTGCATACCGCATGGCTGCAGGGTAGACCGCTAATTGAACCCGGTCTTTCGGATAATAGTTTTCCAAAAGGACACGATAGCTTCTGAGCCTGACGTCCGCCGGAATGTCATCGGATTTTGTTTCGCCTACAAGCGGATTGAGGAAAAGTCCGTCGACCGTTTCCAGCGCAGCCTTCTGGATATACTCATGCGCGCGGTGCACAGGATTTCTCGTCTGGAAGCCGACGACCGTTTTCCAGCCTTTTGCATTAAAAAGTTCCCGTGTCTCTTTCGGCTCGAGCCAGACGTCTGCCGCCACTCCTTTATCCGGCTTCTTGATCAGGGTCACCTCTCCTGCCACGTAAATTTCGCCGCGTTCGAATAGCCGCTTGACACCCGGATGTGCAAGCTCTACGGTTTTGTATACTTCCCTCGCCTCCTTGGATAGGTCGGGTTCATACCATTCGGATACAGTGATCACGCCGTAGGTTTCGTTTTCGTGTGTAAGCTTATAGGTCTCGCCTTTTGATAGGCTTGCCGCTACTCCTTTTGTCACTGGCAAGGTAACCGGCACAGACCAGACAGTGCCATTTGCGAGACGCAGCTTTTCCACGACCGCTTCGTAATCCAATCTACCGAGAAAACCTGTCAATGGACTGAAGAGTCCAACCCCGATCAACTCTAGATCGCTAAGGGCGATTGCATCAATTTCGATCTCTTTTTCTATAAAACTCGTATCATGATTTGGATGATAGGCCTGCACAAGTGTGCCGCCGTGTGGTGTTGGTAAGGACATTTTTTTCAACCTCTCTTTTTAAAATTAGTCTTTACTTGATGCCGGAATCGGCTGCGCAGCTGTTCGAAGCATCAAAAATCTTACTCCGAACACGGAAACGAGCACGCCAAGCATCGCAATGACCGGATACATATTCTGTTCGATCAGCAGCTGAATCAACGTATAGGAAAGTACCATCGATAAAACCGGGGAGACGACCCAAACGACCAGAAGCTGCACGACAATATTTTTTTTCAGCACCGCTCTTCCCTGGTTCACAAAACCGATGCCTATAATGGATGAAGTCGTAATCTGGGTGAGTGGGACAGGTATGCCAAATAGGGACGCCACCGTCACAATTCCCGCTCCTGTTCCGGAGATTACACAGCCTTCCTCCAGCTTGATTGCCGTGATTTTCTTGCCATTCGTCTCCAGCACCCGTTGCCCAAGCAGCAGTGCTCCAGCCGCCACGAACAATCCTCCCCACAGAATTCCTTGGCCCGTATCCATTATGCCTGCTCCTACCAGCGGACCAACGGCATTTGCGACATTGTTCATACCTGCCGAGAAGGCTTCGAACACGCCCATCACGACAACAAGAACCGATAAGACCGGCACCGCCTTCGATGACTTCACCCATTTGACTATGAACCTATGCTTCAGCATCCAGGCAGCCGCAATCGCGATGAAGAATGCGACTACCGGTGTCAGGAGCCAAAACAGTACAATCCAGGCAAGCTTTCCGGCAAAAACAGATTGATAGACGATTCCCGCACCTACTACTGCCCCGACTGTCACTTCGCTTGTGGACAATGGGATGCCGAATAGGTTGGCTAAAAATAATGATAGGGCCGCAGACGTAATCACAATCAGCGCCACCGCGACAGTAAACGTACTTTGCGGCACAATCCCACTTCCCATCGTTCTGACCACCTCGCCGCCACCGAGCCATGCTCCAAAGAATACGGCGATTCCACATAAAACCAAAGCTGCATTTCTTTTCACAACGCCTGATCCATAGGCGATTCCCATGGATGCTGCCGCACCGCTCGCTCCAATATTCATGGCGAAAAAAAGACCAACGATGACGGCTATGGTAACTAGCATGCTTCTTCCTCCTTTAACCTCTGACAAGCCCTAATTTGTATGAAGGCCGCATTCCGTTTTGCCGCTGCCGACCCAGCGTCCTGCCCGGGAGTCGCCTCCGTCACCGACCGCCTGCGTACAGGGAAAACAGCCGATGCTCGGAAATCCGTGGTCATGCAGCTCGTTATAGGGCAGATCATGTTCACGAATGTGGGTCCAGACCTCCTCCCAAGACCAATGGATGAGCGGACAGATTTTGATGTTCTGGAACTTATCATCCTTATTCAGAAAATTTGTCTGTGCACGGGTCGGCGACTGCTCCCTTCTAAGGCCGGATATCCAAGCCTCTTTTGGCGTTAGCGCTTGCCTTAGCGGCTCCACTTTTCTTATCTGACAGCATCGTCCCGGATCTCTTTTCCAAAGGGCAGTTCCATGAGCGGCAGCCTGTTCCTCCAATGTGAGCGCTGGCTTCCTTTTTTCGATTTGAAGATCTGGGAAACGCGCTTCTATTTTCCTGATTACCTCATAGGTTTCCGGAAAGTGCAGATCGGTGTCCAGGAACACAATTTGTGCATCCGGCATTACATCGTGGATCAGGTCAATCAGGACCATCGCCTCCGCTCCAAAGCTTGAGGCATAGACGATTTCATTGTCCTTGTAGGTGTGGTATGCCCATTCCAGTACTTCCTTTGCCCCTTTTGTTTTTGTCTCCATCGGAAAATCCGATGGTTCTCTCCAATTCTTGTACGTTATTTTCTCCGTCATCTTTTTTGCTGCTCCTTTCTTGTCCACGAAAAAAGGCAGCCCTCCTGCATGTGTACATGCAGGAGGACCGCCTCTAGTTTGTCTAGTCAGCGCCTATTGTTTTTTCTGAAGGCGAACCTTCTCATTTTTTTCGATCTGAATGACTTTTCCATCCTGTACCACCAAGGTGATAGATCCGAATTTCACAGTTTGCAGCATTCTTTCCAAATGAACAATGACATCTTCCCACTCCGCCGGTTTCAGATTGGCTCGCCTCCTCTATTCAAATGCTCCAACGCCTCTAAGGGGGGGGGAAGCGCCGGAGCTGGACAGTAAGCAAACTTGGGTCTTAAAAATAAAAAAACGCCTCTCCCATTTGGAAAAGGCGCATATACTTAAACATGCCGCACCTTATCTTCCAAAATGGGTATCCATTTTGCTGGAATTGGCACCTTGCTTTCAGCAGGTTGCCGGGCTTCATCGGGCCAGTCCCTCAGCCGCTCTAGATAAGCGTCTTTTATTGTTAGTTCGATGTTAGCTGTGTTTGTTACTGCTTGATATTAAAATTAATCCTACCATACACATATGAATTGTCAACATAGAAATTGCTAATTTTTTCGAATTTTTTATTTTAGGTAAAATGGTCCTAGAAGGCATTCCGCACGTAAAAAAGCAGCAGGTCGTCCCGCTGCTTAGATGCACTTATTCATTTCAATCTCTTTACGCTTTTCTGTCACCAGTACATCCAGATGGCGATACAGGTTGACGAATTCGCCTGGTAGCAGACCACCGTACTCTCCGTCCAGGTTCAGCTGCATTTTTTCGTCCGTATTGACTTTAACACGGTTGGCTTTTGTGTAAATCACATGCGGATCCTTCACGTGCTCACCGCGAAGAGCCAGCGTCGCGACACGGATAAAGTCGGCGATGTTTGCTTTCTTCAAAATGATCAAATCAAACATCCCGTCGTTCATGCAGGAGTCCGGTGCTAGCTTCTCGAATCCGCCGACTGAGTTGGACAGTGATACGAGGAACAGCATGATTTCGCCTTCAAACACTTTTCCATCATATTCTATCTGTACATTGGTCGGTCTGATGGAAGGCAGCATTTCCATACCCTTAAGGTAGTAGGCCAGCTGTCCGATGATCGTTTTCAGCTTGCTAGGAACCTCGTAGGAAAGCTCGGTCATTTTCCCGCCGCCTGCGATGTTCATGAAGTATTGATCATTGGCTTTCCCGATATCGACCGGCATTGGAACACCGTTTGCAATGACATCGACACACGCGATGATGTCATCTCTTGGCAGGTCAAGGGCGCGCGCAAAATCATTGGTCGTTCCAACCGGGATGATTCCAAGCTTCGGACGATAATCCTGTTCCGCAAGTCCGTTGACCACTTCATTGATTGTTCCGTCTCCACCAGCAGCGACAACCAGGTCATATCTGCGTTCAACCGCAAGCCTTGCAGCCACTGTCGCATCTCCATGACCTGTGGTAGCATGACAGGAGGTTTCATACCCAGCCTGTTCCAATCTCACTAAAACCTCTGGCAAGTGTTTTTTAAACGCTTCACGCCCAGATGTTGGATTATATATTACTCTCGCACGTTTCATTTTCCCATCATCCTATATTTATATTTAAACGCATATATTAAAATTATCGATGTATGATAGCACTCACGAAGTATTCATTCTAATTTAACTATAATTTCCAAACGAACCTGGGTCAACCTCAAATTGACCCCAGATAACATATTAGCCTATTCCCTACATCAGATGCAATAAAAACGAAAATTGCGAGAACCGTAAACTTTGTAACAAAAAAGGCCAGACCCCAAGCAGTACTACATTCTGTAGCAAATTCCTGCCGGGGTCTGGCCCTCTTTTTAAATTTTTTATACTGCTTGCTTATTTTTGCTCTTCTACGTTTGTTTCTTTTTTGTCGGTGCTTTTTGGTGTGCTGATTTCGTTTGTCAGGCTGTCGATGCTGTGGCGGATGTTGCCTTTGCCTGAGAAGTTTTCGATCAGCTCTTTTACGTCGATGCCGGATGATGCTTTCAGGGATTCCTGAAGCGTGGACATCAGGTTCGTTGCGTAGCCTGTGATTTTGTTGGCACCGCCGTTTTCACCGTTGCTGCCAGTGTCAACAACCGTGATCTTGTCGATGTTACCAAGTGGAGCTGCCACTTGCTTCGCATATTCAGGAAGCATTTTGATGATCATATCCAAGATAGCCGCTTGACCGAACTGTTCGAATGCTTCTGCGATCTTTTCCTTCGCTTCCGCTTCTGCAAGACCCTTCAGACGGATAACTTCCGCTTCAGATTCCCCTTGTGCTCTTTGTGCGTCGGCTTTTGCCACACCGTCGATACGGATCTTTTCAGCTTCCGCTTTCGCCATTGCTTCGATGCGATATTTCGTTGCGTCAGCCTCTGCAATTTGTTTGGCCTTGTCAGCTGCTGCCGCCTGCTCTACGGAGTAACGGTCTGCATCGGCTTTCTTCTTGACTTCGGAATCGTATTGGCGTTCACGACGCAGGATCTCTTTCTCTTCCAACTCAATCTGCTTTTGACGCTCGATGATCTGAACCTGCATTTGTTGCTCGGTTACTTCCTGCTTCGCACGCGCTTCCTCTAAATGGTACGCTTGGTCGGCACGAGCTTTAGCAATATCTTGCTCTCTGCGGTATTCAGCCATTTTCATTTGGTTATGCTTTTCTGCTTCCGCAATTTCAGTCGCACGCTCAAGCTCTGCACGTTGCGCGTCTTTGGATGCTTCCGCACGCTTGATGCGCGTTTCTTTGTCCGCTTCTGCAGTTGCAATGTCTGCGTCACGCTTTACTTGAGCAATACGTGGTTTACCAAGTGATTCTAAGTAACCATTGCTATCACGAATATCGCGGATTGTGAAAGAGACAATGATCAATCCCATTTTCGCCAGATCCTGTGATGCAACGCGTTGTACTTCCTGTGAGAACTTCTCGCGATTTTTATAAATTTCTTCTACTGTCATGGATCCCAAAATAGAACGCAAGTGACCTTCTAGTACTTCACGCGCTTCGTTTTCCATGTCTTCTTTGGCTTTCCCTAAAAACTGCTCGGCAGCTGTTGCAATATCGCCGATCGAGTTGCCGATCTTGATGATCGCCGTACCGTCTGCCATTACTGGTACACCCTGCTCTGTGTATACTTCCGGAGTCTTAACGTCTAGTTTAATAGATAGCAAGCTTAGTGGATCCGATTGCTGGAACACCGGCACGATGAACGCACCGCCGCCTCGTACTATCTTAATCTTATTACCTGACTCATCCACGTGTACATTTTTTCCGCCTAGATAACTACCAGTGATAATTAGCGCTTCGTCCGGTCCTGCTGTCTTGTAGCGTGCAACAAACACGACTACCAGTGCAAAAATCAGGATGGCGACGACAGCTAAAATGATGGCGATTTCTCCAAATACCATGTGCAATTCCCCCTATTGATTATAAGATTCTAATACTTTTTCGTACGGGGTCACAAAAACTACCCCTTTTTGGACATCGATGATCAGTACTTCCGTTTCGTACGGGATCGGCTCATTCTCAAAGCTCTGCGCCGATTTGGAGACAGTGCTGCCGCCAATGCTTAAGACCACTTCCCCAAAACCGTCTTTCGGAATGGAGATGATGACCTTCGCAAGCTTCCCTTTCATATCATCATCCGAATATCCGAGTGATGCTTCGGCAGAACGGATGGGCACAAAAACGAATACATGCAGCAAAGTGACTAATATGCTGGAGATAACGGTGGATGCGCCCAACACAAACCAATCTGTCAGTGGTGAGAACTTGTCAAGCAGATACCCTGATGCACTGAACACAGTCAAAAATGATAGAATAAGTGCCGGATCCACAGGTATCACATCAAAAATCCCATCCACAATATCAGACAGCAAAATATAAATCAGTGTTACGCTTCCAAAAACAATGAGGCCCCAAAAATAAAGCTGCATCATTTCCATTCCAAACATCGTCATAGGCAATCGGTCCTTTCTTTTAGGACAGGTTCCTTGTCCCACCTTTTCCTTCAGAGCTTTCTGGCTTCTCCCAACTTAACGTCGACTGATCGCCTCCCCCAATTGTACTTCCAGTAGTTTATACGGAAGAAGTCCCCCACAGGTTTCAAAATTCGGTAAAGATTATTTTAGAACTGTTTAAAAGCTTGTGGAAGGTGTAAAATAGAAAAAAGACTATTATGAATATACGAAAAATCAACTACATCTCTTCCATAATAAACCAAGACAGAGAGGAAAACCATTGCAAATGATAAAAAAATTACTGATTGGTACATCCTGCGTCGCACTACTTGCTGCATGCAGTCCACTTGAAACATTGTCCAGTGAAGAACCTGTCCTGATGAGCAGTCGACATGCTTCGAAATCACCTGAGCTTTCCCCCGCTAAAGAGAAATGGGAGGGATTTTTCAACAAGGAGGTGGCCGTCGTGGATGAAGAACCTGAAGAAGAGACACCAACAGATCCAGCTGAGCAAGAAGAGGAGCCGAGCGAACCCGTGAACGGCGAACCTGATGCGCCTCCTGAAGAAGAAGCGATACCGGTTGTAGCGAACCCTACTGCAATCAACGTGATGGTCAATAAATTCTGGGCCTTGCCGGATGGGTACCGCCCTCCCGACCTGATCCGCCCGAATGTGTCATTTTCCTTTGGCAACGAAAACAGCGACCGCTCCAAGCTGCGCAAGGAGGCTGCCGAATCTCTCGAGATGATGTTTGCAGGCGCTGCTTCGGAGGGCATCGAGCTCTATGCCCGATCCGGATTCCGATCCTATGAAACCCAGGAATCCATTTTCAAAAATGAAATTGCAACCTATGGCTACGAACAGGCCGTTCTGTATGTGGCCCGTCCCGGAACGAGTGAGCACCAGACCGGACTCACGATGGACATCACCGCCAAAAGCGTAGGACTGGAGCTTGTCGAAAGCTTCGAAAACACCGCCGAAGGCAAATGGCTCGCTGCCAACGCCCATAATTACGGTTTCATCCTGCGCTATCCGAAAGGGAAGACGAATATTACAGGGTATGCCTTTGAGCCTTGGCATTACCGCTATGTCGGAGTGGATATTGCGACGGATATCTTTAATAGAGGAATTACGCTGGAAGAGTATATGGGTGATGTGCGGGAGTTTTAGGATTTTGTGAGGGCAAGGTACTGCGGGAATGCGGTGCCTTGCTTTTTTGTGTGTGGTGCCGTTGTTTAGCGGCGTGGGGATGATGGGGTTTTTGATCTCCTCGCTCGCCGGAAAAACCCGTCATCGGCGTTATGACGGGCTTTTTGACCTCCTACCTCGCTGGAAAAGCCCGTCATCGGCGTTATGATAAGCTTTTTGACCTCCTACCTTGCAGGAAAAGCCCGTCATCGGCGCTATGATGAGTTTTCTGCTCCTCTCACTTGCCGGAAATGCCCGTCATCGACGTTATGATGAGCTTTTTGACCTCCTACCTCGCAGGAAAAGCCCGTCATCGGCGTTATGATGAGCTTTTTGCTCCTCTCACTTGCAGGAAAAGCCCGTCATCGAACCGAACAACTCCCCCATTTCCTCGACTACACCCAATACCAGTCGCCCTCCCTACTGAAACTAACAAATTAGATCTTTTCAGGGAACGAATTGTGCTGCAGGAGGTGAAAACCCCTACACTCCGCCCCGGTCCAATCCCGCGCAACAGCAATTTCCTGCCGTTACGCCCGCTTTTGCCGATTTTTCGCCCGAAAAACAAAATTTGCGCCCGACTTTAGAAACTTTCCGCCCGAATCTACCTATCTTTCGCCCGAATGTCAAATTCCGACAAATTTCGCCCACTTGCCACACCGCCACACCGCCACACCGCCACACCGCCACACCGCCACACCGCCACAAAAAAAGAACCCCAGCCCAAAGCCGGAGTCCCACTTAAATTATCGCTGCTTAATCTCCTCAAGCAAAAGCTTGTTGACCATCGGAGGGTTTGCCTGTCCCTTAGTCGCTTTCATGATTTGCCCTACAAGGAAGCCGATTGCGCGCTCTTTTCCACTTTTGAAGTCTTCGATGGATTGAGGGTTGGCATCAAGCGTTTCGCCGACGATTTTACGAAGAGTGCCTTCGTCAGAGATTTGTACAAGCCCTTTGTCTTTAACGATTTTCTCTGCGTCGCCGCCGTTTTCGATTAGCTCCTTGAATACCTTCTTTGCAATCTTGGAAGAGATCGTTCCTTTTTCCAAGAGCTTGATCATGCCGGCAAGGCCGGATGGAGTCAGTGACGTATCATCCAACTCTTTCCCCTCCGCGTTCAAGTACGCGGAAACCTCGCCCATCAGCCAGTTGGAGGCAAGCTTCGCATCCGCACCTTCGCCAATTGTCTCGTCGAAGAAATCGGACATTTCTTTCGTCAGAGTCAATACTTGAGCGTCATACGCAGGTAAGCCCAGCTCTTCCACGTAACGGCGCTTGCGCTCATCCGGAAGGGCAGGGATTTCTGCACGGACACGAGCTTTCCACTCATCATCGATGTGAAGGGCAACAAGGTCCGGCTCCGGGAAGTAACGGTAGTCATCCGATCCTTCTTTTACACGCATCAAGACGGTCTCTTTCGTTGCTTCATCATAACGGCGGGTCTCCTGTTCGATCACTCCACCTGATAGTAGGACCTTCTCCTGACGAACCACTTCATGCTCCAGGCCCTTTTGGACAAAGTTAAAGGAGTTCAGGTTCTTCAGCTCCGCTTTTGTCCCGAACTTCTCCTGCCCAACAGGACGAAGCGAGATGTTCGCGTCACAGCGAAGGGATCCCTCTTCCATTTTACAATCGGATACACCTGTATATTGGATAATGCTTTTCAATTTTTCAAGATAGGCGTAAGCCTCTTCCGGAGTTCTGATGTCCGGCTCGGATACGATTTCCACAAGAGGTGTTCCTTGACGGTTATAGTCCACCAGGGAATAACCGTCGCCAGTATGCATCAGTTTTCCTGCATCTTCTTCAAGGTGGAGACGCGTGATTCCGATGCGTTTCTTTTCGCCGTTCACTTCGATATCGATCCAGCCGTTTTCGCCAATCGGCTTATCATATTGGGAAATCTGGTAAGCCTTCGGGTTGTCCGGATAGAAATAGTTTTTACGGTCGAATTTCGTGTCTGTTGCAACCTCACAGTTCAGCGCCATCGCAGCTTTCATTGCATATTCCACCGCTTGTTTATTGAGAACAGGCAAGGTTCCAGGGTACCCCAGTTCCACGACGCTCGTGTTGGAGTTCGGTTCTGCGCCGAATTCGTTCGGGCTTGCCGAGAAAATTTTGGATTTTGTTTTAAGCTCTACGTGTACCTCTAGTCCAATAATCGTTTCAAAGTTCATCGTCTCACCCCTTACAGTTGTGGTTTTTGTTTATGATGGTCAGTTGCCTGCTCGAACGCATGTGCAACACGGTAAATGGTGCTTTCATCGAAGTGCTTCGCGATGATTTGCAATCCGACAGGCAGTCCATCCACGAATCCTGCTGGTACAGAGATTCCTGGTACGCCCGCAAGGTTTACCGGGATGGTCAAGATATCGTTTGCATACATCGTTAATGGATTCTTCGTCTTTTCGCCCACTTTAAATGCTGGAGTCGGCGTTGTCGGTCCAATGATGACATCATATTTTTCAAAGACCTTTTCAAAGTCCTGTTTGATTAAGGTACGGACCTTCTGCGCTTTGATGTAGTATGCATCATAGTGACCGGCACTCAAGGCATACGTTCCTAGCATGATACGGCGTTTCACTTCCGGACCGAAGCCCTCGCTGCGCGTCTGCTTGTACATCTCTAAAAGGTTTTTCGCATTGTCTGTACGGTAGCCGTAGCGGACTCCGTCAAAGCGAGCCAGGTTGGCTGACGCTTCTGATGAAGACAACAGATAGTAGGTAGCCAATGCGTATTTGGAGTGAGGCAGGGAAACCTCTTCCCAAGTAGCGCCAAGCCCTTCCAATACCTTCAGGGCGTCCAATACGGATTGACGCACTTCTTCGCTTACACCTTCACCAAGGTATTCTTTTGGCACACCGATTTTCAGACCTTTCACATCACCAGTCAAGCTTGATAGGAAGTCTGGAACCTCCGCGTTTGCAGAAGTGGAGTCCATCTCGTCCATCCCGGAGATCGCTTGCAGAAGGTATGCGTTGTCTTCAACGGTACGAGTAATCGGTCCGATTTGATCTAGGGAGGATGCAAAAGCAACCAATCCGTAACGGGATACACGGCCATATGTAGGCTTTAATCCGACTACCCCACAGAATGCTGCCGGCTGGCGGATCGATCCACCTGTATCAGAACCCAGGGAGAAGAATACCTCTCCTGCTGCTACTGCCGCTGCGGAACCACCGCTGGATCCACCTGGTACTCGGTCCAGATCCCATGGGTTGCGGGTTGCTGCAAACGCAGAGTTTTCATTGGAAGAACCCATTGCAAATTCATCCATGTTTATTTTTCCGATTGTAATGGTTTCTGCCTGTTTCAGTTTTTCTACAACAGTTGCATTGTAGATCGGGTTGAAGTCGCCAAGGATTTTACTGGCACATGTTGTACGGATTCCTTTTGTCACGATGTTATCCTTCACACCGACAGGAAGACCGAATAATAGGCCATGTTCCTTCTCTGTGCCAAGCGCTTCATCGAGCACACACGCTTGCTTGCGGGCATTTTCTTCGTCAAGCGTCAAAAATGCCTGTACTTTTCCATCCACTTCACCTATGCGTTTATAGGATGTATCCACTAGATCTGAAACTGAAATTTCTTTTTTATGTAAAAGGCTATGTAATTCCGATAGCTTCTTTTCAAACAATGACATCGTTTTCCCTCCTTACTATTCCAGAATTGTCGGTACGCGAATCTGGCCATTCTTGTGGTCCGGCGCGTTTTTCAATACCTCATCAACGGGTAGACCTTCTTTTGCTACATCCTCTCTCATGACATTCTTCATAGGAAGTACATGAGTGGTCGGTACAACATGATCTGTATCCAATTCATTCAGCTGCTCAGCGAATGAAATGATTGCATCCAATTGACTTGTGAACATTACCGCTTCCTCTTCGCTGATCGCAAGACGAGCCAAATGTGCCACGTGTTTTACTTGATCCTCAGAAATACGGGACATCCTTTCCACCTCCGCAAAATATCGAAACTTACACAATATCCTTTTATCATACTAAACTTTACCCCGCTCAAGCAATAGAGAGCCCCCGTTACTTCTACGTTTGTTCACAAAGACTAAAAAATGCACAGGACTTATATGTATTTCATCCGTTTTTGGGGAAAATAACCCTGTAAAATTAGTTCTAAAAATGTCAGTTTAATTACAGGAATATTACGTGATTGAAAATTCTAAATAGTTTTACTTTATTTTTTTTCTAATGTACTCCTATCCCCCAAGCCTCAAGGGATACAACTCTTTTCTACCTATTGAAAAACGTTTCATTAGCTTGAATTAAGGGAAATACTTTGATAGCTTAAATACTCGTAACCGTTATCAGAGCAATTTGGGGCGCCGAAATTGCTGAAAAAAGAGAGAAAACACAGGAGTTGATTTTGTTGGAATTTGAAACATTTATATCATTAGGCTTGTATTTCATCGGGATGTTGGCGATTGGATACTACGCCTATAAAAAATCTACGGATAACATATCTGAATATATGCTTGGGGGCCGCCAGCTTGGTCCTGGTGTTACTGCACTATCTGCAGGGGCATCCGACATGAGTGGCTGGATGCTGATGGGATTGCCTGGTGCGATGTATGCATCTGGTATTTCGAGCATTTGGATAGCGATCGGTTTAACCATCGGGGCATATTTGAACTATATACTTGTAGCACCTCGTCTTCGTACCTATACTGAAGTAGCAAATGACTCTATTACTATCCCAGATTACTTCGAGAATCGTTTCTACGACGGCACTCGAATTCTTCGTTTTGTATCTGCAATCGTTATTATCATTTTCTTTACACTTTACACGTCTGCTGGTATGGTTTCCGGCGGTACTCTTTTCGAAAGTGCCTTCGGGTTGGACTATAGAATGGGCCTATTTGTGACTGCAGGTGTAGTCGTAGCATACACCCTATTCGGCGGATTTTTAGCGGTAAGCTTAACGGACTTCGCACAAGGTGTCATCATGCTGCTTGCCTTGGTCCTTGTGCCAATCGTTGCTTTTACAAGCTTGGGTGGAGTGGGCACCTCGTTGGATGAAATACGTGCTATTGACCCTAGTTACTTGGACCTCTTTACAGGAACGACTGTCCTCGGAATCATCTCCCTGCTTGCATGGGGACTTGGCTACTTCGGTCAGCCGCATATCATTGTCCGCTTTATGGCGATCAAATCGATCCGTGACTTCAAAGCTGCTCGCCGTATCGGGATGAGTTGGATGATCGTATCCATAATCGGTGCGATGGCAACAGGTCTTGTCGGTATCGCCTATGTAAACCGTACAGGAATGGCTTTGGATGATCCCGAGACCATTTTCATTGCCTTTTCACAGGTACTGTTCCATCCATTAATCACAGGTTTCTTACTGGCAGCTATCTTAGCGGCTATCATGAGCACGATTTCTTCTCAATTGCTCGTAACATCCAGTGCCTTAACGGAAGACTTCTATAAAACATTCTTCCGTCGCGAAGCAACAGATAAGGAACTGGTACTGATTGGTCGTCTTTCCGTACTTCTGGTTGCCATCATTTCCATCTTGCTTTCCTACACGCCAAACGACACTATCCTTGATCTTGTAGGACAGGCTTGGGCAGGATTTGGTGCAGCATTCGGACCAGTTATTCTATTAAGTCTTTACTGGAAACGTATGAACCGTTGGGGTGCACTGGCAGGTATGCTCGTCGGGGCATTGACTGTTCTTGTCTGGATTTATGGTCCATTTAAAATCAATGGTATTGCGACAACCAAATACTTGTATGAAATGATTCCAGGGTTCTTCCTAAGTGCACTTGCAGTTATCATCGTAAGTTACTTGACGAACTTCCCTCGCAAGAAGGTCGGTGAGACATTCACGGAAATGGAAGAAACAATGGTTGAGGAACATAATAAAGAAGATTAATGACTGATAGGAGGAGAGCCTTTTTATGGCTCTCCTTTTTGCTATATCAAAAATCCTTTTTTAAAAGTTAATTTGTTAAAAATATTTCAATCCCTTGGGCCAGTTCAGTTCGCGAAAAATTTAATCAAACGTTTGTTTAAAAAATACTTTCCCGGGAAAACATTTTCAGCAATTTTGGCTTCTTTCGGCTAAAAATGACGCGTTTTTCAGTATAATTATTTAAAAAGCACTTTTGTAAAATGGCGGCTGAACTCCTTGATATGCCTCACTTTTTATCTGCGGTTAATCAAACGTTTGTTTAAAAAAAGCTATTCCGATACATAGGTACAAAAGTTCCACCAAATAAAAACAAAAGCCCAAATCTCCTGGAGATTTGGGCTTTTGCCTATTTTATAGTGTTTCAGAAGTTGTTTTCGCTTGAAGGTGAAGCAACAGGTAATCAGGTCCGCCCGCTTTGGAGTCTGTTCCTGACATGTTGAATCCGCCGAATGGCTGGTATCCAACGATTGCGCCTGTGCAACCACGATTGAAATAAAGGTTCCCAACGTGGAAGTCTTCACGAGCTTTTTCGATTTTTTCACGGTTGTTTGTGATAACCGCACCAGTTAAGCCATATTCAGTGTTGTTGGCAATCTCAAGCGCATGATCGAAATCTTTTGCTTTGGAGAACGCTACAACTGGTCCGAAGATTTCCTCTTGCATTAAGCGGCCTTGTGGATCTACGTCTGCAACGATTGTCGGCTGAACGAAGAATCCTTTGGAGTTGTCTCCTTCTCCACCTGCAAGGATACGTCCTTCTTCTTTTCCGATGCCAACATACTTCATTACTTTATCGAATGCAGCTTGGTCGATAACAGGACCCATGTAGTGGTTCTCTGTTGGGTCGCCAACTGTCAATTCTTTTGTTAATTCTACTGCACGGTTCAATACTTGGTCATACACATCTTCCACGATTACCGCACGGGAGCACGCAGAACATTTTTGACCGGAGAAACCGAATGCAGATTTTACGATGGATTGTGCTGCTAACTCAAGGTCGCCCTCGCTGTCTACCACAATCGTATCTTTTCCACCCATTTCAGCGATTACACGCTTCAGCCAGATTTGGCCAGGGTTCACTTTGGAAGCACGCTCATAAATGCGTAGACCTACGTCACGAGATCCTGTGAAGGAAATGAAACGTGTACGAGGGTGGTCAACAAGATAGTCTCCCACTTCCGCACCGCTACCTGGGACGAAGTTAAGAACGCCTGCAGGTAAACCTGCCTCTTCCATTACTTCCACAAATTTAGCCGCTACGATCGGAGTCGTAGATGCCGGTTTCAATAATACAGTGTTACCCGCTACAATCGCTGCCACTGCTGTACCAGCCATGATTGCAAATGGGAAGTTCCAAGGGGAGATGATAACACCTACACCAAGTGGAATATAGTTATAACGGTTATATTCGCCTACGCGGCTTTCCACAGGCATACCGTCTTTTAATTTCAACATTTGACGAGCATAGAACTCAAGGAAATCGATTGCTTCTGCTGTATCCGCATCCGCCTCATTCCAAGGTTTACCTGCTTCTTTTGTTAATAATGCAGAGAATTCATGCTTGCGACGGCGAATGATTGCAGCCGCACGGAACAGGATGTCCGCTCTTACTTCCGGCTTCACTTTGCGCCAAGTGTTGAACGTCTCATCGGCAGCCTGCATTGCCTTTTCGGCTAACTCACGATCAGCTTTTGACACACGACCAATAACTTCCTCTTTATTAGCAGGGTTCACGGATACGATTTTATCTTCTGTCGTAACACGCTCTCCTCCAATTACTAGGTCATAATCTTGTCCTAAGTAGGAGTTTACTAGCTTTAAGCCTTCTAGGTAGGCCTGCTTGTTCTCCTCATTAGTGAAATCTGTAAATGGTTCATGTTTGTAAGGTAATACCATTACATTCGCCTCCTTCGCATTCTAAAGCGCTTGCATACATTTCTCATTCTACCTTATACTTACGGGTCTTTCAAATATTGTTTAATGGAAAATCTGTGGGGGAGGTTTTCTCTTGTTTTTGAGCGGGAACAGATGAGTATCTCCACACAAAATTCCTGCCCTGATCCAAACAACTTCCCGAAAAATCAGAATAACCCGCCATCCTCCACGATAGCGGGTTTTCACCTTTAATAAATATGAACAAACGGCTCATCTGCACCCGCATCTCTGACGATGAGGGCTTCTTCGCCATTTATGGAAGTGATGGAAACTTGTAGATTAATATAGTTCGGGAAGTGTTCCATGACAAGTCCTGTTACATATTGGGTAAATCCGATCAACTCTGATTTTCCGTTGAAGTCCATGTTGATTTCAATATTCAGCTGTTGCAGTTCCTGGTCACGATAGTATCCTTTTGCAATAACACCTGTATGATTTGGAAAATAATCATCGATGTCGAGCTTGAAGTTATCAAACCGGACCGCATCGTCACGGTACTTCTCTGTTGCGCCTTTAGATGGGAAAAGGTGATATTCCTCATTTAAATCTTCCCAATTGCTCACTGAGCCTTCTCCTGAAGGGATGTTCGCTTTTGCGATGAAATGGCCGGGAACAATGGATGTTGCGGGACTTTGTTTAAATAGGCCCACTACAATCGGTACATTGCCAAGCCCGTCGATTTTACGCATTCTGCGGACAACCTCTTCCGCTATTTCTTTTCCAGCCTTTGCGAGCTCATCGTCAGGGATTGGGAATTCCCTTGGATAGCCGCCTTCATCAGCTGTCAAGTTGTAATAATGTACGGAGTTCAGGGCAATTCCCACTGATACACCGCCAAGCTCCACAGTGCCATCATCTTTACGGAGCAGATAGTTCTGTTCCAAGATATGGGCAAGATAGATTGGGCTTTTTTTATTTGTTTCTTCTGTTGTCTTTCCTTTTACAAATACAGGGTTCAGTCCATTATTTGGGGTTTTATAGTTTTTGTCAGCCGCTTTCTTTTCCCCAAGCTGAGCATCCGTCAGCTTACGCGCGAGCCATTGACTTACCGTTGTTCGATCAATGTACTGCCCTTCCTGATACAGAAACTTATCGGAAGGGAACGGGTCTTGAGATAGACGCATGAGTCCTGTTTCGAACTGCTCGACGTCCACCCTGCTATTTAAGCGTGCCACTACCTGTCCGCGAGTCTGTCCCGCTTTGAATGGGAGAATCGTCTGGTAGTAGTCGTCTGAAATTTTGTATCTTGGAACAATCGCCTTTTCCATGGTTTCCTGTTCGCCTGGATCTTGAATCACTTCTTCTTCTTTCTCAAAGCCGGGAACACAGCCCGTTGCTGCGAGAGAAACAACAAGGAGAATCGCCAAAAACCTATTCACCTTACAACACCTCTTATGATTGTATTTCTTCAAGCATTTGCGCCTCGTTCCATACTTCAATGCCCAGTTCATTCGCCTTTGCCAGCTTCGACCCCGCATCTTCTCCTGCAATGACAAGGTGTGTATTTTTGCTTACACTGCCTGTCACCTTGCCTCCGAGCTGCTCGATGGCCGCCTTGGCATCATTACGTGACATCTCCTCAAGCTTACCTGTCAGGACAATGGTTTTTCCGGCAAAATACGAATCCACATCTTCCGCACTAACCTTCTTCGGACCTTTGTATTCCATATTGACACCAGCATTTTTCAGCTCCTGCATCAATTCCATTGCTTCAGGCTGCTCGAAATACGCCACAATGGAATCCGCCATTTTATCGCCGATCTCATGAATTGCGGTAAGTTCTTCTTTTGAAAGAAACGCGATTCGATCCATATGATCAAATTCCTGCGACAACGTTTTCGCCGCCTTAGCTCCAACCAGGCGGATTCCAAGACCGAATAGAAGGCGCTCCAAGGAGTTGTCCTTCGTCTTTTCGATGGCGGAGATCAGGTTGTCGGCAGATTTTTCACCCATTCGCTCGAGTCCAAGCAGCTGTTCTTTTGTCAGCTTGTATATGTCTGCAACATCTTCAATCAGATTTTCCCGGAACAGCTGGGCAATCACCTTTTCACCTAGCCCATCGATATTCATGGCATTTCGTGAAACAAAGTGGATCAATCCTTCCCGGATCTGCGCCGGACATTTCGGGTTGATGCAGCGAAGTGCCACTTCCCCTTCAATGCGGACAAGCTCACTTTCACATTCCGGGCAATGCGTCGGCATGTGAAAGTCCTTTTCTTCCCCAGTGCGTTTTTCCACGAGGACGTTCACTACCTCTGGGATGATGTCTCCCGCTTTTTTTACAATAACATAATCGCCAAGCTTTATGTCCTTTTCGCGGATCAGATCCTCGTTATGTAAGGACGCACGCCCAACTGTCGTACCCGCTACACGGACAGGCTCGAGGATGGCAGTCGGTGTCACGACTCCCGTTCTTCCGATATTCAGTTCGATATCGAGCAGTTTTGTTGCCACTTCTTCTGCCGGAAACTTGTATGCTACCGCCCAGCGAGGACTTTTTGCCGTAAATCCGAGCTGTTCCTGCTGCTCCGTTTCATCGACCTTGATGACAATTCCATCTATATCATACGACAGATCAGGGCGTTTTGTGTGCCAAGCCGTGACATATTCAATCACTTCTTCGATGGATGAACATTTTTTGCGTTCTTTGTTCGTTTTAAATCCGATCTTCTCCAAGTAATTCAAGGCTTCGCTATGGGATTCGATACCTGTCTCGCCGGCATCCGCCAAGCTGTATACATACACATCGAGATTGCGCTGTGCAGCAATTTTCGGATCCAATTGGCGCAGGGAACCGGCTGCTGCGTTGCGAGGATTTGCAAAAGGCTCCTCTTCCCGTTCAAGCTTTGCCTCGTTCAGCTTTTCAAACGATCTTTTCGGCATAAAAGCTTCCCCGCGCACTTCGATGGTTACGGGATCCTTCAGGCGCAAAGGAATGGATCGGATTGTCTTCAGGTTCATTGTGATGTCTTCCCCTGTTGTTCCGTCTCCACGTGTCGCCCCTTGGGCAAACACACCATCCTCATAGCGGAGGGAAACGGCCAACCCATCTATTTTCAACTCACAGACATAAGTGACATCTTCGCCTACAGCCTGTCTGACTCGGCGGTCGAAGTCGCGGAGGTCGTCTTCGTTAAAGGCATTGCCAAGGCTGAGCATCGGCGTACGATGCTCGACCTTGTTGAACATTTCCAAAATGTTTCCACCCACACGCTGGGATGGGGAATCGGAAGTCTGCAGCTCAGGAAAATCCTTTTCCAGTGTAAGAAGCTCATGCAAAAGGGAATCATATTCGGCGTCAGTAACCGATGGCTTGTCCAGTACATGATACTCATAGTTGTATCTATTCAAAATATCATGAAGCTCTCGAACCCGCTTTTCTGCTTTATCTCTTTCCATGCTTGTCGCCCTTTCTTTTCTAAACTTTCGTAACTGGTGCGAATTTCGCTAACAGCCTTTTGACACCGGTCGGACTTGGGAATGCGATATCAAGCTCCTTGTTGTCGCCTTCTCCCTTTACGCTTACAACTGTACCGATTCCCCACTTTTTGTGCTCCGCCTTGTCACCGACACCCCAATCGAGGCTTTCGCCGCCTGTAGCTTTGAGGCCACGGTTGACAGCAGCTGACGTCGCACGTCGCTGAGGCTGTGTCGTGGCAGATGGAGAACCGCCAAATGGAGAGCGGCTGCTTCCGAACGGGGTCGGTCTTGATGCCGCTCTTGTTTCCTGTTTCGCATAGTTCTCTATAAGGTCTTCCGGAATTTCCTTGATAAAACGGGAAGGAGGATTCATGTTGGTACGGCCAAACAATGTTCTCATTTGGGCGTTTGTGATGAACAATTCCTCTTCCGCACGTGTAATCCCTACATAGGCAAGGCGGCGTTCCTCTTCCATCTCCATCTCTTCAAAAAGGGAGCGGCTGTGAGGGAAGACGCCTTCCTCCAAGCCGATCAGGAATACAACCGGGAACTCCAGACCTTTTGCAGCATGCAGGGTCATCAGGATGACCGATTCCTGCTGAGCTTCATCTTCTTCATCCAATTTATCAATATCCGCTACAAGCGCCAGGTCAGTCAAGAACGCAAGCAGACTCTTATCATCGTATTTTTCCTCGAAGTTCTTTGTAACGGAAAGGAACTCGTCGATATTCTCGAGACGACTCTGGGACTCGATCGTTTTGTCCGCTTTCAGCATGTCGCGGTAGCCTGATTTGTCCAATATTTCCTCTACCAGCTCCGTTACTGAGATATATTCCTGCATTTGCACATAGTTGTTGATCAATGCATGGAATTCTTTTAATGCTGCTGTTGCGCGTCCGCTTACCCCAATCAGGTCTATCTCCGCCAATGCCTGGAAAAGGGAGATGTCATGCAGTGCAGCATATTGTGCCACTTTATCAACGGTCGTAGCTCCGATGCCGCGTTTCGGGACATTGACGATACGAGCAAGGCTGATATCATCATCCGGATTTGCAATCAGACGCAAGTAGCCAAGAATGTCCTTGATCTCTTTTCTGTCGTAGAACTTTGTGCCGCCTACGATGGAGTAGTTGATATTGGACATCAACAGCATTTCCTCCATCACACGGGACTGGGCGTTCGTACGGTAAAGAATCGCAAAGTCGGAAAGCTTACGTTTCGGATCTTTTTGAAGGATCTCCCTCATCTTCCCTACCACAAATTGCGCCTCTGATTTCTCTGAATCCGCCTGATAGTAAAGAATCTTCTGACCTTCCATATTTTCCGTCCAGAGATTCTTTTTCTTTCTGCCGATATTGTTTTCAATCACGCGGTTTGCCGCTTCAAGGATACGTTTTGTGGAACGGTAATTCTGCTCCAACAGGACAACCTCGGCATTCGGGTAGTCTTTTTCAAAAGAAAGGATATTCGCGATATCCGCCCCGCGCCAGCGATAGATCGACTGATCGGAGTCCCCTACCACGCATAGGTTTTTCAGACGGTCCGCAAGCATTTTAACCAGTGTATACTGCGCACGGTTCGTATCCTGGTACTCATCCACGTGGATGTACTGGAACTTTCGCTGATAGTACTCCAATACTTCCGGTACGCGCTTGAACAGATGGATCGTCGTCATGATGAGATCATCAAAATCAAGCGCCTGGTTTTTCTTAAGACGCTTCTGGTAGTCGGTGTAGACCTCCCCGATCTTCTGTTCATAAGGGCCCATCGGCTGCTTCGCATATTCCTCCGGGGTCATCAGTTCGTTCTTCGCTGAACTGATAGTACCGAGAATGGTACGCGGTTCAAATTTCTTTGGATCGATGTTTCGGTCTTTCAGAATATTTTTTATAACGGAAAGCTGGTCAGTTGTATCGAGAATCGTAAAATTACGGTTCATCCCGATACGGTCGATGTCACGGCGCAGGATACGCACACACATGGAGTGGAACGTCGAAATCCAGATATCCTCCGCAGCAGGTCCAAGCAATACCTGCACACGCTCTTTCATCTCGCGGGCCGCTTTGTTCGTAAATGTGATCGCAAGAATATTCCACGGCGCCACTTCCTTTTCCGCCATGAGGTATGCGATACGATGCGTCAGTACCTTCGTCTTCCCACTACCCGCTCCTGCCATGATCAACAGGGCACCATCCGTTTTCTTTACCGCTTCCTGCTGCATCGGGTTCAACCCTTCGAGCAGTCTTTGACTTAAATATTGCATGTTTTCCCACCGCCTATACAAACATATGTTCTTATTTTTATTCTACTAGATTCTATTGGAAATGTCTCTTATTTATTTTTAATGGCCGCTACTGTTTTCAAGGCCTCTGATAGATTGTCATATACGATATTTCCTACCACGACGGTATCTGCGAACTGCGCCATTTCCGCCGCACGCGTAGCTGATGTGATCCCGCCACCATAAAATAATTGTGTGGATTCGAGCGTTCTTTTCGCCGCTTGGACCATTTCCACGTCCCCGTAGGTCCCACTATATTCTAAGTAAAAGATAGGGAGATTAAACATTTTCTCGGCGAGCCTCGCATAGGCAATAACGTCCTCTTCTGAAAGGTCCGTTTTAGCCTCGGTCAATTGTGCCGCCTTGCAGTCCGCATTCAAGATGCAGTAGCCCTCTGCGACAATTTCCTCCCAGCTCATGATATCCCCGTATTCCTTGAGCGCCTCGATATGCAGGTCCACGACCCAATCGGTTTTGCGGCTATTCAATACGGTAGGGATGAAATAAAAGTCAAAGCCCGGTGTGACCGATTCAATGTTGGATACCTCCAGCACACATGGCAAAGAATATCTGCGAACCCTGCTCATCAGGTGCAGGACATTGTCCAATGTCACGCCGTCCGTTCCGCCAACCAAAATGGCATCCGTTCCAGATTCGCACACAAGCTCCAAATCTTCATCCGTTATCTCTTTATTAGGATCTAATTTAAAAACGTGCTGCCATTCACGTATTTCCTGTAACACTGCAAACGTCCCCCATTCTAATTTTCCATTTGTCTATTATAACAAAATCAGAGCGAATACGAAAAAGATGTAGGAAGAATGTTTTCTGGAAGATGCGACCTATTTTCGGGCGGCGTGGTGTTGTTTGCGTTTTTGATATTTTCCGTTATTTGGAAATACGACAGATTAAGTGTGATTTTGGACCGATTAGCCTGGAAAGTGGACAGATTGAGGCACGTTTCCGCTTGATTAATGGGGAAAGTGGACAGATTATGGTCTATTTTGGACAGATAACCCCGACTCCTTGCTCAGCAGAACACTCGAAACAACCGCCAAAATTATTAAAATTCCATTACAAAGGCTATCCATAACATATAAAAGGGTATATCCATTACTACAACGTGAAAAACAAAAAATAAATCATTTTCAAGCAGCTTGTTTCATACCTTTTTCAAAAGGAGGTGTCCTAAAATGCCTGTATGGCTTTGGTTCGTGATTGGATTTGCCATTCTGTTAGCGTTCGGAGCGCTTGTGGATTATATGGGAAAAAGAAAGCGGAGCACAGACCCAGCAAGTGTGCAAGAAGGCGTCGAGCGGGTAAAAACGAAGCAGGAGACTTTTTATAGGTAACAGAAAAGGCGACCCATCATCCAAAGATACGGGGCCGCCTTCTTTATGTAGAGTGAAATTACTCCACTTCTTCCTTTTTCTCAGCATGAACACGGTCCAATGCCATTTCGTACGCATCGTTTCCGTAGTTCAGGCAGCGCTTCACACGGGAGATTGTCGCTGTGCTTGCACCTGTTTCCGTTTCGATTTTATGGTACGTAAAGCCGTCCTTCAGCATTCTTGCCACTTCCAGGCGTTGAGCCAGAGATTGGATTTCGTTTACCGTACAGAGGTCATCAAAAAATCGATAGCACTCTTCCAGGTCTTTCAGGGAAAGGACCGCTTCAAATAACTGATCCAGCTCTTTTCCTCGTAATTTATTTATTTGCATATGTTTGTCTCCTTTTCTAATAGCTCACGATAGTTAAATCTGGAACGATCTGTATCCACGTTTTTCCGGGTGTGAAAGGTACGGGACTTCCATTCAGGTAGGGAAGGATTCGTCCTTCGTCCTCTTTCCATTCCACTTCCTGGCGGACACCGTTCTGAATGAGGATTGCCCGTCCTCCGGAAGTGATATCTATTTCTCTGCGGCCGGCATCGTCCACAATCTGGTGGTCAGATTCTACAATGAAAATATTATGGGCAACGATATCTTCTGATGTGTCGAGGTCGATGTTTTTCTCCTCGCCACTGGAGCGTACATAGTGATTATCACTTTCCTTATAACTGTATTCCACATGAGTAGCCGCTCTTTTGGAATAGGTGATTTTCACATAATCTGTTTCATCTCCCGCTGGTGTATCCTCTTTTTTGTGAAAGGATAGCGCAGGTACAGCTTGCTCCAAGGAGTAGCCGAGCTGGTCCGAACCTTTTTCTATATTATCATACGTAATATAGGAATTGTGCGGCGCAACGCGGAAGCTCGCCCGCTTGAAGAGAGTCCCGTCATAGGACAATCCGTTGATTCCGTCCACTTCCCCCGCTACGATTTTCTCGCGGGCTCCTGGGCTCCAGCCATGGAACACGAATATCGGATCATAGCCTTTTGCCAAATCGATAAAATAGGACCGTGCACTTCTTACAGGTCCAATGGAATCAGGTGGCACTTGGCTTTGGAAAATTGCGAGTAACCGGGTGATATCGCCTTCCGCTAATACTTCGTAGACAATATCCGCTTTATGCAGCCCCGATTGTGGTCTTGCTTTCACATCATTATTTATGACAACCGCAAAAGGTCTTTTATCTGTAGCTGTTTCTCCTGGTGTGCCTGTAAGTGGGAAGATTTCTTTTACTTCATCTTCTTCCTCTTCTTGTTGTTGTCCGTTTCCTGTTTCTTCGGAAGGATTTTCGCCTACTGGACTTTCACTTGCATTAGGACTTGATTCATTGTTGGAATTACATCCTATTAAAAGAATTGTCATCAAGGCTACCAATAGCATTATTTTTCTATTTAACATCTACTTACGCACAACCTTTTCCTTTGTTCAAGTTACTTTTATATTTTAACGCATTATTGACGGAAAGAGTACCGTTTTATTCATCACATCGTATATTCCTCTAGGAGTTATCCTGATATAAGGAAGATGAGTGGATGACAGGAACAGCAAGGTGTAGATCGGATCGTTGAAGCCGTATCCTCTCGCAAATAGATGATTGCGAAGCGTGGTCTCCTGCTGTATCAGTTCCTCGAGTGGCTCTTTGGACATGCCCCCACCGATCGGTAACGGAATATCGCACACCACCTGCTCATCCTCCACGAGTACCATGCCTCCGCCGATTGCCTTCATATGCTGGAATGCCTTCATCATATCATCTTTTCTTTTGCCGATCAGCACAATGTCGCCTGTATTCGAGTAGGAGCTTGCAAACCCGTGAACATGTGAGCCGAAGCCTTTGATGATGGTGTTGACGCGCCAGTTGCCCGCCCTGTCGATCAGCATCAGGAAGGACTGGTCATGCTTCTCAGATAAGGTGTCGCCCGATACGTCACACGTTATGGAGTAAGGCTTGATGATCACTTCATTCACCATTTCCATTCCAAGCGCCATCGAAAACTGCAAATCATCAATCGTCAGGTCCCAATCTAGCTTCAATGGCTCCAAACCGGCTTTCTCCCAGTTCATGGAAGGGAATGCATCCTGTATAGACTCATTGTCCTTTTTGATCCACTGACCTTTGGATAGAACGGAAACAGGTACCGGATTTGCCATATCCTCCAGGAAGTTGATGTTGGCAATGCGTCCAGGTGCAATGCTTCCATGGATGTCCTCCATCTGAAAATGCTTGGCTACATTGTACGATGCCATTCGGTAGGCTTCAATTTCAGGAACACCCTTATCAAGTGCAATCGCAAGTGTACGGTCGATGACACCGTTTTCATAAAAGCTTGGCGTAGAGCCATCCGTAGTGAAGAAAGTCTGGTCATAGTAATGGATGCCCGATTTCTCCAGTTCCTCCAACATGACAGGAAGGTCCGGACGTATGGACGAATAGCGCAGCGCTGCAGTAAAGCCTTGCTTGATGCGCTTTTCCACATCAGCTCCTGTCATAGCCTCATGGTCGCTGTCTATGCCGAGCAGCTTCATTTTCGTTAGCGTCTTTTCGGAAGCTCCAGGAAAATGGCCTTCCACCGGCTTGTTTCTTACCTTCGCCTCTTGAACCCAGTGAAGAAGCAGGTCGTCCCCCGACATCAGCTTCGGCCAGGCCGTCAGCTCTCCTCCTTGCAGAACGGAAGGGTGATTGAGCCAGTCCTTCATCGCAGGTGTCGTAAAAATGGCGTCCTCCTGCTGGATTTCCGTCTGGGCGTCAAAGCGGCACCACCAATACATCGTAGCAGCGGTTTTGTTCATCTCTTCAATAAAAGAAAACGCTTTCTTTTTTGTCAATTGTAAAATAAGCATCAAATTATCATTCACAAAGGTGGTTGTGCCTGATTTGGATGCATATTGGGCAAATGAAAGGGGATTATATAATTGAAATGGATGCACATGCGGCTCGATATAGCCTGGCACAAGAAACTGATTGGTGCAGTCCACCACTTCTGTATGCTGTGTGTGATCGGGCATATTGTCCCCGACATAGATAATGCGATCCTCGTAGATCCAAATATTCGCCTGCAACCAGGCCTTAAGATGAACATTCAGGTAGGTAGCATTGGTCAGAACGATGCTTGGCTCCTTCTTCCCGTCTACCACTGCTACATGTTCTCTCAGCTTTTTACTTTTCCATCTATATTTCTGTTCGTGCACAATTATCACCTACTTTTGGGTCATTAAATAAATGGTCTTTTACGTATTCCGACCGTTTATTATTGTGATATAACCTCTTTTTACCATGGTACCATATCACAGTCTTTACCGCATTAACGATTTTGGAAATTTTTCGAATTCTTTAAGCAGAAAGTTCATGATGAAACAATACTGGAGGGAATTTTATGAAACCGAATATCGGGATAATCAACGCGTTGATCCGCCTGACAGCAGGATTTACCATTCTTGCATGGATCATCAGCAAAATGGTGAGAAAGCCGCATCGTGATTCTTACCTACTTGTTGCCCTACTTGCGGCGATGAAAATCGGGGAAGGCATTCTCAAATATTGTCCTATAACGGACTTGTTTGAACGCTATCAAGGGAATCGCGGCCACAAGGATGACTTTGAATTCGGAGGCGATTCCGGTAACAGCCACAAGAAAGAAAGCAGCACCGACAAAGACTTCAAAAAAACTGCCAGTGAATTCGACCTAGACTTTGACGACCTCCGCCAACAGCTAGAAGGCGACGGCGATGGCACTGGGCCAAGCTCCTATAACCCTTCATAAGGCATCATAAGGGCAAATAAAATTCCTTTGGGGGCCAGACCCCCAAAGGAATTTCATTATCCATGTCGAACCTAATACAGTTTATGTTTTTCTATTCCATATCCCCATTAAAGGAGTTGGTCAGTATGTTCTTGGAGTACTTGACGGATATGTCGTTTGTGTTGGCTTCTGTGATTGGCGGCATTGTTGCGATTCTGTTTGTGTTTGTCAAACGGAAGAAACGCCGGCCGCAATAGCTTTGTAGGCAATATCCTTTCGGTAGAAGAGGTTGTTGCTCTTCACCTTTTCGAGCTCTGCATATACCTTTTGCTGAGAGGAAACCAAAGATGGATCCTTCGCTGCCACAAGCAGCACCCTGCCGCCATTTGTAACGAGGTTCCCTGCCGCATCTCTTGCTGTGCCTGCATGAAACACCATCGCACCGTTTACCTCATCAAGCCCCTCGATCAGCCCACCGTTCTCATAGGCTTCCGGATATCCCTTGGAAGCGGAAACGACACCGACAACGGCTTCATCCGACCAAACCAGCTCTAAATCCTCCTGCTTGAGGACCTTCATGAACACTTCGCCCAAATCCGATTCCAGCCGCGGCAATACCACCTGTGTTTCCGGATCGCCGAATCGCGCATTAAATTCGATCACTTTCGGGCCTTTATTTGTCAGGATCAAGCCTGCATACAATATCCCGACAAACGGTGTCCCTTCACTGACCATTGCTTCAGCAGCAGGAATCAGAATCGTTTCCAGCGCCTCGTCCACGATCTCTTTTGGAATATGAGGGACTGGTGAATAAGCACCCATTCCGCCGGTATTCGGTCCCTCGTCTCCATCAAACGCACGCTTATGGTCCTGCGCAATGACCATTGGATACACTTTTTTGCCATTCACAAAAGCCATGAACGAAAACTCCTCGCCTGCAAGGAATTCCTCGACCACCACTTTGCTTGAGGCCTCCCCGAATTTCGACTCGGCCATCATTTCATGGATCGCTTCAAGTGCTTCCTCATCCCTCATGGCAACGACAACGCCTTTTCCTGCCGCCAATCCGTCCGCCTTCAGCACGATCGGAGCACCCTTGCTTTCTATATAAACTCTTGCATCCTCATAAGAATCAAAGGTCTCATAGCCTGCAGTGGGGATGCCGTACTTTTTCATCAAGTCCTTTGCAAAGCTTTTGCTCCCTTCGATTAAAGCCGCAGCTTTGCTAGGCCCGAAAATCTGCAACCCCGCTTCCTGGAAAGCATCGACAATCCCATTCAATAAGGGAACTTCCGGGCCAACAACTGTGAGATCGACCGCTTTTTCTTTTGTAAAAGAGATCAGGGCGGACGTATCCGTTTCATCGATTGGTACATTTGTGCCAAGGCCTTCCATTCCAATATTACCTGGTGCGATGAAAATTTCTGTCACGGATGGGCTCTGAGAAAGCTTCCAGACAATTGCGTGCTCTCTTCCACCTTTTCCAACTACCAATACTCTCATTGAAACTCCTCCAGTCGTAAAAGTGATCTAGGATTAATGCTTGAAATGACGTATCCCTGTAAACACCATCGTGATTCCGTATTCGTCGGCTTTTTTTATGCTGTCCTCGTCACGGATGGAGCCTCCTGGCTGGATGATGGCTGTTATGCCTGCTTTTGCAGCGGCTTCCACGGTGTCATCCATTGGGAAGAATGCGTCAGATCCGAGTGCTGAGCCTACCGCTTTTTCACCGGCCTGTTCCATGGCGATCTTCGCGGCGCCAACACGGTTCATCTGTCCTGCACCGACACCTACCGTCTGGTTTCCTTTTGCAAGGACGATGGCATTGGACTTCACATGCTTTACCACTTTCCAGGCAAGCTTGAGGTCCTCCCATTCCTTTTCTGTCGGCTCGCGTTTCGTTGGTACTGTAATATTCGCTTCATCAAGACCCGCATAGTCCTCTTCCTGCACAAGCAATCCGCCGCGAATGGATGCGTAACGAGTCGCAGTGCCACCAGACTCGCCCATCTCAAGTGTCATCAGACGAAGGTTTTTCTTCTGCTTCAGTACCGCCAATGCATCGTCTGCGAAGGATGGTGCCACAATGATTTCAAGGAACAGTTCATGTAAAAGCTCTGCCGTCTCTTTGTCCACTTCCGTATTGAATGCAACAATTCCGCCGAAGATGGAAACTGGATCCGCTTCGTATGCTCGCTGGTACGCTTCGAACGCAGTTTCCCCGACACCCACTCCACAAGGGTTCATGTGCTTGACCGCTACAACTGCCGGTTCGGTGAATTCTTTCACGATTTGAATCGCAGTGTCCGCGTCATTGATATTGTTGTAGGATAATTCCTTCCCGTGCAGCTGCGTTGCAGAAGCGATTGAGAATTTGGAAGCAAGTGGCGCTTCATAGAATGCCGCTTTCTGATGCGGGTTCTCACCGTAGCGCAAGTCCTGTTTCTTTTCAAACGTAACGGTCAGAGATTCAGGGTGTGCTTCTTCCACCGCTTCCGTCAGATAACCTGCAATCATGGCGTCATAAGCTGCTGTATGGCGGAAAACCTTTGCTGCAAGGCGACGGCGCGTTTCCGCTGTCGTTTTGCCGGATTCCCTGATTTCGTTCAGGACTCCCTCATAATCGGCTGGGTCTACCATCACGGTTACATCCTGATGGTTTTTTGCCGAAGCTCTTAGCATTGTGGGACCGCCGATATCGATGTTTTCAATCGCATCTTCAAAGGTTGTGCCCTCTTTGGAGATCGTCTCCTTGAATGGGTATAGGTTTACCACAACAAGATCAATCGGAGTGATGCCATGCTCGGAAAGCTGCTGCTGATGGCTTGCATCCTCTCTTTTCGCCAAAAGTCCCCCATGGATCATCGGGTGAAGCGTTTTGACACGTCCGTCCAAAATTTCCGGAAAGCCTGTAACCGCTGAGATTCCCGTTACTTGGACCCCATTTTCCTCCAGGATCATCTTTGTTCCGCCTGTAGAAATAACTTCTACACCTAATTCAACAAGTTGCTGTACAAATGGTACGATCCCCGCTTTATTCGAAACACTGACTATTGCTCTCATAGGGTGATTTTCTCTCCTTTATTTAAAAAAAGTTGGTGTAATGTCTTAGGATAAAAAATGTGCTCTATTGTCTGTATCTTCTTTTGTAAAGATTCTCTTTTCTCATCTTCAGCTATCTCAATCGGAACCTGGGCAATGATTGGTCCTGTGTCCATGCCTTCATCAACAAAATGAATGGTGATGCCAGTGACCTTCACCCCGTACTCAAACGCCTGCCCGATTGCATCCAGTCCTGGAAAAGCCGGAAGAAGCGAAGGATGAATGTTCACGATCCGCCCCTTGTATGCGGAAAGCAGGGTTGGTCCGATCAGCCTCATATAGCCGGCAAGGACGATGAAATCTATCCCATGCGCTTGAAGCTGCTGTAAAACGGCATTTTCATAGGCTTCCTTGTTCGGATACTCCTTTGGAACAAAGGCAACTGCCTGAATGCCTGCACGTTCCGCTCTCTCGATCGCATATGCGCCAGGCTTATCGCAGATTAATAGAGCAGGCTCTGCATCAAGCAACCCTTCCCGACATGCATCCACGATCGCCTGGAAATTGGAGCCGCTCCCTGATGCAAAAATGGCGATTCGTTTCATCGGATTTCTCCTCCGCCAAAGGTGATGCCTTCTCCCTCTTTTACACGGCCGATGAGGTAAGCTTTCTCTCCGTTTGCCTCTAGGATCTGGACCACTTCAGGTAAAATCTCTTCATTCACCGCAAGCACCATTCCGATTCCCATATTGAAAATATTGAACATCTCCGTACGGTTCAGCTCTCCCACTTCTTGCAGGAGATCGAAAATCGGCGGGATCGGCCATGTACCATAATCGATTTCCGCCTGCAGCCCCTGTGGAAGCATGCGTGGGACATTCTCGATAAAGCCGCCGCCGGTTATATGCGCCATGCCGTTAATATCATACTTTTTCAACACTTCGAGGATCGGCTTCACATAGATTTTTGTCGGTGTTAAAAGCTCTTCTCCAAGCGTCCGGTTAAGTCCTTCATACTTTTGGTTCAAATCCAGTTTGCCTTTTTCAAAGACAATTTTGCGCACCAGTGAATAGCCGTTGCTGTGGATTCCGCTTGAAGAAAGGCCGATCAGTACATTACCCGGTTTGATATTTTCACCGGTAATGAGACGTTCCTTGTCTACAACGCCAACCGTAAAGCCGGCCAGGTCGTATTCCTGCTCATCGTACATGCCAGGCATTTCCGCCGTCTCCCCGCCAACAAGTGCACAGCCTGCCTGCTCGCAGCCATCGGCAATCCCTTTTACAATCATTTCAATTCTTTCGGGATCTGCCTTCCCGCATGCAATATAGTCCAGAAAATATAAAGGCTCCGCGCCTTGGACCACTACATCGTTGACACACATCGCAACTGCATCCAATCCTATTGTGTCATGTTTATCTAGATGAAAGGCAAGCATCAGCTTCGTTCCCACACCGTCTGTCCCTGATACGAGCACCGGGTTTTTCACGTTCACTGCTGATAGGTCAAAAAGGCCGCCAAATCCTCCGAGACCTCCCATAACCTCAGGTCTCATCGTTCTTGCCACATGTTTTTTCATTCGTGACACCGCTTCGTAGCCTGCTTCTATATCTACACCTGCTTGCTTGTATGCATTTGCCATATGTGTCTCCCTTCCATGGAAAAAAGTATCGTTTTTTTGCTGGTTGTTGTGCAATTGCCTCTATTTCGGACTTTACCCGACACCAAACCAATAGAAAAGCGACGAATCTCCCCGCCGCTTTAATTTTCAAATCAGCACTTCTCATGCGGCAATACCGTGTCCGGAAAGATCTCGGTCGGATATTTGCCTGTAAAGCATGCCATGCACGCTCCGCCTGTTTCGCCTTCATAGGGTCTTGCGATCGCTTCCACCATGCCGCTTGGAGTCAAGAACGACAGAGTATCCGCGCCGATCAGCTCTCTCATTTCCTCGATGGAATGGGCCGAGGCGATTAGCTCTTCATGGGTGGAGGTATCGATGCCGTAGAAGCATGGGTTTTTGATCGGCGGTGAACTGATCCGGACGTGGACCTCTGTGGCACCCGCTTCCCGCAGCATGCGGACGATACGCTTGCTTGTTGTTCCACGCACGATGGAATCATCGACCATGACGACACGCTTGCCCTCGACTACTCCTCGTACCGGGGAAAGCTTCATCTTCACACCCTGCTCGCGAAGAGACTGAGATGGCTGGATGAAGGTCCTGCCGACATATCTATTTTTGATCAGACCCAGCTCATACGGTATGCCTGAAATCTCTGCATAGCCGATCGCTGCTGAAATGCTGGAATCCGGTACACCAGTTACGACATCTGCCTCAATAGGTGCTTCCATTGCCAGCTGCTTACCAAGGCTTTTACGTGCTGTATGAACGTTGATGCCATCGATATTGCTGTCAGGTCTGGAAAAATAGATATATTCCATGCTGCACATCGCACGCTGTGTATGCATCGTAAATCGCTCAGAATGTAGCCCGCCATTATCGATGATCAACAATTCGCCTGGCTCGATATCACGAATATATTCAGCTCCCACCACATCAAACGCACAGGTTTCGGATGCCACCACATACGCATCATTCAATTTTCCGAGAGACAACGGACGTAATCCATTCGGATCGAGCGCTACCATCATTTCCGTTTCCGTCATGATCAGGAATGCATAGGCCCCCTTCAGCATGCTGAGGGCATTTTTCACCCGATCCTTCAGCAGGGTATAGCCGCTGCGCTTGATCAGATGCGCCAGTACTTCGGTGTCGGACGTTGTCTGTAAAATGCTGCCCATGCTTTCGAGCTGATGCTTCAATGCGTTGGCATTCACCAGGTTCCCGTTATGCGCCAAAGCGAGACTGCCAGCTTGCGAGTGAAACAGAAGCGGCTGAACGTTCTCGTAGCCGCCGCCCCCTGCCGTTGCATAGCGGACATGACCTATTGCCGCTTTGCCGTGCAGGTCATTCATTCTTCCATTTCCGAACACTTCGTTCACAAGGCCTTCCCCTTTTACTGCCGCAAGCTTCTCCCCATCGGTTGTCACAATTCCTGCTCCCTCTTGGCCACGGTGCTGCAGGCTATGCAGCCCGTAATAGGTGATTTGGGAGGCTTCGGGATGTCCCCAGATCCCGAACACCCCGCACTCTTCATTTAAGCCTTTCAGTTCAGCAAGCATGGAATAGCTCCTTTCCAAGCACTTCTCATATCATCTACTAAAAGATGCACTGCAACCTCACGGGATTTCGTTTCGATATGAAGCGTGTTCGTTGATGTCACTTCCCCGATACATGTCGCCTTTACCATCTGTTCGAACTTCTCTTTGTTTTCCGGTTTCACGCTCAGAACAAAACGGGATTGCGTTTCGCTGAATAAGACTGAAGTCAGCTCGCCTTCCACTGTCACTCTTGCTCCCAAGCCTTTTGCACCCATCGCACTTTCAGCCAAAGCTACACTGAGTCCGCCCTCTGAAATATCATGAGCCGATGCCACAAGGCCTGCGCGGATTGCAGCCAGTACCTGCCCTTGACGGTGTGCTTCCACCTGAAGGTCGATAGCAGGCGCTTTTCCGAAAATTTTGCCATAGGTCATTTTCTGCAGCTCGCTGCCGCCGAAGTCTGCTCCGGTTTCGCCGATTACATAGATCAGGTCGCCTGCAGCTTTGAATTCCTGCGTTGTAATATGTGAGAGGTCATCGATCAACCCGACCATTCCTACGACAGGCGTCGGATATACCGCTACACCGTTTGTTTCATTATATAAAGACACGTTTCCGCCGATAACTGGTGCTTCGAGTGTTCTGCACGCTTCGCTCATGCCGTCTGTCGCTTTCTCGATCTGCCAGAAGATCTCAGGCTTTTCCGGATTTCCGAAATTCAGGCAGTCCGTGATTGCCAATGGCTTCGCGCCGGAGCAGACGACATTACGAGCCGCTTCCGCTACCGCAATTTTACCGCCCACTTCAGGATCTAAATAGAGATAGCGAGAGTTACAGTCTGTTGTCATTGCGAGCGCTTTTTCTGTTCCACGGATGCGGACAACCGCAGCGTCGGAGCCAGGCACTACCACTGTATTCGTGCGGACTTGATAATCATACTGGTCATAGACCCATTCCTTGCTTGCGATGGTAGGCTGCTGTAATAGGGCAAGAAGCGTATCCTCGTGGCTATCCACTGCCGGCACGTCCTCTTCCATCTCCTGAAACTCTTTGTAGTAAAGCGGTTCAACGGAAGGCTTATGATAGACAGGTGCTTCCTCTGCAAGTGCATCAACCGGAACGTCTGCGATAACTTCGCCCTTATGAATCAAGCGCAGCATTTTATCGTCGGTAACCTTCCCAATCGCCACAGCTTCAAGGTCATATTTTGACACAATCTCCTGTGCCTCATGCTCACGGCCCACTTCCACGACGATCAGCATGCGCTCCTGGGATTCGGAAAGCATCATTTCATAGCCTGTCATGCCTGTTTCACGCTGTGGTACGAGGTCCAGGTTCATTTCAATACCAGAGCCTGCTTTTGAAGCCATTTCTGCTGAAGAGCTTGTCAATCCTGCAGCTCCCATGTCCTGGATCCCGACCAAGCCGTCCCATTTTACTATCTCGAGGCATGCTTCAAGTAGAAGCTTCTCCATGAACGGATCGCCGACTTGAACTGCCGGACGCTTCTCCTCGGAAGCATCGGAAAGCTCCTCGGAAGCGAAAGTGGCACCGTGGATGCCGTCACGTCCTGTTTTTGCCCCAACATACATGACCGTATTGCCGACGCCCTTTGCCTGCCCTTTTTTGATATCCTCGTGGTTAATCAATCCGACACACATCGCGTTCACCAGCGGATTGCCGTCATAGGAAGGGTCAAACTGGATTTCCCCACCTACAGTCGGAATCCCGACACAGTTGCCGTAGCCCGCGATTCCTGCCACTACTTCTTCAAACAAATATTTCACACGCGGAGATGTCAGCTCTCCGAATCGAAGCGAGTTTAATAGCGCAATCGGACGCGCTCCCATTGAGAAGACGTCACGGATGATTCCACCCACTCCTGTTGCCGCACCCTGGTACGGTTCAATCGCCGAAGGGTGGTTATGGCTCTCAATCTTGAACACTACCGCCTGATTGTCGCCGATGTCCACGATCCCTGCTCCCTCACCTGGACCCTGCAATACTTTAGGCCCCTCTGTCGGAAACTTGCGCAGAACCGGCTTAGAGTTTTTATAGCTGCAGTGCTCCGACCACATAACAGAGAAAAGTCCTGTCTCTGTATAGTTCGGCAAGCGCCCAAGAATCTTTTCTACCATTAAAAACTCTTCATCACTGAGGCCCATTTCTTTATAAATGCCCTCTTGCTTGATCATCTCTGGATTTGGTTCAAGAAGTAACGACATGTGATTCCCTCCAATTGCGAACAATAGATTTAAAGAGTTTTAACCCATCATCACTGCCTAAAAGACTGGAAACCGCTCTTTCAGGATGTGGCATCATACCAAGTACATTGCCCTTTTCATTTACAATTCCTGCGATATCCTGTAGACTACCATTTGGATTATCACCATAATAGGAGAAAGCAATTTGTCCATTGCTCTTTAACTTCCCAAAAGTTACATCATCACAGTAATAATTTCCTTCCCCATGTGCGATCGGGATGGTGATAATCTCACCTTTATCGTAGCTTGATGTAAACAGCGTTTCATTGTTTTCCACTTTCAATTGAACAGGTCGGCACATGAACTTCAAGTTCTGATTTCTTCTCATTGCCCCTGGAAGAAGACCTGACTCGAGTAAAATCTGAAACCCATTGCATACCCCTAAGATCGGCTTTCCTGCAACTGCCGCCTTTTGCACCTCTAGCATCACATTAGAAAAGCGTGCGATGGCGCCGGAACGTAGGTAATCGCCGTAAGAGAAACCGCCGGGAAGCAAGATCCCGTCAAATTCATCCAGGTTTGTGGCATCATGCCATACGTATTCCACTTCTTCGCCAAGTTCGTCCTTGATTGCATGATACATATCTACATCACAGTTTGAGCCGGGAAACACGATGACTGCAAATTTCACGATCCCACTACCTCCTCCACCTCATAGCGGTAGTCCTCGATTACCGTATTTGCTAGTAATCTTTCACACATTTCTTTAACAAGCACATCCAAGTCACGGTCCGACTTTGCAATCGTCAGTTCCAGAAACTTACCGATGCGCACTTCCTCCACCTCTTTATAGGAAAGACTATGAAGCGAATTTTTAACAGCAGTTCCCTGCGGATCTAGTACACTCTCTCTTAACGTTACGAATACCTTCACTTTATACATGCTGCTCTCCTCCGATACGCGCTAGAATTTTTTCATATGCATCTGTCAAACTGCCTAAGTTCCTGCGGAAAACATCCTTATCCAATTTCTCATTCGTGTCTTTATCCCAAAGTCGGCATGTGTCAGGTGAAACCTCATCAGCCAGGATGATTTTCCCGTCTGCCGTTTTGCCGAACTCCAGCTTGAAATCGACGAGGGTCAGGCCCCTTTTTGCAAAAAATTCCGATAATAGAACGTTGACCTTCTGCGCTATATGCTTTAACACATCCACTTCTGCAGGTTGTGCAAGCTTCAGAAGCTGAATGTGATCTTCCGTGATCAGCGGGTCTCCCAGGCTGTCATCCTTATAATAGAATTCCACGATTTCCTGCTCCAATGGAATTCCTTCGTCGATGCCAAGACGCTTGGCCATACTGCCGGCGGTCACGTTGCGGACGACCACTTCCAAAGGAATGATGCTCACCTTCTGGACAAGCTGCTCGGTTTCGGACTTCTTTTCGATAAAGTGATTTTCGATGCCGGCTTCATGAAGCATGGAAAATAGTAAACTTGTAATCTCGTTATTTAAACGGCCCTTGCCGTCAATTGTTGCCTTCTTTTCCCCGTTAAAAGCGGTTGCAGAATTCTTGTACTCAATCCAGACAACGTTCTCATCTGTTGTTGCATACACCTTTTTCGCTTTGCCTTCGTACATAAGGTCTGCTTTTTGCAGCATTGGGGTTGCCTCCTTTTTATGAAAAGGTGGAGGGGCTCAAGCTTTCCGGAGCCCCATCACTCCTTTTTAAAGTCCTAGTCGGGTGAAGATGGTATCTACGTGCTGCAGGTGGTAGTTGTAGTCGAAGCAGTCTTCGATCTTTTCTTCAGTGAGACGGGAGGTGATTTTCTCTTCGCCTTCCACAAGCGTTCGGAAGTGGACCTGCTTTTCCCAAGCTTCCATCGCTTTCGGCTGAACTGTGTCGTACGCTTCCTCACGGGACATTCCAGTGTCTATGAGAGCCAGAAGGACACGTTGAGAGTAGATAAGACCAAGTGTGCGGTCCATGTTGCGCTTCATATTCTCCGGGAATACCGTCAAGTTTTTGATGATGTTTCCGAAGCGGTTCAGCATGTAGTTCAATGCAATCGTGGAATCCGGCAAGATGATACGCTCCGCTGAAGAATGGGAGATATCCCGTTCATGCCATAGCGGCACGTTCTCGTAAGCTGTCATCATATAGCCGCGGATTACACGCGCCAAGCCTGTCATATTCTCGGAGCCGATCGGGTTACGCTTATGCGGCATCGCCGATGATCCTTTTTGTCCTTTTGCGAAGAACTCTTCCACTTCACGCGTTTCACTCTTTTGCAATCCGCGCACTTCCACCGCAAACTTCTCGATGGATGTTGCGATCAAAGCAAGTGTGCCTAAATAATGGGCATGGCGGTCACGCTGCAGGGTTTGTGTGGAAATCGGTGCATGCTGCAGGCCTAATTTTTCACACACATACTCTTCTACGAAAGGATCGATGTTGGCGTACGTTCCAACCGCTCCGGAGATTTTTCCGAATTCGATTCCCTCTGCCGCCTGCTTGAAGCGCTCCAGGTTACGTTTCATTTCCTCATACCAAAGGGCAAGCTTCAGACCGAATGTTGTCGGCTCTGCATGCACGCCATGTGTACGTCCCATCATGACGGTGTATTTATGGTCTTGCGCTTTTTCTTTTAAAATGGTGACAAAGCGCTCCAAGTCCTTCTGTAAAATGGCGTTGGCTTGCTTCAGCTGGTAGGATAACGCGGTGTCCACCACGTCAGTTGAAGTCAATCCATAGTGCACCCACTTCTTTTCTTCGCCAAGTGTTTCGGATACCGCTCTTGTAAAAGCAACCACATCATGGCGCGTTTCCGCTTCAATTTCTTTAATGCGCTCGATATCAAATGACGCTTTCTCTCTAAGTACCTTTACGTCTTCCTTCGGGATGTCCCCAAGCTCTGCCCATGCTTCACATGCCAGAATCTCCACTTCAAGCCATGCCTGGAACCTGTTTTCCTCTGTCCAGATAGCGCCCATTTCGGGTCTTGTATAACGTTCAATCATGTTAAAATCCTCCGTTCGTCTTTCTTCCAGATCTGCAATGAAGCCTCTCGCTCCAAAGCCTGTTCCATTGTATCAGCTTGGATTGTGATATGTCCCATCTTGCGTTTTTCCTTGTTTTCCTTTTTCCCATAAAGATGAAGCTTCACGTTTTCGTAGTCCGAAGTCTGCTCTAACGCACACTCGACATGCTCCCCTAATAGATTAACCATTACCACAGGCTTCCATAAGGTCGTTTTTCCAAGTGGCAGGCCGCATATCGCGCGGATGTGCTGCTCGAACTGCGATGTTTCACAGGCGTCAATTGTAAAATGCCCTGAATTGTGGGGGCGCGGTGCCAATTCGTTGATGTAGACTGTGCCGTCTTCAAGGAGAAACATCTCCACCGCAAGCGTCCCGATCAGCCCCAGGCTTTGTGCAAGTGCTGTTGCGTATTCGATCGCTTTTACTTTTACTTCATCATCTACTCTCGCAGGTACGATCGATTTATAGAGGATGTTTTCCCTGTGTTCGTTTTCCGCTACAGGGAAGGCTGCAATTTGCCCGTCCATTCCTCTTGCGACCACAATCGAAATCTCTTTTTGAAAAGGGATCCATTTTTCTAGCACACAATCCCCATGTGCAAGGAGCTCTGCTGCCTGTTCAAGTGCCGTTTCATCCTTCAGGACAACCTGGCCTTTTCCGTCATAGCCGAAGCGGCAAGTTTTCAGTACAGAAGGATATCCAAGCACTGCGACCGCTCCCCTGAGCTCTTCAAGAGTGTGGACTTCCTTATAAGGAGCAACCTGAAGGCCCGCTGCCTCGATCGCCCTTTTTTCTGTCACGCGATGCTGTGTAGCCTGGAGCACTTGGCTCCCTTGAGGAAGATAGGCGTTCTGCTCCAACCAGGTTAGTGCCTCATAATCGATGTTTTCAAATTCATAGGTCACCACATCTGATAACTCTGCCAGCTTCCTGATCGCTTCTTTGTCATCAAATGCTGCGGTGATTTCCACATCGGCAAGCATACCGCAAGGGGAATCCGGTGTCGGATCCAATACTGCAATACGGTAGCCCATCGCCCTTGCCGCAATCGCCATCATCCTGCCAAGCTGTCCGCCGCCTATAATGCCTATCATTGATGGTGGTAGAATTTTTTTAAACAAGCTGCTCACTACTTTCCAACACCTGCAAGCGTGTTTTTTCTCGTCTTTCAGCGAGGCGATAGGCGATTTGTTCGTCAAACGCTCCAAGCATCTGTACGGCTAAAAGGCCTGCATTTGTTGCACCAGCTTTTCCGATTGCCACTGTTGCAACCGGCACGCCACCTGGCATCTGTACGATCGATAGCAGGCTATCGAGACCGTTGAGGCTTTTTGATTGAACAGGAACCCCGATTACGGGCAGGGTGGTTTTGGCTGCGACCATCCCAGGCAGATGCGCCGCTCCACCGGCACCGGCAATGATCACCTTTAAGCCTCTTGTGCGAGCCTGTTCAGCATAGTCAAACATCAAATCCGGTGTGCGGTGTGCCGAGACGACCTTCTTCTCGTATGGTATATGTAATTCGTCCAGCACCTCGCAAGCATGCTTCATCGTTTCCCAATCTGAAGTGCTTCCCATGATAACTCCAACTAGTGCGTTCATCCTGTTCCATCCTTTCAGGCGCTGTATTTTTGTGAAAAAATAGGAAAAGCCCAGCATAGACCGCCCCCTACTAGAGGGAAAGCGATCCACCTGGGCTCCTGTCATAACAAAACAAGCCTTTGCCATAACAAACATAGATGATCGTAACTTCCCCTCATAGTCCGACCAATTTAAGGAGGTCGGGTAGAGACTTATGGGCCATATTCCCAAAATTATATGAGGTTTCATTATTTCGTTGTTATCTACGTTTATCTTATCGGCAAATTCGTTTTTTGTCAACGGATATCATGAACATTAAGGTCCGGTTATGAAATAATGTTCGTATTTTGATGTTATTTTTCTACTAATTTACCTTCAAATATAATTTTCTTGCCAATTGGCAGTATTTCTTTATGTCCATCCTTTACCACCTCTTGGAAAATCGGTTCTTCCATTCTTCTTGATGGCTTGTACCCCTCTTTTTCCATGCGGTCGAGGCATTGGCTGATGCTCTCATTTTCCATTACTTCAAAGCTTCGTTTTCGCGGCGTTTTTCCCATTCTTTGATTTTCCTTTCTTTCACAGCTTTCACCCAGAATCCTCCGTGAATGGTTTTCGGTTCATATGCAATAATGAATGCCTTTGGATCATGTTCTTTTATTGCATGGTATAAGCCAACTTCATATTTTCTTGGCGTTAATATCTGCATCGCCATCCGATCACCTTCAAGGCCATTCGCCTGCCAGTTTGTCACCCCATAGCCTTTTTCCCTTAAAAGCCTTGGCAGATCCTTGTCATACTCCTTTGTGATCACATTGACGGTGGTATAGCCCAGAGCGAGTTTCTCCTCAATCTTCATCCCGACAATAACACCAATCCCATATCCTAACGCATAGGCGATCAGATTGTGTATCTCGTCCAGATTATCCAAAACCAGCCCCAATCCGACAACATAAATCACGACTTCCACCATACTGATTCCTGCCGCCAAGTAGCGCTGCCCTTTTAGCGTGAGAATCATCCTTATTGTAAAAAACGACACATAGACAATATTTATTAAAATAATGATTGCTACCATAACCAAGCTGTTTTCTAGCAAAATTATCTGCCTCCTAGTTGCAAATTCAGTTACTAATTGTACGGGAACCTGCTATTACATGTAAATACCAAAAGCAAATTAGTTGGACTTGCCCACCTTAAATGTTAGGGTAGTATAGTTGTCCGTTTGGAAACAAATACTTTTATCAGAGAGAAGTGATGAACATTTTTAAAGGAGTGAAAACAAATTGAAGAAAACAACCCCTGTATTTATTGTTTCTATTATCGTTGCAGTCTTATTCATCATCTGGGGTGTTCTGCCTGCCAGTATGCTTGGCGACGCCAGCCTGAATGCCGTTACAGGCGATGTCCAGAGCTTCATTGTGGAGAAATTTGGATGGTTCTACTTATTGACCGCCACCTTTTTCCTATTATTTAGTGTTATTCTTATATTCACTAAGTACGGCCGCATTAAACTTGGCAAGGACACGGATGAGCCGGAATACAGCTATCTGACCTGGTTCGCCATGTTATTCAGTGCCGGTATGGGTATCGGATTAGTATTTTGGGGTGCCTCAGAGCCGATGTATCATTTCTATGCCCCACCAACAGGTGAAGGGCAAACTGCTGAGTCAGCCCGGGTAGCAATGCGCTATTCATTCTTCCACTGGGGGTTCCACCCATGGGCCATCTATTCGGTGATTGCCCTGGCGCTGGCCTACTTCCAATTCCGCAAAGGAACACCAGGTGTCATCAATCAGATCCTGCGTCCGATTTTTGGCGACAAGGTGGATGGAAAAATCGGTGTATTCATCAACTTCATCGCAGTCTTTGCGACCATTTTCGGTGTGGCTACCTCACTTGGTCTTGGCGCCATTCAAATTAGTGGAGGACTTTCGAGCATAACGCCCGCTATCCCGAACAATATCGCGACGCAGCTTGTGGTGATACTGGTCGTGACGGTTCTGTTCATGCTCTCTGCACAGACTGGCCTTAACAAAGGAATCAAATATTTGAGCAATCTGAATGTCATCCTGGCAATAGGATTGATGTTGTTCCTGCTTTTCGCCGGTCCTACCAACTTTATCATGGACCTGTTTACAACGACAGTCGGAGGATATCTGCAAAGTCTTCCTTCCATGAGCTTCAGAATGTTTCCATTTGATCTGGACAACACATGGGTACAGGACTGGACCATTTTCTACTGGGCATGGTGGATCGCATGGGCGCCGTTTGTCGGCACTTTCATTGCCCGTATCTCCAAAGGCCGGACCATCCGTGAGTTTTTACTCGGGGTACTTCTGGTTCCAACGATATTCGGTGGACTTTGGTTCTCCGTATTCGGAGGCTCAGCCATTTTCCTGGAGTATTTCAATGACATCCCGGTATACAGCGTCATTGAATCACAAGGAATGGAAGTTGCATTGTTCTCTGTCCTGCAGAATTACCCGCTTGGCATGATCATGTCAGGATTGGCGATATTCTTAATCTGTACGTTCTTTATCACATCAGCCGACTCTGCGACCTTTGTTCTGGGAATGCAGACGACCAATGGAAGCTTGAACCCGCCTGGATCTGTGAAATTCACATGGGGTATCATCCAATCGGCGGCAGCAGCCATCCTGCTATGGACAGGCGGCCTCGAAGCGTTGCAAACCGCCTCCATCATCGCCGCCTTCCCATTTGCCATCATCATGATCCTGATGGTGTTCTCGCTGATCAAGGCATTTAAAGACGAAAGATTTACAGAAGTAAAGCCTGATGAAAAGAAAATGAAATAAAGAATAAAGGGGCCTGACCCCCAGCGCTTTAAAGCGCTGGGGGTCAGGCCCCTTTTTGTAGGCACTTCTCCACTCTTCCTCGCATAGGCTAATGGAAAGATGACTACTATCGGTAGAAAGGATGCGTGATGATGCCTTTTAATCAATTTAAAAATATGGGGGATTGGCGCAAGCAATGGGATCAGTTTTTCGGGGATGAATTCTGGAACGGATTTGAGCCGCATTTCCAGAACATGCAGACCCAGACTAACCTTTATAAAAAGGAAAATGAGCTCTTATGTGTGATGTGTCTTCCTGGACTTGTCAATCCGGAGCAGGTACAGCTCTTCGTCCGGCCCCAGCAGCTCGAGGTAAAAGGACAGATCAACCTGGGGATTCAAGGCTATGAGCTTGTCGAGGAAGGCATCGCCCAGGGCGACTTCCAGCGCAGCTTCGAACTACCATTTCCCGTCCGGGATGACAAAGTCGACGCCACCTACGAAAACGGACTCCTCTTCATCCAGCTCCACCGTCACATCCCAAGCGACACCAAAAAACAAATCATCATCCAGCATGGCATAAAAAAAGGATAAATAAACCCTGTGGAGGGGCCAGACCCCCACAGGGTTTTTCTGTTCTATGTCGAATATCTACCAGGTTGGTCTTTTTTACCAAATAAAAAATTTAATATTTTTTTATTTTCTTGTGAACTATATTAAATTTAGGAGCGTCTCATGGGTGACGCATGGAAAGGAGGCATCGAGTTGGAGCAGGAAGATGATGTTTCTCTTATAAACAAAGCAATATCCGGGAACGACGATGCTTTTACGCTGCTGTTTCAGCGCTATTATACTTTCCTATACAAATACCTTTTGAAGCTTACCCTGAATGAAGATACAAGCAGCGAACTTGCTCAGGAAACGATGGTCAAATGCTATCGAAATCTTGCCTCCTACAAAGGGGATGGGAAATTCTCCACATGGATGATCTCCATTGCATCCCGGTTGTACATCGACACAATCCGCAAAAAAGAGCGGGAAAAGAAGAAAATCACGCGAATCATGCACACACTATCCAGACAGCTGAACTGGAATTCACAAAACAATGGGATGGAATGGAGCGATACCTTTACGGACTTCAATCAGCTGGAAGCGGAAGTCAGAACCCCCATACTTCTCCGACACTATTACGGTTACACCTATGAGGAGATAGGAAACATGCTTGGAATCAAACCTGGAACGGTAAAGTCACGGGTCCACAATGGAATCAAAATGCTGCGAAAGGAGTGGGACGGCGATGAGTAGACAGGAAAATGAAAAAGACAGCGTAATATCAAAGCTCCAAAAGGACTGGAAACAGCTAGATGAACTTGCGACGCCACCTATCCCCACTTTGGAAACATTGAACGAACAGCTATACGCCGCAAGAGTCGAAAGAAAAAAAGCATTTCACAAAGAACTGAGCATATTCATCATAACGGCGCTTGTCATCCTGACTGCATTGACTGCTGCAGTCCTGCAAGCACCCACTATCTTTATCGTAACGCAAGTAACCGCACTGATTGTTGCACCAATCATTTTCTATGTGTTAACCAAAAGAAAACAGGAAGGCCGCATCCTATCATGACAGATAAAGAATTATTCATTCTACTGCCGCTGCTCATTCCCGTTCTTTTGACTCAAAGCATCCTCCTATTCATCGATGCAAAAAAGAAAGGAAGCTACGCCTGGTTCTGGGGAATCTGGGGGCTCATCCAATTTCCCATGCCAACCCTGTTTTACCTCTTATTCGTCATACTGCCTTATCAAAGAAAAAAGAAAAAGGAGTTGTGAATCTTATGGAATTGGATATAAACTGGGCTATCTTGACACCTATCATTATTCTGCAAGCAATCCTGACGATTGCTGCACTAGTAAGCTGCATTAAGCAGGAAGCAACAAACGGACCTAAATGGTTGTGGATCATCATTATCCTCTTCATCAACATCCTCGGTCCGATCCTATATTTCGTTGTTGGACGAAAAAACTAGTAAGGGGCGAAAATCGTGTTAGCAGAAGTAAAACAATTAACCAAAACATATAAACAGCATCAAGCAGTAAAAGCCATTTCCTTTCAAATTGAAAAAGGGCAATGTGTCGCTCTCCTCGGTCCTAATGGCGCTGGAAAGACGACCTCCCTCCAAATGCTCGCCGGACTCCTGACACCAACTTCCGGAACGATTCAATTTCCAGGGCATGCAAAAAAGGACTATCGCGAGCTAATCGGCTTCCTGCCGCAGCATCCCTCCTTCTTTTCCTGGATGACGCCTAAGGAGTTCCTGCAATTTGCCGGCAAGCTTTCACATTTACCTAAAAAACAATTGGCAGCCAAAACTGACGAAGTATTGGAGTTTGTCAGCCTTACCCCTGTGAAAAATAAAAAGATCGGCGGCTTTTCCGGTGGGATGAAACAACGCCTCGGATTGGCGCAGGCTCTCCTGCATGACCCCGAGCTACTCATTCTCGACGAACCGGTATCAGCACTTGATCCGAACGGGCGACGTGATGTACTTAGAATTATGGAAGAATTGAAGAGCAAAATGACCATCCTGTTCTCCACCCATGTACTACACGATGCTGAACAGGTTTGCGATAGCGTCATCATGCTGAAAGATGGGGAAATCAAATGGGACGGCAGTCTGGCTTCATTAAAGGAGAACCAGTCCACTTCCGCCATCCAGATCAAAACGGCGGAATCACTGGAACAAACCTTTACCGGCATCCCGAACCTGACCCATATCGATTACCAGGATACCCATACTGCGACCCTCTACTATGAAGAAACAGCCTTCAGCACCCATCATCTTTTAAGCAGGATAGTAGAAAATAGAATGACCCTATTACATTTTGAAAAACTACAAGATTCCCTAGAGGATGCGTATATGAAGGTGATGAACTCATGAGAAATTTCCTGACCTTATTACAAAAAGAACTGACAGAAAGCCTGCGTAACGGAAAATGGATCTGGCTTCCGATCGCCATTATCCTGATCGGCATCAGCCAGCCAATCACTACCTATTACATGCCACAGATCCTAGAATCTGCCGGCAACCTACCGGAAGGGGCAGTCATAGAAATACCAACTCCTTCAGGAGAAGAAGTGCTAGCATCCACCTTAGGCCAATTCGGAACAATCGGGACACTATTATTCGTCCTCGGATCTATGAGCGCCATATCCATGGAGCGCCAAAACAGCTCCCTTACACTTGTGATGGTCCGTCCAGTCAGCCCTTTCCAATATATCGCAAGCAAATGGGCTGCCCAGCTGCTTATTGCACTGGTCTCATTCATTGCCAGCTATGTACTTGTCTGGTATTATACGAATCTATTATTCAATCCTGTCGATTGGAACCTCATGCTCTCAAGTCTCGGCATTTACAGCCTATGGATTCTATTTATCATATCAGTTACCACACTTGCAGGAACCTTACTTAAAGCATCTAGCGGAATCGCTGGAATCAGCATCTCCCTTCTAGCTGGCCTATCCGTTACATCCGGACTGTTCACTAGATTTATGGAATGGAGTCCGACAAACCTAAGAAGCCATGCCTCCGGTCTCCTCATGAACGGGGAGCTATTGGACAATGGTCTGCTGGTGATTTTCACTACAGTTGGATTGTCGTTAATATTCGTTTTGTTTGCCACCTTTAATTTCAAGAGATTCGAACAGTTTTAAAAAAGGGCGGTTGCTTAGTTGGCAACCACCCTTTTTTGATTTTCCATCCGACTTATGTAATCTTCAATTTCCCTTTTATTTTTAAGGACAATGATGGTTTTCCCTTTTCCGTATTGGCGGAATCGCTCTCTCATCTTTTTTTTACGAGCGTAATAGGTGCTATAAATGAATTTTATGAACGCCCATTCCATCTTTTCCTCGCAGCCTTCCCCCATATCGGGCCTTGTCTTGCCCAGGTTTGTCAGCCACCGCTTGATCACCCGGTACAAGCATGTATACAGTGGAACCTCCAGGTATATCATCGTATCCGCATGCTTCGCCCTGATATCAAATGTACCGGTATAATTACCTTCGATGATCCATTCCTGCTTGTGATTTACTATTTCCTGCTGTGCTTGTGCAAATTCCTCTTTACTCGCCTCCACCCAATTCGGCTTCCAAAAAAGGCGATCAAGATGATGCACCTCTATCGCTAATGCCTTACTCAATCTCCTGGCGAATGTAGACTTCCCGGCACCGGCAGATACCCCTATGACCATTATCCGTTTAATGGAAATCCCCCCCTTTGTTGTAGATTATTAGTATAGCTTAAGAGTAGGAATAGTGTCATTAAGTATCAGTTTCATTCGTGCACGTCAAGAGAATGAACAAATAGTGTGGTAATGGTGGTGGAGCGATAACACTAAATTAGCGACCGTGACTTTCGCTTTTTCTCCAGTGACACGGTACGAATCACTCCTTTTCTTACCGTCACCCACACATTTCCACCGTTATCACGGTACGAATCACTCCCTATCCAACAGCATCCTCCTTCCCCACACCAGTGCCTGGCTCCTCTCTCCACTATCAACCTCTTTCTCCCCCAAACAAAAAAAGAGGGGCCTGGCACTAATTAGCACCGCCCCACACAACAACAAATACAAAGAACAAAAAACAAACACAAAAAAAGACCAGCACCAAAGCGCTG
>JBNJJQ010000006.1:0-241028 GCA_051750385.1 Bacillota bacterium | reverse complement strand
TAATCTATCCATTTCACCCATTTATCGATCGACTTTAGGGAGTAATCTGTCCACTTTAAGACCTAATCTGTCCAATTCTCCTGATAATCTGTCTACTTTACAAAAATTTACAATTCCCTCGTTAAGCAGCCGCTACGCTTAATATAAAAAGAAGTCGAAGAGAATGCTCTCTTCGACTCCTACATCATGCTGGTGTGCGGGACATCGGACCCGCCCCACACCGAGACCACTCCTAAACCCGAAACTTCGAAATCGTACGCTTCAGCTCACTTGCTTGCGCTGCCAGCTCTTGTGAAATTTTCTCCACATTCGCAATCATGCTGGCTTGGTCTTGTGTGGTGGCTGTTACTTCTTCGGCTCCGGCTGATGTTTCCTCTGCGATGGCTGCGACTTCCTGGGATTGTCGGGCCGTTACGCGGATGCTATCCATCTGCTGGTCGACGAGGCTTGCGATCTGCTTGACCGCGGCTGCCACTTCGAGAACGGAATTGGTCATTTCAGCGATCACGGTGTTGGTCGCCGTCCCTTTTTCCGCTTCCACATTTGCCGCTTTTACCTGGCTTGTGATCTGCGTGACCACATTTTTCACTTCTTCCTGGATGTTCTTGATCAGTTCGGAAATGCCCTGAACCGCCTTGGCACTTTCATCAGCAAGGGAACGGACCTCTTCTGCTACTACCGCAAACCCGCGTCCATGCTCACCTGCACGCGCCGCTTCGATGGAAGCATTCAATGCCAACAGGTTTGTCTGTCCAGCGATATCTCCAACAAGGGAGATGATATTTTCCACTTCTTTTGCATGCTTTTCCAAGCGTTCTACAGAATCGAGCGATTGCTTGTTGTCCCCTGCGAGCCGTTGAATGCCGGAAACAAGGGAATGGATGACTTCTTTGCTTTCTTCAAGGTCTTTTACCATTTCTTCGGATAAGGATTGGGAAGATGTCGCCTTCTCATGCACCTCGTCCGCAATCTTGATCACTTCTTCCACCGATTCAGCCGTATCCTGGATCGAGGACGCGGAGCTCTCGGCACCTTTTGCAATTTCTTCAATGGTCATGGAGATACTATCCGCTTGCTCGGATGCTTGCATCGATACGTCGGAAATCTCTTCCACTTTACGGTTTGTCTGCTGAAAATGCTGGTCGATCGACGTGACCATTTCGCGCAGATTGTGAAGCATCAAATTGAACGCATCACCTACTGCACTGATTTCATCTCGAGAGCTTGTGACAGGTACATCCTCTGATAGGTCGCCATTCGCAACCTTTTGCGCCACTTCTTCCAGCTGCTGAAGCGGCTTTGTGATAAATCGCGCCGCAAAGAACGCCAGAATACCGGACCATGCCACACCAAGAACAAGTGTAAGAATCGTGAACACACTTGCATCTATGATATTTTCAACGTAATTAACTACAACATAAATAAAAATTCCACTTACCGTGTACGTAATTGCAGCCAGGATTGTTGCAAATAAAACTAGCTTAGAACGCAATCCAAACTTATACTTTCGCTTTTCCCCCATGATGCTTCCTCCTCCCTTGCTGCTGCAGTCCAAAAGGAAGAAAGCATCACCAAGGTTTCTTTATATGATTTTTTTCATTACCAACTCAATCAATTCCTGCAATTCTTCAAACGTGCTGCGATATGTATGGACACTACCTCCGAAAGGGTCGGATACCTCACCGCTTTCTCCGACAAAACCTTTCAGCGAAAATGTTTTACCGGCAGCATGCGGATAACGCTCCTCCACCAGCGCCCGGTGCTGGCCTGTCATCGTCAAAATAAAATCGGCCCAGTCGATCGACTCTTCCGTCACAAGAGAAGAAGCATGATTGGACGGGATGCCGTTTTCCTTCAGCACTTCCTGCGCATGAAAGGAAGCCGCACTGCCCTGCATGGCAAAAACCCCTGCAGAACGCACCTTCACATCGGTAAGCTTTTTGCTTGCCAAAATTGCCTCTGCCATCGGGCTCCGGCACGTATTTCCGGTACACACAAACAAAATATTCATGACCCCACTCCTCCTTTTTACCCCATTATAGACAAAAGGAAGGTGAAGAAGAATAGTTTACATGTTTTATTTCGGCATTTCGGCTCAAACCTTTAACCTAGAAATGAAAAAAGACCTGAGAAAGGTCTCCATTAATTAGCTGTTTTCGCAGAAATTGTTGTTTTTGACGAATGCAACATAAACACGTAATTTTATCTACCATCGTGCTCTTTTCTGTGTAGTAGTTAACTTACTTTTTTAAATGAAGCGAAGTTAATAGCAGTAAAAAATCCAAAAGCCGATTTTTTACGGTTGTAGGCAACAAATCTTTACGAAAAGAGCCTAAGTAAAAAATAATAGCTTTAATCCAAAACCAAGCAAAATGCTACCGCCTAGTGCCTCGCTATACGAACCGAGCCAGCCTTGAAGCTTTTTGCCAAAAAAGAGCCCCATCCAGGTGAGCAGCATGCTGACAACCCCGAACATGAGAATCGTCAATAGCGTCCGCGCCCCATAAATGCCAAGGCTTAGCCCCACCGAAAAGCTGTCGAGGCTGACGCTTAGTGCAAAGACGATCAGCCCCATTCCGACAGGAGTGATCAGCGGACCGTCCTCCTTCTTGAACGAGGATAGCATCATTTGGACACCGAGCATGATGAGAAGCAGCCCTCCTATCAACGTGGCGATGGAGCCGAACTGCTCCGACAGCACTTTTCCGATACTCATGCCGATTAACGGCATCACTACATGGAAAACCCCGATGGTAACGCCTATGTAAAAGATCTGGCGCACTCTCAGTTTGATCATCCCCATGCCGAGTCCCACTGAAAATGCGTCCATTCCTAGTGCTATTGCCATTAAAAAGAGTGTCATCAATTCTCCAACCATCACTGCCATCCCCCGCATACCCCTCCCTTAGGACTTGTCTACTTCCAAGATATGCACGGGAAATCTCGATTAGAAGGCAAAAAAAGAGGCAAGTTCCGCTAAATGGGAACCTACCTCTCACTGATGATCTTATGGCCTGCCGCCTTATCCAGACGGTTCATGATTGCTGCACCCACCCCGGTCTTCGGGAAGGTTTCGCTGAAAATGATATCCACATCGGTCGAGTTGAACGCTCGGAGCGCATCGTATAAGTTTGTGGCAACTGTGGATAAATCGCTTCTGGTTCCACAAGTCATCATCACATCTCCCGCTTCACCCAATTCGGATTTCGTCTCCTCTGTCACGAGCAGGCCGACCTTTTTTCCATCGTTCTGGGCAGCGAGGACCGTTTCTTTCAGAAAATCCAACCTGCCTTCCACTAAAAAGACTGGTGCAACGGGTGCGTAATGGGTATATTTCATCCCCGGCGATTTAGGCGCCTGATCTTGCGAGGTCAAGGCAGGATCCACTTCGACCTGTCCGACGACCGCTTCGAGCTGCTCTTTCGTCACGCCACCCGGCCGCAAAATGACCGGGATTTCCGTTGTACAGTCCACCACCGTGGATTCCAGGCCAACTCCAGTTGGTCCGCCATCCACAATTCCGGCAATTTTTCCGTCGAGATCCTCGTCCACATGTGCGGCGGTAGTCGGACTCGGTTTGCCGGAAAGGTTGGCGCTCGGTGCAGCAAGCGGAAGTCCCGCCACCTCCATCAGAGCAAGGGCTACCGGGTGATCCGGCATACGGACTGCCAGTGTATCCAGGCCGGCAGTCACATACTTGGAAACACCATCCTTACTTTTTAATACAAGCGTAAGCGGCCCTGGCCAAAAAGCCTGCATCAATTTCTCCGCAACTTCCGGCAGGTTATCCACAAGGTCTGTGAGTTGTTCCTTTTTCGTAATATGCACAATCAACGGGTTGTCACCTGGACGTCCCTTCGCTTCAAAAATCTTTTGTACGGCCTGATCTGACAAAGCATTCGCTCCAAGACCATATACCGTTTCAGTAGGGAAAGCCACAACCTCTTCCTGTTGAAGAAGTGCGGCTGCCTCTTTCATCTGTGGATAATTCATTTTCAAAGGATTTGCGTTATCCACAGTCCACTTTTTCGTCAACATCTTATCTACCTCATTTAAAAATCTATCAACATGTGAATAGAAAAGGATTTATTCCATCAAATATAAACAAATTACCTACAAGACACAACATTTATCCACAAATTGTGGATAAGGCACGTGTGTTCTGTGGATAACTTTGTGAATATCATAGGGGGCCTGACCCGCTCTGCATTAGCGTACTAAAGCAAATGGGGTCTGGCCCCTCCCGGTTTTTATAGTTTACACATCATAAATGTACAGGTTTGTTGTTCTAGTGTTTCTTTCAGGTGGGCCGATTGGGTGATTTCCTTCGGGACGTTGTGGATTTCTTGTGGAAAGAAGCCCAGGAGCTCGAAGAATTGTATGTAGTCCTTCTTGTTGGTCACCAGGAATAAGCGGTCGAGTTCTTTTCGGCGGGCATGCTGCTGGGTGTGCTCAAACAGTTGAAGCAGGTGCATCTTTTTAACAGAAGGACCGATGACAAGGGAGCGCAACAGGCCGTCCTTTTCTATCTTTTCAATTCCGATGGTTCCACAGATGCCCGTTTCCTCTTCCTCCAAGATGATGTAATCCTCAATTTTCTCTTCCAACCCTATTGTACTAATATTTGCTTGTCTTAAAAAGACCTGCATGGCCCATTGATCTTCTTTTGTTGCAGCGCGCATTTTTTTCATCTCATCCACCTCTTCTAGTATTTTTTCTACTACTACTCTATTGAGGTGGATGAAAAAGTAGAACGATTATGCCGTGATTTTTTCCCATAGAGATGATAGAGCCTCGAATACGAAAAATTTCACTTCCACTTCCTCCGGCTCTTCATCGATGACAAATACCTCAGGTGCTGTTGATGCTGATGCGGCTGTTACGCTCATTTCTGTGTCATTTTCAAGGATGCTTGCTGATTTTTTGGACTTGCTTTCTTTTGGAGCAGCACCTGCTTCTTCCTCTTCGAAAGGTGTCGCAGTCGCTTCCCCATTGGAGAAGTCAAGGAAGCATAGTGGCGGGAACAACACACACCACCAATTGGCTCCCGTTCCTTTACCGAGTGTGATCAGAATCGCTTCATAGTCTCCGGCAGGATAGATGAACTTGCCGTACATTTTCGTCGGGAAATCCACTCTGCCGAAGTCTACATTATACTCCTGAACGATTCCTTCTTCCACCATGACTTCCTCTACAATCTTCTCGATCTCCGGTATGTTCCCCCTGATGACTTCACGGGCATTCTCCATGGAAGTGAGTCCTTCCACCCAAACCGTGATCTCCTCGTTCACACGGTCGCGGATCTTTCTTTTCAGCTCCTGATCCTCATCGGAATCACTGTTGGCCAGAATGCGAAGCCTAATCGCCTCATCCGGAATGACCATCGCACCATTCTTCACTTCCAAACCGGCTGCAGCCTGCTCCCCTGCCACCGTCACATACGCGCCCATAAACAGCAATACTATATATAAAAAGATTACATTCTTTTTTAATGTTTTCATCTCAATTCCTCTCCCCTCTAGGAAACAGTCTGGGCAGAAAATAACCATCCTAAACTAGTAAAATGAAATTTTTCATTCCGTTACTAGTTTAAGAGTTTGGATGTTTTACTGTCCTTGGTTCAGGGTATAGAAATAGGACGTGCACCTGTTATTTCGGAACACGATACTATTTATAATTCGAGGAAAGGAAGAAGTTCTAATGAGATCGTTTACGTGCAACATTGAATCTTTTCGCATTGGGGAAATGAAGAGTGCTTTTAACCATATCAGCATTCCTATTGATTTCGAAATCTTAGTAGGCGGCCGGTGGATGAATGGCAAAGCATTCTACCATCATTATCATCGCAGCATCTCTTACGATTCCAACTTATCTCAATTGATAAACTTTGCTAAAGCAGAGCAGAAGGAAGAAATCCGCCAATCCATCGTCCGATATGTGGAAGAAAAAACAAATAGGGGCCTGACCCTCGCCAGACCCCATATGGAAGAAGGAGCAATCATTTAAGCAATCCATCAACACCTTGCCCCACTCAAAGTCGCAAGGTGCCGCTCCTTATTTCCCTATAAAAAATGATGGCGACTCCCATCATCCTATTTCCGCAAATACCATTCGATCTTTTCCGTTGATGTCCAGTACCACTTCTGCACGCGCTTCAGGGAAAGTCGCAAGCAGCAAGTTTTTCACCGCTTCCCCTTGTCCCATTCCCACTTCAAACGCAACAATGGCACGGTCCTTCAACACCTGTGGCAATTCCTCCATGAAACGCTCGTAGAACTCCAATCCGGAAACACCGCCGACAAGCGCACGATAAGGCTCAAAGTCCTTCACTACTATTGACAGGCCTTCGTATTCCTTTTCCGGAATATATGGCGGGTTGGACACCACGATGTCCACCTTGATGCCCTGTTCAATGAAAGGCAAAAGCAGATCACCCTGCAAAAATTCCACATCTGCATGAAGAGCCTCTGCGTTATCCTTTGCAACCTCCAAGGATTCGCCTGCAATATCGGTGGCCATCACGTTCAGGTTCTTATTTTCAAGCGCCAGCGTCACCGCTATTGCGCCGCTGCCTGTCCCGACATCGACGACACTCAACTTTTCCGAAGCGTCAGCAAAATGCGTCTTCACTCTATCCAGCAAGCCAACAACCAATTCTTCCGTCTCCGGTCTTGGAATCAGCACCTCTTCACTTACAAAAAAGCTGCGTCCGTAAAATTCTTCTTTTCCCATCAGATACTGCACCGGAATACCCGCCGCATGCTTATGGACATTGAATACGAAGGAGCTTTGGAGGTCCATCGGCATCATTTCCTGCATTCGGCTGAAAAGCTGTGCACGGTCCAGCTTCATATGATGGCGCAACAATAATTCTCCCGCATTCTCATCGCGCTCATTCTTTTTTAAAAAATAAGAAGCCCAGTTCAGGGCTTCGTAAACCTTCATGGCCTTCATCATTTCTCCATCTGTTCCATTCGCAGCGCTTGGTCTTCCATGATCAAAGCGTCCACGATTTCCTGAAGCTTCCCTTGCAGGATCTGGTCGAGCTTCTGAATTGTCAAGCCGATGCGGTGGTCGGTTACACGGTTCTGCGGGAAATTGTACGTACGAATACGCTCGGAACGGTCACCGGTACCAACAGCCTGCTTACGGTTGGCATCATATTCAGCCTGGATTTCACGTTGAAACTTATCATACACACGTGCACGAAGAACCTTCATCGCTTTTTCCTTATTCTTAATCTGTGACTTCTCGTCCTGACAGGAAACCACTGTGTTTGTCGGAATATGAGTCAAACGGACCGCCGACATTGTCGTATTAACCGACTGTCCACCAGGTCCGCTGGAAGCAAACGTATCTACACGGATATCCTTGTCATGAATCTCGATTTCCACTTCCTCCGCCTCAGGCAATACCGCAACCGTCGCTGTGGAAGTATGGATACGTCCTCCGGATTCCGTCTCTGGCACACGCTGTACACGGTGAGCGCCGTTCTCGAACTTAAGCTTGGAATAAGCGCCCTTACCGGTAATCATGAAGATGATTTCCTTATAGCCGCCAACACCTGTTGATGCTGCCTCCATCACTTCGGTTTTCCAGCCATGGGCTTCCGCATAACGGCTGTACATGCGGTAAAGGGCGCCTGCGAACAATGCCGCCTCGTCTCCACCTGCTGCCCCACGGATTTCCATGATAACGTTCTTGTCGTCGTTCGGGTCCTTCGGTAAAAGAAGAATATGCAGACGTTCAGCCAATGCTTCCTGCTGCTCTTCAAGCTCCGAGATCTCCTCTTTCACCATCTCGCGCATGTCCGCATCCATCTTATCCTCGAGCATCGCCTTCGCACCTTCCAACTGCTCTTTGACATCCTTATATTCACGGTATGCTTCCACGGTCTCCTGAATATCGGACTGTTCCTTCGAATACTCGCGAAGCTTTTTCGTATCACTGATAACTTCCGGGTCACTCAATAGCTCCGTTAATTTATCGTAACGCATTTCTACTGCCTGCAAACGATCAAACACGTGCATTCACCTCTATGTAATGTGTGCAAACCTGAATAGGTCCGCATCTGTATTTTTTGTCCCTACCTATAACATTCTAATTATAGTATAGGTTAGGTGGTGCGTCAAAATCAAATAGATGGAAACGGGTTGGGGAAGGCGGTATCCTGATGCGGCTTCAGGCAGGACTTCCGGCATTGACTGGAGGTTAACACATTGGAAACCCCTACCGGTACAGGTACTTCACCCGAATTTCAGCCGGGATTATCATTTATCATCCGATTCTTGGCACCCTCTATCAGTCGTTTTCAAAATTCATCAGCCGAAAAAGGGAATTCATCGCTTATCTGCCAACCACCATTTTCGGCCAAAAAACAAATCCCAACAATAAAAAACCCGCCCCGACCTGGAGCGAGTCCTAACAAACCATTCATATAGAGGACACTTTAGTGCGTTAGCACACTGCGGGTCAGGCACCACCTTTTTATTCTGCCCTCAGTTCCCATTCAAAACCTCCAGGACCCATTTTTTCAAGTCGACAATTCTCAGGTTTTCTATATTTTTGTCCGTACCTGCTACGATGATAGGGCTCAGGGAGTCGACTTGATGCATGGAGCCGTGCGCTCCGCCTCCTGTATGTTCAGGGGAGCTTTCGCCTACGAATTCGTAGCCAGGTTTTGCATCCGCAATGATGAATTCCCCTTCTTGGGAATGCATGGCGCCGTAAAGTCTTGCAAGGGCATCAGGATATTCCCCATATCCTATTTTGCCGTTTTCCATTTTCAAATCAAGGATGTCGGCGTTGCCTTCAACCGTCCATTTTTGTTGATAGATGTCCGCAAGGCTCCCCCCGGTATCAAAAGAAAGCATTCCATCATGGCCTTCGGATATCACATGGACCATCTGATTCTCTTTCCACGCCACCCAGGCAATCCTCGGGTCGCCTTCAAGGCTATATGCCAGGTTCTGCAAATCTGCCTTATCACTCAATTTATAAATGTAAGCCATCCTCTCATTGGCTGTAATGACTAAGTCGTCCTTTTGACGGACAGGCTCACCTAGTTCAAGAATGTTGAAATCCGAAAAAGGTTTTCTTAAATCAATCAATGCTTCCTTTTTCTTTTTCTTCACATAGGATTGATTGCTATCACTGACGATGACCCAGACAATGTTCTCAAGTGCCTGCTCCCAGGATGGGAAAGCATTCAGCACATCCTGGAGGTGCCGATCCATCTTTACAACGCCCTTGATGGAAGCTGGTTTTTTATGGGCTGTATGGTCGTTCTCGGAAAAATAAACAATCGTAAAATCGGGAAGGATATTTTCTTTCAGCAAATAAATCAGTTCCTCGGTTGCAAAGGTATCATTTATTCCCAGCCTTTGGATTGTGTGCTTGTTTTCCGGATCAAGTCTTGCCAGTGAACCAATGGAGAGATATTTCGGTCCCATGGTCTGATATTCTTCCTTTAAGTCTGTCATTTTTGATAATGCATCCGGTACATGAAGGGTATGATTGTAATTACCACGATAGATGAAGGTGTTGATGGACGCTGACCGCTTTTTCACTTTGTTCAGATCCTCATGAATGGTGGAAACTTCTTTGCCCAGGTCCCTGTTATTGAAGTGATTCAAACTGTTTACAGCAACATCGGACGGACCTAGCTTCAAAATCTCAAATAAACCGTTACCATAACTGACAATCTGCTTGTTTTTTTCGTTGTACCATATCAGGGCAGGTATTCTATGCTGATCTGGATAGGCCCCTGTAATGATTGAACTGTCGATTACAACAGACATGGTCGGATAGGAGCTCACCAGCTTGTCACTATAGCTGCCATGTTCCATCAGGAATTCCAATGCCGGGGCTTTCTCCTCCTCTATCGTTCTTTTTAAGGTGGCATCCATCAACGAGTCCATCATGATTAGAACCACTTTTTTTGAATCGGATTTCTTGAACGCAATTGGATTTGCCACTATTTGTTGCTGCCTTTCCTCATGATTTGCACAACCTATCATCACTGCACTGATGAATAGGATAAGTAACGAACGGACCAACAACCTATCCACCTCCTTCCATCAAGATATTTGAAAAAGTTATTCCTCCCATCCCTCCATTTCCCGACGTTGATGGAGGAGTACACTGGTAATGGTCCCTAAAAAAGCACTCCCTATAATATCGAATGGATAATGATGTCCTATCCATATCCGGGAAAATCCTGTTAACCATGACAATCCAAGCAGAATGATGCCAAGAAAGCGGTGGTGAAGAAAGATGATGGTCGAAACCGCAAAAGCAAGAATGGTATGCTTACTCGGAAAGGACGAATCCATCAAGGAAGGGATAAGAATACCAATCCTCCTTTTCAGAAATGGCCTTGGTCTGAACCAGAGCAACTTAATCAAACGGTTTGAAACCATGCAGATCAGAACGGAAATACCTGCATCGTACGCCATTTTTCTTTCTCGTCCCTTTTTCAGCCATAAAAGAAACAGAATAAAAAAATAAACATATCGCATTTTTTGCGAGATCAGTATCATACATCTGTCCACAAACCACGAGCGGCCAGCTAGCCGATTAATTGCCAGAAACAGTTTTAAATCCATAGCGGAACTCCTCTTGTTTATAGAATGTTCCTATTAGTTTTCTATAGCGGACAAATAAATATGTATGCAAATAGAAAAGGTGCCTGATCCCTCAGGCACCTCCCCACTACCGCTCCTTAATTGTTAAATGAACTCTGTATCTCGGGGTGACATCAATGAATTTGCGTTTGAGCTTGCGCTGGAGTTCGTCTTTTTCTTCAGCGGAAAGGGAGCCGTTCGAGTAGGCGGTCACCCGGGCGTTGTCGCCGGTAATGTAGACGGGGCCGGGCTCGAGGTCGCTGTTGAGCGTGATGACCTCGGCGAATTTTTCCTGGTCATCCCCGTAATCGGGACGGTCTTCGGTTAAATCAAGGAAATTAGGGTTTTGATTGGTGTTGAAATCATTGGAATCTTGGTGGCGTTCGTAGAAGCCATCATCGCCGGATGTTCCGATCAGCCTTGTTCCATTTTCCACTTCACGCTGGCCGGTGAGGTCTTTGTCCGCCCCGCAACCAGCTACAAAAAAAGAGCATACGACTAATGCCAGGATTGCATGTTTCATGCAAACACCTCCTGCCATTAGCGTATCCTCATCTTCAAGATATTTTCGGACAAATTATAGGAAAGATTGTTATTTTTAGCTAGTTCGCTTAGCAACAAGGTTTACGAAAAGAGCTTTATTTTTTCATTGCTTGCAACACGGACACATTCAGAGGAACTTCATGATGATGACGACAGCGAGGTTCGTAAGATTCAGAAGCGCCGACTAAAATAATTGGGTCATCGTAGCATGCTGGCTTTCCATTGATCAGACGTTGTGTACGGCTTGCAGGTGATCCGCATACGGCACATACCGCTTGCAGCTTTGTCACCGTTTCAGCGATCGCCAACAGCTCCGGCATTTTACCGAATGGCTCTCCACGGAAGTCCTGATCAAGTCCTGCAGTGATTACACAGTAGCCTCTGTTTGCTAATTCCTGAATCACTTCCACAATATGCTCATCAAAAAACTGCACTTCGTCAATACCCACTACTTCCGTCTCTTCCTCCACCTGATCGAGGATATCTTTTGAAGATGGAACTGGCATCGCTATGATGCTTGTCCCATTATGAGAAACAACTGCCTCATCGGCATAACGGTTGTCAATTGCTGGTTTGAATACTTGAATGTTCTGTTTGGCAAATTGGGAGCGTCGCATGCGGCGAATTAGTTCTTCTGATTTACCAGAAAACATGCTGCCACAAATCACTTCTACCCAACCCGAATGCTTCATTACGTACATGCACGGCCTCCCCCTTCTTATCTTATGGCGTATAAAAAGTGCTCAGTCACGAGTGACATAAGCACTTTATTATGTAAGGTAAAGTAAAAAAACAGGCAAGATATAGGATAACCTGCCTGTTTTACTTTATTACTTAAGGCCGTATTTTTTGTTGAAACGCTCAACACGTCCATCAGCAGCAGCATGCTTCTGACGTCCAGTGTAGAATGGGTGAGAATCTGAAGAGATCTCAACTTTGATTAGAGGGTAAGTAGTACCGTCTTCCCATTCGATAGTTTCGTTTGTTTTCATCGTAGAACCAGTGATGAATTTGAAACTAGTGTTGATGTCCATGAATACAACTTTACGGTAATTAGGATGAATTCCAGCTTTCATTCTTGTCATCTCCTTTTTGCCCTGAGTCTTTCGAAACAGAGTTAGCTTCAAATGATACCAAACAAAGTTCGACATCATTTATCTTAAAAACACACTGATGAAATTATATCAAGTAATGTTTGGTTTTGCAACCTTACTTTTGGACTTATATTTACCAAATTAGCACGCAATATTTTCCACTAAAAAAAGCTGTTAAACTCCCCTGTTGGTTTCCGCTCCAGGGGTTCGCTTATCCAGGGCGGGTCGGGAGCCTCCTCGGCGGGGTCTCCCGGACTCCGCTGCTCCCGCAGGAGTCTCACCCCTTGCGCTCCAACCAACAGGGGGCAAAGTATAATTATATCATCTACGTTTTACCATCAAAAAAGGACATACATCAATATGACATGCCTATCGCTTCGCTGTTCCAGCCTTTTGTTCCTCTTCGAGCATATCGAAGAATTCCTGGTTAGACTTGGATTGGCGCAGGCGTCTTAGGAGCTTTTCTGCGAAGTCTGGTGTATCGGACATCGTTTTGCGGATGGCCCATAGCTTGTCCAGATGATCTTTAGGGATAAGCAGCTCTTCTTTACGGGTACCGGAGCGACGGATATCGATCGCTGGGAAGATGCGGCGCTCGGCCAAGTTGCGATCAAGATGCAATTCCATGTTACCGGTTCCTTTGAATTCTTCGTAGATTACGTCATCCATACGGGATCCTGTTTCCACAAGCGCTGTCGCAAGGATGGTTAAGCTGCCGCCCTCTTCAATATTACGGGCTGCACCGAAGAAACGCTTCGGACGATGGAATGCTGCCGGATCGATACCACCGGAAAGCGTACGTCCGCTTGGCGGAATGACCAGGTTGTATGCACGTGCAAGACGCGTGATGCTGTCCATCAGGATGATGACATCGCGTTTATGCTCAACAAGGCGCAATGCGCGCTCAAGTACTAGCTCTGCCACCTTGATGTGGTTTTCCGGAACCTCATCAAACGTGGAGCTTACTACATCTCCTGCTACAGAGCGTTCGATGTCCGTCACTTCCTCAGGACGCTCGTCGATAAGAAGGACAATTAATTCCGCTTCCGGGTGGTTGGTTGTAATGCTGTTGGCTATCTCTTTGATCAGCATTGTTTTACCCGCTTTTGGAGGGGCAACAATCAGACCACGCTGGCCGAAGCCGACCGGTGCGATTAGATCCATGATGCGTGTAGAAAGTCCTTTAGGCTTTGTCTCTAGGACAATTTGTCTGTCCGGATATAAAGGTGTCAATGCAGGGAAATGGACGCGCTCTTTTGCTGATTCCGGATCGTCGCCATTCACCGCTTCTACATGCAATAGTCCATAATAGCGCTCGTTTTCCTTTGGAGGGCGCACCTTACCTGATACCTTGTCCCCGTTTCTCAAGTCAAAACGACGAATCTGGGAAGCTGAAATGTAAATATCCTCCGAGCTTGGGGAGTAGTTGATCGGACGCAGGAATCCGAAGCCCTCCGATTGGATTACTTCGAGTACCCCTTCCATGAACAAAAGGCCGTCTTTTTCCGCCTGTGCTTTTAAAATGGCAAAAATAAGTTCTTTTTTGGTCAGTTTGCTGTAGTACGATACTTTATGTTGACGGGCAAATTCATATAATTCTTTAAGCTTTAAATTTTCTAAATGAGAAATAGTTAAATCCATAAAAAGAAAACACCACTCTATTCTTTTATTTAGTATCAATAGGAAAAGTTTGTTCATTTGTCTTCCAAAACTGATTCAAGCTGAAATAAGTTCGAAGGATGGGAAATCCGGCAGTCGGATCTAAGGCTAGTACCTGCACCATGATTAATTGGATGAATTGGATAAAGGGTGAGGACTTACTCCCGATTTTACATGTGGGATAAACTCTCCTTTTGAAGAAATTGTAGAAGAATCACTAGGAAGATAAGGATAGATTTTAACATAAAACGCGTAGCATATAATATTTTACCCACATTTCATACTTTTAAGCAACAACTTTCTATAGACAAGCTTAGTACTATTCTATTATTTTCTGGGGAATATTCCACAATTCCCTCGATTCGTGTCGAATAAAAGCTCTACGCCCTATAGAATTCGTGGCGAAGTGCCTTTTTTTGACCTGAAAAATAGAGGAAAACCGTAAACGGCAAACCCGTCTACGGTTTAAGGTCTTTATGGCTTGAATACAAGGTTCGGTTTTTTCTTTATATTATGCTGTCCATCGATGAAGCGCACCGTTCCGGACTTAGCTCTCATAACCACGGAATGAGTAGTTGCGTTGGTGCCTTTGAACTGAACACCGCGCAGAAGCTCACCATCTGTCACTCCTGTTGCTGCAAAAATTGCGTCATCTCCGCGTACAAGGTCTTCCATTCTTAGTACCGCATCAATGTTTTCGATACCCATCTTCTGGCAACGAAGCAATTCTTCTTCATTTTGTGGCAATAGCTTCCCTTGGATCTCTCCGCCTAAGCATTTAAGGGCAACTGCAGCGATTACGCCTTCCGGTGCTCCGCCTGAACCGAATAGAATGTCGACACCTGTGTGGTCGAATGCCGTGTTGATCGCCGCTGCAACATCACCATCATCAATAAGTTTGATACGCGCTCCTGCTTCTCTCAGCTCGGAGATGATCTTTTCATGGCGCGGTCTGTTTAAAATAACTGCAACCACGTCTTCAATCTCTTTATTCTTTGCTTCAGCTACCGCTTTCAGGTTGTCCAGCACAGATGCGTTGATGTCAATTTTACCGACCGCAGCAGGACCTACTGCAATTTTGTCCATATACATATCAGGTGCGTGAAGAAGATTGCCGTGGTCAGCCACCGCTAAAACAGCCAGCGCGTTCCAGCCACCGGATGCCACGATGCTTGTTCCCTCCAGTGGATCGACCGCAACGTCCACTCGCGGACCGTATCCTGTACCAAGCTTCTCGCCGATATAAAGCATCGGTGCTTCATCCATTTCACCTTCACCAATCACAACCGTACCTTTCATCGGAATGGTGTCAAATACATCGCGCATCGCAGAGGTTGCCGCTCCATCAGCACTGTCCTTGTCGCCTCTACCCATCCAACGTGCTGATGATAGAGCTGCCGCTTCTGTTACTCGAATTAATTCCATGGATAAACTTCTTTCCATTTTTCCCACTCCTTCTGTTCACTATGAATCTAGCAATTTATTGTCAAACCATCATTAGTACGTGCAAAAGATGGCATTATGATGTACTTTTCGTTAATAGTATATCACATTTAGCGAAAAGAGAAAGTGGTTTCATGAAAAAAGCAGAACTCCCGGGTTAGTGGGGGTTCTGCTTTGAGTTATTTGGTAGACGGTTCTAATGCCGCTGTTGATTTCCGCACTAGGCTTCGCTTTCCGCGGGGCGGTGCTGGAGTCTTCGCCTATTGCTCAAACACCAGCTAGTTAACCTGTGAATGTTTCTATTTTATCTAATTACTGCAGAATGCTACAACTTCTTAAGAATTCTGCATCTGCTCGATTTCTTCTTCGGTCATGGACTCGCGCCAGATCGTTGCTCCAAGTCCCTCGAGCTTTTCTTCGAGATGACTGTAGCCGCGGTCGATATGTTCTAGGCCTGTCACTTCGGTCAGTCCATCTGCCAATAGGCCGGCTATGACAAGCGCAGCACCTGCACGCAGGTCACTTGCTTTTACCTTTGCCCCTTGCAGCTGTACAGGGCCGTTGATGATGGCTGAACGGCCTTCGACTTTGATCTGTGCATTCATGCGGCGGAGTTCATCCACGTGCTTGAATCGCGCAGAATAGATGGTGTCGGTAACGATGCTTGTCCCTTCCGCTTTTGTCAAAAGGGTCGTCATCGGCTGTTGAAGGTCTGTCGGGAATCCAGGGTGGACGAGTGTTTTCACGTCGACCGACTTCAGTTTTTCGCCTGGAACGACAAGCAGCTGATCCTGGTTGTCATTGACCTCAATGCGTACGCCCATTTCACGCAGCTTGGCAATCAATGGCTCCAAGTGAGTCGGAATAACGTTGTCGATAATCATTTCTCCACCGGTTGCAGCGGCCATAATCATATATGTACCTGCTTCGATACGGTCCGGGATGATGGTGTGCTTGCATCCATGAAGGCTTTCGACTCCATCGATACGGATCACATCCGTTCCTGCTCCCTTGATTTTCGCGCCCATGCTACTCAGCAGAGTTGCGACATCAATGATTTCTGGCTCTTTTGCAGCATTTTCGATGAGTGTTCTGCCTTTTGCTTTTACTGCAGCAAGCATGATGTTGATGGTTGCACCAACACTGACGACATCGAGATAGATGCGTGCACCGCGAAGCTCGTCGGCACGCAAATAGATTGCACCGTGTTCATTCGTTACTTCTGCCCCTAATGCTTCAAAACCTTTGATATGCTGATCAATCGGTCTTGGGCCTAGATGACATCCACCTGGTAAACCTACCACCGCTTTTTTGAATCTGCCGAGCATTGCTCCCATTAAATAATAGGAAGCGCGTAGCTTTTTCACTTTTCCGCTTGGCAGAGGCATGGCGATCATCTTGGATGGGTCGACAGTTAAGTCCTCCCCGTCCATGGATACTGTTCCACCAATCTCTTCAAGCAGGCTGCTTAAGATTTCTACATCTGATATTTTCGGTAAACCCTCAATCGTTACGGGTGAATCTGCTAGGATTGTTGCAGGAATAAGTGCAACTGCGCTGTTTTTCGCACCACTTACACGCACTGTTCCATTTAACTTATTGCCACCAAGAATTTTTAACTTTTCCATATAGGTCTCCCTTCAAGGCGAGGTTGGTTTCCAAGAGTGTTATTTTCATTATACACAATTATTACCAATCTTAAAATTTTCATTATCTATTAGTTTACACGATATTTTTGAATACTTATATGGAAAAGCTTAATTCTTTATCGAAACGTAATATTTCGTACTTTATTCCTAATTTTTACACAAGGATTATTGTTGGCGGTTGTTCCAATCTGCTAAGAACTTCTCGATTCCCTGGTCTGTCAGAGGGTGTCCGAACAGCTGCATAATAACCTTGTAAGGAACTGTTGCAATGTGAGCACCATTTAATGCTGCATCCGTGATATGCATCGGATGGCGGATCGATGCTGCGATGATTTCTGTAGGGATGTCATGAATAACGAAAATGTCAGCGATGGTTGAAACCAGGTCCATTCCGTTCTGTCCGATGTCATCAAGTCTTCCCAGGAACGGGGATACATAAGTTGCTCCCGCTCTAGCTGCCATAAGTGCTTGGTTTGCGTTGAAAATGAGCGTGACGTTCGTTTTGATGTTCAGCTCGGAGAACACTTTTACCGCCTTCAAGCCATCCGGGGTCATTGGAACTTTTACCGTGATATTTGGAGCAATCGCAGCAAGCGCCTTGCCTTCTTCAATCATTCCTTCAGCATCAAGCGCGATAACCTCTGCAGAAACTGATCCTGTTACAAAAGAAGTGATTTCGCGAAGACGGTCTTCGAATGTGATGTTCTCTTTTGCAACCAGACTTGGGTTGGTTGTAACTCCTGAAAGGATTCCAAGTGCATGCGCCTCTTTAATTTCTTCCAGGTTAGCTGTATCGATGAAAAATTTCATGTTATTCTCTCCTTTGAACTGTTTTAGCATTGCCTTTTATAGTGTGTACGCTTTCATATAAGAAATAAACAAAACCGCCTGAGGTGGCGGTTTTGCACTATTGTTGCCTTGTTGTTGGTTGAATGGTTGTTGTTGTTGAAATGTGTTCTGTTGTCTTACGCTTTGTTGGAAGAACCGAATTCGCGCATTTTGCCTTGAACTGTAGCCTTGATTGCGTCGCGAGCTGGTCCAAGATATTTACGTGGATCATACTCTTCCGTTTTCACAGCCAATGTTTCACGCACTGCTTTTGCAGACGCAATTTGGTTTTCCGTGTTTACATTGATTTTCGCAGTTCCAAAAGAAATTGCTTTCTTAATGTCATGCGTAGGGATTCCAGTACCACCATGTAATACTAGAGGAACACCAGCACGGTTGTTGATGTCTTCCATCTCTTTGAAGCCTAGGTTCGGTTCGCCTTTGTAAGGGCCGTGTACGGAACCTAATGCTGGAGCCAAGCAATCAATGCCAGTGCGTTTTACAAGTTCTTCACACTCAGCAGGGTCTGCATAGATTACGCCGTCTGCGATAACGTCGTCTTCTTGTCCACCTACTACACCAAGTTCTGCTTCAACAGATACTCCGTGGAAGTGTGCCAATTCTACTACTTTGGAAGTTGTTTCGATGTTTTCCTCAAATGGATGATGAGAAGCATCGATCATAACAGATGTAAATCCAGCGTGGATCGCTTTTGCACAAGATTCAAAACTTGAACCGTGGTCTAAGTGAATCGCAACCGGTACGGTCACTTTATACTCTTCCATTAGCGCTTTAACCATTGCTACTACTGTTTTGAAGCCACCCATATAACGAGCTGCACCTTCAGAAACACCAAGAATTACCGGTGAATTCTCTTCCTGTGCCGCCTGTAGAATTGCTTGTGTGAATTCGAGGTTGTTCAAGTTGAACTGACCTACTGCATAGCCTTCTGCATTTGCTTTTTTCAGCATTTCTGTCATGGAAACTAAAGGCATGGTTAAATCCTCCTTCGTATTATACTCACTCCGAAAAGTTTTTCCCGTTCTTACAAGATGGCAAACCCATACTCCGAGGCAGGAAAACGCATGGAATTCCGCTCTTATTACGGATACCCCTTCTTATATGTAACAGTTTCACCAATATCAAATCTAGCTTGACCAAATGAAAAACTAGTTATGTATGAGAGTGAAACAAACTGTAAAACTTGTCGGAAGATGTTATCCAGTACCTAGCATACCAACTCTGAAAGAAAACTACAACTACCGAACAATCCCCTTTTTCGTTGTAAGCGGTAACACTCTCAATGTTTTAATTTTCAGTCACAAACCCGATTATTTTTCGGTAGATTGCGGCATATTTTTTCTAACGGCATCCCGTATTTCATCAATATCAAAAGGCTTCGCAAAGTGCGTGATGGCACCCAGATCCTTGGACTCCTGGATCATGTCCAGTTCTCCATACGCTGTCATAATGATCACTTGTATATCTGCATTGATAGCCTTCAGCCTCTTCAAGATTTCAATTCCATCCATTCCAGGAATTTTCATGTCCAGCAAGACTAAGTCAGGTGAATGCTTTTCTACGATATCTAATGCTTGATATCCATTTGCTGCCTGGAACGTCTGGTACCCTTCTTTCTGAAACACTTCATTAAGCAGTATGCGTATCCCATACTGGTCATCCACTATCAGCAATTTTTGACCCATCATTCCACCTCATTCCTAGAAAATAGTAAATCCGTTTCCACCCATTCACCTATTTCTACTATAATAGACTTATTTCCTGCTTTTCCCCAACAAATAATTTTAATTACGACTAAATATTAACTCATATCGAATACTATTTTAACTATTGATGTGGGATTTTAATAAATTCCATCACGGGGAATAATAAAAAATTATTTTTTTGGGGCCAGACCCCGGCAGGAATTTCCCCACTTGTGTCATACTGCAGGTAGTAAGTAAAGGAGGTTGTTTTTATGTTGAAGATTTTTACGACGCAGCTTCAGGGTGTGTTTGGCAGGATTGCGGGTAATGAGGATTTTTCGTTTGAGGATGGTGCGCGGTTGCTTGCACAGGCTGCGGTCGGTGATGGGCGCATTTACATACATGGGGTGAAGGAAATGAAGGCGGTGGAGTTCGAAGCCACTCAGGGAGCAGAGCCGCTTGCAAAGGCTGCACTTCTATCCGACCTGGACAGCTACCATGATCTTACCGATACGGATCGTGCTTTAATTGTGTCACGCTTTTCCACGGATGAAGAAGCAATCGAGACTGCGAAGGCTTTAAAGGAGCTTGGGATCGAGATTGTCGGCATTTCCACTGTGATGGCAGGCGAAACTGAGGGAAATGGGGCCGATACCGAAACGCTGGATTCCATTGCGGATGTTCATATCGACATGAAGCTGAAAAAGCCGCTGATTCCCGGCGATGATGGAGAACGCTTCGGTTTTCCGAGCAGCATGACTGCTCTATATATCTATCATGGTCTCTCTTTTACCATCAAAGAAATTCTGGAGGAACAGGACGAGCTTTAGAGGAAATGCTTCCCCGAGAATAGAAACATATTTCATAACACTTTGGGAGGTTGGGATTCTTTGAATAAAACGATATCCTATGAGGTTAAAAAGGCAACCACCGCAGATAGTGCCGAAGTCATAAAGATTTTGAAAGATCGCGCGTCACTGCTGAAGGAACAAGGTTCAACGCAGTGGAACTTTCTTTTGACAGGGCTTGAGGATGAAGAGATCGCCCGTAGCGTGGAGGCGGGGTTATTTTACAAGGTGGTCGATCCAGCTGGAGGAAATACAGTCGCTACGTTCCTCCTAACACGGGATCAGGATGAGTGGGATGTGAACCTGTGGGGCAAGGATGATGGCAATGGCGAGTCCATCATCTATTTGCATAAGCTTGCCGTGTCTGTTGATAGGAAAGGGGCGCATGTCGGGGATTTTGTGATGCACTGGATAAAGGAGCAGGCCCAGTCCATGCAGGTGGATACGATCCGTCTGGACTGTGTCGCCTACAGCTTCTACCTTCGACCCTTTTACGAAAAGCATGGATTCATTTTACAAAAAGAGGTTCATGACCATTATCTGTTTGTATGGCATGTACAACAAAAAAAAGGAGAAGCCGTTCCCAATTGAGACGGCTTCTCCTTTTTCTATTTAAAAAATTAAGCTAACACTGTTGAGTTCTTGATTGCCGCTTCCACGAAGTCACGGAATAACGGCTGCGGACGGTTAGGGCGAGACGTAAACTCCGGATGGAATTGGGATGCAAGGAACCAAGGGTGGTCTTTGATCTCAATCACTTCAACCAGGCGGCCATCAGGACTTGTACCGGAGAACGTGAAGCCATTCTCCTCCATCTGTTGACGGTACTGATTGTTGAACTCATAGCGGTGACGGTGACGCTCATACACAACGCCTTCATTATAAGCCGCTTGTGCAAGGGAGCCGTCGTTCAATTTACAAGGATAAAGACCAAGACGAAGGGTTCCGCCTAGATCTTCAATATCCTTTTGCTCAGGCAATAGGTCGATGATCGGGAATGGCGTTTCCGGGTTCAACTCTGCAGAGTGCGCCCCTTCCATTCCAAGAACGTTCCGTGCAAATTCTACAGAAGCAAGCTGCATGCCTAGGCAGATACCGAAGAATGGTACCTTGTTGACACGAGCATAGCGGATCGCTTCGATTTTACCTTCGACACCTCGGTCGCCGAATCCACCTGGAACCAAGATTCCGTCTGCGCTTTGAAGCAGCTCGTCCACATTTTCAGCTGTCACGTTCTCTGCATTGATCCAGTTGATTTTTACATCTGAATCGAACTGGTAGCCTGCATGGCGAAGCGCTTCTGCCACAGAAAGGTACGCATCCTGAAGCTCGACATATTTACCGACCAACGCGATGGTTGTTTTGTTTGAAAGATTTTTCACTTTGTCGACAAGCTTCGTCCACTCAGTCATGTCAGCTTGAGGCGCTGCTGCATCAAGTTTTAAATGTTCGCAAACGATGTTGTCCATGTTCTGCGCCTGATACGCTAATGGAACCTCATAAAGCGTTTCTGCATCGATTGACTCGATCACTGCCTTCTCATCGATATCACAGAACAGTGCAATCTTGTCCTTCATGTCTTGAGAGATCGGCATTTCCGAACGCAATACAATGATGTTCGGCTGGATTCCCAAACCGCGAAGCTCTTTTACACTGTGTTGTGTCGGCTTTGTTTTCAACTCACCTGCAACACGGATGTACGGAACAAGCGTACAGTGGATGTACATGACATTGTCGCGGCCGATATCACTCTTGATCTGACGGATCGCTTCCAAGTATGGCAAGGACTCGATGTCCCCTACTGTTCCGCCGATTTCCGTGATGACAACATCCGCATTCGTTTCTTTGCCCGCACGGAATACGCGGTCTTTAATTTCATTCGTGATATGTGGAATAACCTGTACCGTTCCACCCAAGTAATCCCCACGACGCTCTTTTTTCAAGACCGTGGAATAGATTTTCCCAGTAGTCACGTTGCTGAATTTGTTCAAGTTGATATCGATGAAACGCTCATAGTGGCCTAGGTCCAAATCCGTTTCCGCGCCATCATCCGTTACGAATACTTCCCCATGTTGATAAGGACTCATTGTACCTGGGTCCACGTTAATGTATGGATCGAACTTCTGGATCGTCACACTCAATCCTCTGTTTTTTAGGAGTCTTCCTAAAGATGCAGCTGTGATCCCTTTACCTAGAGATGACACAACCCCACCTGTTACAAAAATATACTTTGTCATGCTGTCTCCCCCTCGATTAAATGTATTTTACTGATATTTACATAACTACCCTTATCTTTTAGAGGCATTTAATGTTTTTATCATTAGTCAAAAGTGCGAAAATCATTTACTAAAAAATGAAGCTGTTCCTAATATGGTTTAGGTACAGCATGGAATTTCCGTCTTCTGTTTTTGACCAATAAAATAAAAAAACGCTCCTCCTGCCAGTGTTTCTGGCAAAGGGAGCGTGTATCTGATATACCAAATCTTACGTGTCCTTTTAAAAGGAGCCCAAAAAAGATTCTACTTAGTTTGAGGGGAAAAGTCAAGGAGGATTTTTGGTTGGCTTTGGTTGGCGAAATGTGTCGAAATAAGTAATTCGGGCTTAAATACTGTATTTTCGGGCGCAAATCATTTTTTCCGGGCGCATTTTACAATTTTTCGGGCGCAATTCTCAATTTCCGAGCGTATTTTTCATTTTCCGGGCGCAAGGCTCAATTTCTGACGGAAAATGGAGCGAAAGACCCTCGGTTAAGCGCAACTATGCCGCAAAGTGAACGTGATCTCCTCTTAATGCCAATAAACGATTGCCATCACCAGACAAATTAAATAAAAACCCCCTCAAATAGCAAGGGGGTTCAGCAAGGATGGCATCTGTTATAGCTTTTCCTCGTCTTCTTCTTCATCTTCTTCCTCATCTTCATCAAGGTCGTATTCCTCGTCTTCAATAAGGTCCTCTTCGAATTCTTCGTCGTCGTCATCGTCGTCAGCATCATCTTCATCGACTTCTTCAAAGTCTTCTTCGGCGTCATCCTCTTCGTAGTCGTCAAGGTCGTCGAACTCAAGCTCTTCTTCATCCAGCTCCTCGAACTCGTCCGCATCAAGATCGTCATCGTCGGATTTCTTCGCCTTCTTCTTCTTCGTTTTAACCTGAGGAGTCGTTTCCTCTTCTATTTGATCATAAGGATACCATGCACGAAGTCCCCATTGGTTTTCTCCAATACAAATAAAACGGCCGTCAACGTTTAAGTCCGTGTAGAATTGTGATAATTTGCTGCGAAGATCTCCATCTTTAAAGCCAGTAAGCTTCTTGATCTTCGTAAGTAGTTCTCCAAATGTCACAGATTGTTTCTGGTCTTGGAATAATGCGTACGTGATTTCGATTAGCGACATTTCTTTTACTTCTTCTGCCGTTAGGTGGTTTAATGCCAATGTCTGCACATCCTTTCTGTATATGTAAAAGGTCTATAATATTAAAGATTTCTAGAAAAATCCATACCATTCATTATAAACAAATCCTTTATGTTTAATCCAGTATAAATTAATTCTTTGGGGAAATTTTTAATTAGTTACATGAACGCTAACCTAAAAATTTGGCGTTCACGTTCAACACCCTGTTGGTTTCCGCTCCAGGGGTTCGCTTTCCGCGGGCGGTCCGGGAGCCTCCTCGGCGCTTTGCGCCTGTGGGGTCTCCCTTTGACACGCTTCTCCCGCAGGAGTCTCACCCCTTGCGCTGAAACCAACAGGGGAGAGTGTAAAAATATTGCTGGTCTTTCTAACAAATTCCTATATAAAAGGACAGGAAACTTTTACTCCTGTCCTTCTCTAATTCCTATTACATATTCCGTCTAAACTGCCCGCCCACTTCGTAAAGCGCAGTTGTAATCTGGCCCAAGCTCGCTACTCTTACTGTTTCCATCAGTTCTTCGAAGATATTTTCTCCGTTGATGGCTACTTGTTTGAGGCGATTCAGGGCTTCTTCTACACTGCCTGTGTTGCGGTCCTGGAAGGCGCGCAGGTTTTTGATTTGTGTTTCTTTTTCCTCTTCCGTGGAACGGGCAAGTTCGATGTCGTTGAGCTCGTCTTCGGATGGAGGGTTCGGATTTTGGTATGTGTTCACGCCGATGATCGGCAGTTCGCCGGTGTGCTTTTTCATTTCGTAGTACATGGATTCGTCCTGGATCTTGCCGCGCTGGTATTGTGTTTCCATCGCACCAAGTACGCCGCCGCGGTCGTTCAAGCGTTCGAATTCCTGGAGCACCATTTCCTCGACAAGGTCTGTCAGCTCTTCCACAATGAAGGACCCTTGTAGCGGATTTTCGTTTTTCGCGAGGCCGTGCTCTTTTGTGATGATCATCTGGATGGCCATCGCGCGGCGAACGGATTCCTCTGTCGGAGTCGTGATTGCTTCATCATAGGCATTCGTGTGAAGCGAGTTGCAGTTGTCCTGCAATGCCATCAAAGCCTGAAGCGTTGTACGGATATCATTGAAGTCGATTTCCTGTGCGTGCAGGGAACGACCTGATGTCTGGATATGATACTTCAGCTTTTGGCTGCGCTCATTGGCCTTGTATTTATTTTTCATGACGGTCGCCCAGATGCGGCGCGCCACACGGCCGATTACGGTGTACTCTGCATCAAGTCCGTTGCTGAAAAAGAACGACAGATTCGGTGCAAAGTCGTTGATGTTCATGCCGCGGCTCAAATAGTACTCAACATAGGTGAAGCCGTTCGCAAGCGTAAATGCCAACTGCGTGATCGGATTCGCACCGGCTTCGGCAATATGATAGCCAGAGATTGAAACCGAATAATAGTTTCGCACCTTTTTATCAATAAAGTACTGCTGGATGTCGCCCATTACGCGTAGCGCGAACTCGGTTGAGAAGATGCAGGTGTTCTGGCCCTGGTCCTCTTTTAAAATATCAGCCTGAACAGTTCCACGAACGGTCTGCATCGTAACTGCACGAACCTCCGCGTACTCTTCCACTGTTAATATGCGGCCAAGCTCTTCCTCGCGCTTTTGCACCTGCTGGTCGATGGCCGTGTTCATGAACATGGCCAGGATGACCGGCGCCGGTCCGTTGATTGTCATGGACACCGATGTGCTTGGTGCGCACAAGTCAAAGCCTGCATAAAGCTTTTTCATATCATCAAGCGTACAGATGCTCACGCCGCTGTTGCCGACTTTTCCGTAGATGTCCGGACGTGGTGCAGGATCTTCGCCGTATAGGGTAACCGAATCGAATGCGGTACTTAAGCGTTTTGCGTCGTCATCTTTACTTAAATAATGGAAACGACGGTTGGTACGCTCAGGTGTACCCTCCCCTGCGAACTGGCGCTTCGGATCTTCACCTTCACGCTTGAACGGGAATACGCCGGCAGTGTAAGGGAACTCTCCTGGTACGTTCTCGCGGTAGACCCATTTTAGAATCTCCCCGTAGTCCACATATTTCGGAAGGACCACTTTTGGAATCGCAAGACCCGATAAGCTCTTGGTCGTCAATTTTGTGATGATTTCCTTGTCGCGGATCACTGTGACAAATTGGTCGCCGCTGTACTTTTCTTTCTTTTCAGCCCAGCCTGCTAAAATCTTGCGGGAGTCGGCGGTCAGTTTTTCTTCGTATTCGTTGCGGATGGTTTGCAGGGCACTTACAAGCTCTGCCTTATCAGAAGCTGCTTCCATCGCACCGTCAAGTTGGAACAGCTTGCGCGCAAGCTCCACCTGCTCCTGTGCCTCTTTATGGTAGGTGCGGACCGTGTCGCTGATTTCTCTTAAATAATAGCGACGGTCGTTAGGGATGATGATGTTCTGCTTTTCCACGTCCTTGGAAGTCGGCAGGTTCGTTGTATGGCTGGAGCCTGTTTTTTCATTGATCAGGCCAAGCAGCGCTGCAAAAAGCGTGTTCGTGCCCAAATCGTTGAACTGGCTCGCGATTGTTCCGAATACCGGCATTTCGTCGAGCTCTTTATCCCATAAAAGACGGCTGCGCTGGTACTGCTTTTGCACTTGGCGTTTTGCGTCTTCAGAGCCCTTGCGTTCGTATTTGTTGATGACAATCAGGTCGGCATAGTCGATCATATCGATTTTCTCAAGTTGGGAAGGAGCACCGAATTCGCTTGTCATCACATACATCGAGATGTCACAGATTTCGGTGATTCCTGCATCCCCTTGCCCAATTCCGCTCGTTTCGACGATGATCAGGTCAAAGCCAGCCGCCTTCGTAACAGAAATCGCGTCCTGGATTGCCAAGGACAATTCAGATCGTGAGCCGCGGGTTGCAAGGGAGCGCATGTAGACGCGCGGGTTGAATATCGCGTTCATGCGAATACGGTCCCCAAGCAGAGCGCCGCCTGTTTTCTGTTTTGTCGGGTCGATGGAAAGAATCGCGACCTTGTTGTCCGGTACCTCGTTGATGAAGCGGCGGATCAGTTCATCGGTCAACGAGCTTTTCCCTGCACCACCAGTACCAGTTATCCCTAAGACAGGTACCGTTTTCTGCATTTCTTTTACCTTGCTTAAAGCAGCCTGTGCAGTTGCTGCCACTTCTTCGTTCGTTGTTACCTGAAGCTCAGCTAGTGTAATCAGCTTGGCAATTGCCTGGTGGTCATCTGCGGTTAAACGCTCGACTTCATCCCCCAAGGTCTTTGCCGTCACAAAATCGCAATCCTTCAGCATCGAATTGATCATGCCCTGAAGACCGTGCTCGCGGCCGTCCTCCGGTGAGAAGATGCGCGCGATGCCGTATTCGTGGAGCTCTTTTATTTCACTCGGGATAATAACCCCTCCACCACCGCCGTAGATGCGGATATGAGAAGCACCTTTTTCTTTCAGCAAATCAAACATGTACTTGAAATACTCGACATGTCCGCCCTGGTAGGATGAAATCGCGATTCCCTGGACATCCTCCTGGATTGCGGCGTTGACGATCTCCTCCACCGAACGGTTATGGCCGAGATGGATCACCTCAGCCCCGCTCGCCTGCAGAATGCGTCTCATGATGTTGATCGATGCGTCGTGCCCATCGAATAGACTTGAAGCCGTGACAAATCGGATATGGTTAGTTGGACGATATACTTCCATGCTTCACGTTCTCCCCCTTTGTAAGTCCGTTTATTAACAGTTCAATCTGGCCTGCAATATAATCCTCGAGCTGAAAATGCCTATGCAGCACCCAGCGTCTGAAGCCCCACATCTGCCCTTGGACAAAGATGTTATGGGCCATCAGCTGGATTTCCTGTTCCGGAAGCTTCATCCCCTCTGCTGCCATGCAGTTGCGGATCACCTGCTCGAACATCGCGACCATTTCAAGCTCTTTGTTCAATACATACGGCAATGCATCCTTGGATAGCGATTTTGCCTCCTGGTACATCACCAATACTTCATCCTGCATGTCATCCATTACACGAAAATAGAAGGAGATGGCAGCCTTCAAGCTTGCAAGATTGCCCCGCTTCATATCGAGCTCCTCCTGCAGCCGCTCCCCCACCTGGTCATAGATGCGGTCGCACACAAGGTAGAGCACATCCTCCTTCGTGCGGATATATTCGTAAAGCGTGCCGATGCTAAAGCCCGCTTCCTTGGCAATTTCACGGGTGGTCGTGCGGTGGAATCCTTTTTCCTTAAAAAGGCTCACCGCACCCTTGATCATCTGGTCGCGCCGTTTTTCAATCAGCTTTTCATCTTTGACGGATGCATGTACTTGACGTTTTTTCATCCCTTTTTCCACCTACTTACTTGGTAAGCATTCTGGAGATGACGAGACGTTGGATTTCTTGTGTTCCTTCATAGATTTGCGTGATTTTCGCATCCCTCATATAGCGCTCCACCGGATAGTCCTTCGTGTAGCCATAGCCGCCAAATACCTGAACCGCCTCGGTTGTCACCTTCATTGCCGTGTCTCCTGCAAAAAGCTTCGACATCGCGGACTCTTTTCCGTAGCTCAAACCTTCTGACTCGCGCCAAGCAGCCTGGTAAGTTAATAGTCTGGAAGCTTCAACCGATGTCGCCATGTCTGCCAGCTTGAAGCTGACACCCTGTTGAGCGGCAATCGGCTTCCCGAACTGAACGCGCTCTTTTGCATAGCCTACAGCTGCATCCAAGGCACCCTGTGCAATCCCTACTGCTTGTGCGGCAATTCCGTTACGTCCGCCATCAAGCGTCGTCATTGCTACTTTGAAACCTTCTCCTTCTGCACCGAGCATGTTCTCTACCGGCACTCGGCAGTCTTCAAAAATGATTTCCGTTGTCGGTGAGGAGCGGATACCGAGTTTCTTTTCCTTCTTCCCGACACTGAAGCCTTCAAAGCCGCTTTCAATGATGAATGCACTTGTACCTTTATGCTTGCTGGATGGGTCTGTTACTGCGAACACCACATAGATATCGGCAATGCCGCCGTTTGTGATGAAAATCTTCGAACCGTTCAGCACATAGTGATCGCCATCAAGCTTCGCCGTCGTTCTCATTCCACCCGCATCCGAACCGGAGCCAGGCTCAGTCAAGCCGTAGCCACCGATGCTTGTTCCCTGCGCAAGTGGCACCAAGTATTTCTGCTTCTGCTCTTCTGTTCCGTATTTATAGATCGGCCAGCTCGCAAGTGACGTGTGAGCGGATAATGTAACGCCAGTTGATGCACATACGCGGGAAAGCTCTTCGACCGCGATGCAATACGCCAGGTAGTCACTGCCGATTCCGCCATACTCTTCAGGAAAAGGAATCCCAGTCAATCCAAGATCCGCCATTTTGCGGAAAATCTCCATATCAAAGCGCTCTTCCTCGTCGCGCTCGGCTGCAGTCGGCTCCACTTCATTCTTGGCAAAATCGCGCACCATTTTCCGAATCATTTCATGTTCTTCGCTTAGTAAAAAATTCATCTGTTCCATCCCCCAACCCAAGTTTGTTAGTTTAGTAAATGTTTTCCAATAACCAATCGCTGTATCTCACTTGTACCCTCATAGATCTCACATACCTTCGCATCGCGGAAGAAGCGCTCTACCGGATAATCCTTCGTGTAGCCATAGCCGCCATATACCTGTACCGCTTCGATTGCGACGTTCATTGCCGTCTGTGACGCGAAAAGCTTTGCCATCGACGCTTCCTTGCCGCAAGGTTTGCCAAGTGCACGCAGGTTCGCCGCACGGTAGGTCAACAGCTTTGCCCCTTCAACTGCCGTTGCCATATCTGCCAGCTTGAAGCCGACTCCCTGCTGAAGTGCGATCGGCTTGCCGAACTGCTCGCGCTCTTTTGCATAGGCGGTTGCATGCTGCAAGGCCGCTTCTGCGATTCCAAGGGACTGTGCGGCAATCCCGATTCGTCCGACATCAAGGTTTGCCATGGCGATTTTAAACCCTTCGCCTTCCTGCCCAAGCAGGTTTTCAGCCGGCACTTTCGCATCTTCAAAAGTCAGCTGCACCGTTTTGGAGCCATACAAGCCCATTTTGTGCTCGTCTTTTCCGATGATAAAGCCTGGAGTGTCCTTTTCCACGATAAACGCGCTGATGCCATTCGTTCCAAGCTCCGAATCTGTCGAGGCAAACACGATATACGTATCAGCTTCGCCGCCATTTGTGATGAACACCTTCGCACCGTTCAGCACATAATGGTCATCCTTCTTAACTGCGCGCGTCTTCAAGCTTCCCGCATCTGATCCGGCACTTGGCTCAGTCAGTGCGAATGCGCCAAGGTATTCACCTGAAGCGAGCTTCGTGACGTATTTCTGCTTCTGCTCCTCTGTTCCAAAATAAAGAATCGGGTTCGTTCCAACGCTCGTATGAACGGATAAGATTACGCCAACTGTCGCACTGACGCGGGACAGCTCATTGATTGCAATGATATAAGATGGAAAGTCCATGCCTGCTCCGCCGTACTCCTCGGGGATAGTCATTCCCATCAAGCCAAGGTCGGCCATCTTTTTCAGAATTTCCCTCGGGAACGCGCCGTCCTCCATTTTTTCCACAAAAGGTGCGATCTCGGTTTCCGCAAAATCGCGCACCATTTTCCGTACCATTTCCTGTTCTTCTGTTAATCTCAAGTTCATTCTGCTCGACCCCTTCCTGCTGCCCTTAAGTCTCGTATGTGTAGAATCCGCGTCCTGTTTTGCGGCCCAGCCAGCCAGCTTTTACATATTTTCGAAGCAATGGGCATGGGCGGTATTTGTCGTCGCCAAAGCCTTCGTGCAAGGTTTCCATAATGTATAGGCAGGTATCTAGACCGATGAAGTCAGCCAATGTCAACGGCCCCATCGGATGGTTCATCCCGAGCTTCATCACTTCATCGATCGCTTCCGGTGTTGCCACCCCTTCATATACCGTGAAGATCGCTTCATTGATCATCGGCATGAGGATACGGTTGGACACGAATCCAGGGAAGTCATTTACTTCGACCGGCACTTTGGAAAGCTTTTTCGTCATATCCTCAATCGCGCCATACACCTCATCCGCTGTTTGCAGGCCGCGAATGATTTCGACCAGCTTCATCACCGGTACCGGGTTCATAAAATGCATCCCGATCACTTTTTCCGGTCTTCCTGTAGCCGCAGCGATTTCAGTAATCGGCAAGGAGGATGTGTTGGTAGCCAAGATCGCATGCGCTAGAGCGAAACTATCCAATTGTGCGAAAATCTTTTTCTTGATGTCCATGTTCTCCACTGCCGCTTCGATGACGATATCGACATGCTTTGCGTCTTCAAGAGTGGTTGTCTGAGTTAATCTGCCAAGCACCTGCTCCTTCTCATCCGCTGTCATGCGTCCTTTGTCCACCGCTCTTGCCAGGTTTTTCGTGATGGATGCAAGCCCGCGATCCAGGAATTCCTGTTTCAAATCGTTCATATATACGTCATAGCCTGCCATCGCACAAACCTGTGCAATGCCAGATCCCATTTGTCCTGCTCCGATTACCATTACCTTTTGAATTGTCATGTTTGTAGTCCCCCTTCAGTTTTAAACTTGAATCAAGATTGCATCGCCCTGGCCGCCGCCCGAGCAGATCGACGCGATACCAAGCCCGCCGCCACGGCGCTTCAGTTCATGAATCAGCGATACGATAATGCGTGCACCACTAGCTCCAATCGGGTGGCCCAATGCAACCGCCCCACCATTTACATTCACTTTTTCCAAATCTAGCCCTGCAAGGTTGGCAGATGCCAATGCCACTGCTGCAAAAGCTTCATTTATTTCAAAAAGATCGATCTCTTCAAGTTGAGTACCTGTTTTTTTGAGAAGCTCGTTGATAACCAGTCCAGGCGTTTTCGGGAAATCCTTGGCTTCCACAGCTATCGATGCGTGCCCAAGGATCGTTGCGATCGGCTGCTTGCCTTCCCTGTTCGCACGGTCCTCACTCATCAGGACAAGCGCGCTTGCTCCATCATTCACACCTGGTGCGTTTCCAGCTGTAATGGATCCGTCATGGTCGAATGCAGGTCTAAGGCTTGCCAGTTTTTCAATCGACGTGTCCTTACGCGGCGATTCGTCCTTGCTCACGACAACAGGCTCCCCTTTGCGCTGAGGCACCTCGACAGGCACGATTTCTTCTGTAAAAAAGCCCCTCTCAATCGCTTCGACTGCACGCTGATGACTTCTGTATGCCCAAGCGTCCTGGTCCGCGCGGGAGATTTCCATTTCCTTTGCGACACTGTTTCCGTATGTTCCCATATGCACGCCAGTAAAGGTGCAAGTCAATCCGTCATGCACCATCAGATCCTTCACGCTGCTGTCTCCCATGCGAAGCCCCCATCTTGCTTTTGGCAGGATGTATGGCGCATTGCTCATGGATTCCATTCCGCCTGCTACGATGACCTCTTCCTCACCGGAGCGGATCAGTATATCGCCAAGCGCTACACTTCTCATCCCCGATGCACATACCTTGTTGATGGTTTCTGTTTTGACCTCCCAAGGAAGCCCCGCTTTTTTGGCTGCTTGACGGGATGGAAGCTGCCCCTGGCCGCCTTGAAGGACGGTTCCGAAAATCACTTCACCGACTGTATCGCCAGTTACATTGGCTCTTTTCAACGCTTCCTTAATGGCTACGGCTCCCAAGTCCACTGCAGTAAGGGAGCTTAATCCTCCTGCAAACTTTCCGATTGGCGTACGTACTCCACTGACGATCACTGTTTTTCCCATTGTTAGTTCCTCCTCTATTTTTGTAAATCGAACCTGAAAATCAAGTGACTCTATTAAACAACCTGTTGATTTCCGTTCTAGGGGTTCGCTTTCCGCGGGCGGCCTCGGGAGCCTCCTCGGCGCATTTGCGCCTGTGGGGTCTCCCTTGACACGCTGCTCCCGCAGGAGTCTCACCCCTTGCACTTCAATCAACAGGGGAGACCGCTTAGATTTGACATCAACTTTTCTCTTATGGCTAGAATTTGATAACGCTTTCAAAACAACGACTGAACGCTCGCTCAGTTCCGTTAAAAGGGTATGGTGTACGCAATTGAAATATCGCGTACACCCATTTTTTTCTATGAAGCTAGTAATCTCGTTATGCTACAATTTCCTTTTTATCGCCGAAAATGGATTTCTCGAGGAGCTCGGCAACGTCATAGGTGCTGACCTTCTCTTCGACTTCCTTCGCTTTCGTACCATCGGATAGCATCGTCAGGCAGTATGGACAGCCGGAACTGATGACGCTTGGTGCCACTTCGAGTGCCTGTTCGGTACGGGCGACATTGACGCGGGTTCCTGCATCCTCTTCCATCCACATCAGTCCTCCGCCTGCTCCACAGCACATGCCCGTTTCCCGGTTGCGCTTCATCTCGACAAGCGTCACACCAGGGATGCTCTTCAGGATTTCACGCGGCGGCTCGTAGACTTCGTTGTATCTTCCCAGGTAACAGGAATCGTGGAAAGTGATGGTTTCGTTTACCGCGTGCTGCGGCTTCAAACGGCCTTCTTTTACAAGCTGAGCCAATAGCTCTGTATGGTGATATACCTCTGCCTCAAGCCCGAAATCCGGGTACTCGTTTTTGAAAATGTTATAGGCATGAGGGTCGATTGTGACAATCTTCTTCACTTCGTTTTTCTCGAACTCGGCGATATTCCCTGTTGCAAGCTCCTGGAACAGGAATTCGTTACCAAGGCGGCGCGGTGTATCTCCAGAGTTTTTCTCCTTGTTTCCGAGAATTGCAAATTTCACTCCTGCCTCGTTCAGCAGCTTTGCAAAGGAGATCGCGATTTTCTGGGAACGGTTGTCGAAGGATCCCATGGAGCCGACCCAGAATAGGAATTCGAACTCAACGCCTGCTTTTTTCACTTCTTTTACCGTAGGAATATTCACTTCCGGCGCTGCTTCACGCCAGTTTTCACGTTCTTTGCGGTTCAAGCCCCAAGGATTGCCCTGACGCTCGATGTTTGTCATCGCTCGCTGTGCATCGGCATCCATTTTCCCTTCTGTCAGTACAAGATAACGGCGCAGGTCGATGATTTTATCGACGTGCTCGTTCATAACCGGACACTGGTCCTCACAGTTACGACAGGTCGTACATGCCCAGATCTCTTCTTCAGTGATGACATCGCCGATCAGACTCGGGCTGTACTCGATTGTTGCCGCACTTTCCTCTGCACCTTTTCCGGCAGAAGCGAGTGCCAGCTGATTGCCTTGGGTATTATTGAACGCGAACGTCGGAACCCAAGGGGATTTGGACGTAATCGCCGCTCCTTTGTCTGTCAGGTGATCACGGATTTTCAAAATAAGATCCATCGGAGAAAGCATTTTCCCCGTTCCGGTTGCCGGACACATATTCGTACAGCGTCCACATTCCACACAGGCATACATATCGATCAACTGGTATTGGGTGAAGTCCTCGACCTTCCCAACCCCGAAGGATTCCTGTGTTTCATCTTCAAAATCAATCTTCTCAAGCTTTCCAGGGTTCGTCGTGCGGTGGAAAAACACGTTCGCCGGCCCTGCAATCAAATGCGCATGTTTGGACTGTGGTACATATACCAGGAATGCAAGCAGGAATAATAAGTGAATCCACCAGCCTACATAGAACAAGGCGATGGAAGCTGTCGTATTGATCCAGCCGAACAGGAATGCCACACCGGATGCAACAGGCTCACTCCAAGTCAAGCCGTGGTCGTGCCAGATAAGTCCCATCCCGTTGGAGAAAAGTACGGAAACCATCAATCCTCCGATAAAAATAAGGACAAGACCCGATTTAAAGCCGCGCTTCAATCGGACAAGCTTTTCCACATAACGGCGATGGAACGCCCAGACGACTGCAACTAGAATCATCAAGGTTACAAGCTCCTGGAAAAACGTAAACGCCGGATAAAGCGGTCCCAGCGGCAGGTGCGACCCTGGAAACAGCCCTTTGATGATCAGGTCGATCGCGCCAAGCTGAACCATCAGGAATCCATAGAAGAACATAACGTGGATGATTCCACTCTTCTTATCCTTCAAGAGCTTCTTCTGGCCAAAAACATTGACCCAGACCTTATCCAATCTTTCTTTTACCTTGTTATCAAACTCGACCTTTTTGCCGAGCTTGATGAATTGTATTCTTGTTCTGATCAAATAAACAAATAGCGATACTGCGTAAGCGGTTACAATTATCGTTAAAATCCAATTGGCTATTAACAAACCGTTCCCCACATCTCCCCACTCCTTTCGTATGTCCCTTTTTGTGTCAGCGGCCATCCGTTTTTAACCGAACAGCCATAATGTTTGGAAAGAATATAATTTTCAGAACTTTATTTTAACTCTATTCTATTTGTGAATGAGCATTCAGTCAACACATTTGATGAAAATTTTGCTTACGCTTTTACTACGGTGGGTATGGATTGGAGACGGCTTTAGGAACTTGGGCCTAACCTGAGCATAAGGACCTGTAAAAAGGATAAGTCAGGGCCGTTCGGTAGAAACTAGAAACAGTCGGATGACGGAGGGGTAAACATGACTATCGCATTATATATCGGTTTAGCAATTATTCTTATTCTTATTTGGATTGTCATTGATTTTCAGTTGGGACGCAAGATGCATCTAAAGAAAGCTACAAGACTCGAGTTCCCGAAAAGAAGGAGCGACTTCCACCTCTATTCCGACGGCAACAAGCTGTATGAGGATCTTTTTGCAGAGATGAAGGACGCCACCCATCACATCCATTCCCTCTTTTACCTTGTAAATGGGGACCATGTGAGTGAGGAATTCTTCACTATCTTGAAACAAAAGGCCCAGGAAGGAGTCGAGGTTCGCCTTCTTCTGGATTACCTAGGTTCTCATAAGATGAAAAGAAAACAAGTGAAAGAACTGCGTGAACATGGGATTGAGGTGGAATTTTGTCGTAAGCCGTCCTTCCCCTTCATTTTCTTCAGCATCAATCAGCGCAACCACCGCAAAATCACCGTTGTTGACGGGAAAATCGGCTATGTCGGTGGCTTTAACATCGGCAAGGAATATTTAGGCCAGGATCCGGAGTTCGGGGTCTGGCGCGATTACCACCTCAAGCTGAAAGGCGAAGGGGTGCAGGATCTGCAATCGCAGTTTTTTGATAACTGGGAGGATTGTACGTCAAAACCCCGCTCGGAATCAGCTGCCTACTACCCTCCCTTGGAAACGGGAAAAAGCTTGCATCAATTCGTTCCGACAAACGGCGGTTTTCTGAAGGAAACATTCATAGAGCTGCTGCAGAAGGCACAGCGGTCCGTGATTATCTGCACGCCTTATTTCATTCCGGATAAACAGCTTTTTGACGAGCTGATGAAGGCGCTTGGGCGCGGTGTAAAGGTAACGATCCTTCTGCCAGACAAAGCAGACCACGCGCTTGTCCGGGATGCCGCATTCCTTTATTTCCCATCTCTTTTGGAGGCCGGTGCAGAGGTTTACCGATTCTATATAGGCTTTTATCATGCAAAAGTGATGGTCATTGATGAGGAAATGTGCGATATCGGCACAGCCAATTTTGACAAACGCAGTCTCTTTTTAAATAATGAAATCAACTGCCTGATTTACGATTCGGAGTTCGTAAAAGCGACGATCCGCGAAATCCAGAAGGACATTCATAATTCCGAGAAGCTGACGCTTGAGTACATTAGGGAGCGATCCTTCCTGGATAAAGGGCGGGAACAGCTAGCAAAGCTTGTTTCACCATTGCTGTAAAAGAAAGGGGTGAATTCCCATTGCGAATACGTTTTGGCTTTGTTTCACAATCATGGACCCTTTGGGACGCCTCACCTGCCAAGACTCTTACCTATACAAGGTACAAGCAGATGTCGCCTGAGGACGGCCGTGCCAAGCTGCTGGAGGTGACTCGCCAAAACCTGGAGAGTACACTGCGCACCATTCACCTCTGCATCGCGAACGAGATTAAGGTGTTCCGCTTCTCCTCCTCCATCGTGCCGCTTGCGACCCATCCTGATGTAAAATGGGATTTCGTTTCGGAGTTCGGCGCGGAGTTCAGGGAAATCGGCGACCTGGTGAAGCGCTACGGGATGCGCACGAGCTTTCATCCGAACCAGTTCACCCTCTTCACAAGCGACAAGCCTCATATTACCGAGAATGCAGTCGTAGATATGGTATACCATTATGAAATGCTTCAAGCAATGGGGCTTGCAGACAGCGGAACAATCAATATTCATGTCGGAGGGGCTTATGGAAATAAGGAGGCTGCTTTGGAGCGTTTTTATGAGAATATCAAGCAGCTTCCTCCTGAGGTTTTTAAGCGGATGACGCTGGAAAATGACGATAAGACCTATACCACGGAGGAAACGCTGGTGCTGTGTGAAAAGCTCGGCATACCGCTCGCTTTCGACTATCACCATGAATATGCGAACCCGAGCGCTGTATCCTGGGAGGAGCTTCTGCCAAGGGTGTATGAAACGTGGCGCGGGATTGGCATTATTCCGAAGATCCATGCCTCCTCCCCTATTTCGGAAAAAAAGCTGCGCCATCATGCGGACTATGTGGATCTGCAGTTCTTAGCGGAGTTTCTGAAGGTTGTCGTCGGACTTGGTCAGGATGTCGACTTCATGATCGAAGCCAAGCGCAAGGACGAAGCGGCTCTGCAGCTCGTTGAGGATGTGGCGGCGATCCGCGGGGTGAAGCGGGTTGGCGGGGCGACGGTGGAGTGGTAGGTCGTGATGAGGATGGGGGTCGATGCCGTCTCTAGGGTGGTTTGCCCGGTGTGACGGTATTAATCGCTTGCTTTCGTGCCGTCTCTTCGGTGATTTGCCCGGTGTAACGGTACGAATCGCTTGCTTTCGTGCAGTCTCTTCGATGGTTTGCTCGGTTTAACGGTACGAACCACGTGCTTTCGTGCCGTCTTTTCGGTGATTTTTCCGGTGTAACGGTACGAATCGCTTGCTTTCGTGCCGTCTCTTGAGAAATTTGTCAGTTATGACGGTACGAACCGCTTGCTTTCGTACCTTATCACAGACATTTCTGGCACCCAAACGCTACTATTCCACAGAATTACACCATCCTCCCCTATATCCTTTTCAGAAATGCAAACAGGGGTCTGGCCCCATTTGGATGTTTTACCCAAATGGGGCCAGACCCCTGTTGTTATGTCAACTGCCTGTGCTCTGGAACATAGGTGCGATCCAGGAGAACAGCTTGTAACCAAGGTAGATGCCGACGATTCCGATGATGCCGGAGAATACTGGTGGTGCCGGGATTGGTAGGCGGAACAGGGCGAATATGAATCCGACGACCATGCCGGTGATGAGTGCTAAGATGCTTTCTTTCATAGTTGAAAAACTCCTTTTGTTTTCAGTTATTTATTTCTCTATTTTTCACCAAAAAAAGGTTCACTACTCATAATGGTAGTGAGCCTTTCCCTAGTAATATCTAGTATAAGAATTACATTTTTTCCGGAGCGGATACCCCGATTAGGCTGAGTGCGTCTTTCAGCGTAATTTGAACAGCTTTCATCAGGCCGAGACGCGCTTTGGATTTTTCCATATTTTCCGGATCCAATACCTTTTCTGCATTGTAGAAGCTGTGCAGAGCGGAGGAAAGATCGAAAATATAATTGGTGATACGGTGCGGAATGCGTTTTTGTGCCGCCTCTGCCACCGCTTGCGGGTAGTCACCCAATTTTTTCAGTAAGTCGATTTCTTTTTCGGAACTGATATTTTCCAATGCAAACGGTCCTTCTAAGCTTAACCCAAGCTCTTCCCCTTGGCGAAGCATGCTGCAGATACGAGCATGTGCGTACTGTGCGTAGAATACCGGGTTTTCATTGGACTGGGAAACTGCCAGGTCCATATCGAAATCAAGATGTGTGTCACCACTGCGCATTGCGAAGAAGTAACGAACCGCATCTAGGCCCACTTCCTCCATCAGGTCACGCATCGTTACCGCTTTACCTGTACGCTTGCTCATCTTCATCTTTTCCCCGTTTTGGAAAAGGTGAACAAGCTGGATGATTTCCACTTCCAAGGCATCCTTCCCATAGCCAAGCGCTTCAATTGCCGCCTTCATACGAGGGATATAGCCATGGTGGTCTGCTCCCCAGATGTTGATTAGCTTATCATGGCCGCGCTTCAGCTTGTCCTGATGATAAGCGATATCAGGCGTCAGGTATGTGTAGGAACCATCGTTTTTGATTAACACACGGTTCTTGTCATCGCCAAATTCCATGGATCCGAACCAGGTCGCGCCGTCTTCTTCATAGATATGGCCTTTTTCACGCAGGGTCGATAACGCTTCATCGATTTTACCATTATTGTATAGGGAAGTTTCGGAATACCATACGTCGAAACGTACACGGAACTCCTCCAGATCCTGCTGTAATTTTTTCATCTCATATTTCAAGCCGTATTCACGGAAAAAGCTGCGGCGATCCTCTTCCGATTCATGGACAAAACGGTCACCAAACTCATCCGCAATCGCCTTTCCGATGCCGATGATATCTTTTCCGTGGTAGCCGTCCTCCGGCATTGCCGCATCCTGGCCCAGTGCCTGGAAGTAACGCGCCTCTACAGATAACGCAAGATTGTTGATCTGGTTTCCAGCGTCGTTGATGTAATATTCTCTTGTTACATCATAGCCAGCCTTGTCCAGGACGTTGCATAGGGAATCCCCTACTGCCGCTCCACGGGCATGCCCCAAGTGCAGGTCACCAGTCGGATTCGCTGATACGAACTCGACATTGATTTTTTCGCCATTGCCGACTGTCGATTTCCCGTAATCGGAATCCTGCTCCAAAATCGTTGGAATCAGATTCGTCAAATAGGAATTGTTCATGTAAAAGTTGATGAATCCAGGTCCTGCAATATCGATTTTTTCGATGGAAGCTTTGGATTGATCAAAGTTTTTCACAAGCTCTTCCGCAATCATACGAGGTGCCTTTTTCGCTACTCGCGCCAGCTGCATCGCCATGTTTGTGGAATAGTCGCCATTCGCTTTATCCTTCGGCGTCTCGAGCGCTACATCCGGGATCTGCTCCTCTGTCGCCAAGCCTGCCTTGACCACGGCATCTTTTATCTCATTTTTTAAACGTTCCTGGACTTGTTCTACTATATTCATGTCGTTTGTTCCTCCTCGTAATGAATGGTGATGAAATATTGACCTGTCTCCTGCCCTTGCACCTTCAGCTGATACTGCAGTTGTATGGACCCCCGATTTTTCACTGGATCCTTCATCCTTACAACCTTCTCGGTTTCCGTCTCCAAATGGAAAATACCAAAATCACTTTCATACAGCCCCGCTGTCAGTTCTCCTGCACGAAAGGTCTGCTTCATTTTCACGCCGTTGCCTGAACGACTCACCCAAACCTCTTGATCTGATAATTTATAAATCACATCCAGCTTTTCCCCGTTCCCTTGCTCTTCGGAAAAGACGATATATTCGGTTTCACCTTTAAGGTAGTATTGACCATTTGTCTCATACGCCATAACCTGCCGTTCTTCTTCTTGAAGAATTTCAGACTTGAACTTCACCAGGATCGGCATTTTTGCACTGTTCCGATTGTCCAGCAATCCAGACACATCCTTTATAATTAACGCTTCTCGAGGCGCTTTTTACTTTTCTATAACCTTCATAGTATAAAACAAGTTGTAGAGCAAGTTCAATAGCATGGTATCCGGTTTGGGGAGAAAATGGTCTGGAGGAAACCGTGAAGCACAATCTTGAGAGGATGCGTGATTTACATTAAAAGCAAAAGCCCCACCCACCAACCAATCGGTCAGCGGACAGGGCAACAACATTATTTCACCCAGCCAAGGATCATTTCACGAATGAGCTTGCTTGCTGTGTTTGCAGTTTGTTCGGATGGATCATAGATTGGTGCCACTTCCACTAGGTCTGCCCCCACCACATTCACTTTCGAGCGTGCGATTTCGTGGATGGAAGCCAATAGCTCACGGGATGTGATGCCTCCGCAATCTACTGTCCCGGTGCCAGGTGCATGCGCAGGGTCGAGCACATCGATGTCGATTGTTACATATACCGGACGGCCAGCCAATGTTGGAAGGATTTCTTTCAACGGCTCAAGCACTTCAAATTTCGAGATATGCATGCCCACTTCCTTCGCCCATTTGAATTCTTCTTTCATACCAGATCGGATACCGAATGAGTAGACATTCTTAGGTCCGATCAGGTTTGCGGCCTTCTTGATCGGCGTCGAGTGGGAAAGCGGCTCTCCTTCGTAATCGTCACGAAGGTCCGTGTGCGCATCCATGTGGATGATTGCAAGATCGGGATATTTCTTGTACATCGCCTTGATGACAGGCCAGGAAACAAGGTGCTCCCCACCCATTCCAAGCGGAAACTTGTCACTCGCTAAAAGGGAGTCAATATACTCCTCGATCATTTCGATGCTTTTTTGCGGGTTACCGAATGGCAATGGGATATCGCCTGCATCAAAGTACTTCACTTCTTCCAGTTCACGATCCAGGTATGGACTGTACTCCTCAAGCCCGATGGATACCTCGCGGATACGGGATGGACCAAAACGGGATCCAGGTCGGTAGCTTACTGTCCAGTCCATCGGCATCCCATAGATCACAGCCTGGCTGTCTTCAAAAGTAGGGTGACTCTTAATAAACACATTACCTGAATAAGCTTCATCAAAACGCATAATACCATTTCCTCCTTTGAAGAAGGGGCCTGACCCTTAGCACTTTAAGCTGCTTTAGGGTCAGGCCCCTCTTTATCACATTATAACTTTAACGCATTATCGCAGAGCGGGTCAGGCCCCTCTTCACTACGTTACTTAATTAAATCACCAACGAACTTCGGCAGGGCAAATGCTGCTGTGTGAAGTTCTTTTGTGTAGTATTTTGTTTCGATGTCGTGGAAGCGGTCTTCTTTTACTTCCAATGGGTCGTGCTTTTTGGATCCGATTGTGAATGTCCACATGCCGCTTGGGTATGTTGGGATGTTTGCGATGTAGAGGCGGGTGATCGGGAAGATCTCGCTTACGTCGCGTTGTACATTTGTGATCAGTTCAGGTGTGAACCATGGGTTGTCGGTTTGCGCCACGAATACACCGTCTTCTTTTAACGCTTTGGAGATTCCAGCGTAGAAGCCTTTTGTGAATAGGTTGACTGCAGGTCCAACAGGCTCTGTGGAGTCTACCATGATTACGTCATACTCGTTTTCGCTTTCGGCGATGTGCATGAAGCCGTCCCCGACTTTCACTTCTACACGTGCATCGTCAAGCATGCCAGCGATTTCAGGCAGGTACTGCTTGGAATACTCGATTACTTTTCCGTCAATTTCAACAAGGGTCGCTTTTTTCACGCTTGGGTGCTTCAGCACTTCGCGGATTACACCACCGTCTCCGCCGCCTACTACTAATACGTTCTCAGGGTTAGGATGTGTGAACAATGGAACGTGTGCCACCATTTCGTGGTAGACGAACTCGTCCTTTTGCGTTGTCATAACCATGCCATCAAGGATAAGCATGTTTCCGAATTCCTCAGTTTCTACCATATCTAGCTTTTGGAACTCTGTTTGCTCTGTATGTAAAGTGCGTTTGATCTTCGCTGTGATTCCGAAGTTTTTTGTTTGATATTCTGTGTACCATAATTCCATTTGTACAACATTCCCTTCCGTTTTTTAATCTGTCCAAAATTCACGTGCTATATCGAATAAACTCGCTTATATCGTTCCCTAACCAAAAAAAAGCAAACATAAATTAAATTAATACAACAAGAAAAAAGTATAGATGAATCTAGCAAAAATTCAAGTTAAAATTTATTTTTTTTTGAAATTGTTTAAAACGGGGGAAAGGTTTTCATACTGAGTAGTAATGATGCAGGACTAGGAGTCTCACGGAAAGGGGGAATTTCTGAAATGGAATTGATGACAGATGACCGGTTGCAGCGGGTTTTGAAGTATGTTCGTGCCTTTATTTTTATATTTTCTATCCTAGCAATCTCGTTGATGGTTTTAATAGGCGGAGTTATCATTTATGCGAAGTCCAAGGGGGCGCCGCCGCTTTCGGTGACACAGTCTTCGATTTTCTATAGCAAGGACGGTTCAATCATCGGGGAGGCCCATAGTGGGGAGAAGCGTTATTGGGTGGCGCTTGACGAAATTTCACCTCATCTAATTGATGCCACGGTTGCGGTGGAGGATCGCCGTTTTTTCAGCCATCACGGCTTTGACCCGAAGCGGATTGCCGGTGCACTGCTTGCCGACATCAAGGCGATGGCGAAAGTACAGGGGGCGAGTACGATCTCCCAGCAGTATGCCCGCAATCTTTTCCTCGAGCATGAGAAGACATGGAAGCGAAAATTGAATGAGGCACTCTATACGATTCGTATTGAGGCCAATTATTCAAAGGAAGAGATCCTCGAGGGCTATTTGAATACGATCTATTACGGTCATGGTGCGTACGGAGTAGAATCCGCGTCCTATTATTATTTCGGAAAGCCGGCAGCAGATCTGAGCATGGCGGAGGCCAGCATGCTTGCAGGGATTCCGAAGGGTCCGGGAGTGTATTCCCCTTTTACCGATAGTGAACGGGCTTTGGCAAGACAGAAGACGGTGCTTGATTCGATGGTGGAAAATAAGGACATTACACGCGCCGAGGCCGAGGCAGTGCTTGCTGAGCCGCTTGTATATGGAGACCGCGAGCATTTGCCAAAGGAATTTATGGCCCCCTATTTCCAGGATGCGGTCCGGTCGGTGATCCGTCATGATCTGAAGCTGGAAAAGGAGCTGGAAAACGGTGGGCTTCATATCTATACGACGCTTGATCCAAAGATGCAGGAAATTGCGGAGGAGCAGATTGCCGCCACATTCGATCCGAACTCTACGATGCAAGTAGGCTTTGTGGCAATGGATCCGAAGTCCGGAAAAGTGCTGGCACTTGTCGGTGGACGCAATTACGAGGAGAGCCCATATAACCGGGTGACCCAGGCGGAAAGGCAGCCAGGTTCTACGTTTAAGCCGCTTCTCTATTATCGTGCACTGGAAAAAGGCTTTACCCCATCGACCGGGTTCCGCAGCGAGCGGACAACGTTCCAGGTTGATGAGGGACGGTCGACGTATACGCCACATAATTTCAACCATTATTATGCCAATGACACGCTGACGATGATGCAGGCGCTGCCGCTGTCGGATAATGTGTATGCCGTGAAGACCCATCTGCTCTTGGGTAAAACTGAGCTTGTCAAGCAGGCGAAAAAGATGGGCATCGAATCAGACGTGAAAGCGGTCCCTTCCCTTGCATTAGGTACGTCACCTGTCCGGGTGCTTGATATGGCGAATGCCTACAGCACGTTTGCGAATGGCGGGAAAGAGGTTGAGCCTGTCTTTATCGAAAAGGTGGTCAACTACAAGGGTGAGGTTCTCTATGAACGCGATGCGAAGGCAAAGCAGGTATTGGACAAGGATGTAACGTTCGTGCTGAACCATTTGATGACAGGCATGTTCGATACGGCCTTGAACGGCTATATGGCGGTGACGGGGAATGCAATCAAGGATAAGCTGACTCGCCCTTATGCAGGAAAATCCGGCTCAACGGAAACGGATAGCTGGATGATCGGCTATACGCCTCAGCTGGTGAGTGCCGTCTGGACGGGCTATGACAAGGACCAGAACATTACGCTCTGGACAGAAAAGCGCTATGCCAAGGAAATCTGGGCAGGATTTATGGAAAATACGCTAAAAAATAAATCAGTCGTGGCGTTCCAGCCGACCGATAATGTCGTCGGCGTAAAGGTCAATCCAGAAAGCGGACTGCTTGCATCTGAGGACTGTCCGGTTTCGCGGATGACGTATTATGTAAAAGGATCAGAACCGACGGAGTATTGCACAAAGCACACAGAAGGCACCGAGCAGGAGCAGGCACCGCCTGACCAGACGGCTCCGGAGCAGAAGGAGAAATGGTGGAAGAAGCTTGTGCCTTGGATGTAGCGGAAAATTTTATCGTGAAAAAGTTAAAACCCCCGAGATGCCTCTCGGGGGTTTTAGGTGTCCTAGCTTTCCATGTGCTCTATACACATGTAGATTTAGTTTACTTTTTTTGCGGTAATAACTCAAGTGGGTATAGCCGAACGTTCAAAAAAATGTCACAACTTTATTTTTCAGATGGTGTTGACATTTCAATTTATAGCTAACTGGTTTTTCAGATCCTCCGAGGCGCGCTCCCACATTCCGCTGTCATGCCCGATGAGATAGTTTTGCAAAATAGTTTTAGACCTGTCATCCATGTGTTCGACAATGATATGCCTTTTCATCGATTTGTCCATTCTGTTCACATGCTCCGGCAAGGATTTGTACCCTCTTCTGATTTCACGGTCGACGGTCATTTCGCAAGCGGTCACACCTGCGTAATATGGTCCCTCCTGCTTGCGGTCAATCGTCACCCATACAAGCCAGAACGGTTTGCCGTTCGGTACATCGTCCTTGTTCGGCAAGAACTTGATTCCTCGTTCCACCGTGCTTCGTGCGTGCATGGCGCCGATATCGACAAACGCATCCCCGCCCTCCACGTCAACAAACACCGGTGAAACATTATCAAGGCTCAGTGCACCCACACCGTAGCCTCCATGTCCGTCTGTCGGGTCATTTTTTATAATATTAAAGCCAATCGGTTTCTTTTTCTTTTCCTGATCCATGTTGGTTCCCCCTTAACGTAAGAATAAGCTTGCAAACCACTGCATGATTGTCCCTTGAACACTCGGTACAAAATCATACAGCAGCAGATTGATGGTATAGTCACCAAGGTCGGTGAAAATCAAGACTAAAAAGATGATGATGCCAAAAGGCTCTAGACGGGTCATTCTTGCCCTTAAATTGGCCGGAGCCAAGTCTTCTAATATCCGGTAGCCATCCAGCGGCGGAAACGGCAGAAGGTTGAAGATGAATAAGAGCACGTTCAGCCTTGTGAATACCTGAACGAACATTTCCACCTTATCCAGCATGCTCACGGATAATCCGTCCAGCAACCCGAATGATAGCATAAAAAAGTACAGAAAATAACCGATGCAGGCAAGCAACAGATTGCTGAGCGGACCCGCGAGCGAAACCAGTATCCCTGCCAACCTGGGATTTTTAAAATAGAACCGGTTTACCGGAACCGGCTTTGCCCATCCGAATCCTGCGATAAAAATCAGGATCGTCCCGATCGGATCCAGGTGCACATGCGGCGCCAAGGTAAGCCTGCCCTGATTTTTCGCTGTCGGGTCCCCAAATTTATAGGCCACAAAGGCATGGGCATATTCATGCAGCGTAAACGCAATGATCAACGTTATCGCCAAATATGGAATCAACTCCAGATTCAGTCCAAAAAAACTATCCAACCCTTTTCCCCTTTTCTATGCGATTTCTTAGCTTGCGCTTTTCTAATAAGTATACAATAATTTATGTAAGGATTGAAAATATTAGTAAAGATTAAAGGAGTGTCTTTCATATGCCATACGTAACAGTGAAAATGCTTGAGGGCCGTACTGAGGAACAGAAGAAGGCATTGGTGGAAAAGGTGACAACCGCTGTCAGCGAGACAACCGGAGCACCAGAAGATAAAATCGTCGTGTTCATTGAAGAGATGACCAAAGGACATTACGCGGTTGGCGGCAAGCGCCTGAGCGATCAATAATGCATAGTGAAAAGGTGTCCCGGAAGTCTTCGGGACACCTTTTTTCGTAGATGGAATGGGTCGAAATTGCGAAGCGGGCGTAAATTGGGAAATTCGGGCGAAAGCACCGCCTTTTCGGGCGTAAAATTTGTTTTTCGGGCGAAAACCAGGCAATTTCGAGCGCAAATCCTATTTTCCGGGCGTAAGCGCGAAATCACGATTAGTGGTGTAGCCTTATTCCCTTTTATCGAAGCAGTTCATTCAAACACGCCTTCTTCTCTTCAATTTTCACAATATCCATCGGTTCGAACTGCTCCTCCTTGATGCTGTTGACTAAAAAGTCGTACATGCTGTTAATTTTTCTTCTAATCGGTCTGCTGCTTCCTTCTGCGGTGAGAATCAGGCATTCCAGGATGGTCAGGATTACAGAGATATCGGCCTGACCATAGATTCTGAGCTGATAAAATGCCGTATACAGGATTTCTTCAAAGGTCCGCTGCGGCAGGAAGATACGCTGTTTGCTATCCTCATCCAAGAAAAGCAGCGAGTCGGAATCGATTTCGCCAAACTCGATCAAGAGGCGGCTCATATATCTTATACAGTTGTTCGCCGTATTCGGATCATTGATTCCTGGCGAAATGGCCCGCAATGCCACTTCCGTAAGCTTCTGCAAAGCAAACTCCCCGTCCTGGAGCGGTGTCCTCTCCGGTCCAATTTCCATATATGGATTGATGAGGATGGTTTCCTTGTTTTCTTTTAAAAAATATATCTCTCCGATGACACTTTTGTCTGTAACAAAATCACCGATCCGCTTGTGGTAATGAATGAACAGATCGTGTTCTTTCGCTTTTTCTGCGAGCCCCCCTGTGTCAAGCACTTGGATGTAGCCTGTAGCTTCTGCCATCCATTCCAATTTCTCGATGTAATCGAAGTTTTGTTTTTCAGAAAGAACAAGTTTCCCGGATTCGACCAGAATCTTCTTTTTTTCCGCAGTCTCCATCCCTTCCTTCATCAGCCGTTCAATCAGCATATTTACCCGGATCGACCTGGAAACGTGATGAATAAAGAACACAAAGTAGCCGACACAAATGATCGCCAGGATAACCCCGACTCCTGCCGCCAGCACACGCTGATCGTCCAGCCAGTCCTTCATAAAAAGAAGTGACAGTACCGAATAGATGAACGCACCCACGAATACACCAAGCACCCTTACTGTACTGCTCTCCGTCATAAAATCCTGCAGTGTACGGGGGGAAAACTGGGAGGAGTACGTCGTCAGGACAACCATGATCGTGGAAAAAGAGATCGTCGTCATCGTGAGAATGGCCGTCGCAATGGAGCTCAGAATGGTCGTCCCAAGATCCACATTCGTAAACAGTATTTTTGGCAGGACATTTTGAGCGGAATCCGCAAAAACCGTATCTATTAAAATCACAATGATGGTTAAAATAATGCTTGCTACGCTATATAAACTCGGAACAAACCAAATGCTCTCTCTCGCCTTTAACGTCCACTTATCCATCGTAATAGTATCCCCTTCTATCCGTGCTTTTTTCTTTTACCATTCCCTTTTGGCCTTGGGATTAAGCGGGTTTAGGAAAACTAATCTACATTGAGGAGAATTGAGTGTGATTTTCGAGCTAGTTCAGTTAATCTGTCGGAAAACCGAATTTATCTGTCAAGTTCATGCGTAATCGGTCCGTAAGGGTCCTTTATCTGTCCGTTTTTCCCAATAATCTGTCCATTAAGCATCATAATCGGTCCGCTCGACAATAAGTGACAAAACCCGCCCATCACATTACATCTTTGTCAAATAAAAAAGGCCAGACCCTTTTCCCCCCGGGCCTAGCTCATCAACTGCGCGCGCAGCTTTTCGATATATTCATACGCTTCGTCCACTTCCTGCTCGGTGTAGCGCTGCTTGCTTTTTAACGTGAACACCTTTTCCTGCACTTCTTCTTTTGGCAGATTCTCAAAGTAAAGCACCGTTGAAACAAGCTCGAGAAAGCGTGAGCTCTGCTCGTTCATGGCGGTCATGCATTCGCCAAGATGCGGCATTTCGAGGTCGTAATGTTGCAGGAATTCCGATCCCGTTTCCGTGAGGGAGTAGCGGTACTGCGAGTAACCGCCTTTGTTTTCCTTCAGTTCGTGCAGGAAGCCAAGGTTGCAGAGCTCCTCCACTCTTAAGGTCACCTCTTCGGAGTATGGTCCGTAAAAATGGAAATTGTATTTTTCATAGAATGGGTAGTTCAGCTTTTTCGCTATGTACACCATCTTTTGCAGCTTTTTTCTCCCGATGACTTCCCCCGCCGTTGCAAAAACCTTCATTAATTTCGCGTGATCGATCAACAAACCCTTCATCTCCTAACGTGTATCCGTAGCCTATATTCCTAATATCTCTCTGATTTTTTTCTTCACTGTGCGTTTGGTCGTCTGGTCTTCTAATATGTCCTGTGGAAAATAAAGCTTATGGTCGGTTCTTCTTTTTCCGGAAATCGCTTCTACGATCTCGGATTCCCTTGAAAGCTCACGGATGTCCCCGTTTGGCATCAATAGGTGGATAGGGAGACGCTCTTCCTCTTCGCCTGGACGGTAAAAGTCGTATGGCAGATCGGAGGATGAATCGACGACCAGGTAATATTCCGGATCGAGTCCCGCTTTTTTGAAGAGACCCATCAGCTCCATTAAATCCATCATCTGCTTATTAGGATTAAATTCGACATACTTAAACAAATTCCTGTTCATAAATCGTCGACATAAGTCACTTAATATCGAATCCTCTTCTTCCTCCCATGCCTGGAAGTAGAACATGATGACTGCTTCGTCCAATTTTATATAATCTTCGAGTGCAAGCTTGTCCTCAAAAAGGGAATAAAAATGGATCGGATCATGCTTGAAGGTGTAGTTTTCCTCATACAGCTGTTTCGCACGGTGTAGAATTTTCGTTAAAATAACTTCTGCACTTCTTGTTACCGGATGAAAATAGACCTGCCAGTACATCTGGTAGCGGCTCATGATATAATCCTCGACCGCGTGCATGCCACTCGATTTGATGACAACCTGATCCTCTCTCGGCCTCATCACGCGCATAATGCGCTCCATATCGAAGTTTCCGTAGCTCACCCCGGTAAAATAGGCGTCGCGAAGCAGATAATCCATTCGATCGGCATCAATCTGACTGGAAATCAAGCTTACTACTAGTTTATTTTTATATGTTTTGGCAATAACCTCGGCTACATGCTTCGGAAAATCCTTATGGACGTTCCGCAATACCGCATTTACCTCCGTCTCGCCCAATATGGTCGCTTGTGTAAAATCCTCATGGTCGAGGTGGAACACTTTTTCAAAGGAATGGGAAAACGGTCCATGCCCCAGATCGTGAAGCAATGCTGCACAAAGGCACAATAAGCGGTTTTCAGGATACCAGTCCGGCCTTCCATCAAAGCCATCGTCAATGATCCTGCGTACGATTTCATAAACGCCCAGGGAATGGTTCAGACGGCTGTGCTCCGCCCCATGAAACGTCAAATATGTCGTTCCGAGCTGGCGGATCCGGCGCAGGCGCTGGAACTCCCTTGTCCCGATCAAATCCCATATCACACGGTCACGAACATGCACATAACGATGGACCGGATCTTTGAATACTTTTTCTTCATTAAGCTTTTCCGTTGCATAACTCATTCTTCTTGACCTCGTTTACGTGTGATATTTTTAAACCTGACTCTATTATATAGTATTTTTTTTACAAAGAAAGGATGGCCAAAAGGCAAAATGGAGGGTCTATCCTGGTTTTACCCAATCAGAATCCCGCCTACTCTTCTTTTCGTCATTCTATTAATTTCCTTTAAGTTTCTGAAACTTCAAGGGGAATAAAAAATCACCTTTGTACGAATACGAAGGCGATTTCTATTTCTTGAGCTTTTTCACTATTTTGTCGATCAGTTCATCTTCCGTTGGTGCAGATACAGGACGGTTGTTTACAAATGCAAACGACTTCTTTCTCCCTGGCCCGCAATATGATTGGCAGCCCACATCAAGCTGCGCATCTTCATCCACCTGCTTCAGCTTCGGAATCAATGTTTTGATGTTGGTTGCTTGGCAATCATCACATATTCGAAATTCATTCGCCATTGTCTGGTACAACCCTTTCTTCTCTGGGGACAGGTCCCCCATCGCTTTGCAAATGATATTTTACATGTAAAGCCAGTCCTTTGCAAGCACGGTTTCCGTAGATTCCGCGTTAAATCGCGGCAGATAACAATCTAGTAATTTTTTCTATGAATATGTATAAATATTTTTTTCTCGTCAAAAATAATAACAGAACTAAAGCTTAAAAGGGAGTTGGATTACCATGAAAGATCGTCAAGATGCTTGGTCTGAAGAGAATGATTTATTACTAGCCGAAACGGTTTTACGACATGTTAGAGAAGGCAGCACACAGCTTAACGCATTCGAGGAGGTCGGCGACAAGCTGAACCGCACCTCGGCAGCCTGCGGATTCCGCTGGAACGCAGTTGTAAGACATGATTATGAAAAGGCGCTTCAATTAGCGAAAAAACAGCGCAAGCAAAGGCAGCGTGCATTGGGCCAGCCTACGAAAAAGCTGCTTTACAACCCACCTGAGTCCATTGTGGATGAGGATATCCCGTATGTGCTCGAGCAGACTGAAGTCTTGTCACAGCCTGTCATGCAGGAACAGGCACAAACAAAGATGGAGACAGCAGCCGAGCAGGTGCCGGTGCAGCAAAAGCAACCTGCCTATACCGGATTTAACGGTACGCTATCCATCGATCAGGTTATCGGTTTCTTACAAACCATGAAACACTCAAACGTTCATACTAGCGCGCTAAAACTAGAAAACGAGAGACTAGCAAAAGAAAATGCCGAACTTGGCCGCAAAGCGCAGGAGCTCGAGCAGCGCGTCAAAATGCTTCAGGATGAGCAACTGACCGTCCAGGAGGATTACGAAACACTGATGAAAATCATGAACAGAGCACGCAAGCTAGTTCTGTTTGACGAAGACGAGCGCGTCCCATCAAAATTTATGATGGACCGAAATGGGAACTTGGAGAAACTGGCGGAATAGATAAAATGATTAAAGGGGCCAGACCCCCTCAGCGCTTTAAAGCACTGAGGGGGTCTGGCCCCTTTCCATTATTCCCCCAACACCTTCTCATTCCGCTCCACTATCCGTTGATAATAGTGTTGATAGAGTTCTGTTTCGTTTCCTTGTAATGTGCCAGCGAATATCTGGCCGCTCATTCCCTTCAAGGATGTGAGCAGTCTCATCATCACGTCCTGTACGGTCAACGGCTGTCCTGTCAGTTCGGTCAAGGAAGCCATTACGCTAGGATCGATTGTCGGGAAGGCGAATTTGGTCTGCTCGCCTTGCAGCGCGCGCTTATAGAACTCTCCGATCATTGTAGCACGCTCCGATCCGCTGTCGTCGATACAAAGATAGATCTGGACAGCCACCCCGCCCCGGATCCGACGTTGCGAAATACCTGCAAACTTTCTACCGCCGATACTCAGGTCATAGCTGCCCGGACAGTACGAACCGATTATCTCTTTTGCTTCTATTTCAGAGGTCAGATCCTTGAACATATCCTTTGTGAGTTCAAACATCGCATCATAGCCTCTATTGATATCAATCGCTTTTTCACCTTCCGGGAACACAAGTGAAATATTAAGGACCCCGTCGTCCAGTACAACTGCCAATCCACCGGAGTTCCGCACGATCACCTCATACCCCTGGCTGTTCAAATAGTCAATACCCTCATTGAGATAGGGCAGTCTCGTGTCCTGAATGCCGAGCACAATCGTTTTATTGTGGACCCACGTCCGGCAGACCGCTCCGCTATCGCCCTTGCCTACAGAGGTACATAATGTGTCATCCATGGCAAACGACTGAAGCGCATGGAAATTTGCACCTAATGAAGATTGATCGATGATTCGCCAGCTCGGCTGCATGAGTAGCGCCTGGGCAAGCGTATTTGTCGGTTCTATCATGATAATGGTAACTCCTCTAAACGTTCAAATTTATTCCTTTGCATTATAATACAAGAATTAGGTGAAGGGAAAGGCGGAAAATGTTACTTGGACGGTTTTGCAAACAGATTGAATGGAGAATAGCTGATGAAGCGTCATTGTTCTAGCGATTTCCGGTGAACTTCTAGCGATTGCATGAAATGTTCTAGCGATATCTAATAATTTTCTAGCGGTTCTTTGCAAACTTCTAGCGATTCCACAAAATCTTCTAGCGTTCCGCAAACTCCGCTCAATAAAAAAAAGAGGAAGGTGCGCCACCAAGCACACACTTCCTCTTTCACAGTCAGATTCAGTTCATAGCCTGCCCTGCTGTAATAAGCGCAAGCTTGTAAACGTCCTCCACGCTGCAGCCACGGGATAGGTCGTTCACCGGTTTGTTCAAGCCTTGCAGGATCGGTCCTACCGCTTCGAAGTTACCGAGGCGCTGGGCGATTTTGTAGCCGATGTTCCCTGCTTCAAGACTTGGGAATACGAATACGTTTGCGTCCCCTTTGATGATGGAGTCTGGTGCTTTCTTTTCTGCAACAGATGGAACGAATGCTGCGTCGAATTGGAATTCGCCGTCCACTACAAGGTTCGGGTCACGTTCAGCTGCCAGGCGAGCCGCTTCTACTACGCGCTCCGTTTCAGGGGATTTCGCTGATCCTTTTGTGGAGAAGCTCAGCATCGCAACCTTTGGCTCGATGTTGAACATTTTTGCTGTTGCGGCACTTTCCACGGCAATTTCCGCCAGGTCGTTACTGTCTGGGGAAATGTTGATGGCACAATCGGCAAATACATACTTCTCGTCGTTTCGTACCATGATGAAGACACCGGAGGTTTTGCGTACGCCTTCTTTTGTCTTGATGATCTGCAATGCCGGACGAACGGTGTCCGCTGTGGAATGAGCCGCACCGCTTACAAGCCCTTGCGCACGGTTCACGTGTACAAGCATCGTTCCGAAATAGTTCGGGTTAAGTAGAATCTTGCGCGCATCCTCTTCTGATGCCTTCCCTTTGCGGCGTTCCACGAAGGATGCCACAAGCTCGTCCATGTGTTCGTAAGTTTTTGGATCGTAGATTTCCACGCCGTCTAGTGTCAATTTAAGGCTTGCTGCAAGTCCATTGATCTCCTCAAGGTCTCCAACGACAATCGGCTGCACCATATTTTCTGCCGCCAAACGTGCCACAGCTGTCAGAACTCGCTCATCGTTACCTTCGGGGAATACGATCTTGATATCTTTTCCTGCCACTTTTTCTTTTAATGTAGTAAATAAATCACTCACAAAAATCGCTCCTTAATTCGCTTTATGATAGCTTCTACTGATAAGGATACTTCAACAAAATTGAAAAGCAACCATAAGCCACTGTTGTTATCGCTTACAGGTAAAAGTCTTTATTTTCTAACAAAATTCCATAGTCTCAGCCCTTCTATTGTTATCTGCCGGTCTCATCCTATTCATCAACCCGTCACATTTTTGCAGTTTTACAAGTAAGAAGATAAGGATAAACTGTGTTATAGTAAGAAGGAATACATAGTAGATCTATTATCTAATTTCTATATAGGAGTGATTATGATGAGTGAAGCAGCACAAACATTAGACGGCTGGTATTGCCTGCATGATTTCCGTACGGTGGATTGGGCCCTTTGGAAGACACTTTCAAGCGAAGAGCGCCAAACGGCGATTAACGAGTTCCTTGGTCTTGTGGAAAAATGGAACCACGTTCAACGCGATAAAACCGGAAGCCACGCACTATACACAATCGTTGGTCAAAAAGCCGACTTCATGATGATGCTTCTTCGTCCGACTTTGGAGGAATTGAACGCCATCGAAAACGAGTTCAATAAAACAACGCTTGCACAATACACGATTCCGGTACATTCCTATGTGTCGATTGTGGAATTGAGCAACTATCTTCCTGAGGGTGAGGATCCTTATCAGAACCCTCAAATTCTTGCTAGACTATACCCGGAATTGCCGAAAGCGAAGCATGTCTGCTTCTATCCGATGGACAAGCGCCGTAACGGGGAAGACAACTGGTACATGCTGCCGATGGAAGACCGTCGCCGCATGATGCGCAGCCATGGCATGATTGGCCGTCAGTATGCTGGAAAAGTGAAGCAGGTTATCACCGGTTCTGTCGGATTTGATGACTACGAGTGGGGCGTAACTTTATTCGCCGACGAAGCGCTTCAGTTTAAAAAGCTTGTCTACGAAATGCGTTTTGACGAAGTAAGTGCCCGTTTCGGGGAATTCGGAGCATTTTATGTAGGAAACCTGCTTGAAGAAGACAAAGTATACTCTTTCTTGCACGTATAAAAAGAATTTGCGGGCGCCAACTTTCGAGTTGGCGCTTTTTTTGTGGCCTGGAGGAGGTCTGGTGAGATTTTCTTCCGGCCTCCACTTGTCATATTACCTCCACCTTTCTCATACAATTTACTAGTATGATTTCTCATAAAAAAGTTGCACCATTTTTCTGACCACTCAATATGTTAATAGGGGAGATACCTATGCTTTAACGGAAATTGAGGTGAGAAAATGGCAGTTATATCTCACAACGAAGCGGATGTGAAAACCTTGGCCCGGCTGTTACGCGCAGAGGCTGAAGGCGAGGGTGTTCAGGGAATGCTGTTAGTTGGTAATGTCGGTGTCAATCGCGTTCGCGCAAACTGCTTGGATTTCAAGAATATTAATAATATCAATAAGATGGTGTTCCAAAGTCCTGGTGGCTTCGAGGCTACCCAAAAGGGGTACTTCTACCAGCGGGCACGGGATAAGGAAATCCGTCTGGCACGTCGCGTCATGAATGGGGAGCGTTTCAAGCCGGCAACAAATTCCTTATGGTTCTTCCGGCCGGATGGCCCATGTCCGTCTCAATGGTACAATCAGCCGAATGCCGGCAAGTTCAAATCACACTGCTTCGTTTTTCCATTGGAAGCGAACTGTCCAAGTGTTTATCAGACTTTTTAAAAAGAGAAGATACTTACACGTTTTGAGGAGGGAATGACACATGAGTCAACAATTTTCACAGGCAGCAGGGTACCCTTATGCACAAGGGTATGTAGATCCTTACTCAGCCTACACAAGAAATCAGCAAGGTGGTTATCCATACGGTATGTACGGTCAACAAATGCAGCAGGTGGCAGGTGCCCAACAGAATGGATTACAAGTACCGTCCTTTCCGACCCAGACTGCCCAACAGGGACCGGATGTACCGGGAATGCTGCCGCTTGAGCAATCTTACATCGAAAATATTCTACGGTTGAACCGCGGCAAGCTGGCAACGGTGTATATGACATTTGAGAACAACCGCGAATGGAACGCGAAGATTTTTAAAGGAATCATTGAAGCGGCAGGACGGGATCACATTATCTTAAGTGACCCGCAAACCGGAAAACGCTATCTGCTCTTGATGGTTTACCTTGATTACATCACATTCGATGAAGAGCTTGATTATGAATATCCGTTCAACACCCAAGGTCAGCTGACACAATATCAGCCTCGATAAAATGATGGCCCTTTAAACACCGCTGTTGATTTCCGCACTAGGCTGCGCTTTCCGCGGGGCGGTGCTGGAGCCTCCTCGGCTTCGCCTGTGGGGTCTCCAGCCTACCTCTATCTCCCGCAGGTGTCTTCGCCTATTGCTCTAATCAACAGCTAGATTCTCAAATAAAACGCTAGACACTAACAGAGCCAAAATAAAAAACACGCAAGCCGCATCTACATGCGCTTGCGTGTTTTTTATGCCTTCATTGCCGCTACTATCACTAATACCCAGCCAAGCAGGAATGCCACTCCGCCAAGCGGCGTGATGGCGCCAAGAATTTTCACCCCGGACAATGTCAATACATAGAGGCTTCCTGAGAATAAGATGATTCCGATTGTCATTGACCAGCCTGCAGTGGATAAAAGGCCGGAGCTGCCAAATCGGTCGATCAGGAATGCGATGACGAAAAGCCCTCCTGCATGGAACATCTGATAGGTTACCCCTGTTTTCCAGATCTCGAGCATCCGCTCTGTTACTTTCCCTTCCAATCCGTGCGCCCCGAAGGCTCCAAGTGCCACGGCAAGAAATGCATTAATCGCGCCAATTATGATAAATAAATTCATGAGTGAGTCCACCTTTCCTAACCTGTTATTTTCGTTTAAGCTATATAGTAAGTATTTTCGCATAGATGCTGTTTTTGCGTTACAAAAACAGCTTATTATTATGTATAACACAATTCTCCTCATGTAAGGGTGATGTTTTTTGAACTATCTGTTACAACCGCTTGGAGATCAGGCGTTACGAATTGAGCTTCTGGATAAGGAAACAGCCATTCGGACCATTTGCGCTGAGCTTGCATCTGGCTCCCTGCCAGGTGTCGTGGATATCGTCCCAGGCATCAGCAGTATAACCATCTTTTATGAGTATCCAACTACTGATTATATGATTTTAAAAGAAAAAGTGTCGGGCATCTTGGAGACTATGCCTGCCTGCGAACGAGAAGTTTCCAAAAGGACGGTCCTGCTGCCCACTTTATATGATGGGCCGGATTTAGCTAAACTTGCTGACAAGCACCAGACTGCAGTGGAAAAAATCATTGAAAAGCATAGTAATGCTGCCTATGAAGTGGCAATGCTCGGATTCCTGCCAGGATTTCCGTATTTGAACGGGCTTCCGCCAGCCTTGGAAACACCAAGAATTGCGACCCCAAGAAGCAAGGTGCCTGCCGGGTCTGTCGGTATCGCCGGCAATCAAACAGGCGTATATCCCGTGGATTCGCCTGGCGGGTGGAATCTTATCGGCCGGACGCCAATACCATTATTTTTACCGGATGAGACGGATTCCTTTCTGCTTCAGGCCGGCGATAAGGTGCAATTCCTACCTGTTTCCGAAGAAGAATTTACGAAATGGCAGGAAAAAGTTTCTCAAAGTGTCTGGAAAAAGGAAGTGATTATCTATCATGAAAATGAAGACGATTGATTTGAACTGTGATTTGGGAGAGAGCTTCGGTTCGTTTGTGATGGGCAATGACGAATTGATTCTGCCTTTTGTCACCTCTGCCAATATTGCCTGTGGCTTTCATGCAGGCGACCCACATGTTATGGACCGGACTGTAGCTCTTGCAAAAGAAAACAATGTTGCAATCGGGGCCCATCCAGGTTTTCAGGATATTCAGGGCTTCGGCCGGCGCAGCATACCGCTGACCCCGGATGAAGTCTACCACCTTGTTCTTTATCAGATCGGGGCCATGGAAGGATTCTGCCGGGCACACGACGTTCCGCTTCATCATGTAAAACCGCATGGGGCGCTGTATAATATGGCAGCAAAAGACTACACGCTTGCCGAGGCAATCGCAAAAGCGGTAAAAGCTTTCGACTCTTCCTTGCTTTTGTTCGGCCTTGCTGGCAGCGAGATCATTCGTGCGGGAAAAGACATGGGACTTCGTACAGCTTCGGAAGGATTCGCCGATAGAACCTATCAGCAGGATGGAACGCTCACTCCACGGAACCACCCGAATGCGGTAATCCATGAGGTGGATAAGGCTGTGCAGCAGGTCATTCAGATGGTCGAGCAAGGTACGGTTACAGCGGTCAATGGGGACACGGTGAAGCTCCATGTCGACACCATCTGCCTTCATGGAGACAATGAGCACGCGATTCTTTTTGCCCAGCAGCTCCATGAGACTCTTGGTGAAAATATGATTGAAATTGCGAAGGTGCAGCGCCTATGACCTGTCCAATTTTCCAAGTAGACAAGCAGGGGCTGCTCACTTCTTTTCAAGACCTAGGAAGGAAAAACCACCAATCCAAGGGTGTGGTGGCATCCGGAGCGATGGACACGACGGCATGCCAGATTGCCAATCTGCTTGTCGGAAATCCAAAAGAAGAGGCATGCATCGAGGTAGCCGTTCAAGGGCCCTCTTTTACAGTCGTAGCCAAAAGTGCAACCATCGCGATTTGCGGGGCGGACCTCTCCCCCATGATTAATGGAACGGCAGTGGATATGTGGAAGACCCTGCAAGTGAAAGAAGGCGACAAACTGCAGTTCGGCGCCCCTAAAGCTGGAGTCTATTCCTATATTGCCGTGAGTGGCGGATTCGCGGTTCCGTTACAGTTGGGCAGCAAATCCTTTTATTCTAAGGCGAGTCTTGGTCTAGAAATAAAAAAAGGGGACAGGCTTTTTACGGAGTCCATCCCTTCTCCTTTGCCTGCCAGAGGCCTGCGCCATGAATTCAGCTACCCGAAAGAGGTGCAGGTGCGTGTTATCCGCGGACCACACGAATCGCATTTCGGAACAGAGGATTTTGAGCAGTTTTTCTCACAGGCCTATCAGGTGGGTCAGGGTGATCGCATGGGCTACAGGCTACAGGGCGAGGTCCCGTTGTCTTCCCCTACCCATAAAGGTATCGCATCCGATGCGATTCCGCTTGGCGGGATTCAGGTGCCGGAAGATGGCCAGCCTATTGTTCTCCTGGCTGACAGGCAGACAACTGGCGGCTATCGCCGGATCGGGACGGTCATCACAGCTGATCTTCCTAAACTGGTGCAGGTGCCGCCTGGTGGAAAGATTCATTTTAAGGAAGCGACTCTCGATGAAGCGTATGAAGCGCTGGAAGAGCAGCAGCTTTTTCTGAAGCATGTAGAAATTTTCATCCAAAAATAAAACGCCCCACCTGATTCGGTCTTGGGGCGCATACTCAACGGGAGTTCAAATACAGCTGAAGTGCGTGTTTGAGCTCTCGTTCTTTTTTGGTTGTTCTTATATGATAATGATCGCCGTCCAGATTCGTAAGGAAGTCATTGTGTCCCTGTGTGTGAAGAAATTCATTGACACTTGTGACATCTTCCCTTGTCGAAAGCAGCGTTTTTTGTCCAACAAAGTCACCGTTTACGTAAACTTCATAGCGATCATGAGAAAGCTTCGTGGATGGATCGATATTTCTATCCATATAGGAAGCTAACCCGAAAAATGTTCCGTCCATACTACCCATCATGTGTAAAAAACACCTCCATACTTGCTGGGGTGTTTTTAGTTTGACTACTTTTTATGCAATTTAGTATGGTAACTTTTCGGAATGACGTTAAAAGTCAAAGATAGAGTCCCCGTTCGCCTCATCCTCTTTCATGGGCTTGGACGGAAAATGGTTCATCGGCTGGCTCTGCTGAACTGTTGGAGCAAAATTGTTTGTGGCTAGTGTCGGCGTTACGGGCTGCATGCTTGGTGCAGCAGGTCTTGTCTCCTGCTGTATGTCCTCCTCCAACGCCAGTTCGCAAAGGGATTTCACCGCAGCAAGATGCTGGCGCTTCTTTTGGAGATTTCCCGTCTCATGCGCCCGGTTCAGTTCCGCTTGCATGCGCTGCAAGACTTTATCCAATGTGATGCTCATATTTTCCCCTCCTTCAATAATATGGAGATATCATAAAATAAACGATGACACCAGTTAAGCTTACATAAAGCCATAACGGCATTGTCCAGCGAGCAATTTTACGATGGCGTTCCTTTTGCATACTCCAACCGGTTACCAGGGAATATAACGCCAACGGCACAATGACGACCGCCAACACGATATGCGTCAATAAAATAAAGAAATAGATCGACCGGATGATGCCTTCTCCCCCAAACGGTGTCGATTCCGTGAGCGAATGATAAGTCACATACGTGACCAAAAACAGTGTGGTGGACGTAAATGCTGCCAAAATAAAGCCGCGGTGCACGGTAATATTCTTTTTTAAAATCGCCACTAGCGCACACACGAGGAACACAAAGGTAAAACTGTTGAATATCGCGTTCATCATCGGCAGAAATGTCAGATCCACATGTGCAAGCCCCTCGTATCGCGGAAGGAAAAATATAACCACTACAAGTGCATTGACCAGGATGGATATGCCGATGATCCACGGCAGGAAATTTCTCTTTTTCATGCTTGTCTCCTTTTTCAGGCTTCCTTGGAATAAGCCTTTATATGTAATAGCCTTTTCTGGTAGACTCTTTTGTCGAAGCCTTCTTTTCAAACTTCATACAAGGGCTTCCGGACGAACGGAAAACTGCCAAGGAAGGCAATTGATTGGTTTTGAACCCGAATGCACGGCAGCCTTTTGGAAACTTGGCATCCCATGTTACATGGTAATGCCGGCACTTCATGCAATCAATCCGCTTCGGTTCCATTTCCTCACACCCTTTTCCCCATTATCCTCCTCCATTTTACCATTCTTTAAGTGTGCATCCTATGAATAACCTGTGACGAATGAAGTACACTGTTTATATTTATAAAGCGGTTCTGCAAAACAATTTAAAAAGATTGGTGCTAGTTAAAAAACCGCTGGTGATTTCCGCACTAGGCTGCGCTTTCCGCAGGGCGTTTGTGGAGCTTCCTCCCGCAGGAGTCTTCGCCTATTGCTCCAATCAACAGCTGGCATACACGTAAAATTTAGAGCATCGCTAGGAAGCAAAGGTCAAAGTCTTCCCCTCAACTTATTAAAAATTCTATACGATGAAACCAAATGGAATCCAACAAGTCACTGTCCTATTTATTTAAGTAAAGAAATGATTTCCCCTTTTATATAACTAAAATTATTAATTTCACTCCCCCCTGTTAATTGTAGTGCAAGGCATGAGACTCCTGCGGGAGATAGCGGTTGACTTGAGACCCCGCAGGCAAAGCCGAGGAGGCTCAAGCACCGCCCCGCGGAAAGCGAATGCCTGGAACGGAGATCAACAGGGTGTTTATTGAGGACACTTAATCTGCCGGTTAGTCTTCCCTCAAATACTTAACCACCGAAAAGAAAACCTGCGACGAATATCATCACAGGTTTCTTGATCAGCGATTGTTTATGGAAGCGATGGTTGCAGCAAGGTCTTCGGCTGTTTCTTTTACGACATCCACTGTTCCTTTCATGCTGTTGGAGACGGCCACCTGGTGGTCTGCGGCACTTACGACTTCCCCCATCTGCTGCGTCAATTCCGAGGAGGAGGTCACAAGGTCATTAACGGAGTTTACGATATCATTCACTCCGAGGCTGATCTCTTCCATGGCGGCTGTAATATGAGTGCCTTGTTCCAACAGGGTGCCACTATTGGTGGCAATATCCTGAAATAGCTTTGCAGAAGCGGCGTTCTGTTCATTGGTCTGATCGATCGTCTCCTTGAAAGATTCGAATTCCACCAGCACAGTGTTGGCATCCTCCTGGATTCGTCCGGTGATGCTGTTGATTTCTTTGGAAAAAAGATCTGTCTGGGATGAAAGCTTGCGGATCTCTTCTGCTACCACCGCAAATCCTTTTCCTGCCTCCCCGGCTCTCGCCGCTTCGATGGAAGCATTTAATGCCAGCAGATTCGTTTGCGTCGTTATTTCATTAATCCCTTTTAAAAAGCTTTGCGCTTCATCAATGCTTGTCTTAATTTGCGAAAAACGGCTGACGATGGACTCGGTCTCCTTGGAGGAATGATGCATCGTCTCAAACATCTGCTTCACAGACTTGGCACCCTTTTTCGAAAGGATTTCCATGTTTTCGAGGTTTCGCTTCATCTCATCCACAATGCTGTATATTTCCTGCGTGCTGGCAGAAGCCTGCTCTGTTACTGCTGAAATAGCTGCCGTCCCTTCATATTGCATCGCCACTTTTTCTGTCACCTGTTCGGACTTCGATTTAATCAAAGCGGATTTATCAAGATTCTGGTCTGCCCCGATTAGGAGCTCCTGCATAACAACCTGAAGACGCTGGTTGGCATCGAGACTTCCATTCATCAGCTGATCGATGTTCTGACCCATTTTCGTCAGTGCATGATCAACCTGACCAAATTCATCTTTCCTTGCTGAACGCTTCGTTGTGAATGTAAAGTTCCCGTGCTGATACGCTCCCACACGTTCGAGCAGCAGATTCACGCCTCTGTTAAAGGCAGTACGGAAGGAAAGTAGGGCGAAAATCGGAACAAGCACTACCACTAATAAAGATAGCAGGGTCCATAATTCTGTCGAACCGACCTGTGCCTGTATTTCCTTTCTATTTTCATCATTAAACGTTTGGAGAAATTCCATCCCTGTGACGTTTGCCCGCTCCACTTGATTACGAGCTTTCGCCAGCTCCTCTGAGGTCTGGATCCGCAGACGGTCAATGTTCGCTGCATTGGAAACATCACTAATTAGTAGATATTGTTTAGACAATGTTTCATGTGAAACGACAAAATACTGCTTTAACTGACCTAATTCTTCATACTCCTTGAAATAAGGCTCGAAATTTGCTAACTTCTCTTCCGTACCAAGAAGATTCTTCTCGATGCCCTCCACATGCTTTTTGGAATAGCCGTTCGAAACGACAAAATACATATCTGTCAACGTCGATTGATAGGATTGAACAAGCTCAAAGTAGCGCTCATTCAACTCTGTCAGCTCCTCCATTTCATTCACACTTTTCTGCACCTGCATGCTATTCATCCATATGACGATCGAAGCAGCCACCCCGATTGCCGCCAATAAAACCGTCAAGACCAACAGCCTTTTTCTCATACTCCCCATAATTCGTCCCCTTCCATCCTTTAACGCATATCTCTCTTGGTTTATCAATGTGCTTCATCGCTGTGAAACCGTTTGCACAATTCCTTAAAAAATACTATTTCTCTTACTTATTAATTTCGGCAACATTAGGGGGAAATTTAATACTTTATGTGATGTTTTGTAGTAAAAAAAAAGGGGTCAGGCCCCTTTTTCAATTTCACCTATTTTTGCTCCTTTTTATAAGCAGCTGTTTCAGTTCGCTGATTTCGTTCGTGATTTTCGCGAGTTCCTGTTTGCTTACTTCGATCTTGTCGTCTTTTTGTTCTTCCTCTTTTGCCTCTTGGATGTTGTTTAGGATTTCTCCGACAATCAGGTTAAGGACGATAAAGGTTCCGACAAGGATGAACGAGACGAAGTAGATCCAGGAATATGGGCTCTCGGCAAAGATCGGTCGGAAGACGCCGCTTGCCCAGGACTCGAGTGTGATGACCTGGAATAATGTGACGAGCGACAGGTGCAGGGATCCGAAGTACTCAGGCGAGATTTCCCCAAAGAACATCACTCCTAGCACGGCATAGATATAAAACACCAATCCAAGGAGCATCATGATGGTTCCAAGCGATGGGATGGTTTTCAGAAATGCCGTTACGAGCCTTTGCAGGGACGGAATGACCGTCACCGCTCGAAGGACACGAAGCACTCTTAGGATACGCAGGGCGGAAATAAAGTACGTTCCGCTGAATAAAAGCACCCCGGCTACGACCACAAAGTCGAATATGTTCCATTTACTATAGAAGAACTGATAGAATTTCTTTTCCGCAAACACTCTCAAAATGATCTCTATCGTAAAGAACCATAAAAAGAACACTTCAAACCCTTGAATGACTCCTGGATAATCCTCTCTGAAATGAGGATAGGTCTCCACTCCGATCAGAATGGCATTCAACAGGATGACAACCATCACTGCACTTACAAAATAACGATGGCCGACCAGCTGCCGTATTTTCAATTTCCAACTTTCCATATGTATTCTTCCCTTCATCTACCTATATTCTAAGGCGTTAGCTGCCAATCTATTTCTTTTTCGCCCATTTCCTTCAATACCGCATTCACTTTTGAAAACGGTCTGCTACCAAAAAAGCCTCTGTTTGCGGAAAAAGGACTTGGGTGAGGACTTTTTATCACATAATGACGGCTATGTGTGATGAGCTTTTCCTTTTGCTCTGCATGCTTTCCCCATAAAAGGAAGATGACAGGGCGGCATCGCTCATTCAGCTTCTTGATCACCGCATCGGTAAACTGCTCCCAGCCCTTGCCTTTGTGGGAATTGGGCTCCGATTCCCTTACCGTCAGTACTGTATTCAAAAGCAGCACTCCCTCATTTGCCCACTCCATCAGATATCCATGATCTGGTGCGGCAAGCCCTAAGTCTGCATGCAGCTCTTTATACATATTGCGAAGGGACGGCGGAATGGTAACCCCTTTTTGGACAGAAAAGCTCATTCCATGGGCCTGTCCCTTTCCATGGTACGGATCCTGACCGATGATGACGACTTTCACATCCTCAAAGCTTGTAGCCTTGAATGCACGAAATAAGTCCTCCCTCAACGGGTATACTATTTTCGACTCGTATTCGCTATCTATAAATTGATTCAATTTAATATAATAATCTTTTTCTGATTCTTCCTTGAAAAGAGCGGACCAATTTTCACAATTTATGCCCATGTATCCACCACTCCTGTCTGATACTATTCCAATCCCTACTTTACCATAGACACTATCTATTTGTTTAACATTTTCCCTGAGTCAATCATTCCGGGAATATGGTCATGATGTGGTATAGTGGTATCGGAAAACATTGAATTGCTTTGTCTTTTTATATAAAATAAAATACTTGGGTAGGTTATTTTTTCAATGTTCCATACTTATTTTAATAAATGCTACTTTTTTACATAATTGTTTGTCCTGAATGAGTTAATTGTTATAACACAATTCCGTTTAGACTAGCTACTAAAAGTGAGGTTCTTACTGTGATGACTAAAGAAAATCCAACAAGCTTAATCGTTATTTTCGGAGCAACCGGGGATCTGGCAAAACGCAAGCTCTATCCGTCCCTCTATCGCCTTTATAAAAATGGAAGCATCTCAAAGAACTTTGCGGTTGTCGGTGTAGCCCGCCGTCCCCTTACCAATGAGGATTTCCGTGCAAATGTGGCAAAGTCCGTGAATGGTTCTGCAAACGGGAATGCCGATGTAGAGGAATTCAGCTCGCACTTCTACTACCAGCCGTTTGATGTGACAAGCAGCGACTCTTATCAACAACTTAAAGATCTATCAAGTTCATTGGATCAGGAGTATCAAACAAATGGAAACAGAATGTTCTACCTGGCCATGGCGCCTGAGTTCTTCGGTACCATCGCCTCCAATCTGAAAGCGGAAGGCTTGACCGATACAGCAGGCTTTAAACGGCTTGTAATCGAAAAGCCCTTTGGCCACAGCCTGCCAACTGCCAAAGAATTGAATGAAGAAATCCGTGAAGCTTTCCATGAGTCTGAAATCTACCGTATCGACCACTATCTAGGGAAAGAAATGGTGCAAAACATTGAAGTGATCCGTTTTGCCAATGCCCTTTTCGAACCGCTCTGGAACAATCGCTATATCTCCAACATCCAAATTACATCAAGTGAGATACTTGGAGTGGAGGATCGCGGGCGCTATTACGAAAACTCCGGTGCCCTGCGTGACATGGTCCAGAACCATATGCTGCAGATGGTCGCACTTCTTGCGATGGAACCGCCGATCAAGCTGAACCCCGAGGAGATCCGAAGTGAAAAGGTCAAGGTTCTTCGTGCTCTGCGTCAGATCGACCAGTCCGAAGTGGATCAGTATTTTGTACGCGGCCAATATAGCGCAGGACTGATTGAGGAAGAAAAGGTGCCTGGCTACCGCGAGGAAAATTCCGTGGACCCTGCTTCCAACACGGAAACATATGTGGCAGGAAAGCTTGTCATCGACAACTTCCGTTGGGCAGGCGTACCAATCTATATTCGTACCGGGAAAAGAATGTCCTCCAAGTCAACCAAGGTTGTTGTACAGTTCAAGGACATCCCGATGAACCTTTACTATAACCGCGGGGAAAAAGTCGACCCGAACCTGCTTGTCATCCACATTCAACCGGATGAAGGCATCACCCTGCATTTAAATGCGAAGAAATCGGGTAAGGATATTACAACCACCCCGATCAAGCTCGACTACAGCAACAATTGCATTGATGGGATTAACACACCGGAAGCTTACGAACGCCTGATTTTCGATGCCATGCGCGGAGATATGACCAACTTCACCCACTGGGATGAAGTGGCTCTTTCCTGGAGCTTCATCGATCAAGTATCCAAAGCATGGGAAACCACTACAGCAGAAGACTTCCCTAACTACGAAGCAGGATCTGTGGGACCAAAGAAGGCGGACGAGTTGCTGAAGAGAGATGGATTCCATTGGTGGAATGTTTAACAAGAAAAGCGGAGCCGGCTCGTTCAGCCCCGACAAGCTTAAGACGATTTTCGGAAGAGGTCGTACTTTGACCTCATCCGAAAATTGGCTTAAGACCTAGAGGGGCTAGCCGGCGCAGCTGGACAAGGCAACAACCCAATTTGAGAGGAGTTTTTCACATGAAAGTATATGATGTATCTTCACCGATTTTTACAGGAATGCCTGTTTATAAAAACAAGCCTGAAAAGCAGCCGGCTTTAACAACGAATACAGACGGTTATGTAACAGAAACCCGCCTGGAGCTTGATGTGCACACCGGGACTCATGTGGATGCACCTCTTCACATGATTGTGAACGGTGAAACGATCGAGACCTTGCCGCTTGAAAGACTGGTTGGCCCTTGTAAAGTATTTGACCTGACTTCTGTGGAAGACCGCATTAAAAAGGAAGACATCGCTCACCTTGATATCCAGAAGGACGACTTCATCCTGTTCAAAACGAAAAACTCATTCGACGAAGAGTTCAATTTCGACTTTGTATTCGTGGCAGAGGATGCGGCGCATTACTTGGCGGAAATCGGAATCAGTGGAGTGGCAGTGGACGCACTTGGCATTGAGCGCAGTCAGGAAGGTCACCCGACACATAAGACTTTGTTTAACAACAACGTCATCATCATCGAAGGTCTACGTCTAAAAGACATTGAAGAAGGCAGCTACATCATGGTAGCGGCTCCTTTGAAGCTTTCCGGGGTGGATGCTTCACCAGCACGAATCGTACTATTGGATATGAACTGATAAAGATAGTGCCACTATGCTTGCCCCGTTCCATGGGGAAGGTACGGTGGCACTTTTTTTCACGTTGAACACCGCTGGTGATTTCCGCACTAGGCTGCGCTTTCCGCGGGGCGGTGCTGGAGCCTCCTCAGGCTTCGCCTTGCGGGGTCTCCAGCCTACCGCTACCTCCCGCAGGAGTCTTCGCCTATTGCTCCAATCCCCAGCCAGCAACCATATAAAACAATACATCTTTATACTAAGCTTTTTGAAAAAAAAACACTTAAAAAAGCCAATCCCCAAAGCAGCACCTGCTACCCGGGAATTGGCTTTTTTGAACTTTATATTATTTAGACATCCATTCCGTATGGAAGATGCCTTCTTTATCTGTACGCTGGTACGTGTGTGCACCGAAATAGTCGCGTTGTGCCTGGATCAGGTTGGCAGGCAGCGTTTCGGAGCGGTAGCTGTCGTAGTATGCCAATGCGCTTGAGAATGATGGAACAGGAACGCCGTGCTGGATTGCGACACCTAGGATCTCACGCAGGCCGCCTTGGTAGCTTTCCACGATCTCTTTGAAGTAAGGGTCCAACAACAGGTTGGCAAGTCCTGCTTCGCGGTCGTACGCTTCCTTGATCTTTTGCAGGAATTGCGCACGAATGATGCAACCGCCGCGGAAGATCATCGCGATTTCGCCGTACTTCAGATCCCAGCCATACTCTTCGGATGCTGCTCGCAATTGAGCGAATCCTTGTGCGTAGGAACAGATCTTGCTCATGTACAATGCCTTGCGAACGGACTCGATGAACGCTTCCTTGTCGCCATTGAACGTTACGCCTTCCGGTCCGCGAAGCATGCCGCTCGCTTTCACGCGCTCATCCTTCATTGCGGAAATGAAGCGTGCGAATACGGATTCCGTGATGATTGGAAGTGGAACGCCAAGGTCCAATGCACTTTTGCTTGTCCACTTACCTGTTCCTTTTTGACCTGCAGTGTCGAGGATGACATCGACAAGCGGTTTGCCTGTTTCGTCGTCCACTTTTGTGAAGATGTCTGCCGTGATCTCAATCAGGTAGCTGTCGAGCTCGCCCTTGTTCCACTCGGCAAATACTTCATGAAGCTCTTGTGCGGACAATCCAAGGACATTTTTCAAAAGGAAATACGCCTCACTGATCAGCTGCATGTCGCCGTACTCGATGCCGTTATGCACCATTTTCACATAGTGGCCAGCGCCGTCCGGACCGATGTAAGTGCAGCAAGCATCGCCTTCCACTTTTGCGGAAATGCTTTTCAGGATGTCCTCTACAAGGTCATACGCTTCTTTTTGCCCGCCAGGCATGATGGAAGGACCTTTTAATGCTCCTTCTTCCCCGCCGGAAACGCCTGTCCCGATGAAATGAAGTCCAAGTTCTGCCAATTCCTTGTTGCGGCGGATCGTGTCCGTGTAAAGTGTGTTACCTCCATCGATCAGGATGTCGCCTTTATCCAGATGCGGCTTCAAGGATTCGATCGTTGCGTCTGTTGGTCCGCCTGCTTTTACCATCAACAAAATTTTGCGAGGGGATTCAAGTGACTGAACAAACTCTTCAATGCTATATGTACCTTTAAAATTTCTGCCTTCCGTTTCTTGCATGAATTCTTCTGTTTTTTCAGGTGAGCGGTTGAATACAGATACGGAATAGCCTCTGCTTTCGATGTTCATTGCGAGGTTTTTCCCCATAACTGCAAGACCGATTACACCAATTTGTTGCTTTGCCATTTTATAAAAACTTCCCTTCTACAAGGTAATTTGTTTCGCGATAGTCCGAATTGAAAATACCATAAAAAGCCTGATGGAATCAAGCTTTATACCCATTATAACCTATCTTCAAGGATGCGAACGCTTACACACGAATATTCTTTATTCTTTGCTGTTTTCGTATACTTTATTGCTTTTGACGTATTCAACGTAAACTCGTAATATTACTTGCTTTCGTGCTCTTTTCCCGTGAAGTAGTTTTATTTTCTCTTTGAATAATATGGGTATAAATGCTGTAAAAAATCCAAAAGCCGATTTTTTACGGACAAAAGCAACAAACTTTGCGAAAAGAGCTTTATTCTTTGCTATCGAGGCTATTCACATACTGCTTGGCAAGCGACTTTAAGTACCTCGTTCGTACTGCTAGAACGGCAATCAAAAGGGAACGGGATATTTTGCTTCTCTCCACCTGCGTGTACAAGGATTCCTTTGCCAGATATTCCTCGATTTCCTCTTTTATATGCTCTTCCGATAAAATTTCCGTCTGTGCCATCAAGTTTTCATAGAGACAAGCATATGATTTATAAAATACCACCGGACTGATAATGTCATCCGTGCGATCTTTCGGGTTGTTGAAAATGGATCCGAGCACCTTGCGAATCTCTTCAAAATCCAATAATACCTTCAGATCTTTTACTATAAAAAGGAGGGCTGCCTGTTCAATGGAATATTTCCGTCCCACTTGTGGTGCACCGATATATTCCTTTATTTCGCGTTTCACCCAGTTCTTCAGCGCAGGCTCAGAATAAACTGCCGTTTCCAGCTGGTTGCCGAGCCAGACGATATTCGACATGGTGAGGCCTATTTCCCCATCCGTTTTTTTGGTAACCAGCTGCTGGAAATTTCCGGGCAGGGAAACCGAATATTCCACTAGACCTTTTTTAGTCTGGAATTTCTCCAAAAGCATTGACAGCTCTAATCTTGTCCATCCTTTTTCCATCAGGATTACCTCTTTTCACTCGTCCAATTATGCTCTAATAGTAAAATGCAAATGTGTTTTCGTCAAATATAGTCAAGGTATTTTTATTGATAAATCAGACATATATCTTTATAATTGTAACCATGAGATATAGGTTCATAAGAACTCAAAAAGAATCAGGAGGAGAAACATGGCTAAGCGTATTTTCTATTTTCTTTTAACGAATATTCTAGTTCTGACTACGATTACAATTATCTTCAGTTTAACTGGGGCTGGCAATTACATTACTAATGAAGGCAATATTGACTTTGGCGCGTTATTGATCTTCAGTGCCATCATCGGTTTCACCGGTTCCTTCATTTCCCTATTGATGTCCCGCTGGATGGCAAAGAAAATGATGAACGTCCAGGACATCGATCCGAACGGTCCGATGTCCAATCAAGAGCGTCAAATTGTGGAAATGGTTCACCGCATGTCACGTGCGGCCGGTATTACAAAAATGCCTGAGGTTGGTATCTACCACTCTCCAGAGGTAAATGCTTTTGCGACAGGTCCTTCCAAGAACCGCTCCTTAGTGGCTGTTTCTTCCGGACTATTGCAGGAGATGGACGATGCTGCGATTGAAGGTGTCATTGCCCATGAGGTTGCCCACATTGCAAACGGCGATATGGTAACGATGACGCTTCTGCAAGGTGTTGTGAATACATTTGTTATCTTCTTGGCTCGTATTGCAGCGTTCATCGCTTCCCGTTTTGTAAAAGAGGAAATGGCGCCGATCGTTCATTTTATCGCTGTGATTGTGTTCCAGATCGCCTTCTCAATTCTAGGAAGCATAGTTGTCTTCGCCTTCTCCCGTTACCGTGAGTACCATGCGGACCGTGGTGGTGCAGATCTTGCAGGCAAGGACAAAATGGTACACGCATTACGTTCCCTTCAAGCTTACACACACAGAATCCGAGACGAGCAGGATTCTGCGATTGCAACATTCAAAATCAGCGGGAAAAGAAAGAGCTCTTTATTCTCTACTCACCCTGATTTAAACGAACGTATCCGCCGCTTAGAGGCGAAATAATAGACACAAAAAGGAGTTAGCCGATTATGGCTAACTCCTTCTTTTTTTGATTAATTATGTTGCACTTCTAAGACCTCTTGAGATAAGGCTTAGCAGAAATACAAAGATAGCTGCTCCAATTATGGCAGGTACGATCGCCATATCTGCAATCACCGGACCCCATTTCCCTAATAGTGCATGGCCGATCCATGCGCCGACAAGTCCGGCGATCATGGCACCAAGGATTCCTCCTGGCATACCGCCTGGCGCGATTGCGCTCCCGATGATTCCGATTATGATTGCAATTATTATAGTAAGTAATAGTCCTAACATGTCTTTTCCTCCTTTTAGGTGTTGGTTCGTTGTGTTGCTTACAGAGTATATTTCCGTTTGCAAAACTTTTTAAACTTCCAAGTCCAAAGATTGTATCCCGGCCTGGTCATATCTGGTATATTAGAGGTGAATTGTTTGAAAAATTCTCATAATAAAAATAGATTATTTTAGAAGACACCTACTTTAAAGGAGGATGTAAAATGGCAGATATTCACGATTCCGTCGTAATCAACAAGTCGGTGGAGGAAGTTTTTTCGTATGCATCGAATATGGAGAATTCCCCGAAGATCATGGAAAATGTCGTGGAAATTGAAAAGCTGACGGACGGGCCGCTGCAGGTCGGTTCCCGCTTTAAGGAAACCCGTGAAATCAGAGGACGTAAAGCTTCAGCGGTTATTGAATTTACGGATTATGCTCCCAACAAAAGCTTTGTTGTTAAGAGCGAAGCCAATGGATTGAAGGTTGTGTACTACTACGATTTCGTTCCTGCTGAAGGTGGCGGAACAAGGGTGGATTTCAAAGGGGACATTCATACTTCCGGGCTTGTGATGAAGCTGACCAAGCCGATTATCCGCAAGATCCTGAAGAAGGAAGATGGAGATCATTTGAAAAAGCTGAAAAGCCTTCTTGAGAGTGAGTAGGTTTTATGAGAAGGCAGCCGGGCGGGAAGCTTGGCTGCCTTGTTTTTGGGGTATGGTCTTTTGGTAAGGCTTGCGAAAATCGGAAAAATGCGCTTTCACAGTTGAAATTCAACTTTTTTCACTAGCTGGGGGGAGTTTTTGAATTGGAGCTATACTTTTTACTCTTTAAGCCTAAAAATGCTGGATCTGCTGCCGATTCTAACAAATTTTCGTTGGATTCTAACACTTTCCCCAGACATTCTAACAAATCCGTCTCGAATTCTAACAAAACCGACATTCATTCTAACAAATCACTTTGCCGGTAACGACTGTGTACAGGTGAAACGAACACATTCTAAAGGAGAATCCCCATGAGAAAGCATACCATCCCAATCATCTTTTCCGGCCTTATTTTTATCCTGCTAATTCCCATCTATCAGCCACTATCCACTTACCTGCATCCTTTGGTCATACCTGTCCTTGCCAGCTGCATTTATGTGATGGTTTTTTGCGTTGCTCTTTTCTTCAGGAAAGAGACTGTAACGTTATCCTCTAGGGCTGTGGGAACTATTCTTGGCATCTACTCTCTATCACTTTTAGTTCTACTTTTCTTCCGTCCTAACGAGCAGGATTATGGGGCTGCCCACAATGTCAACATTGTCCCGTTCTCGACCATTTCCCTTTTTCTTTCCGGAAATGCCGATCCGCTTGTCGCCTTCTATAACATAGCGGCCAATATTGTACTTTTCGTTCCTTTTGGTATTGCGCTGAAATGGAAAAGGAGAAACTGGTTAACGTTGATCCTTGTGCCGATTTTCGCCATTTCCCTGATTGAACTCACACAGCACCTGACCAACCGTGGCAGCCTGGACATTGATGACATCCTGCTTAACACACTGGGGTTTTTCATCGGCTACCTGCTCACTCCTGTCTTTAGGCGAATCTTAATAATCAACTCCTAATAAAAACGCACCGTACGAATTTTCTCGCACGGTGCGTTTTTTGTCGAAATTTGTAGGGGTCAGGCCCCTATTACCCTATTAACTACCGTTTTGCCAATCCCTGCTTTTCCACATAATCCTTCATTCCTGTACGCTTTGGTTCCCGCAGCATATTGGCCATCTGGCTCGACCAGGTGTCAGCGCGCTTGCCCCCAGTTCGGGCATGATAGTAGGCGGAAGTGGTTTTATTGTAGTCTTCAAGCTGCTCCTTGTAGCTTTTCTCATCCGTATTGTATGTGTCCTCGTGATAGACGTGTTCAAAAGGGAGTCGGGGCTTCGTATCGGTTTGCTGGGCTGGGTAGCCGACTGCAAGGCCGAAGAGTGGCATAGCATGACTAGGGACTCCAAGCAGCTCTGTTACCTGTTCCATATTATTACGGATACCGCCGATATAGCAGATGCCAAGACCCATGGATTCCGCTGCAAGTGAGGCATTTTGTGCAGCGAGCGATGCATCGATGACGGCTACCATGAATTTCTCCATGCTTTCAAGAGAGCCGGACACATCCGTCCCTTCCATTTCTCCTATCCGTTCATGGCGGTGCAGATCGGCACAAAAGACGAAAAAGTGTCCGCTGTGTTCCACATAGGACTGATTCCCGGCAAGCTCAGCCAGCTTCTTTTTCTTCTCCTTATCCTTCACTCCAATGATCGAGTAGGCCTGAATGAAACTGGAGGTGGAAGCCGCCTGTGCACATTCCACGATGGTTCTTATCTGTTCATCCGATAAATGTCTGTCCTCAAATTTCCGAATCGAGCGATGCTGTAAAATGGTTTCAATCGTAGGGTTCATCCCTGTTCCTCCTCTTGTTGGCAATCTTACTTTCCATTAAATCAGTTCCTGAGGAGGATTTCCAGAAGGAGCTCTTTTTCAGGGAATCACGAGTAAATCAGTCGGAGATAGGGAATAGTAGACTGATGCACTTTTCTTATCATACATATTGGGGGAGATTTCTATTAAAAAGCTTGATGTTGTTTTTTGGTTTTCAGCAATTGCAATAGCATTGCTTGTAGTAATTGGTGCGGTAGCGCCTAAGACATTCGCAACGGTGGCAAGCGAGATATTTAACTTCACCACCTATGCATTCGGCTGGTTCTATTTGCTTTCGGTATTATTTTTTGTGTTATTCTGTATTGTGCTCGCGCTATCAAAATACGGAAAAATTAGGTTGGGCAAGGATGAGGATCGTCCGGAGTTTTCCTTTTTCACCTGGATTGGCATGCTGTTCAGCGCCGGTTTTGGAATAGGTCTTGTTTTCTGGGGAATTGCAGAACCGATGAGCCACTTTTTCACTCCACCGCGCGGGACGATTGACGCCCTGGGCGAAGAAGCAGCCCTTGCCTCGATGCAGTACTCTTTTTTCCACTGGGGATTAAGTCAGTGGTCCGTATTCACGATAGTGGGCCTTGCGATCGGGTATTTTCAATTCCGCAAAAAGGAAGATGGACTTATTTCGACCACTTTAAATCCGATTATTGGTACAAAAAATAGAAGTTACATAAGAAAGCCCATTGATATCCATTCTTAACACCTTTACACTTGGGATCGGGGACTATATCTCGACATTTTTTACAACGAGCCTCCGGTTGACGCCATATAAAGGCGGTACCTGGGTCAGGGATTGGACGATCTTCTACTGGGCTTTGGCCATTGCGTGGTTACCATTTGTCGGCGCCTTCATTGCCAGAGTTTCCAGAGGCAGAACGATTCGGGAGTTTGTATTTGGTGTCCTCGTCATTCCACCGGTGATTGCCCTATTATGGATCGCAGTATTTGGAGGAACCGCCATTCATTTCGATCTGTTTGGCGGGACGCAAATTGCGCAGGCCGTGGATAAAGATGTAACCAGCGCTTTGTTTGCGACCTTTGCAGAACTGCCATTTACGTTTATCCTGTCTGTGATATCCATCCTGCTGATTTTCACTTTCCTGATTACATCAGCGGATTCTGCAACATATATTCTAGGAACAATGACCTCAGGAAGCAGCTTGAATCCTCCATTATTATTACGTGTGATTTGGGGAACCCTGATGGCATCCATTGCAGCCGTCCTCCTATTGGCAAGCGGACTGGAGGGACTGCAAACCGCCTCTCTTGTGTCGGCGCTGCCATTTACCATCATCCTGATTGCCATGTGCTATTCCCTGTTTAAAGCATTGCGAAAAGAACCGGGACTTTCACGGCGAAACAGAATGGACAAATAGTAGAAATGCACCTTCCTTTAGGAAGGTGCATTCTTTTTTGGACTACCTTTTAAAAAGAGGAAAATAAATACTAATAGAGAATTGTAAAAGAGGGATGGGTTACATCATATAAAAAATTGTCGAACAGGGGGAGTTTATTTGAAAGGAATCATTTCTTTTTTCAATCGAGTTATGCAACGCTATCTACCTGATCCATTTTTATTTGTTATCATTTTAACGTTTGTAGTATTCGGATTGGGCCTTCTTTTCACCAACAGCGGTCCTGCTGACATGGTAAAGCATTGGGGTGGAGGATTCTGGGGTCTACTCGCCTTCTCCATGCAGATGGTGCTTGTACTGGTAACCGGGCATGTCCTGGCCAGCAGCCCCATTTTTAAAAAAATGCTTGGCAGTCTTGCGTCCACAGCAAAGTCGCCAGGCTCTGCCATCATTATCGTAACCATCGTTTCCATCGTGGCGAGCTGGATCAACTGGGGCTTCGGACTCGTTATCGGAGCACTGTTTGCAAAAGAACTGGCAAAACGTGTGGAGAACGTGGACTACAGGCTATTGATTGCAAGCGCTTACAGCGGCTTCATTGTCTGGCATGGCGGATTTTCAGGATCCATCCCGCTTACCATTGCGACAGAGGGCCACTTTTCACAGGATTTAATCGGTGTCATTACAACGGATCAAACTATTTTTGCTCCATTCAACCTGGCTATCATAGCGGCTCTGTTTATTACATTACCGTTGTTGAATCGCTTAATGATGCCTTCCAAAAATGAAACCATCACAGTGGACCCCGCCATGTTGGAGAACCCTTCAAGTCTGCAGGCGGCAACCATTGAAAAAGGCGAGCTCACACCAGCGGATCGTTTAGAGAACAGCTGGGTTCTTTCCCTGCTCGTTTCGGTGATAGGACTATTCTTCCTATTCCTATATTTTGCAGATAATGGCTTCAAATTGAATCTGGATATCGTCAACTTCCTATTCTTATTTCTGGGTATTCTGTTCCACTGGCGTCCTAAGCATTTCCTGGAAGCGGTGATGAATGCGGTAAAAGGGGCAAGCGGCATCATTATTCAATTCCCTTTCTACGCAGGAATCATGGGGATGATGATAGCTTCCGGTCTAGCGGGTGTCATGTCTGAGGCCTTCGTCAACATTTCCAATGAGCATACCTTCCATTTCTTCGCATTTTTAAGTGCAGGTATCGTGAACATCTTCGTCCCATCTGGCGGAGGACAGTGGGCGGTTCAGGCACCTATCATGCTGGAAGCAGCACAGTCCCTAGACGTATCTGTTGCCAAAACGGCAATGGCAGTTGCGTGGGGGGATGCCTGGACGAACATGATCCAGCCTTTCTGGGCATTGCCTGCCTTGGCAATCGCCGGCTTAAAGGCGAAGGATATCATGGGATTCTGTGTCATTGTCCTATTCATAAGCGGAGTCATCATTTCACTTGCATTTTTATTGCTATAGCACCACAATCAAGCAGCTTCTCCTACTTGTTAGGGGGGGCTTTTTTCATGAGTAATGTAAATAGCCCTAGGGTCAGGCTCTGGATGTAAAAATAAAAGGGAAACGAGAATACAAACTGATAACCATTTTTATAATGGAAAACCCCTAAATACGTCGCCAGCCCTTCGACAAACATGGCAATGATTGACCACATGACGATGTACAAGAACGTGAAATAGCCATTCAGCTTTAAATAATCATAGATATAAAAGAACAGATAGCCGAACGGCCCATACATGATATAGGACAAGAAGTCGTAGATTTCAAATTTTGAACTGTCATTCACATCGTAGTAATCAAACGGCGGAATGCTGATTGTATGATCGAAAATGATTCCGCTATTGATGCCAATGAAAAGGAAAAGCAAGGTGTAAGCTGGTGGATAACGCTTCGGAAGAAACAAGATGAGCGTGTAGCCTCCAACAAGACCGGCAAGAATAAACCATTCATTCGAGTTGAAGGAATGGTCATATTGGACAATGGCAAACAGGTTCAGGCTCCAATAGTTCATGGCGCTCCCTTCACCGCCTCTTCTCGATGGATGACATAGCGATAGGCTTTTGCAATGACAAATGCGGTGGTCAAATAGAGCATGGAGAGAAGCAACGACCTGCCAAAGGACCAATCGGTGTAGGTAATGATTTTAAACTCGATTCCGACAGCATCCAATAAGAGCCAGACTGTGGTAATCAAGAGTCCCCAGCCAATTTTAATTGAAAAAGGCTTGTCCATGACTTTGTTCACAAAAATGAGAAGAAGAATTGGACCGATGATTGTCCGCTGAAACCAAAAGCTGATGAATAGATGCGGCTCTTTTGAGTACTCGATCATTTTGAGATTCAAGCTCAGCAAGGTCAGCACATTTTTATTGACAAAAAAGAAGAAAAAAAAGAGGAAAAAATTTTCAAGCAGGGACAGTGTTTTTTTCTGAAACAGGAAAAATGCTGCAAAGACCCATGTCAGGATAAGAAAAATGACCACTTCCACTTTGGTTTCCTCCTTTTGTTCAGCACTAGTTGTTTGACAAATTTCACCGATTACCAGGACTACCACTATATAAAAAAAAAGAAGCTATCTCGCTTCTCTTTTGGTAGTATGCACAAATTGCATCACTTTATTAAAATTCCGGAGCGTTTCTCCAACAACAAACTCAGCCCTTAACCTTCCAATTCACGAGAATCGTTGCACCCTTGAATGCATCCTGTACATCATGCTTTTGCACAGTCTCCAGGATGTCTCCATTTGTCAAAATGATTGGTGTCACGATGCTTTTCGCTTTTTCCTTGATCAGCTCGATATCAAATGTCAGTAGTGGCGTTCCGACTGTTACTTTATCGCCCACATTTACCAATCCTTCGAAACCTTCACCCTTCATGCCTACCGTTTCCAGTCCCACATGGATAAGGATCTCCACGCCTGTTTCCGATTTGATCCCGATGGCATGCTTGGTCGGGAAGAATTGCACGATCTCACCATTTACCGGGGAAACGACTGTTCCTTCCGTTGGTTCGATTGCAATGCCGTCACCCATCATTTTTTGGGCAAACACAGGATCTGGAACCTCTTCAAGCGGAACTACTTTTCCTGTAATCGGCGCAACCAACATCTCTTCTGTTTTTACCTCGTTTTTTCCGAAAAGCTTTTTCAAAAATGACATCTCTTTTTCCTCCTAAAGGTCTGAATTGTCAGGAAAATGAAAAAGACCCAACACGCCCAGGGTATCCGGGTTCGTATTAGGTCTTGCCTGCTTTACCAGTCACAATCCATCTTGTTATTTTTATAAATTAAATGACAACACCATGTTTGTCAAACAATTTACTCTAATTATTCACAGATCCCTTTGCAAGCTGTTCCCAATCCGGGTACAAGTCGGAGCGACGATCCCGCCAGGTTGTTACAGATCCACTCTGTCTCACTTTTTCCAAAAGGGAGATATCAAGGTCGCCTGTAACAATCATATCCTGGTTCAATTCGCCTTCCACCACTATGCCTCTTGGCGGGAAAGGAACATCATTAGGTGAAATGATGGCTGCCTGGCCGAAGTTGCCGCGCATAAAGTCGACGGTTGGCAACGAACCAATCGTGCCTGTTGTCACCACATATAACTGATTCTCGATAGTGCGTGCATGACATGAATAGCGCACTCTGTGGAAGCCGTGACGGTCGTCGGTGCACGATGGACAGAATACCACATCCGCCCCCATCGCTTTCACGAGGCGCACAACTTCTGGAAACTCGATGTCATAGCAGGTCAGCATCGCAATGGTGCCCTTTTCCGTCTCAAATACCTGCAAGCCTTCCCCAGGTGTGATGCCCCATTCCTGAACCTCCGTCGGTGTCAGATGAAGCTTCGTCTGAATGGCAATCGTCCCATCGGGATAGAAGAGGTGTGCAGCGTTATAGAGCTTTCCCTCTTTTTCAATAACATGGGTTCCCCCGATGATGTGCATGCCCGTCTGCTTAGCAATACCGCTAAATAGCTGGTAATACAAATCCGTATAGGACGGTAGATCTTTTATCGACTGCTCTCTTCCGTCAACTGGAAACGAGAGTAATTGGGTGGTCAAAAATTCAGGAAACAATACGAAATCCGCATCAAATTCAGCGGCTGTTTTTACATAATGGATAACTTGATTAGCGAATTCTTCAAAACTATTGATGGTATGCAAGCGATATTGCACAGCAGAAGCACGAAACTTCATCTGGAGGCCCCCTTTTTCCGTTCTTTTACAACTAGTTTATTATAGAGGATGAGGGGGTGTGGAACAATGGTTAATTTAGTAATTTGGAATACTCTAAAAAATCCCTCACCCACACCAGTGCCTGGCCCCTCCATCCCCCAAACAAAAAAAGAGGGGCCTGGCACTACTCAGCACCGCCCCCACTAAAAATAGTTTCCCCAGTAGCTCCAATTTCCCTTTCCTAACCCAATACCTCTAGCACGGCTTTGGCGACGCCGCTGTTGATATTGGTGTCGGTTTCCATATGGGCTTTGGCTTTTACGCCTTCTGGGGCGTTGCCCATTGCTACGGCACGGCCAACGCGTTCGAACATGGAGACGTCATTGTAGTTGTCGCCGATTGCCATTGTGTCCTCCATGGAAATGCCACGCTCGCTGGTGAATACCGATAGGGCTATCCCTTTTTGTGCTTCTTTGCTGGTAATCTCCAGGTTGTCCTTCCCTGATGAGCTGATTGCCACATGTCCTGTTTCAGTCAGTTCGCTTCGTGCCGCCTCCAGCCTTTTCTTATCCAATGAGAAGGCAAGCAGCTTGAAAATGATGGTTGTTTCGTCCGTGAGAATTGGATCAAAGCTGTCCACCAGCTTCGTTCTGCCGTCTTCCATTCTTTCCTTTGCTGCCTTGAGCACTTCCTCATAGTCGTTTTCCTCATTCACCGACATGAAAATGTCCATAAGGGTGGCAACCGCCTTGTCGTAGTCCTTGGAATAGGTTCCGTTTTGCGTATAGAGCTCGAAGTAGACATCATGTTTATCGAGAATCTCAGCCAGTTCCAGGACTTGTGTATTCATCAAGGGGCTGATGGCTACAACCTCCCCCTCTATCGAACGCACTTCCGCTCCATTTACACAAATGATCGGACAGTGTATACCCGCCTCTACCAGGACATCCTTCGCTTCTGCGTAGGACCGGCCGGTGGCAATGACAACCTCCACGCCGTTTCTTTGCGCAACCTTTAAGGCCTTTGCATTTTCTTCGCTTACTACATGATTATTATTTAATAACGTTCCATCCATATCAATCGCAATACATTTAACCAATCCGTTCACCCACCTATGTAATTTATCTCTTGAATCCTATCCTATAGTATTCCATCAACGCATTTCAAATATTATACTGCGAAAATAATTTGCTGACTATTTTGAAAAATATAGATTTTTGGTGCTTTAAATGTTAAAATCGATGTTGATAAAGGTATTATAAAAGATTTAGGCGAGGTAGAATGCTATGAGAATTTCCTCAAAACATATCGGTAAAATCCTAATAGATGACATCTATTCTGTATCAGGAAATCTTTTGTTGAAAAAAGGCACTATCTTGACTAAAAAGCATGTTGAAAGTCTGCAGAACCATGACTACTATTTTGACCAGCGTCTGTTGGTGGAGCAGCCGCATCACCTTTCCAAGGATTATTTCCAGCATGTGAAAAATATTTACCATAATAGTGTCAGCGCGTTTCAGACTATTTTCTCAAAAATGGAACGGGAAAATCTGCCGCCATTGGAAGAGATTCATCAGATGCTTGCCCCTTTGGTGGACAAGCTGGTCGAGGATCCTGTATTCATTCGATATATCGAACAAGTAAAAAGCTATGATAACTATACATATTCGCACAGCCTGAATGTGGGCATATATGCTTCCCTGATTGGTAAAATCATGGGCCTCGACAAGGAAAAAATAAAACTCCTTGGTCAGATGGGTCTGTTTCATGATGTAGGAAAGCTATTGATAGACAAAACCATCCTGCAAAAGCCCGGGCGTCTGACGGAAAGTGAATGGAACGAAATTCAAAGGCATACGACACTCGGTTACGAACTTCTGCGGAAGAATAAAACGATAGATCCCCATATCCTGCAGGGGGCATTGCTGCATCATGAGCGTCTCGATGGCAGCGGCTATCCAACTGGGATCAAGCATGAAAGGATTCCTTATTTTGTACAGATACTTTCCGTGGCGGACATGTATGATGCCCTATCGTCCGAACGGAGCTACCGACCAAAACAGAATCTTTTTGTCACAAGCAAGATCCTGATACAAGAAGCAAGCTATAATCGCATCAATCCTGCTATCGTTTATCCTTTCGTCCGTTACATCTTCTCCAACCATATTCGTGATGAAGTACTATTAAACAACGGAAAGCTTGGAGAAATCATTTTTATCCATACGGATGAGCCCCATCTGCCAATCATTAAAATCGATGATCATTTTATCGATCTTAGAAAACATAAAGAACTGGAGATACTGGATTTTGCCAATTAAAGGAGTGACCGGTATCTTTATTGGTTTGTTTTCGTTACTTTTAGGGAAAGTAATAGGGAAAACTTTCACCTCTTCCAATAACTACCTTTGAAAAATAGAAGAATTGTATTAAAATAACTAACGTTGCATATTTACGCATAAGGAGAATCTACATTGAAAACTACACCATCTTATCGAACGATTGATATTTTAAAATTTCTCATTCCGTCTTTAATCGGGATCCTGTTATTCATGTTCCCTACTTCATATGAAGGCGAAATCACGATACCTATTGCCATTCTTTCCGGGCAACTGCAAGATTTGCTTGGAGGCACAATACCATATATTATGACAGCCATCATTATCATAACTGCCATTGCAACTGTCGTTACGAAGCTCGCGAAGCCTTCTTATACCAAACAGCCTGGCTTCTTCAATTCGCTCTTTAATGTTTCCTTATTCTGGACAGTGACTCGCATTGTCGGAATGGTTTTTGCCATCATGACCTTGTTCAAGCTGGGACCGGAGGCTGTTTGGAGTGACGTGACCGGAGGACTTTTATTATTTGAACTGCTTCCTATTCTATTAACTGTTTTCCTTTTTGCCGGATTGTTTTTACCTCTGCTTTTGAATTATGGACTATTGGAGTTCTTCGGAGCTTTGTTAACGAAAGTCATGCGACCGATTTTCACTCTACCGGGGCGCTCTTCCATCGATACGATGGCTTCCTGGCTTGGAGATGGGACCATCGGGGTGCTATTGACCAGTAAGCAATATGAAGAAGGCTATTACACAAAGCGTGAAGCAGCGGTAATCGGGACAACCTTTTCCGTTGTTTCCATTACGTTCAGTCTGATTGTCATTTCCCAGGTCGGCTTGGCGGAAATGTTTGTTCCTTTCTACGCAACTGTTGCACTTTCAGGACTGGTTGCTGCCATCATCATGCCGCGTATTCCGCCACTTTCCTGGAAACCGGATACCTATTACAACGGTGAGGAAAAAGAAGAGAAAGAATTGATTCCAGAGGGATACTCCCCATTAAAATGGGGTTACTCCCAGGCTGTGGAACGTGCTGCGAAAAATAGAAGCATCAGTAAATTCTTCATCGAGGGCGGAAAAAATGTCCTGGATATGTGGATGGGTGTCGCGCCGATCGTGATGACGTTCGGTACAATCGCCCTTATTTTAGCGGAAAATACGCCGTTGTTCACTTGGTTGGGAGTACCGTTCATTCCCCTGTTAGAGCTCTTGCAGATTCCTGAAGCTAAGGCGGCATCGGAAACCATGATGGTCGGATTTGCGGATATGTTCCTGCCTTCCGTATTAGGTACGGATATCCAAAGTGAACTGACCCGTTTTGTGGTCGCAACCGTATCCGTGACACAGCTCATCTACCTTTCCGAGGTCGGTGGCGTATTGCTCGGATCCAAGGTCCCTGTTTCCTTCAAGGACCTGTTCATCATCTTCATCCTGCGTACATTAATTACGCTGCCTGTCATTGCAATCATGGGCCATATCTTTTTCTAATAGAATGCAAAAGGTGCCAGACCCCGTCTGGCACCTTTTTTATGCTTATGCTCGTTCCAGCTCTTCACCAAGCAGTTTTGCCAATTGCAGCATGCCGAACTTCCCTGCCACTTTTTCGGCATCGGCATTGTAGTTCGTGTTCGTGTTGACGTCATAAGTGAAAATTTCGCCATTTGCGTCTCGGATAAATTCGATCCCAGCGACTTGGATGTTGTTTTCTTTCAGGAATGCCTCGTATTTTTCGATGATAGGATCGGCAAAATCCTCGACAATGCGGAACTTCGGCTTCTCTTCCACTTCTTCCCCTACCGGACAGAACAGATCGCCAATCTGGCAGGCATCCGCCGGGCAAAGCTCAAATCCCTCTGACGTATCCACCCTCACCGCATAAAGGAATTTGCCATCCACAAACTCGCATCTCGTAATATAGGATTCCGGTGACTCAATATACTCCTGGATCAGAGTGATTCCATCAACCGGTTCCTCGAAGGTCGACCCATACAAATACTCCTCGAGGCTTGCCGTGGATTGGAAAAGCTGGACTCCCAACCCTTTACCGGCGCGGTTGTGCTTTGTGATGAACGCCTCAGCTTCTATTTTCTTTGCCGCCTCTATAATATTGGTTTTTCCCACTGCCGCTATCGTTTCCGGTGTGCGAATCCCCTGCTTCTCAAGGGCTGTATACTGATTCACCTTGCTCAGTTCAAGCTGAAGCGCACGGCTACCGTTCAACACTTTCCGGCCATGATGCTCAAGCCACGCCAAAACAGCCCCCGTCAATTCCGGTGCAAAGCGGTGGTCCCTTGTGTGGGAGGACGCACTCATTCTGTTATAAAATACCCCTTCAGGCGGCGCCTCCACCAAGGGCACATGACCTTCGTCCAGATGCCACTCTTCAAATGGCAGGTCCAATTCTTTTAATCTATTGGTCAAATGGTCGGTCCATTCTTTGTTTTCATGCAAGATATATATCTTTTTCATTGTTTATTCCTCCAATTTCTGCAAGTCTCCTAGTACAGCTTATGCTCATTTTTGCAGCTCTGTTTGGGCAAGCCGTGATTCATTCACCAGGGGCATCACTTTTTTCGCAAATCGCTCCATTTCCTCCAGCTGCGGTGAAAATTGGAGCAAGAGCAGGTCCACACCTGCGTCCTCATACTCTCTTATTTTCGCAGCAATCTGTTCCGGTGTACCGATCAGGTTAGGCCGCAGCCCTCTATTGGATACCGAATAATCCTGCAGTTGGATCTGCTGCTCGAGCTGCGACTTGCTGGTGAAATCCTTGAAGCCCGCATAGGCACTGGACTCCTTCACATCTGTTATTCTAGCAAGCTCTTGCTCTGCCTCTTTCTCCGTATCGCGGCAGATGACATACGCTGCCATCCCGAACGACTGAAAAGGAGGGTGCTCAGTATTTCTTCTGCGCTGTTTCATTTCTTTTATTTTACGGGCGACCTCTTCCACCGTTCCACCATGCATGACATACGCATCACAATAGGAGGAAATAACCTCTTTCCCCTTCGGACTCTCTCCCCCTGCATAGAGGATCGGATTCGGACGTTGCACCGGCTTCGGAAATAGCTTCGTTTCCTTAAATTGATAGTACTTTCCGTCATAGCTGAAGGAATCCTCGGTCCACAGCCCTTTCAGCACATCGATGAATTCCTTCGTCCGTTCATACCGTTCATCATGCTCGGTGAAAATACCGCCATATTGCCGCGCCTCCTCCTCCCACCAAGCAGAAACGACATTCAAGGTCAGACGACCATTGCTGATATGATCAATATTCGCAATCGCTTTTGCCGCAATCGCAGGATTATGGAAGCCGGGACGAATCGCAGTCATGATCTCGATCTTCTCCGTTACAGCAGCAAGTGCCGCAGCAGTTGACCATGCCTCCAGGCTATCCTCTTGTGGGCCTTTTATATCATTTAAAAATAATTCTGCAATCAATGTCGTGTCATAGCCAAGCCTTTCCGCCTGCTGAATGACCTTTTTTGCGTAATCAAAGGTCGGCGGCATCTGTTCGTCCTCTACATTTCTCAACCAACCGCCAAATATCGGTAACCAAAAGCCATACTTCATCCCCTATCTTCCCTTCGTTTGTAGTCGTTTTGACAAATAAAAAAACTTCTCCGATAAGAAGAAGTTTGGAATGGGAACCCGTCCATCTACTTATCTGCCAAGAACAAATTGTCTTGCTGGAATTAGCACCTGCACACTACTGTGCGGTTGCCGGGTTTCATCGGGCCAGTCCCTCCACCTCTCTGGATAAGAAAATAACTATTAATTTAGATAAATCCTATCATGAAACTTGGAATTAGACAAGACTTTCGGATAGCTAAATATGTTTGTGATATGCTATGCGGTAGGAGTAGGAGATATGTTGTTAGTTGCTTGGTCAATTATAGATTGAATGATGCAGCAGGCTAGGAACGATGTAGAATATTGGCGCATATTGCGTTTTGTGCAAAAGACAACCATTTTTGTACGTAAATCTGATTTTTTGTGCATAAAATTAATTTTTTGTGCATATATTTATATTTTTGCGCGTAAACCATTGTTTTTTGTGCACAACGTGAAATTCAAACAGTCAACTCCTTATTATTGTGTAAAATTCCTTACAAGTGTTTTCAACTGTTAATCGGTTATATGATTCATCCCCTTACATTTTTTGAGCGAAACTTCCATGGTTTTATTCCTTCATAGCCAGAATGGGCTGTCAAAGGCTTCTCACTTTGACAGCCCATTCTGGCTATGAAACAATCTATAATGGAAGTTCCACTCAAACAGTAGAGGCTATTTGGATAGGGACTTTCTCTTTGCGTAAACAGTTTGTTGATAATGAAGTAAGACAGCTCCCACTAAACGAAAAGCTGACTGAGTGTTAGGAAAAATTCGTATTACTCTTTCTCTTCTACGAACCTCTTGGTTTAACCGTTCTAAAGAATTCGTACTTCTAATATGAGGCCGGATGGCTTGAGGGTGTTCCATATATTGAATCGTATCTTCAAAACCTTCATCAAGAACTTTTAAGGCGTTTGCGTATCTAGAGTTTTCACCAAACTGGCTCATGAGGTCCTCTTTGAAATTTCTCATATCTTCTATCGTTACAGCTTCAAAAATACGCTTAATCATCGTCCTAATTTCAACGGAATCCTTCTTTGGGAGTTTCTCGATAATATTACGTTTAAAGTGTACATTACATCTCTGCCAGCTAGTGCCGATGAATTCCCGTAGAATAGCTTTTTGTAGACCTTGATGAGCGTCTGAAATAACGAGCTTTGGAGACTGAAGTCCACGGGATTTAAGCTGTTGGAAAAAGCGACACCAGCTATCATAGTTCTCAACATGATCAATTTGAAGACCAAGAATCTCACGCGTGTTTTTATCCGTTAGAGCTGTAGCGATATAGACAGCTTTGGAGACGACCCGATGGTGCTCCCGCACCTTAATATACATAGCGTCCACAAAGATAAAAGGATAGTAGGAACCATTAAGTGGCCTCTTTGCCCAGTCATTAACGATAGGATCTAGCTTCTGAGTAAGGGAAGATACAAACGACTTTGAAACGCTCTCTCCGCAAAGCTGTTCCACAATGTGTGTAACTTTACGAGTGGATACACCGTTAATCACCATTTCTACCATTGAGATGACGAAGGCTTGATCACATCGTGCGTATTTTTCAAAAACGGAAGGTGAAAATTCACCATTTCGAGTGCGAGGTACTTTAAGTTTTAGTTTCCCGATACTCATAGTAAATTCACGTTCATAGTAGCCATTACGATAATCCAAACGCTCCGTAGAGCGCTCATAAGCAGCAGCTTGTAAGTATTCATCTCTTTCTTTTTCCATGTATTCATTTAATACAAGAACAATAGCAGATCTAACAACTGTTTCAATATTTGAGTTTATAACTGCTTCTTTTAAAACGTCCAAATCTAGGTTAAACTGTATTTGAGTCATTCTTATTCCTCTTCTCATTGTTTATCGTCGTTGAAAACAGTGTTGACAAGAAGGAATAAAATGACTCTTTCTTTTTACACAATTATATGGACTTAATCATTCAAACCGATTTCAAGTGCAGGGAGACCCAATAACCTTTGAGATTGAGCAAAAAAAAGCCACCAGCCGCAATTTCTCCGACAGGTGACTCCCTATAATATATTAGTATACATCCTTCTCGAAATTAGGCGCATGCAATCCAGCCTTTTCGAATGTTGCACCGATCTTCTCGTGGAATGCTGCAAATGCCGCTTCCATTGCTGTCAGGTCTGCATCGGGCTTTAATGTTGCCGCTCTCTCCTCGAAATAAAGTGCCAGCAATTCAACGGATTCCTTCATATCTCCCTGAAGCTCTTTGCTTAAGTCGGAAGGGATCTCCAGTCCGCGAAGCTCGTTTGCAATAAGTTTGCTCGAGGATACAGCTTGTTCCTGCAAGGCTGCATCTTGGGATTGTTCATATGCTGTCACAGGCTCCAAATTTTTTCGGATAGTATGGATCATTTCCATTTGAAGTCCAACTAATGCTGTAATCTGCTTGCTATCGTTATTATTATCAGAAGCTGCACTTGCTTCCGTTTCTTTTGATTCAGTTTTATTTTCAGTGTTACATCCTGCTAAAACAGCGATGCTTAGTAAAGCTGTCAATAGTATGCTCATCCATTTTTTCATTGTATAGGTTCTCCTTTATTGTCCAACTTAGTACGGTACATAGTTTACTTCTTTTCTAAATGGATGTATACAGAATCCGCGAAAGAAAGACTATTGCGCCAATAAATAATTTTCTCAAAATAACACTTTTTACAAATAAATATACTTTGTTAAATTTAGATGAATGTAATATTTTTTACTTGCATTGTGATGGGACATCTCTTACAATAGAAAAATGCAAACGGTTGCACTAAAGTTACATAAAATTGCACAAAAATGAATTCGTTTTCAAGTTTTATATACTACTAATGAAGAAAGAAGGCTGTTAATATGAAGAACTTTTTGTCTTTTGACTTTTGGCAAAAATTCGGGAAAGCGTTGCTAGTCGTAGTTGCAGTTATGCCTGCTGCTGGAATTATGATTTCCCTTGGTAAGTTGGTTGGCATGACAGGTGGAGACATCGCGCTTGTGCAAACGATTGCAAGAGTGATGGAGGATATCGGTTGGGCCATCATTACCAACCTACACATCCTATTCGCTGTAGCGATCGGTGGATCGTGGGCGAAGGAACGTGCTGGCGGTGCATTCGCAGCATTGATTGCATTCGTATTGATCAACCGTATTACCGGAGCCATTTTTGGGGTAAATAATGATATGCTTGCTGATCCGGAAGCGACTTTCACGTCCCTATTTGGTCAGGAATTGATTGTAGGCGATTATTTCACTTCTGTTCTTGGTGCACCTGCATTGAACATGGGTGTATTCGTCGGAATCATTGCCGGTTTCCTCGGTGCCAACCTGTTCAATAAATTTTACAACTATAGTAAATTACCTGATTCGTTATCCTTTTTTAATGGAAAGCGTTTTGTACCATTCGTCGTTATTGTCGGATCTGTAGTTGCGGCAATTGTACTATCTCTTGTATGGCCGTTCATTCAGGGCTTGCTGAATGACTTTGGCCGTTGGATCGCTACTTCCCGTGACACGGCTCCAATTATTGCACCATTCATTTTCGGTGCATTAGAGCGTCTATTATTGCCATTTGGATTGCATCATATGTTAACCGTTCCCATGAACTACACCGCGCTTGGTGGAGCGTATACGATTGCGACAGGCGGCAGTGCCGGCCAGGTAGTATATGGTCAAGATCCACTATGGCTTGCTTGGATTGCGGATTTGAATAACTATCTATCTGCCGGGGATAAAGAGTCCTATGAAGCACTTTTAAAAGAAGTCGTTCCAGCGCGTTTCAAAGTGGGGCAAATGATCCTTTCCTGTGCAGCATTGATCGGTATTGCGTATGCGATGTACCGCAATGTGGACAAGGACAAGCGCAAAAAGTACAAATCCATGTTCTTCTCTGCTGGTCTAGCTGTATTTTTAACTGGTGTAACAGAGCCTATTGAATTTATGTTCATGTTTGCCGCTCCATTGCTTTATGTGGTGTATGCGATCATGACAGGATTTGCCTTTGCAATCGTGGATGTAATCGACATCCGTGTCCATGCGTTTGGTGTGATCGAGCTCTTGACTCGTACTCCGATGATTGTAAAAGCCGGTTTATGGCTCGACCTTGTTAACTTCGTGATTGCTTGTCTTGTATTTTTCGGATTAAACTTTGCAGTTGCGAACTTCCTGATCAAGAAATTCAATTTCCCAACGCCTGGTCGCAACGGGAACTATATCGAGCAGGAGGAAGGCACTGGCGGTTCAACTGCAGCTGTTTCGAATGACTCTTTGGCACCTGCGATTATCGAATTATTAGGTGGAGCAAGCAATATTGAAGATGTGGATGCATGTATGACTCGACTTCGTGTAACGATAAAGGATCGCGAGCTTGTAGCAGACGAAGCGAAATGGAAAGAAAATGGCGCACTTGGTCTAATTGTTAAAGACAAAGGCGTACAGGCCATCTACGGACCAAAAGCCGATGTCATCAAATCGGATATTCAAGATTTGTTAGGAGCGTAATAGGATGAATCTACTAACCTTAAACTGCCACTCCTGGCAGGAAGAGAATCAAATGGAGAAAATTCAGCATCTCGCCAAAACCATCAAGGAAAAAGCATACGATGTCATTGCTCTTCAGGAGGTTAGTCAGAGCATCGATGCGCCCCTCAATCGGGATAATATAAAAGAAAACAACTTCGGCCTTGTGCTGCAGCAGGAGCTTGAGAAGCTTGGAGTCCCCGACTATCAACTCGTCTGGGATTTCGCCCATATGGGGTATGACACGTATGAAGAAGGGCTTACAATCCTGACCAGGCTTCCAATTGTCAAGTCGCATTCCTTCTTTGTTTCCAAGGGTGAGGATACGAACTATTGGAAAACCCGGAAGATTGTTGGCGTGACGGTGGAATATGGCGAGAGGGAGCTTTCCTTCTATACCTGTCATTTAGGTTGGTGGACGGATGAAGAGGAGCCTGCCCGCTATCAGATCGACCAGCTTCTTTCTGAGGTGAAATCCGGCTATGCTCCGTTCTTCTTGATGGGGGACTTCAATAACAGTGCCCATATCAAAGCTGAAGGCTATGAGCTACTGACAGTGGAGCATGGGTTGTATGACACCTACCTGCTTGCTAAGGAGAAGGATTCCGGCATCACAGTGCGCGGCAAAATTGCCGGCTGGGATGAAAACAAGCAGGATCTCCGAATTGACCTTATCCTGGCAAGTGATCAAGTTGACGTTGACTCGTCCCAGGTGGTGTTTAACGGGGAAAATAAAGATGTCGTGTCCGATCACTTTGGTGTAGAGGTACGGGTTCGGTTATAGAGTTTCTGAAGGAGCCATACGTTGTGCGCGGATGGCTCCTTTTTGTTTGAAAGATGATCAGGATATCCTGTTTTTATAAAAGTTCGTTAGAACCATAAAAAGATTCGATAGAATGCCAAAAAAGTTCAATAGAACGAGAAAAAAGTCCGTAGAACACAAAAAAAGTTCAATAGAGCCGCAAAAATGTTCAATAGACACTAGTATCCGCACCTCCAACTGTACTCCTGCTATAAAAAAACACGACCAGCGCTCTATTCGCCAGTCGTGTCCTGCCAAGCTACCTATTTCGATTCCGCAATCTCCTCTATTTCCGCCTGAATCTTCATCGTCCATTCATCCACTACGCTATAGTCCATCGCTTTTACGTAGATCGATTCGAGCTTTTCATGCCAGCTTTTTGCTTCGGCAAGCTTCCCGATAGCATCGCTCATGGCTTCTGTGTAGCGATCTTTGACGAGCTGGATTTCTTTTTCATAACGTTCGTCGGTTCCATTTCTGATGGTGATTTCGTACATATCGACAATTGAATCGCCTTCCCGCTCAGGAAAATATTCGTGCGGTGCCGTGCTGTCAAAAATGGAGAATCCGAGCTCGCGGCAGATAATCATATCCAAACTGTAGGGATCAAAGCCGCAATGGTATACTTCCACGTCAAAGCCTCTATCCTCTGCTGCTTTGGCCAGCTTTTTCAGCATAGTGGACTTTCCTGAACCCGGACGACCTTTTATGAAATACCGGTTCGTCAGGCCCTCTGTCAGGTTTGGTACACAATCCCTTGCCCCTTCTGGTGTGGCCGCACCAAGGAACCGGTGGCGGACATCGGCTTTTTTATCCAGGCTCTTTCCTTCAAATAGGGTATCTATCAGTGAGAGGGTAAGCACATTCGCCGCTTCAAAATTCATATTATGGATATAATAGCGCTCCCAGTCATCATGGACCTTCAAGGCTCTTGCAAACGTTTGATAGGCTGCCAGATATGCCTGCTTCTTTTTCTGTGCCAGTTCCACTATTTCGGTCTTAAACTCTTTTAGGAAACTGGAATTCCAGGCTTCTCCTAAATTGACATATTCCTCAATGGCCCCTGGTGCTTTCGGTTCGATGACATGCGGTGCCGTACCATCAACAATGCCAACACCCAGTTCCCTGATGATGAGGCCATCGACCGATTTTGTATCAGAGGAGCAATGCAGCAATTCGATGTCATAGCCTTTTTCGTTCCATGCCTTGCTGATTTTTTTGATGAGCGAGGATTTCCCTGTCCCGGGACCGCCCTTCAGGATGAAAATCCGGTCCAGACCCTCTATGTTTGATTCATATAAACTGTAAAATCCACGTGCCGTATTGCCGCCAGCGTAATAATTCAACACTTTCCCTGCCAAAAAGAACACCCCTTCTATGGTAGGATATCTTACAAAGAACTATCCCTTGTAGCCTATGCAGGGGATAAGTCATAGGTGAAAGCCCACTCGGGCACGTCATAAATGAAGGCTCTTTTCCTAAATTTAAGCAATAGGGCTGAGCTAAAGATAAGGTATCAACATTAAACACCCTGTTGGTCTCCGTTTCAGGCGTTCGCTTTCCGCGGGCGGCCTCGGGAGCCTCCTCTGCGCTTTGCGCCTGCGGGGTCTCCCTTGACACGCTGCTCCCGCAGGAGTCTCACGCCTTGCACTCCAACCAACAGGGGGGAACTCAAGGTGAAAATTTGCCTCACTAAAGGTATAAAAATTGGATTTTGTCTCAATTTATATACTGTTAGTAGCGAATTTGATTATTGAGGCTCTTCCTTATAGCAAATAATGTTAAAACCTTGAGTTGATTGTAGCGGAGGACACTTGACTCCTGCGGGAGAGTAGAGGGCATGGGAGACCCCACAGGCGAAGCCGAGGAGGCTCCCATCCGTCCCCGGGGAATCTTGTGTCCCTCGCTGCAATCAACGGGCTACATTTGATGTGTACATTTTATCTTCAAAGCAACAATGAATGCGAAAACAGCCTAAATGAAAAAACCAGCACCCACTTATTAAAAAGCGGCAGCTGGCTTCCGACATTAGATAATCCTCCGTCCGTTCTGCGCAAGGGCAAAATGGATGCCATGCTGCAGGGACTGGAAGAAATCAAAATGATCTAGGTCAATATCAGACTTTGTGATTTCCATGCTCAGTTGTGCGGATATACCGACCAGGATGGTCTTGATTCCAAGTAGTTTTGCGGCTGACCCCAGCTTTTCGATCATACTTGCTGTGTAGGAGGTCAGATTCTGGTCGATGCCTGTCAGGTCAAGGACCAAGTAGCTCGCCTTATGCTTCGGCAAATTGTGAAGGGTCTTCACTATCAGCTCATCTGCCCTTTCTTCATCATACTTTCCCAGTAGAGGAACAACCACTATGCCTTCCAAGACCGGTATGATAGGTGAGGATATGGTTTGGATTAGCTCCTTCAGTTCTTTTGTTTTTTCTTGGACCAAACCTTCGAGCTTCGCGATCTGCTCCGCTTCTTTTCTGCGTGCAAGGCCATGAATGTTTTCTGCGACATTTACTTCCTGAGGGAAATACTCAATGATGGTGTATTCATGCCCCTCAATTTGGGACTGGACGACCTTGTACCAAATATCCGTTTTGAAAAGGCCTGTAAAAATACCGGCGTAGTGTGCAGCCAGGAAGATGCCGCCTTTCTTTTTTCCTTGCGCTTTATTTATTTTGTATTCCCAATCATCCTTTAAATGAACGGTAAGACTGTAGTTCTCCACATTCAGATCGTGAATATAGGCTTTTCCCCAGCCAGCGGAGGCATATGTATTTGTTATTAAGCCTGCAATTTTCTCGATGCTGATATCTGTCATGTTTTCGAAGTACTTTCCAACAACCGCTCCTTGGCGATAGCCTGTTGACTCCATTACAAGGCAGGTGGATTCTGATCCCGATACCTCTTCAATGGTATCGAAAAATGTTTTCATTGCCGAGGATATCCAAAAAAGAACAGAGTCTTCCCCTTCAAAGAGGAATTCCCCTTTATCCAGATCCCATTCAAACTGAAGCCCCTCTATGTTCAATTTATGTTGAGCGCTCATAAAACCATTCCTTTGTAGTTTATGAATCTATTATAAACTATCTTTTTCGGAACATTAAATAATTTGTTATTACCTAAAAAGGAGTGGCCCTTTTAGCAACCGCCACTCCTCTCCTATCTTATTTTAACTTCAACTTAGCCAGGGCATCAGCAAGCGCATTATTGACCGGCTCATCCTGGTTCTGTTGTTTCATGTATTGATTCACATCACGCTTGGATGCCTTTTGGGAGTCATTTTTCTTGCGGCGTTCCTGGAATGTGCTCAATTTTTCCCGATGGCCGCAGACGCAGGCAAACATCTGGCCTTCCCCTTCGCCACGCAGCTCAAGCTTCTTCCGGCATTTCGGACATCTTGCGTTCGTCACCTTGGAGACATTCTTGCGATGGCCGCATTCACGGTCCTGGCAGACAAGCATTTTGCCTTTTTTGCCGTTCACCTCAAGCATCGGCTTGTCGCAATCCGGGCAGCGTTTGCCTGTAATGTTGTCATGCTTGAATTTCTCCGAGCTGTTTTTCACCTCATGTACGATTTCCTTGGCATAGGCCTTCATTTCGTTGATGAAATCCGCTTTTTTCAGCTTCCCTTTTGCAATCAGGCCGAGCTTCTGCTCCCAAACTGCAGTCAGGGCGGGTGATTTTAGGTCCTCAGGTACCAGATTCAGGAGCTGTCTTCCTTTGGAGGTGATATGGAGACCCTTCCCCCTTTTTTCCATGAGGAAGCTATTGAAAAGCTTCTCGATGATATCCGCTCTGGTTGCTACCGTTCCTATTCCGCCAGTTTCCCCGATCGTCCTGATCAGCTCACGGTCGGAGTGCTCCATATATTTCACCGGATTCTCCATGGCTGAAAGCAGGGTTCCTTCATTAAAAGGCTCCGGCGGCTGTGTTTTGCCTGTGGTGATTTCCACTTTCCTGATAGGCAGGGCGTCCCCTTTATTCAAGCTTGGCAGCATCTGGTCGGTATAGCCATCGCTGCCGTCCTCCTGCTCCTCAAGTGATCCGAACACTTCTTTCCACCCTTGGGAGATGACGGTTTTCCCTTTTGCCACAAACTGCTCTGAACCAAATGTAGCCGTAACAGTCGTCTGCTCATACAAGAATGGCGGCATTAACACTGCCAGGAACCGTTTTACGATCAGGTCATAGATCTTGTACTCCTTATCGGAAAGCTTGCTTAGAAGCACCGTTTCCTCCGTCGGGATGATGGCGTGGTGATCTGTCACCTTTTCATTGTTCACGAAAGATTTGCTTCCCTTGATCGGTTTGGTCAGGATTTTGGATGCAACCGATTTATAGGAATGGGCACGAACAGCTTCTACCCTCTCCTTCAACGTCTCGACCATATCCGTAGAGATGAAACGGGAATCCGTTCTTGGGTAAGTGACAATTTTATATTGCTCATAAAGGCGCTGCAGGATGGACAAGGTTTCTTTGGCAGAGTAGCCGAAGATCCTGTTTGCATCACGCTGTAATTCGGTCAGGTCGTAAAGCGCCGGAGCATAGCTTTTCTTTTCCGCCTTTGAAATGTCGGTGATGGTGCCCTGCTTATTTTTCACCTGTCCATATAGTCGTTCGATTTCACTTTTGTTGAAATTTCGTCGTTCCTTTGTTTTCGCATCCTGCCATACGAGCTGGAAGCCTTTTTCCGTGAGTGCCTTCATGCCGTAATATTCCTTTGGCACAAAGCTCTGTATCTCCTCTTCCCTTTTCGCAATCATCGCAAGGGTCGGAGTCTGCACTCTGCCGCAAGAAAGCTGGGCATTGTATTTGGTCGTCAGCGCACGGGTGGCATTCATTCCGACAACCCAGTCCGCCTCCGCACGGGCCACAGCAGAGTAATAGAGGTTTTCGTATTCCTTCCCATTCCGAAGTCGACTGAATCCATCCTTGATGGCTTTGTCGGTAACAGATGAGATCCAGAGACGCTTGATCGGCTTTTGCACACGCGCCTTCTCCAAGATCCAACGGGCCACAAGCTCCCCTTCACGCCCTGCGTCTGTTGCAATGACAATCTCTTTTACATCTTTTCTTGTCAGCTGCGCTTTGACCGCATTGTATTGCTTGCCTGTCTGTTTGATGACAACCAGCTTCGTTTCGTTCGGTAGCATCGGAAGGTCCTCGAGCTTCCATGCTTTGAATTTGGCATCATAGGCTTCAGGGTCCGCCAGTGTTACAAGATGGCCGAGTGCCCAAGTAATGATGTACTGGTCTCCCTCCAGGTACCCGTTCCCTTTTTTGCCACATTTCAATACGCGTGCTATATCTCTTGCTACAGATGGCTTTTCAGCAAGTACTACTGTTTTTGACATAGAATACAAATCCCTTCGTTTCTTATTACATGGCTGTTTCGGTAAGATAGATGTTTTTAACAAGTGTCTGTGTGAAACACCCCTGTTGATTTCCGCTCCAGGGGTTCGCTTTCCGCGGGGCGGTGCTTGAGCCTCCTCGGCTTCGCCTGTGGGGTCTCAAGTCTACCGCTATCTCCCGCAGGAGTCTCACCCCTTGCACTCCAACCAACAGGGGGAAAGTTATACTGATTTTTCCTGTCACAATGCGAAACAAGCTTATTCCTTCCATCATCTTGGCATAATGTTTGGAGCTAGTCAAAAAAAGAAGAGAAGACCATTTGGCCCTCTCCGACTGGCTTTTATTTCTTTTTGGGCAGCTTTTTCAATTCAGCGACCGCCTCTTCCAAGCTGCCGATCGGAATCAGCTTGATTGCCAGGCCTTCTTCTTTTACCGTCTGTTTTGCAATCTCTTCATTGTTTCCATAATCATTATCTTCTGGCACAAGGAAATATTCATAGCCGGCGAGATCCGCTCCGATGACCTTCTGTTTGACGCCGCCGATCGGTCCTACGAATCCGTCCATCTCGATTGTCCCTGTTCCCGCTACCTTGTTGCCTTTGAGCAGCGACTCTTCTGTCATCTTTTCAATCAGAATCAAAGTAAGCATCAAGCCGGCGCTTGGTCCACCGATCTCTTCAATGTTGAACGCGATCCGTTCATCCTCCACCAGCTCAAATACCTCTTCCACGTACATACCCAAGAACGTATTGTTGTAATAGTCGCGTTCAGGATAGGTTCGAACCTCGATGTCTTTCCGTTTCCCATCCCTCATAACCGTCAATACGGTCTCTTGATTCGGTTCCTTCGCAAGAATCAGTTGATCGAGCTGTTCATAGGATTCGAGCTCCGCCCCATCGATTCCTACTAGAATATCTGTTACTTCAATTTCATCCTTATATTTCCAATCAGGCTCGAGATAGGCCGGATAGAATCCACTCAAATTGAGTTCCGGTGTTTCTTCCATATATTCTCTTGCTTTGTATTCTGCCTTGATTTTGGACTGAACCATCATCATTTCATATTGATAATGAAGATCCTCCACGTCGATATCAAGCTCCTCTGTGGCAGCAGGTTCGATATCCACTCCCTCTTCGAACAGCAACCCAAGAAGAAGAAAGGGCCATACCACGTTTTCGATCGAGGATACATAGGTCATCCCTATTTCTCCATCCAGCTCATAGCCGTCCTCATAATCGACAAGTTCATCCAGCATAATCGGTTCATCGGCAAATAATACATCGTATCCTGTAGGGATGAATGCCGATCCCATTAAAAGTAATGAGGCTAAAACGATTCCCAAAGCAATTCTTTTTTCTCTCATCTAGTAAGGACCCCTTCTCTTCCAATTTTCTCTATTTTCTATTTTATATGAAGTGGAGAGGGAATAGTTCAAAAAAATAACGATAATAGGAAGAAACTTCTCTTTTCCTTTCCTAGCAGAATTTAGTATGATGAAAAGTAGATATTTTTAGAGATAGGGTGGATACGAGCATGAGTTTATTAAGCATAGATGGGTTGAGCCACAGTTTTGGCGACCGCATGTTATTCAAGGATGTTTCCCTGCGCTTGCTTGCAGGTGAGCACGTAGGATTGGTTGGCGCGAACGGGGTTGGTAAATCCACGTTAATGAATATTATTACAGGGGAAATAGTGTACGATACAGGCCGTGTGGAATGGACACCAAGTGTGCATTATGGCTATTTGGATCAACATACGGTTCTGACGCCAGGGAAGACGATTCGCGACGTACTGCGCGATGCGTTTCTTCCACTTTATGAAAAAGAAAAAGAATTAAACGAAATTACGGACAAAATGGGTACAGCAACTCCTGAGGAATTGGAAGAGCTTTTGGAACAGATGGGGGAAATTCAGGACCATCTGGATGCCGGCGGCTTTTATAATCTCGATATTAAGGTGGAGGAAGCAGCCCGAGGACTTGGTCTGGATGCAATCGGACTTGACCGTGACGTTGCTGCCCTTAGCGGCGGACAGCGCACGAAGGTTCTTTTGGCGAAGCTGTTATTGGAGCAGCCGCAAGTATTGCTCCTGGATGAGCCTACGAACTATCTGGATGTCGAGCATATCCGCTGGTTAAGCTCTTATCTGAAGGAATATCCTCACGCATTCCTATTAATCTCCCATGATACTGAGTTTATGAATGGTGTCGTCGATGTCATCTTCCATCTGGAATTTTCAAAATTGACCCGCTACACGGCATCCTATGAGAAATTCCTGGAGCTCGCGGAATTGAATAAAAATCAGCATATCAACGCGTATGAAAAGCAGAAGGAATTTATCAAGAAACAAGAGGACTTTATCTCGAAGAATAAGGCGCGCTACTCCACGACGGGCCGTGCGAAAAGCCGTCAGAAGCAGCTGGACCGCATGGAGCGGATCGATCGTCCGGAAACTGCCGCGAAGCCGACTTTCGAATTCAAGGAATCCCGTGCCAGCAGCCGTTATGTTGTGGAAGCAAAGGATCTTGAAATTGGGTATGCAGAGCCACTATTGCCGAAGCTTACGATGGAAATCGAACGCGGCGATAAGATTGCCATTGTCGGATGCAACGGGGTTGGTAAATCCACTCTGCTAAAAACGATATTGGGTAAAATAGATCCGCTTGGCGGGTCCGTGATTCGTGGGGATTTCTTATTCCCTTCTTATTTCGAGCAAGAGGTAAAAGCGAAAGACCTTACACCGATCGATGATGTATGGAATGAGTTCCCTGCATTAGATCAGCACCAGGTCCGTGCCGTGCTTGCGCGCTGCGGTCTGAAAAATGAACACATCTCCCGTCCTTTGAGCCAATTGAGCGGAGGAGAACAGGCGAAGGTCCGCCTTTGCAAGCTGATGATGCATGAGAGCAACTGGCTGCTGTTTGACGAGCCGACCAACCACTTGGATGTAGTAGCAAAAGAAGAGCTGAAACGTGCCATCAAAGCATACAAAGGCACCATCCTTCTTGTCTGCCACGAACCTAGCTTCTATGAGGATTGGGTAACGAAGGTATGGGACGTCGAGGAATGGGCCGAACAGAAATAATTGATACAGGCTGTCCGAAAAGTCATGCAAGATCTGACTTTCGGGCGGCTTTTTCTATTATGGGAACTTTTTGCGTGGCGAATTTTGTCGTAAAATGCGTTTTATCGATATGCAGGTGTTTTTCGTGGATATATGAAAAATTTCGTGGATATAAAGGTTTTTTCGTTGATATATATATAAAACCGTTGATATCCGGTTCCCCACTTAAGTTTGGACACTTATCGATTCGGTATGCGTGAATAATTCATTCTCCAGGCAAAAATTGAGGGAGGAACGCTACCGTTCCTCCCAACTTATGCTCGAAAATTCATTTATAATGGCTTCGGATTATAGCTTGATACCGTCCAGTCTGTAAGCTCGCAGATTGCTTCCTATAGTTTTGGATAGAACTTTAGATGATTCTAATTATTTAAAAAAAATAGTGAAACAATCAATCTTTTAAAATAAAATGTATGTATCACTAAAAAATCAGGGAGTCAGTGCAATGAGCGAAATAGATAAAAGAAACCGATTATCCGAAGAACCTTTCACTTATCAAATAACGAAAAAAGGAATAGTATTCATCCTTTACGAAGGTAAACAAATTAAAATTGTAAAAGGTAAGGAAGCCGAACGTCTTATAGCAAGAATTCAAGAAGTTGATGATAATATGACAGAGGTACAGTTATTGTTAGCTAAAATTACAGGCAACTTTAAACGGGGTAACGAAAAACTTGGAAAAAATAAAAATTGAAAGAAGAAAAGAAAAAAAACGAAGGCAATCACCTTCGTTTTTTCTAATTTGCAAATTTCCCTAAGCATTTACAATGGCTTTGGATTATAACTCGATCCCGTCCAGTCTGTAAGCTCGCAGATTGCTTCCCACAGTTTTGGATAGAACTCGAATTTCGCTCCACGCTCCAAAGCTTGAGCCGGAATTCCCTTCAGACTCTTCGTATTCAGACCGATCATTCGGCGTACAAGCTGGATGTGGAACTGTCGGAACGTTTGGAAATTCTCATCAAATGCCGTCAGCTCCTGCATCAGCATAAACAGCTCCATGTTAGCCCCTGGATTCTTGTGCAGTTCAAGCGGAGTCAGGCCTCGCTCGTTCAATAGATCTTCAAACGGCTGCCAAAGTGTCGGTCCAAGTTTCAAAATATGATTGAATCCCGGTGAATCCTGGCCGCTCCCTCTGCCAAGTGCGAGACGGATTGTATGGTAATCTCTTGGACTGATCACTTTTACCATATCAAATACAGGCGGTAGGTGCTTCAGGTGCATATTGACCCGCTGCAGCTGCTGCGCGGCCTGAACCGGTTCTTTTGCTCTCATATTGGCATCTGCGAGGTTAATATACTGGATGATCAGCTTGAAGTGAAGCTCGGCGATTTGATGGATCATCTGAAACGTCAGTTCATCCTCGCAGCAGAGCTCCTGATCCCCCTTTTGCAAGCTTAGCAGCTCTTCTGTGCGAATATATTTCTCATAATCGGATATCTTTTTCTCTTCCATTTTTTCTCCTCCTGCTCCCGAATGAAATGGAAAGACTAACGGCTAACGACTACGTTCCACTTTTTCAGATATTTATGTAAACCCTTACCCCCTATGTTACGCATTGCCTCAAACCACTGTCAACTAGGATTCTATTCTCCTTGTAGGCTTTTATGCATCCAGATGGCCGCCTGCACCCCGTCCCCCATGGCAATTGCCACCTGTTCGGAATGTGCCACAATGTCACCTGCCGCCCACACATGCTTCACGTTCGTCATTTTCGTTCTTGGATCCACCTGGATATGCCGATTTTTTTCAAGGGCCACCCCCAATTGTGCCGCAAGATCCGTGTTGACGACATTCCCCCCAAGGGCAAGAAATCCATGTGAGGCCTTCAGGTCCCGACCGTTATCCAATGTCATGCTCTCTAACTGCGCTCCGTTACAAACCACAGAGACAATCTTTTCATCGATTACAGTAATCTTCCTTTCATGTAATTGTCCAAGAAGCTTCTGTTGGATAGGAGACTTTCCGTGGTTTATCAATGTTAAATCCTGCGACCAGTGCGTTAAAGCCAACGCCATATTTGCTCCCACATCTCCTGAGCCGATTACAACAGCCGGTTTTTCCCTGACTTCATATCCATCACAATCCGGACATACAAATATGCTGATTCCCAAACAAGGGATGAGCCCTGGCAGGATGGGGATGTGGTCTCTTACTCCTGTTGCGAACAGCAGTCGCCTGGCCGAAAAGGACCTTGACTGCTCTGTAGATGCCTGAAAGTTCCCACCTACTTCTGCTACGCCTGTCACACGGTCTTTTAAAAAAAGGACGCCATAGCCCTCCGCCTGCTGCCTTCCAAGCTCTCTTAGCGTTTCTCCACTAACTCCATTCGGCCAGCCAAGGAGATTATGGTAGCACCTGCATAGATTCGATCTTCCATCATTCGAATCAACCACAATCACCTTGTACTGATATCTGCCCAATTGAATGGCAGCCTGCAATCCCGCTATACCGCCACCGATAATCATGCAATCGTAGAGCATCACATACCCCTCCTCCGACTCTTTTTGCTAGTATTGTTTGTCAGTTAAGAAAGAATTATCAATCCTTCTCCATTCCCCTACATCGCAATATTTCAGAAAAAAATTTAATAAAGCATGTTTCACTTTTTGTGAAGCGGGTATTTTTATTACATAACCAAGGAGGCGATAGAACATGAAACCAACTTATAAAGAATTTCAAAATGATGAACAAGTAGTAGGAGCTGTACAGGAGCTGAAAACGAGAGGTGTTCACGAGAATGACATCTACGTTATCACACATGATGATGACCGCACAAAGCGTGTAGCTGACAACGCGGATGCTAACACAGTTGGCGCTGGCGAGGTTGGATTAGATACTTATGTGAAGAATGTTTTCCGCAGCAAAGGCGATGAGCTTCGTGCTCAATTCGAGGAGCTTGGATTCACTTCCGGTGAAGCGGAGCAGCTTGAAGAAAAGCTTGATCACGGAAAAGTCATTCTGGTCGTAAAAGACGCGACTGCAAGCAATACGTTTTAAGTAAACCTAGAATCTCCTTAGGAATAAGAAAATAGTAAACTCCCCCCCTTATATATATAGAAAGAGGATGGTCCATGTGACCATCCTCTTTTGTTGTTATTAAATTTCATACAATCCTTCGACGTCTCTCAATCCCCGTTTTATATAAAAATAGTCATTACAGCTTGCACAATATCTGTACTCCCGCTCCCATTCCTCCTGATGGCGAATGATGAGCCTGAGCGCGTCTACAAAATCGTATATCTCTGCATTGGTCATGGTGGGATGCATCGAAAATCTGATCCACCCCGGTTTGCCTGAGAGGTCCCCTTCGGATATTTTATCGGTGATGACTTTGGAAGCCGCTTCGTCGATGTTAAATAAATAATGCCCATAGGTTCCTGCGCAGGAACAACCACCTCTTACCTGAAAGCCGAAGCGATCATTCAACAATTTTACGACGAGATTGTAGTGCAATTCTCTGATACAAAAAGAAACGATGCCGATCCGGTTCTTTTTTTCCGCTTCAAGAACTTGCACTTCAGGTAAGGAGGCCAGTTCACCAAGCAGGAGCGTTACCATTTCCTGTTCCCGTGCAACTATTCGCTCGACACCCATCTTCTCCTTGAGCCGGATGCAAAGCGCCGTGCGGATAGCCTGCAGGATACCCGGTGTACCCCCGTCCTCCCGCGTTTCAATATCATCATAATACGCGTGCCCGCCCCACGGATCCGTCCAAGTGACGGTCCCGCCACCCGGATGGTCCGGCACCTTGTTGTGATAGAGCTTTTTATCAAAAAGCAGTACCCCGCTCGTGCCCGGCCCGCCTAAAAATTTATGAGGTGAAAACAGCATGGCATCCAGCTTTTCCAAGGGGTCCAAAGGGTGCATGTCCATGGAGATATATGGGGCAGCAGCTGCAAAATCCACCACACAAATGCCCCCGAACAGGTGCAACACCTTCGCCAATTCATGGTAAGGTATCATGATCCCTGTCACATTAGAGCAGGCGGTAAAAGAACCGATTTTCCATTTTCGATGCCGGTACTGTTCCAACAGCCTTTCCAGATTCCGCGGACTGACATTTCCACCCTTATCTGGCGGTACGACTACCACCTCCGCCAACGTCTCCTGCCAGGTGGTGTGGTTGGAATGATGCTCCATATGTGTGATAAATACAACTGGCCGTTCCTCTTTTGGTAAATTGACCTTAGCCTTCCATGTTTCCGGTCCACGCAGCCCCAGTATTCTTTGGAATTTATTCATCACACTCGTCATCCCAAACCCGTCCATGATGAGCACATCCTCCTCACTTGCATGGACATGCTGTTTGATGATGGTCCGCGCTTTTTTATAAGCTGCAGTCATAAAAGAGCTGGTAGTATTGGACTCCGTGTGCGTATTGGCCATGAATGGACCGATTTTCTCCATGATCCTTTTTTCTATCGGTTCATATAACCGGCCGCTTGCCGTCCAATCTGCATATCGGATTTCTTTTTCCCCCATGGGTGTTTTCATCTTGTGCCCGTTTCCGATAATTCCCGTTCTGAATGAGGAGAAATAAGATTCCAGCTCTCCCCCATACTCCCTCCATTTGCTCCCGATTCGAGCTGTTATCATCGATACTCCACCTTATCCTCGCGAGTTCTCCACCCATTATATGTAAATACGCGCAGTAAGGGACCTTTCAAAGGTTATCGGTTATTTCTCTTTCTTCCAGCTTTCGTGTTACAATTGAAACAGAAGCTATCTCTCAATACAGGTACAAACCATTGGAGGGAATAATAATATGACGAAAATGACGTCCATTACCATTCAACACGATAAGCACTCCTTACTCCTTGAGCCCACTGGCCTATACATGTACCAAGGCTTTCAAGTCCTAGAGGCGCAAGGCACCAACCTGGCAGAATGCTATTACTTGTTCTTCCATAAAACCGCCTATCTGACAGGAAAACATACAACCAAGATTAAAAGAAGCTCCAGACTAAGCTCCATCCTGCAAAAAGGCATCTACCTGCCGCCAACTCATCCATTCGTATCCTATCTACTCACACATAATCGTGTACACACCTTTCCAACTCTGAATCCGCTATGGGAAAAAATTCAGAAGAAGCACTCACCCCTTGAAGCAGCTAACATACTGACCATCTTCGACTCCTTTATGAAAAAGGAAAAAATCATAAAAGCAATCAAGGAGCTTGCCCTAAAGCTTCGACGTGAAGGACAGCTTTTCCACACCTATCAAATGCTGCACCTGCTTTCTGATTTATACCCTTCCCACAAATGGGCAAATGAAATGTCCAAGAACCTGCAGTATCAGTCCTACCAATCACTCTATCAGTCAAACCTTGCAACCCTTGCTGTAAAAGACCCCTTATATGCCGAGCAATACTGCTATGAACGTCTTGAGGATAAGACAAGTCTCGCAACCCTTCATCAGCTTTTGAAAAAGGAGGGGCGCATCATGGAACTGCTCTGCTTGTATGCACACTCTCTGATTCATGACTCCCCCACTGATGATCTAAACTACAATCAATTAGTAGCCCTATTCACCGCGAACCCTACCCTTGAGGGGAAAACGGATTATCTGGCCCATATCGCTTTGGCGCGGTCTGTTCCACACGATAGACTATGGAAAGATCTCCTTGCCATACTAAAGGAGGAAGGGCGCTATGAGGACGCTCTCCTGCTTTTAACCAAAGGCAGATCTCCCATCTCCGTGAAGAATTTCCCTTACCTACTGGAAATCCTGATTCATATCGACCCTTCCAAGTATGTAAATATGCTGGAAAACTTGAGCCTTCCACTTTCTGATGACATTTCAGCCAAACAAGCACAGTCATTCTTCCAGGTAGTCATTCCCATCCTTCTGAAGGAAAAGGGATTAGAATTTACCAACCAGTGGCTAAAGCCGTACTACGATCAATATCCTACGGTCCCGATCCTCCTGAAAATTAAAAAAATGGCTGTCCTGAAAGACGACCCGGATCAAATGTATGCACTTGGCGAATTGTACTACCAAATGAAGCAGCTGAACGAAGCGGTAGAATGCTTCAACTGGGAGCTCGAGCTCGACCCCACCGACACCCGCTCCATCAAATGGCTGACCAAGCTTTATCTGGAGCTTGGGATGGTAGAGGAATCGAAGTCCTACCAGTATATGTATCATCATCTGCAGAAGGGGTCTTGATGGCTGTTCTAGACAGAAAAAACTCGTCAATTTGACGAGTTTTTTCATTTTATGCTGTCTGCTTTTATGTTGCATTCGCTTTTTCGTGCCGCGAAATCGTATATCAATGGAAATTTCAATATATCAACGATTCCGCTCACGATATCCACGAAAATATAAGGATATCGATGGGAATTTTGATATATCAACGAAAAGAGGGCAGATATCGATAAAACGCATGTTTCGACAATTATCATCCGCAAGGGCTGTAAAGTTAACGGGGTCTGGCCCCGGTTAAAGTGTTCGCTAGTGCAGGGTCTGGCCCCGCTATGAGTGTACAAAAAATATGTTCCGTTCGGTATGGAAGAACATTCCCACAAAAATCTTAGTGTTGCGGGGCCAGACCCTCTCGCTGAATTTAGTGTCGTTTTAGAGTTTGTTAACTTACCCCAGCTTTTGCACAAACACAACCTTCAAGTAGTTGCCTTCTTTGAATGACTTGATCGTTGCAAAATCACTCGGCAGGGAGAATTCTTCGAGGATTTTGTATTTCTTTTTGTTGTCCTTGAAGGCCTGGTCGATAAAGCCTTTGAATTTTTCCATTCCGAAGGTGCTGCAATTGGTGGAGGCTACGATGATTCCTGCCTTTTCCGTGATGTCTATGGCGTCTGAGACCAGGTTAGTGTAGTCCTTTGCTGCACGGAATGTCACTTTTTTGGATCGTGCAAAGCTTGGGGGATCCATGATGACCATGTCGTATTTCATGTCTTTTCTTTTGGCATATTTGAAGAAATGGAATACTTCCTCTACAAGGATGGACTGCGTCTTTTCGTCGACTCCATTGACGTTGAACTGCTCGATTGTCTTAGGAAGGCTGCGGTTCGCTAGGTCTACACTCGTTGTTTTGGTTGCCCCTCCAAGTGCCGCATAAACAGAGAATGCACCGGTGTAGGAGAAGGTGTTTAGGACCGTCCTTCCTTTCGCATACTTATCCCTGATTACTTTTCTGACCTCGCGCTGATCCAGGAAAATCCCTACCATGGCGCCATCGTTCAGATAGACCGCAAAATTCACGTCATTCTCTTTAATTAAAAGAGGTTCCGGCGCTTTTTCCCCTGATACAAAATCATCATCCTCGACATAGGTGCCGCCCTCTGTATTGAATCTTTTCTTTTCATAGATTCCCTTTACATCTAGTACTTCCCCGATAGCGGCAAGCACCTCTTCCTTAAAGGTATAGATGCCTTGGCTGTACCAGTTGATCACAAGATAGCCATCAAAATACTCGATAGTAAAACCGCCGATTCCGTCGCCTTCCCCATTAAATAGGCGATAGGCTGTGGTGGAATCATCCTTCATGAGGGAATCCCTTTTATCAAGAGCCTGCTGAAGTTTCCGCACAAAAAATCGGGTATCCAATTCCTCGTTTTCATTGTTGGTGACGATCCAACCGTAGCCTTTATTCTGATTTCCGTAGTACCCTTTCCCGAGAAACTGGTTGGCCTCGTCCACCAATTTCACGAGGACCCCCTCTTCCTTCAGCTCTTTGCCGTTGATGACGGCATCTTTTGTTATCAGAGGATAACCGCCTCTGTACTGCTTGCTGAATTTATTTTTAACTCTTAATGTGATTTCCTGTCGCATCCTGTCATCCATTCTTTTTTTATTTTATTCTAGTATAACTCATTTACTGTTTCGGGGTATTTTATACATACTCATACAATGATAAAGCCTCTATCCGATGATTATTGGATAGAGGCTCGTGAATTATTTAGGCTGTTTCCGCATACATTGTTGCTTTGGACGTATTGTACATAATCACGTAAGATTACTTACCTTCGTGCTCTTTTCCAGTGTAATATAGTTAATTTCAATTTGAATTTTATGGGTAGAAATACTGTAAAAAATCCAAGAGCCGATTTTTTACGGTCATAAGCAACAAACCTTACGAAAAGAGCATTATTAATGTGTCGGTATATTTGCATTGTCCTCGCAGACTTTTACCATGAATTCGTATTGAAGCAGTCTTACCTCAAATAGCTTAAGAGGGTCATAATAACGCTCGGGGCTTGCTTTCATCTGCACAAGCTTCAGCTTGGCATCTTCAATGGTCTGCTCGGTATCGGTCACAGTATTATTCAGTTCTGTGAAAGGTGCCTGGTAGAACATGCTGACATCGGATTTTAATGCCTTTTCAAACAAGTCGAATTCCAGGAAGAACTTTCTGATTACCGACTCTGTAACATCCTCAAATCTTTCATGCTCAATGTATTTCTTATATTGGTTGTAAAGCAGCTGGTTGTTGCTTTGAATGGACCCGAATAGGCGTCCGGCACTCTTCAGCAGGAATTGTGTCGTGTTTGGTCTGTTTAAAATGTTTTCCTTTTCCACGTCAGCCCTGCCAAGCATACGGTTGACGTCTCGGCGCCAGTCCTCGATCACTTTAAAGTCGCATTCCAATTTCATGCGATCCTCTTTGTACAGACCATTAAAGGTTTGGCTCATTTCTCTCAGGTATTCCTGACTTTCGAGGAGCTCCCGGTTCGAGGAATCCAGCCATAGCTGCAGCTCCTGACGGAATCTTGGCAATAGATCCTCCTGCATGTAAAGTTGGATCCTTTCATTCATCTGTTCATTCAGTTCATGATGCAGATTACTGAAATTGCTGTCCTCTTTTACGAAACTTGAGCACTCTCTAAGCAGCTTTGGAATGGTCAGCTTCACTTCGCGTTTCATTTCCTGGGTTACAGCGCGATAATTCTCTGAAACTGTGCGAATTCTCTCAATTTCGGCATCCTGCAAGTGATGGATGAAGCCTTTGAGTCTGCCTAAAATATCCTCATTGAAAGCAACTGTACTCACCAGGTTATCCTCCATCGCAATACGGCTGTTCAAGAGCTCAGTCAATGTCGAACGAATAAGCTGTAACAGCTTGGATGTGCGTCGCTCCTCCACTGCCTTGCTGCGCAGCTTGAAGTTGGCGTCCATGAAGGTAGCCAGACCTGGATGCTGCTTATTCGCCCCACGCAGGGAGGAGTATGGATACACTCGTGCATCCGGGAAAAATTCGTTGATCCTGTTTTTCGTCTCCTCGATAATCTGCGTAGCTTCCGCCTCATGGAAGGCAGTATCCATTTTATTTATGACAAAATGCACGGGAATCTCCGGTGCACGTTCTTTAATTTTCACAAGCACATGCAGCTCTTCCTCCGTAAATGGAGTTTGCGCATCCAATACGTATAATAATCCATCCGATAATGGGACAAAATCAAGGGTTTCGTTGCCCTCCACATTTTGCACATCAAATTCAGATGTACTGATGAGCGAGTAATTCTGTTCTTCCAGGAAGGTGGATGGCCATTTCAAGTCAATGATCGCCCCTGCCTGATGTTCCCCTATATCATTCAGAACCCTTGTCCCCTGAACCGTTATTTCGTTCAACTCAGCCTTGTCTTCATCAGCCCTGATAAAGATCGGGCAGGCCTCATCCCCTAACAGCTTTTCCCCAATCAAGGAGTTCAAGAAGGATGTTTTGCCATTCTGAGCTGTACCGGTTACGACAATATGCTTTTGATTCAGGTTAGTAAGCTGGGTAAATAGCCACTTCTTCTGATGGCCCACCTCAAGATGGTTGTTCTTCGCCCAGTTGATCAGTGTTTTGAACAATTCAACGGTATAGCTTACCTGAATGCTGTCATGCTCATAACGGAAGATGCGAGTTTCGGCATCATGCTGTGTATCAGCCGAAATGGCAGTCGGAAACACTTCCGCCCATGACATGACTGCAGCCGCCGCAAACAACGAATTGGACTGGTTGGAGATCTTCAGCCAATTGCTCAGAAGATCAGGGACAATCCCCTCCAATTCTCTGACAAGATACTTTCCATCAATCAGATCAAGATAGGCTGTCTGGTGAAGATCCGCCACCACAGTCCAGGAAACGGAAGAATTTTTCTCCAGGTTCAGGAACACGGCATTAATCGTTTTTAACCATGATAAGTATAGTGGGTGGTTTTTGTAGCTGTTCCACAATCCCGCAGTTACTTCTTCAAATACCTGTTTGTCGGATTCCAGCAAAGTCATCAGGACGTCATGGAAATACTCAGGCGCAAAGCCTTCAGAATGGCGCTCCTGTTGCACATAGAGATTCAATCGGTCAAACCAGTGCTGCGACCTCAAGCGGATGGATTCATTGACTGCAAGCTCTATCGCATGGTTCCAATCCTCCTGCTCTTCATAGAACAATCGTGCTGTGGATGTCACATCAGGATAATCCGGATTGACGGAGATGGCTTTTCGCAATTGCTTATACGCACCCTCCAGCTTCTCTCTTTCCACATACAGATTGAAAAGCTGCATCGCCACTTCCACCCGCAGAACATCGTTATCAGTATGGATCTGCGTGTAGATATCCTCCGCCTCTACCAGCATTCCCAACTCGTAATAGGCGTCCGCAGTATTCTTTTTCGCCCATGGCGCCAGTTCATTGTGAATATTTTCCCACTTAAAGATGGCACTCTCATAATCCTTGCTATGAAAATACACCTCACCCTGGGCAAAGCGAATAAAGGAGAGATCATACACTTCCTTTGACTGTTCTGCCAAAAATGCCTCTCCAAGCACCTGAACAGGATGTTTCGTTTCGATATCGAGCATAAATGTTTCAAAATACGTCTTATTAATGAATTTGCTTTCCGTAGTCATTTTTCCCTCCACCAATCTTTATTTCCGCTTATTTTTAAAGAGAAAAGTAATCTAATGGTTCTAGTAGCTTCGTCTCTTGATAGAAAATATACTATTCTGCTATATAGTTCGTCAGTCATTTCGTTTTTAGGACCATTCTATACTATACCCTTTTACTTATTGGTATAACTTTTCCTGTCTGAAAAAAATTCGACACATTTCTATCGTACTAGCTTGATAATAAGTCATTTTATCTGGGATAATTTAATTGGTGGAATAATCGGAAAAAATAGGGGGGGTTTTTATGAAAATCAAGCAAATCGGTCAAATTGGGATACCTGTAAAGGATTTTGAAAGAGGCGTAGCCTTCTATAAAGAAAAATTGGCACTTCCTTTGCTGTTTTCAACTGGAAATCTAGCTTTTTTTGATTGTAATGGTGTCAGACTGCTTTTTAGCCTGCCGGAAAAAGAGGAATTTGCAAATGCCAGTTCGATCCTTTATTTTACGGTAGAGGATATCAAAGTTTCCTATGAAGAAATGGTGGAAAACGATGTAAGGTTCCTAGATGAACCGCATGTAGTAGCCAAAATGGGAGATACAGAGACCTGGATGGCCTTCTTTTCGGATGAAGAGGGTAATACACATGCATTGATGAGTGAGGTTACTGTTTCCTAAGCTTACTGGAGTTTGCGGGAAACAACTTCGAATATTTCTTTATGATGCTTAAGCTCTTTATCGAGATGTTTGAAGTTGCTTCTTAATTCCGAACCAAGATTGTCCAATTTTGTTTCCAACCTCGTTTGTCCCTTTTCGACCGTATGAAGTCTACTATCAATGGTTGCTTCGAAAATATCCAACCGGCTGTTGAATTTTGCACCTTGCAATCTAATCTGATTGTCCAAGCGATTCCCGGATGCTTGAAGGCGATCTTCCGATTCTGCAAAACGCTTGTCCATCCTCTCTTTCATTCGCTTTTCAGACTGTGTAAATCGCTTTTGCACATTCACTTCAAACTGCGTCATTCTGCTCTCGAGTTTCTGTTGGCCACTTTTAAGCTCCTGTAGTTCTGTCAAAATTAACTCCAATGTTTTTTCCATGATTATCACCTCCTAAGTTAGAGTATACCACGTTTAGTTTTTCAAATTAAATGGAAAACACGAATGCAGACGTCAGGTTATTTTTACTTTCGTCTTTATCTTTTGTAACCATCCACAATATTTACAAAAACAGGCAATAGCAAAGAGGGCGCCCCATTCATGGGCGCCCTCTTTGCTTCTACTTATTCATATGTGCAAGAAAATCTCCCAGCAACTTATCCACATCTTCCACTTCCAGATCTTCAGGCTCCTCTTCACTGGACGCCTGTTCCTGTAAGGCTTTATCCCAATCAAAAGAGTCCAGATCATCTTCTCCATTTTGATCGATTGAAGCAACTTCCTCTTGAACGGATTCTTCCTGCTCGTCATGTCTAGCAGGGATATCCTCCTGGAGATAGAGAGCTTGATCGATATCCGTCGAGTTGCTGTTCATCGCAGCCAGAATACTTGTGGCACGAACAGGATCAGATAGCAGTTGATACACGATGCTCCCAAGCAGCGCCTCCGAATGCTGATGCTTCAACCAGTCTCTTTGACTCTTACTAAGGGAGTTCGGCAATGGAATGGAAATGGTTTCTTTTTCCCGTGCACTTGAAGTCGTAACTCCTTGCATGACAAACTCCGCTATCTTACTGGAAAAATTTCTTCTCTCTGTTTCCTTCAGCTTTTGGAGATGCTTCAGCAGATGGTCCGGAGTGTCAGAGGGAATCCGGAAAGATATGGCCTGTCCTCGTTTTATTTCATTCAGGGAGCCGGTTTTCTTCATAGAATCACCTTATTTTACGCTTTTACAGCTTTTTGGTCTTTTTGGTCTTTCTGTTCTTTCGCTTTATCAGACTTCTTTTTGAAATCAGCGATAAGCTTATAGTAGGCATTCGCCATCATCCAGATGCTTTCCTTCTCATCCTCGAAGAAATCGATGTTATAGCCATCTAAGCTGTTGTTTAGCATCTTAAGATAGTCCTTCAAAACCGTTGCTCCACCGCCAACAAAATAGCAGATCTCCGTTTGGGAGTTTTTCAGCCAAACATTACGCAGTAAGCGATATTGTTTTTTGGCCAAATCAAGCAGGATTCTATCGGTAATATCATGTACGCTTGTTCTGCTGCCGCGCACCATGATGTGGTTGCGGTCGTTTTTCTTTGTGATGATCTCGACAACATCTCTACGGCTATCAAGCTCCACGCCATGCTTGGAACGGATTTCTTCTCTGATTTGCTCCAATGCTTCGGACACACCAAGGTTGAACCCTTGTGCTTTGTCATCGTCCACATTACGATTTTTAATTACAGCGATATCCGTCGATAAACCACCGATATCCTGGATCAGGATGCGCTTATCAATAAGGTCCTTGTTAATGATGTTTGCATTGTTATCCATCACAAGATTGATGTATGCCGCGAATCCTTCAGGGTAGACCTTCACTTCGTCAAATTTAATATTCACTTTCAATCCCTGGTATTTCGGGGTAATAAGGAACTCTACTTGATGGACAGATCCAAGTAGCTTGGAACGGTAGCCAGCGTCCTTGCCTTCCTTTACTTCTCTTAGGGGTAGTCCCGTGCCTAGCGTGTAATTTGCATCAATAACGTTTTTATTGCGTGTAAAGTGCTTTTCATTTCTTGCATTTACAGCATCCAACGCTAATGTAGCAAAGAGCATAATCAAAGTCTGGTCTTCCTCAGATTTGCTGCTGCCCGGATCCAATTCTGTCGCATTATTGCTTTTGGTAGCTAGGTTACCAATACGATAGATGCTGTTATTATCTTTCAGGGCAGGGGAGTGTAGACGAACATGCAGACCATCCAGTGGATCCTTGTTGTCAAGCTCTTCTATTCCGATTACAGGACGGTCCTCAATATCTCTTGCTACCACGTTCGGAATATTTAATTCGGAGTCTAAGTGTCCAAAAATAGCTTTAATAGAATCATTACCTACGTCAACTGCTGCAATTCTTGAATAAGTCATTTATTCATCTTCCTTTCTTTTCCTGATTCATAAGTATCTTTCCATAAGTAGTAAAAAAATCTAGTAAGTATACCTTAAGCCTACAGAATGTTTGTCTACTATTCAATCATTCTTGTAAATCGTAATGAAAGTGTAAAAAATGTATACGTTTCTGTAAACTTTATTTTCTTGTATACATATTTCGTTTACAACGATTACAAATCCGTACACATCCCTATAAACCAACTTGTTTACATGTTTGTACACAAGTACACGTTTTTTGTAAACTGATGTTTACATTTATGTACACTTGTACACATAAATTGTATACATCCATATTTTGGATAAAAATATCTTTTCTCTCCCCTCCCCTCTTGTTAAAAAGAACGGGGGTATCGTTTATTATCCGATACCCCCGTATGCCCCGTAAAGAATCGACTATCCACAAACAATACGTATTTTGTTATTGGAACGTGAAACACAGCTGACAATTACATCCTGTGCATTTTTTTGTTCATCTGATAAAAAGGTGTCATAATGAACAATTTCCCCTTCAAGCACTCGCAATTCACATGTACCACACCTTCCAACTCTACAGGAATACGGTACCTCGATCCCTGCTCCAAGGAGCGAATCAAGCAAACTCTTATCTGCAGGTACAGAAATCGACATTCCACTGCTGATCTCTGCAGTAAATGAGGAACAAGCGCGAATTAACGGGGCAGAAAATTGTTCACTATGAACACTGGAAGCGGGATAGCCAATATCCTCACACATTTTCAGATGAGACGAAATAAAGGAATCGGGGCCACAGAAGTATACATGGGTACCAATCAAATGGTCGGTAAGCCCCTCCCCTTTCAACCGTTCCCCCTGTCCGGAAAAATAGAACCGCGTTTCCCTTGAATAATGCTGTTGAAGATACGTATAAAACGCACACAAATCTTTAGTTTTCGTTGCGTAATGAAGTTCAAAGGACTTACCTTTTCTTTTCAAGTCAGCCATCATCGATAAATATGGGGTAATGCCAATACCTGCTGCATAAAAGACATGGTGCCTGGCTCGGTAACTCAGAGGAAAATGATTTCTAGGGTAACTCATCTCCAATATGTCCCCAACCCTTGCTTTCTCATGCCAAAAAAGAGAGCCCCCTTTGGAATCTTCTGCTAAACCAACAGCAATCTTATAAGTATCATTCTCATATGTACTGCCTATCAACGAGTAGTGTCTGACTAGAGAGGGCTGCTGCAGAAAGGTTTGTATATGTGCTCCACCGCTGAAGGCAGGAAGAGATGCTCCATCGATAGCAGCAAGTGTGAATGATTTGACCTTTGGAGTCTCCACTTGAATGGATTTGATATATACGCTAATCCTTTTTCCTTTCATCTCAGCCTCTCCTTTCTATGAAATTTCTGTATAGCCCAAATAAGAATTCCTTAATTTAGAATAATGATCGGAGACAAAAAGCGGTATCTTGCAGAACGAGCATTCAATCCGATTATTTCCTCCTTCATATGCCTCCTCAGAAGACTTGTTAATCCCATGGCAACGGCAGCAGAAAACATTTTTGTTTCTCGCGCCAAGCCCGATATAGCTGGCTTCTTCAGAAGTAAAACCTACTTCTTCCGCTACTTTTTTTACCTGATCCATCCTCTTCCATTCGACAGCTATGTATAAATAAGTCCCCATTTTTTGCCTACTCAACCTATTTAGCATTTCCACTTGTAAGCGGTCAGAACTAACATTCCTATCTATTTGAAAGACTTCCAAAGACACCTGCCTTCCTTGTACTTCGCGAATAATAGAAGAAAGTTCCTCTTTCCCATTTTCATCTACACAAAACAGGTAATGTCGTTTATTTGGTATGTAGGTGATTGTATTTCTAGGCATTGAGCTCCTCCTATTCATTTATTCTACGATTTAGATAATCAATTACAGCCTCCCTATACAAGGATAGACCCTTATATTCGTAGATAAATGGAGGAAGTTCTTCTAGTATTCCAGCAAACTGCTTCGCCCACTGTTTGTTTGCTGCAAACATTTCCAGTGAAAGCAGGTGCGTATGAATAGTAAAAAGGATAGTTTCCGATTTGGGAAGCCGAAAGAGCTTTTGAGCCTCCACTCTTAGATGAACAATTTCACCTGCATTTTCGCTCGTTACGAGTTTTCTCACCTTCCCCCATTCATCAAATGTTTCCAAGGAGGTGTCAAGCCGATTGCCCGCCTGCATCTGCCAATTCAGTCTCCCCCATGGCGAACCGTCCTCCAATCGCAGAATGAACTGACGTATCCGATCATCCAGTCCCACATCATTGAAGCCGGGAATTGGTTGATGCAATTCCTTGAAGCTCATTCCCAAGTTAAAAGCCAATGACCAATTGCCTGGAAAACAAAGCTGTCCGGCATCCAAATATAGCTCCCCATCCTTCTGAACCATCAGAATCAAATCCTCCTGGACATGCCTGCCGATAAATACTAATGGCTCGCACGGCAATGTGGTTCTGTCACCAAATATGAACGTAGATTTTTCGTCCGCAATTTTATTATGAAAAATCCATTCATCTCCGTTCTTATGTAATGTAAACTTTTCCGGGAAATAAGTTGTCATGTTATCCATAACAAGCGCCAGAGCTTCCCATTGTGCATCAATCGTCTGAGAAAGTGAGTGATAGCAACGTTCAGGGTGATGTGTAAGTAGGTGCCGCTTCCATGCCACTTCCTGCTTGTACTTATTCGAAACCTCAACACTTGTAGGAGGGTCCAACGGCATAGAATTATTGGAATACCGATATATCTCCCCTTTAAAGGGATAGGGGAAATGTTCAAGATCACTATATGTATTCATATCCGCCACCACTTTCAGAATATTTTATATATTAATAGTATGGGGAAAAAGATGTGATAGCAATAAGGAGGAGAATAATAGTCTTTACGACCATCATTCTCCTCCTCTTTCCTCAACCCAAAGTATTAATAAAACTGGCTACCACCTCATTGAATCTATCTGTTTCCTCCAGAAAAGGGCAGTGACAACTATTTTCAAAGAGAACCAGTTCTGAATTCGGCTGATTATCCCTGAGATGCTCGCCCGCCGCTACGGGTATAAGCTTTTCCTCTCTTCCAAAGCAAAGTAGTGCAGGAGATTGGATGGAAGGCAGGGTGGCCCGATAATCCACCACGGATTGGTCAAAAAGAATTGCGCTGGCCACACCAACCGGCGGGCTTGTCGTTTCCTCCAGCATCCACTCCAGCTCCGCTTCTGATAGTTCGTTTTTAAACATAAGAGGCAAAAACCCTTTAAGGAATTCGACTCGATTTTCTTGGACTTCCCTCATGAAATGGGTCAATGTAGCAAGGTCAAAGGCTCCGATTGGAAAATCCGGCCATTTGAAATCCGAAGCCAGTTCATCCACAATGACCGTCCCCTTCACATTCCCCTCACCAAAAAGCTTCAAGTATTCCCATACCACAAAAGCTCCCATCGACCATCCAACCAGCACCACATCCTTCAGATTCAGCTTTTCCAGAAAGCTTTGCAAGTCTTGCGCGTACGTTTTAATGGTATGTCCATCCTCTACCTTTGAAGATCGGCCATGTCCCCTTAAATCTAACGTTATGGCTCGATGTTCCCTTTTAAAATATGAAATCTGCTCTTTGAAAAAACGGCTGCTCATCCAAACCCCATGGATGAAAACCACAGGTGTTCCCTGCCCTTCATCTTCGTAATATAACTCCACACCAGGACTTACTTCCAATATCGCCAATATCTCGCCCCCTTTTTTTAGTCTATTAACTATATATTCAACCTGCATTTTTTTATTATCAAAGTATAAAAAAACAGCGATTACCATAATGGCAACCCCTGTTTCTCCTCTAAATTTCGTCCCAAAAAAGGTCATTCAACGTTTTGGACAACGCTTTTAGAAAACAATTGTGAAAATAAATGAAAGCACGGCAGTATGTTTATTGACTGCCGTGCTTTTGATTCATTGTCCTGATTATCTTTCTTCCTTCAGTCCTTCATTTAAGATTCCTTCTTCTAAGACAGCAAATTTGTCTCCGTATACCTTTGTGATGTGCTTTTCCCCCCAGGCACATAAGGAGTCAAGAATTCCCTGTAAACTCCAGCCATATTCACTTAATTCGTATTCAACCTTTGGTGGAACTTGATTATAAACGATACGATTTATAACTCCGTCCTCTTCCAACTCGCGCAATTGCTGAGTGAGCATTTTTTGTGTGATGCCGGGCATCAAACGTTTTAGTTCGCTTGTCCGCTTTTTCCCATGAGTCAGATGACATAAAATGACGCATTTCCACTTGCCGCCTATCACTTCAAGTGTGGCCTCTACTGATATATTGTACTTCTTCTTTTGCATCGAATATTCCTCCTATTTCAAGGGAACTAAAAAGTACCTATATAACTTTTTGGTACCTATGGCACTTTAAAGTACGTTCTTCTCATATTGTTCCCATTGAATCATAATAGCATTTGCCGGCTAACATACACCATTTTAACTTTATATAGTGTGAAGACATCGAGAGTCTTGCATACAACGGAGAACAGAACCTAAGGAGGAGAAAAATGAACTTAAATAAGAAAAGAAGTATCTTCGCACTGCTTGCATTAGCGGTTAGTGCATTTGCTATAGGAACAACCGAATTTATCAGTGTGGGATTATTGCCGCTAATTTCACAGGATTTAGATATTCCTGTTACAACAGCTGGATTAACCGTTTCTTTATATGCTTTAGGTGTTATGTTAGGGGCACCTATTCTAACGGCTTTAACATCTAGAATGTCGCGAAAAACCCTATTGCTTTGGATTATGGTCATTTTCATCATAGGAAATAGTATCGCAGCTAGTTCGACTAGCATTAGCGTATTGCTTTTTGCCAGAGTAATATCCGCTTTATCTCATGGTGTATTCATGTCAATTGGTTCAACTATTGCCGCCAATTTAGTACCTGAAAATAAAAGGGCCAGCGCAATATCCATTATGTTTACAGGTCTAACAGTAGCCACCGTTACAGGTGTACCATTCGGAACCTTTGTTGGTCAGCAGTTTGGTTGGAGGATCGCATTTATGGCAATCGTTGCTGTCGGAATCATCGCTTTCTTTGCCATAAGTTTTCTTATCCCGTCTGATTTGCCAAAGGGCTCTAAGACAAAAATCAGTGATCAAGCCAAGCTTCTGAAAAATGGGAGATTACTCCTTGTATTTATGATTACTGCATTAGGATATGGTGGTACGTTTGTTGTTTTTACCTATTTAGCCCCACTGCTGCAAGATATAACAGGCTTTCAAGCAGAAACAGTCGTAATTATTCTACTTGTGTATGGTATTGCTATCGCAATCGGAAACATCATTGGTGGAAAAGTAGCCAATCAAAAACCGATTGTTGCGCTCTTTTATATGTTTGTGGTACAAGCAATCGTCCTGTTTGTCTTAACTTTTACTGCACCGTATAAAATAGCCGGTTTAATTACCATCTTTCTTATGGGAATCTTTGCTTTTATGAATGTACCAGGACTGCAAGTATATGTGGTAATGCTTGCTGAACGGTTTGTGCCAAGTGCAGTTGATGTAGCTTCTGCCATTAATATAGCAGCATTTAATGCCGGAATTGCTATAGGGTCTTATTTAGGCGGGGTGATTACTGACTCAATCGGATTAATTCATACAGCCTGGATCGGCGGGATTATGGTGCTGGGAGCCGTCCTTCTTACAGGCTGGAGTCGGGCCCTTGAACGAAAAGATAATCAAAAAAATCGCTTTAAAGCAGCATAAAAAATATGTTAAATATTTGGAGGAAGAAAAAATGACAAAACATTTACAAGCTACAACAACATTGCATAATGGTGTGAAAATGCCCTGGTTTGGAATCGGTGTATTCAAGGTGGAGGAAGGACCGGATTTGGTGAATGCAGTGAAAACAGCGATACAACATGGCTATCGCAGTGTGGATACCGCTGCCATTTATGAAAATGAAGAAGGGGTAGGCGGAGGGATTCGTGCTGGATTAGAAACTTCAGGTATTTCCAGAGAGGATTTATTCGTTACATCAAAGGTTTGGAATGCAGATCTTGGATATGAGTCTACCATTGAAGCATATGAAACGAGTTTACGAAAGCTTGGTTTAGAGTATTTAGATCTCTACCTCATCCACTGGCCTGTTGAAGGGAAATTTAAAGATACGTGGAGAGCCTTAGAGACACTTTATAAAGAAGGCCGTGTCAAAGCAATTGGTGTGAGTAATTTCCAAATTCATCATCTAGAGGAATTGATGAAAGTGGCGGAAATCAAACCAATGGTCAATCAAGTAGAATACCACCCGCGTTTAACGCAGCATGATCTTCATGCGTTCTGTAAGGAACAAGGAATTCAGTTGGAAGCATGGTCTCCATTAATGCAAGGACAATTACTCGATAATAATGAGTTAAAAGAAATAGCAAATCGTCACGGTAAATCTGTTGCACAAGTTATTTTACGTTGGGATATACAAAATGAAGTAGTGACGATACCTAAATCAACAAAGGAGCATAGAATTATCGAAAATTCCTCCATCTTTGATTTTGAGTTAACTCAAGAGGATATGAATCGAATCGATGCCTTCAATCAAGATCATCGTGTAGGTCCCGATCCTGATAATTTCGACTTCTGATTTTGTTGGTGATTGATAAAAAAAGGTATAATCCCACATTCAGTCAGGATTATACCTTTTTGTGCTGCTATGGAGATTAAATTCCTTCTCGATTCCAGTGGCGATGTGCGGATATAGCTTCAATAAAGCTAGCAGAGAACTCTTTCATATCCTCTCCAGCCACCACACCAGGACTATCCGATATTTCAAGCTTTTGCAGCCATTTCACGCCGTCATGGGTTGCTCCTATCGGTTTGAAGTGGTCAAAGGCTTCTTCTACAAAATAGGTGGTTTCCCGGTCGAATTTCTTGTCCGCTTCTTTGCCTCCTATAACATAAAGCGCATCGAATAGGACAGAGTCACAAGTTAAGAAGGTATGATCGACCTCCAATTCAGAGCCATCCGATCCCTTCACCATTCCAAGCTTTGAACTGATAATTTCCGGCTGCACACCTTGTTTTTTCAGTGTTTCCAACACCGCATTCACTTCACTTCCGTGAAACTGATCAGCGATGATCACACCAACTTTTCGTGTATCCGGTTTTTTCTCCGTTTTCTCCTGGCTTAATGCCGGCGAAGATTTGCTTACTCCTGATTCCTGCCCTTCAGGTGGGGTTGCACCGATTGCTTCAGCAAAAGTGGATGCAAGTTCCACACTGACATTGGCGAACATATCCAGTACCTGCTGTTGGACGGATTTGCTCTTCACTTTGCCAAGCTCAAAGCTGAATGCCTGTTTGATATGCTCTTTCTCAGGCTCGCTCATGCTGTTCCAGAACATCGTGGCCTGGGAGAAGTGGTCCTTGAAGCTCTCACTTCTGCTGCGCACCTTGCGTCCTTCCACTTTTTCCTGATAGTGGACATAGCCGCCTTCCTCTTCACTCACAGGTCTTGGCGTATTGGAGGCAAGGGAATTTTTATGATAGCTGACAGGGCCACGGTTGATGGTTTGTCGGCCATACCCATCCCTTTGGTTATTATGGAACGGACACACAGGACGGTTTATTGGCAACTCGTGAAAATTTGGTCCGCCGAGTCGAATTAATTGTGTATCTGTATAGGAGAATAACCGCCCCTGCAGAAGTGGATCATTGGAAAAATCGATTCCCGGTACCACATGTCCAGGGTGGAAGGCTGCCTGTTCGGTTTCCGCAAAGACATTGTCGACATTTCGATTTAAGGTCATTTTTCCGATAACCTTGACGGGAATGTCCTCTTCCGGCCACAGTTTTGTAGGGTCGAGTATATCGAAATCGAACTTAAATTCGTCCTCTTCAGCAAGAAGCTGTACGCCGAATTCATATTCTGGGTAATCCCCGTTTTCGATCGACTCCCACAGGTCACGACGATGGAAATCAGGATCTTTTCCGTTTATTTTCTGCGCTTCATCCCATACGAGGGAGTGTGTGCCCAAGACCGGCTTCCAATGGAACTTCACGAAATGTGCCTTTCCTGCTTCATTTACGAAGCGGAAAGTATGCACACCGAACCCTTCCATCATCCGGAGGCTTCTGGGAATGGCACGGTCTGACATGGCCCACATCACCATATGGGCGGACTCCTGGTTATTGGCTACAAAATCCCAGAAGGTGTCATGTGCCGAGGCGGCTTGGGGCATTTCGTTATGAGGCTCCGGTTTTAATGCGTGTACCAAATCCGGAAACTTCATGGCATCCTGGATGAAAAAGACCGGAATATTATTGCCGACCAAATCATAGTTTCCTTCTTCTGTGTAGAACTTTGTAGCAAACCCACGGGCATCCCGCACAGTCTCACCGGACCCCCTGGAACCCGCCACTGTGGAAAATCGGACAAAAACAGGCGTCTTTTTCGATGGATCCTGTAGAAAGCCCGCCTTTGTATATTCCTTCATCGATTCATATAATTCAAACTCGCCATGTGCTGCGAATCCACGGGCATGTACAATCCGCTCCGGGATGCGCTCATGGTCAAAGTGCGTCATCTTTTCTCTGAAATGGAAATCCTCCATCAAGGTCGGGCCACGTTCTCCTGCTTTCAAGGAAAATTCATCCTCCGACACCTTTACACCTTGGTTAGTGGTCATTTCTTTTCCTTCATCTTTTACACGAAACTGTTCCAACTGATCGTTTTTGCGGTTTTCATTACTCAAACTGCGTTCCTCCTCTTGGTAACATTTATGTAAAACATATGCCCTCTTCAAATACCCTACTGGATTGTCGGACAAACGAAAAATTGGAGATTCTTTTTTACTTTTTTTTTGGAGAGAGTCCTGCATTTTCGCGGAGATAAAAAAATATCCACTACCCAAAAGGTTAGTGGATATTTCCTCTCAATTCTCTGTCTCAGATATCAAGGTATGGAGCTTCTTTCTGATACTTCTAATAGGCGTCTCGCGACCATAGTGGACAGCATTGGAAAGAAACACGATGATTAGCTCTTTGGTCGGGTCTACCCAGAGGCTCGTGCCGGTAAAACCGGTATGACCAAATGAACCAGTCGACCAATTTTCTCCACAAGAAGGAGCATCCCCCAGTCCGCTCCAGACCTCAAAGCCCAGCCCCCGATTAAATTGGCGATGTTCGACTGCCATTTTCAAATAGGCGGGAGGAATAATCGATTGCGACTCCGGATACAGCAGAATTCTTGCATATGTCGCCATATCCCCTATCGTGGAAAATAACCCCGCACTTCCGCTGACCCCTCCAAGGTGGTACGCCTTCTCATCATGGACCTCGCCTTGTATAAAGGCACCCTGATACTTTTCGGTGGGAGCTGCCTGTCCTTTGGCCTCTTGCGATAGATTAAAACGGGTATCCTTCATTCCCCATGGTTCATGAAGCTGTTCCTTCACAAATACGTCCAGTGACTGACCTGTGACAGTCTCTGTTATTTTACCGAGCAGAATCATGCCGAGGTCACTGTAGATCATTTTTTGGCCAGGTTCATAGGTTAATTCCTTCTGATAGATTTCCCCGAGGACATCTCTTTCTATTTTTCTTTCCCTATAAGGAAGATCTGCTGAAAAACCGGAAGTATGGGTCAGCAGATGCTCGATGGTCACACCATTGTGGCGGAATTCAGGCATTACTGCTCTGACCTTGGTATCGAGTTTCAATTCCCCTTTTGCAACAAGATACAAGATGGATGGGACAGTTGCAGAAATTTTGGTCAAAGAAGCCACATCAAATAGGGTATTTGCGTGGATGCGCTGCTTCACACCACCCTTGTCAGTAAATGACCCGTAAGCTTCCAGGCATTTCACTTTGTTCTTTTTAGACACGTAAAGCACCCCACCTGGAATTTCCCCTGTTCCCACCACTTCTTTGATATATTCTTTATACAAGAGGTTGTTCCTCCAATCTATGATTCTGACTTTTTCCATCATTATACAATAAAAAGCAGCAGTGAGAACCCCACTACTGCCCTTTTCGAACTATTTATTAGCTCAGTATCCCGTGAAGGCCACCGAGCAAAGTGAATATAACGAGATGGTCCCCGATTGCGATAAAAAACGCTTTTCGGGTCATCAATCCAAACAATGAATTTTTAAAGTAAACCAATGTGATTATTACACCTATCATCGCACCAATTATAAGCCCTTCCAATAAGGAGGTGGCACCTGCTGCCTCTGTGAGTACCGCTATGATAAAAGAACTGATAAAGGCAATGATGACAGAAACGATGTATTTGAGAGGCCCCTCACTTTGTGTGAATTGTGCGTCCTTTTTCTTTCCGAGCATGATGGAGTAATAAATGCCCCCATAGATCATATAAAGTATCCCACCCGCTACTATTGCTAGAAAACTTAATTCTTTAATATCTAATCCCATTGTTGTTCCCCCTATTTCGGTTCGATTGCTAATGCGATCGCTTTAATTTCACACTGCAGACTTAATGTGCCAGGAATAGGTTCCACCTGTATCAGCTCCACTGGATTCGCCAGATACTTGTATCCGCTTTTAGGCAGCCAGAAGCTATAGAGCTCCGAATAGCATTCAATCAATCTGCTACGCTCCCTATAGTCCACAGGCTCATCAAATTCATAGACGACATGCTTCCCGCCCCGAAAGTGATAGATCCGCTCCTGCTCTGAGGTGAACTTGTCCGGTTCATCCACGGCTATGAGGCAGTCATACCGGCTTTTTCCGGGTGGTGTAATATACGGGTTATTCTTAGGTATCCCGTACAAAAACGTATCCTCTGTCACTAGATCTCTTGCATTCGCAAAGCGATAGATTTCCTCCCAAGTACTAGGTACACCTTCTGTATAAGGTCCGACGCTTTGCCTTTTGATGGCTGAAAATGCAGGGAGTTCCACGGTTTTGACCTGTTCCAAGTTAAGCCACTGAAACTTATTATAGCCCTCGTGATCTTGGTGCGCTTTCTCCATCTTGCGGGATTGTTTAGATTTCTTGCTATCATCATCGTACTCACGTGGAAAACGCTCCAGATATCCCCCTTCCCGCCACTTTTTCGGACTCATTTGGAAATTGGCCTGAAATGTGGCTGTGAAATAGGAGAGGGAGGAAAAGCCGCACATGAGTGCAATTTGGGTGATGGGAATCTGATGCTCATAAATAAGGAAATGTGCTGCGTTCTCCAGGCGCAGCCTTTTTACATAATTGGCAGGTGTTTCCCCTACTATCCCCTTGAAAATCCGCTGGAAATGGTAGGGGGAATAAGTGGAAACCTTATCCAGCTGTTCGAGGGAAAGCGATTGATCGAGATGGACTTCTATATATTCCAGGACGTTGTCTATCTGGTAGCGCTGCTCTTTTGTGTACATGTATGTATAAAACCCCTTGCATTAGCTTTTATTGGTAATTTTATTATAGCAAGAAAACGCGAAAAGAACCGGAATATCTCCGGTTCTTCTTGTATGATGCATCTTTTTAGATGGATACATCTCCTATGGAAAATGACCATTTGAGCGCTTCTGATAGTTTATGTAACGTAGAAACTTGAACATCCACTGTTCCTGCTTCAATTGCAACGATGTCGTTTACATTCAAGCCTGTTAAAAGGGCAAGGTTCTCTTGATCGAGGCCTCGTCTTGTTCTAGCCGTGATTAGTTGTTTGCCAATAATGTTCACCATAGTCCCCCCTGTTTTTGAAAGCGATTACATTCGCCTTTATTATAATTAAATTTTTTGAAAATTTCAATATCAAGTTGACGGAGGTTTTAACTCCGGTGTTATTTTGCATTAATCAGAAGCAATAACCTCTACGAAAACAGCCATTAATAAAGGCAGTACACCTTCATTTGCACCTTTAGGGGTCAGACCCCTAAAGGTGTTTTTTATCTTTTTTTCTTTTACTTCTTTTTTATTGTTTCACAATCGTATGCTGGTCGACTGTTCTGCCGTCTCTGGTTTTGGTGGTGATAGTGATGCCGTCTTTTTTGACAGAGACGTTGGAGTAGACTTGTGTTTTTTCTTCAAAGATGACGGACATGTAGTCTTGCGGGACGGCTGCGTAGAATTTGCCGCCTGCAGATCCTGCGATGACATAGGTGGTGCCGTCTTCTGTGATTTCGCCGTTTTTCATTGGGTGTGTCCTTACGTAAGCATGGTCATGTCCTGATATTGCCAGATCTACGCCGATTTCATCGAATGCTTTCGGGAAGACTTCCTGTACGTTTCCGCTTCCGCCTTGTGGATTGGAGAAGTATGGAGAGCGGTGGTACATGACTATTTTCCATTTTTTATCGGTGTCAGCCATGTCTTCTTTCAGCCATTCTGTTTGCTTGATTAGCCCTTCTTTGTCTGTTTCTGTATTGAGTACCGCAATGTGCGCAGCGCCGTAATCGAAGGAGTAGACGGTGCCTTTGAATTCTTCTGGTCCGTTTTGCGGCATGCGGAAGAATTGTTTGAATGTATCTACGCCGTTTCCGATATTTTCATGGTTCCCCACCGCTGTTACGATTGGTGTGGAAGCGGATAGTGTCGGGTCTTCCATCGATTTGAAGAATTCGGACCAATGGTTGTAAAGATTCCCGTCATCTATTAAGTCGCCTACTTGCATCATGAAGCTTGCATCCGGATAGTCGGCTTTGGCCTTTTTATAGATGTCGGTAAATGGACCGAAACCTGTTTCTGATTGGTTCGGCGCCGCCTGGATATCGCCCATCAGGATAAAGTTGAATTCGTCAGAACCTTTGCCTGGTGCAGGAAGAGACATGGTTGCTGTTTCGCTCCAGCCTTCAGGGGTACCGTCCCCCACCCGGTATGCGTATAGGGTGCCGGGCTTTAGGCCGTTCACGGTTACGGAATGAACCTGCAATTCGCCTTCGTTCATTGGGTGCGGGTTGCTTTCACCTTTTATTTTACGTGGCTTGCTTCCCTCCCAGCTTTTTTTCTCATATTGGCTGTATTCGATGAATTCCAGAACGGAACTTGTCACAAGAGGTGTGGTTGTCCAGTTGACGGTGCGCTGATTTTTATTGCCATTGAACGTTACATTTACTTTTTTCGGTGTAATGCCGCCTAGGTGCTTCAGCACTTCGACTTCTGTTACGAAGCTGTAGTGCTCGTCTTTTTCCGCCTGAATCTGAACTTTGCCGGCATCCAGGGTTAACTCTTCTGTTTGCAGCTGCCCTTCTTGATTTGTTTTACCAAGTGCTGCAATATACTCAGCGTCCTTCCATGCCTTCACTTCCGCACCTGCAACCGGGTTCCCTTCGTTGTCTTTCACGCTGATGACAGCAGGGAAACCTATAGACGCACGGTCTACAGAGATGTTGTAGTCTGCTTGTAACGGCAGGGATAGGTACGGAATGAAAAGTGGTACAGCTGCCGATGTTTCTTTTATAAGAACCGATCCTTCTTCAAATTTCAGGTCCAAGTTGCCTGATGCATCTTTCGGGATGGTGAAGTTGATCTGCCCGATTGTTGAGACCGCTGTATCAAGATTTTTCAGTTCAATTAGAATTTCTCCGGTTTCCGTGATTTCTTTTTTTACAATCTGCTCTTCTGTGATGGATGGGTCCAGCACGATTTCTTTGGCAGGGATGTTAGAAGTGAATGTCAGTGATACTTGGTCGATTTCTTCTAGCTTTTCTGCGTTGATGGAGACGGAGTAGTCTCTGCCGATAAAAGTGTTGTCGCCGTAGGCAGTAGTGATACCCGGCTGTCCTGCGTTTTGTTTGAACTTCCATGTTTTGGACGATTCGTTTCCGAAGTTATCCTGCGCTGTGACTTTGATTTCGTGTGCACCATCAAGCAGTGGTGTTTCCGGGGTGTAGCTTAGGACGCTTGTTTCGTTGTTAAAAGACGCCGGCACTTCTTGACCGTCCACGTGCATCCAGATGCGGTCAGGGTTGATGCCTGTCTGTTCGTCGGCAAGTGTAGCGCTGATGGTATAAACGGTCGATACCATCGTGCTGTCTTCTGCCGGTGATAGTTCCGTGATGACCGGATTGATCAGGTCGTCGTTCGTTTCGCCGTAGACTGCCCGGATGTTGTCAACATAGATGGTGCCGGCGTTTTTATTGTTATTGTTTGTTTCCATAAGGCGGACGGGCATGTCCATTTTCAGCGGCAGCACACGTCCAGGAGGTACTGGTGCTTCGACGTACTTCCAGCCTTCCCAGTCCATGGTTGTTGCAAAATCGAGTGCAATGGCTGAGTTGTTGCCGTCTCTCAGCTGGGCGCGCAGCCAGTGGCCTTTGCCGTCGCCGTAGACCCACATCCCGATTGCATCCGGATAGTCTTCGAGTTCGATTGGTGTTCTCGGATGCGCATATGCTCCGGACGTTCCTATGGTGCCTGTAAAGTCATAATTTAATTGGAGCGCGTGGTTTCCGAAGCGGACCGGCTCCGGATAGGTTGTTTGGATAATAGAGATAGAGTTATAGCGAGCTCCGCTGGATGTCCAATGTTCGATGCCGTCCTCGAATGTTTCCAGGATGATTGGCAGTTTGCCTACTTGAACGTCCATCGTATCTGATACATTTTTATAGCTTACCGTGATTTTTCCCTGGGCTGACTCGTCCGATGCATGGAATACGCCCTGTTCATCGACATGCCCGATGTTTCCTTCGATTTCCCATGATAGATTGGTAGGATCATGGTGAACGTGACGGCCGCCAGATTGCGCAGTCACTTTCAGTTCAGCCTTATTCCCTCTTTTTACAGTCAGGGCCTGTTGGTTAAAAATAAGGCTTGAAAGCTCGTCGACAATGTTTACATTTGCTTCGCCCAGAGCGCCGCCCGCTGATGTTCCGATGATTTTACCGGTTGTTGCGGCTGGACTTGCTGTCAGGGTGCCTTCCTCGTTAACCGCTCCTACAGAGGAATCAGACACCGTCCAGGAAACTGTTTCTTCAAGTTGTACAGGGTTGTAGTTTGCATCCATGCCTTTTGCACCGAAATCGTATGCAGATTCCGCAAGCATCAGGACGGAGCTCGGTTTTATTGCAAGCTGTTCCAGTGAGCCGGTTTCGTCAGTGGAGACAACTAGTAAACTATTGGCTACGCCGCGTTCTCTTCCGTCAGAAGGGATGTTCGCTACCGACAGTACTTCTTCTCCCTGCTCTCGCGCGACGAATGTGGACGAGCCGCCGCCGTCAAAGTTAAGCGCCTCCACTGCACCTAGTTCATACATTAAATCCTGCAGTTCGAATACGGTGATTCCCTCCGAGTAGCCGGGTTGTCTGCCATCCATGATGATAAAAAAGACAGAGCCGTCCTCTTTGATTCCAGCGGCTGTTCTTGGTGCCGAGGCTGTTGTAAAGGCATTGGAAACCAGGTTCGTTTTTTGACCGTCTTTTACAAGAACATACTGTCCGCCGATAGCTTCTTTTACCGTCTGCCATTGTTCTGCGACTGCTGTGGTGATTTGTATTTCCTGTCCTGCCTGGAGTTCATTCAGGACAGCAGCCATTGTTCCATGACCCGATAGGACAAACTTGCCTTGGGGTACTTTTTCATTACCGACGTTCTTGATTACTTTTTCCACCGTAGCCTTGGCTGTGCCGGGCTGGTGTACGTTTCCTTCAATATTGGAAAGCACAACTTCTGTGCCATGTTCGTTTGTTCGTGTTTGTTTTGTTTCTGATGAGTATAATGCCAACTGGTTCGACTGGCGCACATCATTTAGGTGGTGGATCTGATGAATGGCATCACTGATTTGAAGGGTGAAGCTCGGGTTTGGGTAACCGATGAGCGCCTGCCCATCTTCTGTTATCCCAAATGTTTCTCTTGTTGAGGATTTAAGAATGTGTCCGTTGTGAATGACGTTTCCGATAGGGACGCCTGTGGATGTGTTAAAGAAGTCTCCGTTCACTGCACCTACGACACGGTGGCCGACTGTTGATGCTGCGTCTGCCTGCTCACGGACGGTCGTCATTGCTGATACGCTTCCGTTCGGTAAGCCTGCTTGAATGCTGACTGCAGGGTCGGTGAGATCTATATCCATAATGAATGCCTCCTGCCTGCCACGGTCACTGATAAAGGTCATCGTTTCCTTTGCGACACCGGAAGCAATTTGGAGCCTTTCCTCCTCGACCACTTGTCCGAGTGAAAACTCCTGAGACTGTTGTTCCGCTGCAAAGGTTTCGACTGCCGGCTGATGGATGGTGCCTGTGCCAACCGGTACTAGCATCGTCTGAAGCGCTAACATCCATATGAATAACGTTAAAAATGGCTTTTTCATCTTCCTCATTGTAAATTCCCTCCTATGTATCTTTTGTTCTGACATGATTCTTGCAAACTAGCTAAAATCCGCCATCAACGTAAACACTACCTGTCATAAATTAAACCAATATGAAAGTTTATTAAAGAAATTGTAAATCATGGAAAAATAGGTAAATAGAATCACAAGATGCACCCACATGGAAAAAGCGCTTGGCAGTGTTCCAAGCGTCTTAAAAACCCCTTTACTTAAAAATCTCCTTTCTCTTCTTGTTTCCAATGCTTCTTCCGGTGTCAGTTCTTCACTGATTAGCCCTTCTTAACCTTTAGCGGCCGATACTTAATATCAGTGATATTTCATTTTTGTGAAATTAAATTTCAAAACAGGCAAAAAAATATTATTTAGACATTTGAAGATATTGCTTCCATTTATTAAACCCAAGCTTGTTATAGAAGGATTCGAGCGTGGTCCAATCAATCATCCAAACATCTACTCCGTCCTCATTTAACTCCTTCATTGCCTGTTTGACAATCTTCAAGCCAAGTCCGTTTTTCCGAACCTGAGTAGAAACCCCAAGCGGCCCGATTCCGCCTACTGCCTTTCCATTGTAAAGCTCACTCCAGTAGACATTAGAGCCTATCACAGCATCGTCTGGACGATTTATCCGACAGAAGCCTCTGATTCTATCACCCTGCCAGATCAGCACAAATTGCTTCGCCGTCCCCCCTCGCTCAAACAGGCTACGCACCTCATACTCCCATCTGCCCGGAAATGCTTCTTGTAAAAAAAGAATAAGTGCTGGCTCATCACCACTTTTCCCCCTTTTGAGCTGAAAGCCTGGCTCCACGGACACGGATAATTCGGTTTGGCATTCTTCAACCATTTGAATCATATCAAAGACCACTTCACCAGATTGATAGCTCTTTTCCTTAAACCATGAAATCAACTCTGTTAACTCCAGCGGAACTCCCGGAAAAAAGTGCTGCACATCTCTCCCAAGATGAATCGTTGTGCACCCCTGCTCTCTCAGACTCTCTTCCGCCTGTTTCAATAATTGACTGCCAATCCCTTTGCCGCGCCATCCTTCTTTTACAAAAAGGAAATTGATCCACCCGACATCCCCGCCCGGATGATACCCAAGCGTTTCCCCTGGCCACCTTTTTGCGATTACCGCCCCAATCTCCTCGCCATTCTCAATGGCTGCAAAACTGCTCAGCGGACAGAAGCTCCGCTCATCGGTGGTGTTCTGTGTAAATAACCTCGGCGGAATCGGCAGAATGGAACCCATGGAATGGTTCCACGCATGTAGAACGGCATCTGCATGCTTAGGTTTAAATGATACCGTTTTCATTAATGAATGCACCTTGCTGTTTCTCTCCCTTCTAAACTATTTACTCAGCCTGCCTACCAAATTCTCCATTTGTTCTTCATTTCCTTTTTTTGTTTAGTGAAAAAGGAAATGTATGGAACTAGTAAAAAAGACTGGGATGGAAGGATTATTATGGTTATTGTGACGTTGGACTTATGAAATCTGGTAGGTTTTAAAGTAGTATTATCTACTTTTCTATGTTTGGGGTTTTGAAAAAACAGGAGTTTAGGCATGGACGGAAATTTATTGTGACTGGGGAAATTGCGGGAGGCGGACCTGCTTTGGGTATAAGAAAACCGGGCAAAAACCGCCCGGTCCTTTTTTCTCTAGCGAATATCCGATATCTTGTACTCAATTCCATGTACTCCTTTATAAAACTCTGGGTACATTTGTCCTCCACACTTTTCACATGAAAACATCGGTGGAGTTGTTGGACCACCATCATCCATTAGATCTTTTAACAAATGTCTATGAAGTAAAAAGACGTCGCGTAGTCCTTCATTATAGTAAAGATGACATGAGGGTGGTTAACCTGAAGGACATCCTCTGTAAGTAATCGACTCCATTCTTCACTTTCTCCTACTGAACAGGTTGTGCAGAAACGTCCCTTACAGCGATATGTTGTTTTCCATGGCTTTAAAATACCACGACATCTAAGACTGTGGTAGTCCAAAAATTTTATACTCTTTCTAATCTTAAAATGCTGTTTTCGCATATATTGTTGCTTTTGACGTATGCCACATAAACACGCGACACCCTCTACTTTCGTGCGCTTTTCCGTGTTGAAAGTAATATTTCTTAATTGAATTTTTTGTTCTTATTGCTGTAAAAAATCAAAAAGCCGATTTTTCACGGACAAAAGCAACAAACTTTACGAAAAGAGCCCTTTAAATAAAGGCAGTACACCTTCAACGGGTGCACTGCCTTTAAGAAGATGCAAAATGAAGATTAATAGCCTGTTCCTTTTCCGCCCGTCACGATGGCAATGCCTGAGCTTGCTCCGATACGCGTTGCGCCGGCCTGTACAAGCTTTCTCGCTGTATCGAGGTCTCTGACACAAGCAGAAGCTTTTACGCCCATATCAGGCCCTACAGCTTCTCTCATGAGCTTGATATCTTCTGCCGTGGCACAGCCTGCTCCAAACCCTGTGGAGGTTTTTACAAAGTCCGCTCCTGCCATTTTTGCAAGAATACAAGCTTTTTTCTTTTCCTCGTTTTCAAGGAGTCCTGTTTCAATGATAACTTTAACAGGCGCATGGCCTTTTGCTGCTAGAACTACCGCCTCGATGTCCTTTTTCACCGTTTCGAAATCCCCGGATTTAAGGGCGCCGATATTCATGACCATGTCAATTTCCGTAGCACCGCTTGCGATGGCATCTCGTGTTTCGGATACCTTTACAAAGCTGTTCGTTGCGCCTAACGGAAAGCCTACTACAGTTGTAATTCCGACATTGGAGCCTTTCAATTCCTTTGCAGCAGTTGCAACCCAGTAAGGATTCACACATACTGTGGCGAAGTTATATTCTTTCGCTTCTTCACAAAGCTTGATCACTTGGTCTTTTGTGCTTTCAGGCTTTAAAAGCGTATGGTCGATCATGCGCGCAATGGAAGGACCTGTGATGATTTTGGAAGAAGAGCTTGAAAAATTGCTGGATTGCCCAGTAGCAGGTGCTGCCTGTACAGGCTTGCCATCCTTCAATTCCTGTTTATTTGTAAGCTGTTCCATGATTTGATTCGTTATTTGTTCCACCAATGCTTCTATTTGCATTGTTTCCACCTCACATTAATGTAATCGGTCGACAATTCCAGCAATGACTGCATCAAAGGCGCCGTTCGGGTCTCCGATAATGTCCCTTGCCGATCCACCTTCTTCTAGAATGAGCACATAGTCTCCCGCTCCTGCATGGAAGTGATCGATGGCGATCATTGCATCGCCGCACGCCTTCCCCTGTGCATCAACGGGAATGACGACCATGAGCTTTTTATTTTGGTGACTTGGTGTTTTAATCGTCGAAACGACGTTTCCAACGACTTTTGCAAGCTTCATAGAGTGCTAGGCAGGATTTTCTCGATATCTTGGTGTGGTCTAGGAATAACGTGAACGGATAGGAATTCCCCTACACGCTGTGCTGCATCTGCACCTGCTTCTGTTGCCGCTTTTACTGCTCCTACGTCTCCTCGAACCATGACAGTGATGAGGCCGCCGCCTACCTGCACTTTACCTACCAGGGATACGTTCGCAGCTTTCATCATGGCATCCGCCGCTTCAATTGCTCCCACCAAACCTTTTGTTTCGATCATTCCTAATGCGTTGCTCATTTATATTTCCTCCATTCGTTTTACGTTGTAGTAGTCGATGATTCCAAGAATCCCTGCATCTGAGGGAACCAGATCTTTATTTAATGGGAGAGAGGATTCCCGGCTTTTTGCCAGGTACACAAGATCCCCTTCTCCGGATTGCCCAATGGTATCTATAGCAACAAGTGGTTTGCCTTTATTCTGCAGTTGATCATCCACAGGCTGGACAATCAGGAGCTTTAATCCTTTTAAATTGTCGTCTTTATGTGTACAGATCATATTACCGATCACTTTTGCTACAAACATGCTCTAACCTGCTTTCAGCGTTTGATAAAACGGCTTTCGATTTCCATGACCTTGGTGACACGGCGGTCATGGCGACCACCGGCAAAGTCCGTTTCAAGCCATGTCTTGACCAATTGTTTGGCAAGACCTTCCCCGATGAATTGCCCGCCGATGGAAAGCACATTGGCATTGTTATGCTCACGGCTGTTGATGACGGAGGATAGATCCCAGCAAACGGCGCCGCGGACGCCAGGTATTTTATTAAGTACCATGCCGCTTCCTACTCCGACTCCATCAATCATGATGCCGACATAGGACGGATTTGTTGCCACACACTCGCCGACAAGAAAGGCAATGTCAGGATAGTCAACGGATTCCCCCGCTTTGCAGCCAAAGTCGAGATATTCATAGCCAAGTTCCGTCAAATAAACCTTCAATGCTTCCTTCAGTTCGTATCCACCATGGTCGCATCCAATTGCAACTTTTTTCATTTACATGTCTCCTTTGGCAAATACAGCGATGATTTTTTCAAAAGATTCCGCGTTCAGGCTGGCTCCGCCTACCAGCACACCGTCGATATCAGGCATTTTGGAAAACTCGGCGGCATTTTTGTCATTCACAGACCCTCCATAAAGAATGGAGATGTGATCTGCCCTGCCTCCGAGCAATTCAGTAAGCACTTTACGGATATAGGCATGCGTGGACTGGGCCTGCTCAGCAGAAGCCGACTCCCCTGTCCCGATCGCCCAAACCGGCTCATAAGCCAGAATGAAATTTGAATCTACATCTTTTAAGGCCCCGACAAGCTGGGTTGTCAGTACTTTTTCTGTTTGCCCACTGTTCTTCTGTTCGATGGTTTCCCCGATACAAATGATCGGGGTCAGTCCCTCTTTTATGGCCTGTTTGATCTTTTGGTTCACCTGTTGATCATTTTCGTTAAAATACTGCCTTCTCTCTGAATGCCCGATGATGACATACTCACAGCCGATATCCGCAAGCATGGCCGCAGAGATTTCTCCTGTATAGGCGCCCTGGTTTGCTTCGTGGACGTTTTGAGCGCCAATGCTGACCGAGGAACCTTGCTGCTTGGCCATTAAACCTGCCGGATACAAGAGCTGCGCTGGCGGACAGATGACCACGGACACGCCGTCCCTGCTTTTCAGTTCCTGCAGATAGACCGCCATTTCCGAGAAAGATTTATTCATTTTCCAATTAGCTATTGCATAGCTGGTTCTAGTGGAGGAGGGTTCAGCAGATTGCTGGACCGCCGCTCTCACCAGCTGTTCGATATAGGATTTTATCGCTTGATCCATCAGTCTTACCCTTACTTAGCTTTCGGTAAAATTCCATCCACTTCACTGTTAGGGCGTGGGATTACATGTACGGAAATAAGGTGGCCGACACGTCCTGCTGCGTCCGCTCCCGCTTCAGTTGCCGCTTTAACCGCTCCAACATCACCGCGTACCATGACTGTTACAAGGCCGCCGCCAACAAACTCTTTTCCTACCAATGTTACGTTTGCTGCCTTTACCATTGCGTCTGCTGCTTCGATTGCCCCGATTAATCCTTTAGTTTCGATCATTCCCAATGCTTCTTGACTCATTTGAATTCCTCCTATTGGTTGCTCTTCTATTTTTATTTTTGGCTGAGCTTTTGCTCGTGTTTTTCTTTTAACAGGTTCTTGTTCCTGCTGAGATTTCAATGGCAGTTCTTCGTTACGTTCTTCCATCTGATATCACCACACTAAATTATTCTGAAGCCATCCACCAGCACGCAGCGTCTTTGACGGGTAAAGGTTTTGGCGCTTGTCAGCCCTTCCCCTGTCGGCCCTGCAATGGTAAGGGTAGTGAAGCCTTCACTTTGATACCCGAGACCGGATACGGAAGGTCCGTTTTTCACGAAAATGGTTGCTTGGATTTCCTTGGCCATTTTGGTGAGATTGGTAATGTTCTGTGAGTGCATCATGGCTGTATGACGATTTCCCTTTTCCGCCTTCACCGCAAGCTCTATCGCCTTGTCCACATCCGGTACTCGGACAATCGGCAGGATTGGCATGAGCATTTCCGTATGGACAAGCGGATGATCTGCAGCTGTTTCGGCGATGATCAGCTTCACATTTTTATCTGCTTTGATGCCTGCCGCTTCCAGGAGGACATGCGCATCCTTTCCGATAAAGTCACGGTTGGGATACGACTTTCCATTCTTTTTGACCATGATTTTTGCCAACAGCTTATCCAACTGGAAGCCTTTCAGCTCGATGGCGCCATTTTTGACCATTTCATTTTTCAGCTCCGAAGCTACCTTACCGACGACAAACACTTCTTTTTCCGCTGTACAGAGGACATTGTTGTCAAAGCTTGCGCCAGTGACAATATCTTTTGCCGCCTTGGAGATAATGGCTGTTTCGTCCACGACAACCGGAGGATTCCCCGGGCCTGCCGCGATGACTTTTTTTCCGGCTTTCATGGCTGCCTGTACGACAATTCCTCCGCCAGTCACCACAAGTGCATTCACTTTCGGGTGAACCATGACCTCATTGGACGTTTCGATATTGGGACTTGCTACAGAAGTTAATGTGTTCTTTGGTCCGCCTGCCTCGACAATCGCCTGGTTCAACAGCTGCATCGCTCGGATGGACACCTTTTTGGCACTTGGATGCGGGTTGAAAACTACCGTATTACCGGCAGCGACAAGCGAGAGCGAGTTGTTGATGATGGTTGCACCTGGATTTGTAGAAGGCGTGATTGCCCCGAATACCCCAATGGGAGCGTACTCTACAAGCGTCAGTCCGCCGTCCCCGGAATAAGTGGTGCTTACGATATCCTCTACCCCAGGAGTTTTATTGGCCGCAAGAAGGTTTTTGGCAATTTTGTCCTCCACTCTTCCAAGGCCGGTTTCCTCTACTGCAAGCTTTGCCAGTTCCTCTGCATGGGACCTGCTTGCCTCACGCATCTTTTCTATCATTTTCTTCCTTGTTTCCAAAGATGTTTCTCGGAGCTTCTCCCAAGCGACCCTTGCAGCTTCTGCCGCTTCGTCCACCGTAGAGTAAACACCGTTCCCAAGCGTCGTAATATCACTACTTGATACAACCGCCTCCTGCACATTTCCGCCAAGCTGCTGCAGTACCTGTTCCACCATCTTTTTTATGTCGTTTTCCTTTATCTGCACAGATTACTCTCCTCCTTTTTTGAAGGTAAGAGACCCTTCTATTTCAATCTGATCCACTACTCCGACAATGGCTGCATCGACGGGTACACCGTTCGTGATTTCCGTCTGCCTCGCAGAGCTTCCACTGACAACCAGGACCACTTCCCCCACCCCAGAACCGACGGTGTCGATGGCGACGATGGGCTTTCCATCCTCCTCGATGGTTTTCATATCAAGCGGAGTGATGATAAGAAGCTTTTTTCCCTTCAGCTTTTCCGCCTTAGTAGTGGAAACGATGGATCCTGTCACTTTTGCAATAATCATAGATTTGTCTCCTTTCTAGGAGTCCTGTTTTTTCATTTGTATCTTGAATTCCCTGGCCAAATCCCTTGCTACTGGAGTCAGCTTGCTTTTCTTTGGCAAATGGAGCTCTAGCAGACCTTCCTGGCTCGCTTTTTCAATATGCTTTGCGAGAATAAGAGGCTGTTTTTCATCAAATGCCTGAAGCTGTTCCTTGACCGTACGTACAAGGCTGCTCAATGGCACCCATTTCACCTGATCGGCTTGAATCTGCCTTATGTACCCATCCACCCTGTTCTGCACAGCATGCGGTGCTGAGATCTGCTGATACACATTGAACTCCACTTCGTCTTTCACCACAATCACCGGTTTCCCGAGCATTTGGAATTGAAGGACCAGGGAGGAAATCGGATCGTCGTCGATTGTCAACGCAAGTTTGGCGAGCAATTGATAGGACGCAACCGGAAGCACAATGGCCCCAAGTTCATTCAGGAGTTCATTGACATCCTCTCGTCCCAGCTGCTCCAATGGCAGGATTGTATAGCCGCTGAATTCATCAGGGTCAGCGAGATATTTCCTGCTCAAAAGTAGGGATACTTCATAGCGTTCAGAAAGAACCGTAACCGCTTCCAAAACTCCTGTCAGATTACCAGTTTCGTAGCCTAGCAGGATGCCTATCGGCTGTTTTTCTTTATGTTGATTCTGCTCGTTCAGATAAGCCTCCACTGCGTCCTGGACGAGTAGCTTAATCTTTTCCTTTACCGTTACATCCACAACCACAGCCTCCACTTCCTTTTGATGGGCGTTCGATGGCAATGATTTCACCAAGCATGCCATTCTGTAATCCAGCTGCATTTGCTTCATCCAGGTCAATGTGCATTTCCAGCTTGTATCTTTCGGAGGACCGAATCAATACATTGGTGAAAATGACACCCCGCTCTCCATCCACCTTTACTTGTACGAGATCGCCATCGAAGACTCCGAATGTCTCTGCATCGCTTGGGTGCATGTGAATGTGTCGTGCTGCACAGATCAGCCCTTCTTTCAAAGTCAGCTGACCCCGCGGTCCCTGAATGGTGATAGATTCAGAGCCTTGTATATTCCCGGACTGCCGCACGGGCGGTTTTACTCCAAGTGTGAATCCGTCAAACAAGGATACTTCCACTTGGGTATCCCCTCTTGCAGGACCGAGGACCCGCACCTTTTCTATTTTGCCCTTGGGACCGATGAGTGTGACGGTCTCCTTCGCTGCAAATTGACCAGGCTGGGAAAGGTCTTTTTGCTTTTGGAGCTTATAGCCTCGTCCGAAAAGCCGTTCCACATGTGCAACTGATAAATGAATATGCCGATTGGAGGCTGCAATCTGAACCATTTTTGCTGATTGCTGCAAGGAGTTTTGGATAACCTCCTGAACGAGCGCTTTAATTTTTTCCCTATCCATTTCTGTTATCACCCCTTTTCAAGTAACGCTTTTGCCGTATACTGGTCGGTAATCAACACGTTGGCATAGCCTCCCATAAGAGCTCCCATCATTCCATCCGTTTTCTTGTTTCCGCCTGCCACGAGAATGCTATATTCCTTTTCCGTCAGATGCGGTAGCTCCAGGCCGATGGTTCTTTCATTCAAGGACTGATTGCTTAAGTACCCCTGTCCATCAATGAAACGGGAGCAGATATCGCCCACTGTGCTGTTTCGCTTCAGGGTTTCGATATCTTCATCCAAAAAGTAGCCCGCTCGCATCAACGTGGAATGATCCCCAGGCTCACCCACCGTATAAATCGCGATGTTCGCCTGTTTTCCAAGCTCCAGCACCTTTCTGATGTGGCGGTCGGCTACTATGGCCTGTTTGACGACAGTGTGATCCACCACAGCTGGTACCGGCAGGAAGTGCGGTGTTGTATGGAACGCAGCTGCCAATCCATTGAGTATTTCAGAGGCATGTGTGTTCAGCTCCGAATAGCTCACCCCGCCATTCAGCTGAACGATCGTCACATCCTTTACGCTTTTCGGATAAAGTCTTTTGGAAAGTTCATAAAGTGTCGTTCCCCAGGTAATGCCAATGGTATCGCCTGTTTCCACAATCGAATACAGGTAATCCGCTGCAGACTCCCCAAGCCTTTCCTTGATCACCCTCTCCTCATTGGAATGGGAGGAGGTGACGATGCAGTGCTTTAACTGAAATCTGTCTCTCAACTGATTGGCAAGCTGTTGTACATCTTCTGTCGGGTCATTGATAGTTACATGGACAATTCCGTCCTGCTTCGCCTGCAGCAGAAGCCTTGATACCGTAGGACGGGAGACACCCAATTCCTTTGCGATTTCCGCTTGGCTGAAATCCTGTACATAATACATTTTTGCCACTTCCACTAGACGCGCCATTTTCTCATTCGACATGTTCCACTCACCTAAATCTAAAATTATGTTCAAAACAACGAGACTTAAATTCGCATTTTCTTGCGCTCTGGCTGCCATTTCTTAGAGGAATTAATAGTAAATAGGGTTAGTAAGCGTTTACAAATAAAATATTGTTCACATGTTATGAACATATGTTTAATTCTATTATAAACCTACCAAAAATTCTGTCAATACAGGTTAGTCTAAAAATTACAATAACTATTTCAATATATCAATATATCACATTTTTCATTCCCAACAAATATTGCCCGTTGATTTCCTCTCCAGCCACCTGCTTTCCTCGGGGAGGGTGAGAGCCTTCTCGGCTTTGCCTGTGGTGTCTCCCACTTCCCTCTATTCTCCCGCAGGAGTCAGGTGGCTTCCGTTACAATCAACTCACGGATAAGCATAATACTCAAAAAGTATGAATAAATAGAAATGTAATCATAAAATGCAGATTTAAAATAAACAGGACATGCCTATTTTCTATTAGCATTAGTAAAGCTCATTACATACTTAGATTCACCCCTGTTGATTGTAGTGCAAGGCATGAGACTCCTGCGGGAGCAGCGTGTCAAGGGAGACCCCCAGGCGCAGTAGCGCAGAGGAGGCTCCCGAGGCCTTCCTGGATAAGCGAATGCCTGGAACGGAAATCAACAGGGTGTTTTAAGTCTACATCTTATCTATTTGGTTACTTTAAAGCTCCTAACGAAAAATATAACAAAAAAGCATACCCCCGTAAGGATATGCTCAGATTTAGAATTATCTTTTCCCTGAATCGAACGGCTCTCCGACAGCTTTCGGCGCCTGGGATGATTTAGAGAAGATGATCAACGCAATCAACGTGACCACATAAGGGAAAACCTTCAAGATCACCGGCGGAAATACTGCCAATGACGGAATAACCTGAGATACGTTTGCAATCGTGCTTGCAAATCCGAAGAAAAGAGTTGCTCCAAGAATTCCAAGCGGCTTCCATTGTCCGAAGATAAGGGAAGCAAGTGCAAGGAAACCAAGTCCCGCTACCGTACCGGAAAACTCACCACCAAAAGTTACGATAATGATGGCACCAGCAAGTCCGGAGAAAGCCCCGGAGATCATAACCCCGATATAACGCATCTTTCTAACGCTGATACCGGCAGCCTCTGCAGCATGAGGATGCTCCCCGCATGCTCTAAGACGAAGTCCAAATGGCGTCTTATAAAGAGCGATCGTACTGATAATCAAGATGAACAGTACAATCCAGGTTGTACTGTATGTTTTTGTGAAGAACAGGCTTCCGATAACCGGAATGTCCGATAAAAAAGGAACGTCAAATGGACGCAAGCCATTGGAAATGCGGATGTTCCCGCTACCTGTAATGTTACGAGCAAGGAAAACCGTGATGGCACCTGCGATCATGTTGATGGCTGTACCACTGATAATCTGGTTCGCACTCAAGTTGATACTTGCAAATGCATGCAATAGGGAGAAAAGTAATCCCACAAGCATAGCTACAAACAATCCGATCCAGATGGCCTTTGGATCTCCGGGCATGGCCTGCTGCATTTTCATGATAACAAGTGCACCAGAGAATGAACCTACTACCATTAGTCCCTCTAATCCAATATTTACGACACCGCTTCGTTCACTGAATAATGCTCCTAAAGCTGTAATTAAAAGAGGGATTGTAAAAATAATTGCATACGGAGCTATTTGTTGTATGGTTGTCCACATAACCTATTCCCCCTCCTTGGCTTTCACGTTCGTGGATTGTTTGTTTTTACGTTTCTTGATCATAAAGCTGACAAAGCGTTCGATTAGAATGCTTGTTGCAGCAAAGTAGATGATAATCGCAATAATGGAATCGGCAATTTCCGGTGGGATATCTGTCATGGCATTCATGAAACCGCGACCGGAATATAGCAGACCGAAGAACACAGCTGCCAAAAGAACCCCGATACCTGTATTGGCACCGAGTAGCGCAACCGCAATTCCATCAAACCCTTGTGTCGGCAAAATACCGATTTGAATACTGTTGGAGTTACCTGCATAATACGCCACCCCGCCAAGACCAGCCAGACCACCGGAGATCAGCATGGAAGTTATGACGCTGCGGTTTACCGCAATACCGGCATACTCTGCGGCGTCACGGTTGAATCCTACCGCCTTCAGCTCATACCCAAGCGTTGTTTTATTGATGACATAAGAAAAGACAATAACCGCTATAACTGCAAGGAATAAACCTAAGTTGATATACGATCCATCAAAGGCTTCTGTTAAAAAAGGAACTTTAAGGGATGCTGAATCCGGAAGCTTCTTTGATTCTGTTTCTAAAAATTCCCCCTTAAAATAAGCAGGAACAGCATAATATACCGTCCAGTAAGCGATCCAGTTCATCATGATTGTGGATACAACTTCATGAACATTGAATCTTGCTTTCAGTAGACCTGGGATGAATGCCCACAGTGCCCCACCAATAAACCCGACAATAATCATTACCAAAAGCATAATTGGTTTTGGTGCATCTATAGATAAACCGATTGCTACAGCACAAAAACCACCAAACAGCATTTGGCCGGCTGCACCGATATTGAATAGTCCTGTACGGAATGCAAATGCAACCGATAGTCCTGTGAAAATCAACGGTGTTGCTGTTGCAAGTGTATTACCGGTCCTTGAAATGTTCTTCAGACCGCCCTCAAATAAGTATTGATATCCTTCTATCGGGCTGTTTCCCGTGATAGCCATTAATATCGCCCCTGCAATCAGTCCAAGAATGACTGCAATCAGCGAAATAATCCCTGCTCTCATTCGTCTTCCCCCTTCTTCACGCCTGCCATCATAAGACCGATCTCGTTTTCATTTGTTTCTTTTGCGTCCACAATTCCAACGAGCTGGCCGTTATTCACGATAGCAATGCGATCCGATACATTTAATACTTCATCCAATTCCAGAGATACAAGTAGAACCGCTTTTCCTTTATCTCTCTGCTCTATTAATCTCTTATGGATATATTCGATGGAACCTACATCCAGTCCACGAGTAGGCTGAACCGCGATCAATAGCGTGGGATCGAGTTCGATTTCCCTTCCGATAACCGCCTTTTGCTGGTTACCACCGGATAGAGATCTTGTAACGGAAACTGCCCCTTGTCCAGAACGGACATCAAAGCTTTTAATGATATTATCTGCATGCTTTCTGATTTCAGAGAAGTTCAATAGCCCTCTTTTGGAAAAAGGCTTTTGATGGTAAAGCTCCAATACCATGTTTTCTTCAATGGTATAATCCAGAACCAGACCTCTCTTGTGGCGATCCTCTGGAATATGGGCGATACCCTTTGCAATTCTTGAACGGATCGGAAGGTTTGTGATATCTGCTCCTTCAAAGGTGATTGTTCCGGAATCCACACTTTTCAACCCGGTGATGCTTTCTACAATTTCGGATTGTCCGTTGCCATCTACACCAGCAATACCAAGGATTTCTCCTTTTCTTAATTCAAAGGACATATTTTTCAATCCAAAAACGTCCTTGCCCTGCTTCACAGATACATCTTCCATCTTAAGGACGACTTCGCCAGGCGTACTTTCTATTTTGCTCACTTTAAAGTTAACTTCACGGCCGACCATCATCTCGGCCATCTTTTCCTTGCTCGTTGCGGCAACATCTACGGTACCGATGGTTTTTCCTCTTCTGATAACCGTACATCTATCCGCCATCTCTTTGATTTCCTTCAATTTATGCGTGATGATGATGATGGACTTTCCTTCGGCAATCAGGTTTTTCAGGATCTTACCGAGTTCCGTAATCTCCTGTGGTGTAAGAACCGCAGTGGGCTCGTCCAGGATAAGAACGTCCGCTTGACGATAAAGCATCTTCAATATTTCTACACGTTGCTGCATTCCTACAGATATATCTTCTATTTTGGCATGGGGGTCTACGTTAAGGCCGTATTTGACGGATAACTCTTCAATTCTTTTGCTTGCCGACTTTGTATCGAGCATGTAATAGTTATGAGATTCAGAACCGAGAATAATATTTTCTGTAACGGTAAAGTTGCTCACAAGCTTAAAATGCTGATGGACCATTCCGATTCCGAGCTTCGTTGCAACGTTCGGATTGGAAATCTTCGTTTCTTTTCCGTTGATCTTGATAGATCCTCGATCAGGTTGGTACATTCCAAACAGGATAGCCATAAGTGTGGACTTACCTGCTCCATTCTCCCCTAACAGAGCATGAATCTCTCCCTGTTTCAGTTGAAGGGTAATATCGTCGTTGGCAACGATCCCGGGAAACTCCTTCCTGATATTGAGCATCTCAACTACATATTCCATATAGCGATTCTCCCTTTTGAAGAGCATATCCAATAGGTGTTTCTTTCATTTGAACACACTCGAGTATTATTTTTCCAAGAGGACAGACAACTAACCTCTAACAATATAGGCAACAAAAAAGACGGGACAACCCGTCTTTTTTTTATTACATTATCAGCTTGCTTTCTCTCTATTACTTGATTAAGTCACCTTGTTCAGAAGCTACTTTCACTTCGCCGGACTTAATTAATTCGAATACTTCATCCACTTTAGTAGTTGTGTCTTCGCTTAGGTTCGGGTTCTCTTCAGGAAGGCCAACACCGTCGTTTTTCGCATCAAACATTAATGTTTCTCCACCAGGGAACTTACCGTCTTTTTCAGCTTTGATCATATCAGCCGCAGATTTGGCAATCTGTTTCATAGCAGAAGTAAGGATAACGGATTTGCCGTCAGCGTATACGCCCTCTTCGTATTGGTCAACGTCTACTCCAACCATCCATACGTTTTCGCCGTCTTGAACACGGTTTTTCGCTTCCGTGATCGCACCAACACCAACACCACCAGCTGCTGCGAAGATTACATCTACACCACGGTCAAACATTTGAGCAGCGATTTGCTGACCAGCTGCTACATCGTCAAAAGAACCTTGATATACAACATTGTCCGCTTTGATTGTTACGTTTGTTCCAAGGTTTTCATTTGCATATGCAAGACCTTGTTGGAAGCCCCAGTTGTATTTTTGTACTGGAGGAATTTCCATTCCACCGATGAATCCTGCTTCACCTTCTTTAAGCTCAAGTGCAGTTGCAACTCCAGCAAGGAACCCTGCTTCATGCTCTGCATAGAAGATGGAAACTGTGTTCTCTCCCACTACAGGATTGAAATCTCCATTATGTGGAGAACCATCGATTAATACGAATTTAGCATCTTCAAATTGAGTTTGTGCATTGAAGATAGCAGTTTCAAATTTAAAACCAGGAGTTACGATGAATTTGAATTCTGCATCGTACAAGTTTGTGATTTCTTTGATATAGTCTGCTTCTAACGTTCCAGCAGGCTTAAGATATTTAGTGTCAAGATCTAATTCTTTCGCTGCATCTTTGATACCTTCCCAAGTACCTTGGTTAAAAGATTTGTCGTCGATCGTTCCAGCGTCTGTTACCATTCCGACTTTAAATCCAGAAGCTTTATCTCCGTTGCCGCCGTCACTGCCGCAACCAACTAAAAACAGCATAGTTGTCATGACAGTAATAATTGTAGCAAGTAATCCCTTTTTCATGCCTTAACTCCCCCAAAATTAAAAATTTATAGTAAATTGAAAACCCTTACTATCATTACTATATTCGTAAACTTCTTATTTTTCAATATATGTTTTTAAAAGATGAACAAAATTTCCTGATTATATTTTCCTAGTAAAATATTTTGTCGAAAAATAATAGATAAACCGCGGAGTTTGAAAAATATCCTGGTAGAAATTACATAAAACATAGCCATAAACTTCCTGGAATTCGTCCCATAGAAAGGGAATTTTAAATTGGCAGCTGTTCTTTCCGGACACTTTGATATTGAAGGGTTGTCGGGGTTTCTATTCTCTTTCCTTCTATATAATAGTTTCATCTATCATCCTATTCATTCACCTTGGGACCTTCCGATATTCTTGCTCCACCTTTCTAGCGATTTTTTCACATGAAAATAATAATTTTTTTGGAATTTTTTCTACCTCTTTCACTTTCTCCCCTTCTCCATTTGTAAGCACCTCTATCCTTATTGTATGATGAGAGTATTCCGTACAAACATATAACCATTTATATTCACCATATATAATGATAGAAGGGCGTGGGTACACTGCGAGTCAATAAATTCATTAGCGATTCTGGCATAGCATCCAGACGCGGGGCAGATAAACTGATTGAAGAAGGTAGAGTAAAAATCAATGGCAAGGTAGCCAAAATCGGCGGACAGGTGGAGCCTGGAGATGAGGTGCTGGTGAACGGACAGCTTATCCGCATCGCCCGCGACAATGTCTATATTGCATTAAACAAACCGGTCGGAATCACTTGTACAACCGAGAAGCAGGTAAAAGGAAATATCATCGACCTTGTCAACCACCCTCTGCGCTTGTCCCATATCGGCCGATTGGACAAGGAATCCGAAGGACTGATCCTTCTTACGAATGATGGGGATATCATTAATGAGATTCTTCGCCCGGAAAATAAACATGAAAAAGAATATATCGTCTCTGTCGACAAACCGATTACATCCGATTTTGTTAAGCAGATGTCGGAAGGAGTAAAGATCCTCGGCACAAAAACTCTGCCATGCAAAGTGGAGCAGTTGTCCAAGTTTGATTTCAAAATCATCCTGACACAAGGATTGAACCGCCAGATCCGCCGCATGTGTGCCGAACTTGGCTATGAAGTATACCGCCTCCAGCGCACGCGCATCATGAACATCGAGCTGAACAACCTTCCAATGGGACAATGGCGCGACCTCAGCAAAAAAGAGAAAAAGCAGCTTTTCGCTGAATTGAACTACGAACCAATAGAGTGGTAAAAGGTAATAGGGGCCAGACCCCTATGATTATGTAAACATGAGAAAGAGGAAGCCGTCATCGGCTTCCTCTTTCTTGTTGAGTATTATAGTAGAAAGGCGATCAATCCACTTTCTGTATAAGGTCTAAATACTATCATTTTATATCAAATGGAGGATGAAGCATTAATCCGGTGAGAGGTCATTGTATTTTCATGCATTTCATGTATAATTGTTTCGAATTTAATATTTTAAATTTTCGAAATGAAAGAACGTTCCTTTTGGCTCTATTTATAATAGAAGATTAACTTATAGCATATAGCAGAAAAAATTCGATTTACAGGGAGGTTCCTATGTCAAACGCAATAATTCAATTCAAGAATGTTAAAAAGCAATACGATCATGACCAGGCTGTATTGGATAATGTCAGCTTTGAAATTGAACGCGGGAAATTCTATACGCTGCTTGGTCCTTCTGGATGCGGCAAAACAACCATCCTACGTTTGATTGCCGGATTTACCGAGGCAACGGATGGTGAGATCTATTTTAACGGAAAAAAGATAAATGATGTTCCTGCCAATAAGCGTCAGGTGAACACCGTATTCCAGGATTACGCCCTGTTTCCTCATCTGAATGTTTTTGAAAATGTGGCATTCGGCCTTCGAATCAAAAAGACGAAAAATGCGGATGTGAAGGTAAAAGTAAAGGAAGCGCTGAGCTTTGTAAACCTTGAAGGCTTTGAGAAGCGTGAAATAAGGGAGATGTCCGGCGGACAGCGTCAGCGTGTAGCGATTGCACGTGCCATCGTCAACGAGCCAGAGGTCATTCTTTTGGATGAACCTTTATCGGCACTGGATTTGAAGCTCCGTACTGAAATGCAGTATGAACTGCGGGAGCTTCAGCAGCGGCTCGGAATCACCTTCATTTTTGTTACACATGACCAAGAGGAAGCATTGGCGATGTCAGACGAGATTTTTGTCATTAATGAAGGGAAAATTCAGCAGAGCGGAACACCGACAGATATTTATGATGAACCGATCAACCGCTTTGTGGCTGATTTCATCGGGGAATCGAATATCGTAACCGGGAAAATGATCCGGGATTACCTAGTGGAATTTGCCGGAAAGGAATTTGAGTGTGTGGATAAAGGGCTGAAGCCGAATGAAACGGTGGAGATCATCATTCGACCGGAGGATCTGGAAATAACGACACCTGAACAGGGGAAGTTGAAGGTTCGCGTAGACTCCCAGCTTTTCCGTGGCGTTCACTATGAGATCAGCAGCTATGATCAGGATGGCAACGAATGGCTGGTACACTCGACGAAGAAAGCAGCGGTAGGGGATACGATTGGTCTTTATTTTGGATCGGAAGCGATTCACGTCATGCGTATCGGAGAGTCGGAAGAGGATTTCGATCGACGGCTAGAGGCGTATGCCATTGGAGAACCACCTAATGGAAAGTAGAGTATCAAGGAATCTTTACTTTATCCCCTATGCCCTTTGGATAGCCCTGTTTGTCGTTGCACCTATCCTCCTTGTACTCTACTATTCTTTTTTTGATATTGAGGGGAACCTTTCCCTAGCAAATTACCAGAAGTTCTTCACACCGGTTTATTTGAAAATGACCTTGAGCTCCTTCTGGTACGCTTTTCTCATTACAGCCATTTCTCTGACGGTGGCTTATCCGACGGCCTATCTTTTAACAAAAACGCGTCATAAGCATTTATGGCTCTTATTATTGATTGTTCCTTCCTGGATCAATCTCCTGTTGAAGGCCTATGCATTTTTAGGGATTTTCGGTACATATGGAGTGGCAAACAGTTTCCTAGAGGTGTTGGGGATTGGATCCCAGCAGATTCTCTTTACCGATTTCAGCTTTATCTTTGTGTCGGTATACATCTTTATTCCATTTATGATACTGCCGATCTTCAATGCCCTGAACGAGCTTAATCCTACTCTTGTAGATGCAGCGAACGACTTGGGTGCATCCCGCTTTGCCACCTTCCGCCGCGTGATTCTGCCGCTGACGATGGACGGAGTGAAAGTTGGATGTCAGATAGTCTTTATCCCGGCATTGTCCCTATTTATGCTGACTCGCTTAATTGCAGGAAACCGCGTCATCACATTAGGTACAGCCATCGAACAGCATTTCCTTGTAACCCAGGATTGGGGCATGGGCTCGACGATTGCCGTCTTTTTAATAATCATCATGTTCCTGTTTATGAAACTGACAAGCAGCAGAAAGCGGGGGATTTAGATTGGATGGAAAAATATCTCCTTTCTCAAAACTATTTCTCGGTATGATCTTCATCATCCTTTACTTGCCTATTTTCTTTTTGGTCTTCTACTCATTTAACAGCGGTGGAAACATGTACGACTTTGAGAGTTTTACCCTTGATTCGTATCGGGAGCTGTTCGAGGATACACGACTTTTGATCATCGTCCTGAATACTCTCCTAATCGCTTTGCTATCTGCCCTTATCTCCACAATTATCGGGGTATTGGGCGCATTGGCGATCCATTCTTTTAAAAGAAGAAGCACGAAAAACACGTTGCTATCGTTAAACAACGTACTGATAGTCAGTCCAGACGTTATTATCGGTGCCTCCTTCCTGATCCTATTTACGATGGCAGGCATTAAGCTTGGACTTTATTCGGTTCTGTTATCCCATATCGCCTTTTGCGTGCCGATCGTGGTGTTGATGGTCCTGCCGAAGCTGTTGGAAATGAGCCCCTCTCTGATTGATGCTGCCCATGATCTAGGGGCAAGCCGCTGGGATGTATTAAGGAAAGTAGTACTGCCCTACATCACGCCTGGTATTTTCGCAGGGTTCTTTATGGCATTGACCTACTCGCTTGATGATTTTGTCGTTACTTTTTTCGTGACAGGAAACGGCTTTACCACCCTTTCCGTTGAGATCTATTCTCTTGCACGCCGCGGGATATCCTTAAATATCAATGCGTTGTCGACCCTGCTTTTCCTATTCACCATTATTCTGGTGATTGTGTACTACTTTATTACGGTGCGCAATAAGCCAAGTGGAATGGGGGTTAGACGATGAGAAAGCTAGTCCAGTTTTTTATTTTGATCGTACTTGTTTCTGTGGTACTTCTATTTACCATTACGAAAATGAATGAATCCCAGGGCTTTACAAGCGGCAATACGCTCACCATCTACAATTGGGGGGACTATATCAACACCGACCTGATCGACCGCTTTGAAAAAGAAACCGGCGTGAAGGTCATCTATGAAACATTCGATTCGAATGAAGCAATGAAAACGAAAATAGAGCAGGGCGGAACCACCTATGATATCGCGGTTCCATCTGAATATATGATTGATAAAATGCGCCAGGAGGATCTGCTCATCCCATTAGACCACTCAAAGCTCCCCAACCTGATAAATATTGATGAGCGCTTCATGGATCTTCCTTTTGACCCGGAAAACAAGTATTCGGTTCCTTACTTCTGGGGGACGGTCGGAATCGTATATAATCCCACCATGCTTGATGGGATGGAAATCACGAGCTGGAATGACCTGTGGGATGAAGATCTAAAAAATGAGATTCTGCTCATCGATGGGGCACGTGAAGTCATGGGAATGGGACTGAACAGCCTTGGGTATTCGCTGAATGATACTAATCCTGAGCACCTTTTGGAAGCGAAGGAAAAACTGAATACCCTCACACCAAATATTAAGGCGATTGTCGGGGATGAAAGCAGGATGCTTCTTGAAAATCAGGAGGCTGCAATCGGTCTTGTATGGTCCGGGGTGGCGTCTGAACTCATGTACGAGAATGAGGACTTGGAATACGTGGTACCGGTAGAGGGGTCCAATCTCTGGTTTGACAATATGGTCATCCCGAAAACTGCGAAGAATGTGGAAGCGGCCCACCAGTTCATCAATTTTATGCTTGATGCCGAGGTTGCAGCCGAAAATACGGAATATGTCAGCTATTCCACGCCGAATAAGGCTGCTCTTCCACTATTGCCGGAAGAGCTAGTAAACGATGAACGCTTCTATCCGTCACCGGAACTGACGGAAAAGCTGGCAGTCTATGAGAATCTCGGTGTGAAAAACCTGGCTTACTATAATGAACTGTTCCTGGAATTTAAAATGCACCGAAAATAAGAAAAAGACGAATTTTTTTCCATCTTATTTTGATGGGGAGAAATTCGTTTTTTAGTTCTATATGCCCAGCGTCTTACCCAGTATCACCCCATTTTATCCTTCCTTTTACACTTTATCGAAACACTTTGTTAATATAGTATTATTTTCGTCATAAAATCGCTTTCATTTGAAATAATACTGTTAATTATTGCGTTTTGACAAAAATGAAATATTTTTTTATTATATTAGAAACGTTGAGGGGGCAATGAAATGTCTGATGTAAATAAACAGAAAATTGTGGATAGCGTTCCTCAAAAAGGATTTTTTGGACACCCTAAGGGACTATTCACTCTATTTTTCACTGAGTTTTGGGAGCGCTTTTCCTACTATGGAATGAGGGCTATCCTTGTATTTTACATGTACTATGAGATTTCTGATGGTGGACTTGGTCTATCTGAAGAGCTTGCACTATCCATCATGTCGATCTACGGTGCATTGGTCTATATGTCAGGAGTAATTGGGGGCTGGCTGGCTGACAGGATTTTCGGTACCTCCAAAGCCATATTCTATGGTGGTATCTTAATCATGTTCGGACATATTGCACTTGCCATACCTGGCAGTCTTTCCATGTTCTTTGTTTCCATGGTTTTAATCGTTATCGGTACAGGTCTGTTAAAGCCTAACGTATCGAGCGTAGTTGGAGATATGTATGCAGAAGGCGATAACCGCCGTGATGCAGGATTCAGTATCTTCTATATGGGGATCAACCTTGGGGCATTCCTTTCACCACTTATTACTGGAGAATTGGCAAAAGAAAGCTTCCATCTGGGCTTCGGTGTTGCTGCAGTCGGGATGTTCTTTGGACTTTTAGTATTCATGCTTACAAAAAAGAAGAATTTAGGTTTAGCTGGAACATATGTTGCAAACCCGCTAACTGCTGCTGAAAAGAAGAAGCTGTCACTTATTTTTGGTGCAGGTATCATTATTATTGGTGTGCTTTTAGCAATCTTAATTCCAAATGGTCTATTCACAATTGAAACAGTCATTAACATGGTAGGTATCTTTGGCGTAGCCATTCCGACCATATATTTTATCGTGATGTACCGCAGCCCTAAGACAACTGCAGTCGAGCGTTCACGCATTATTGCATATATTCCTTTGTTTATTGCTGCAGCGATGTTCTGGGCGATCCAGGAGCAAGGTTCCACGATTCTTGCTTTATATGCTGATAAACGTACACAACTTGAGTTTGCTGGAATGACAATCTCTCCAGCTTGGTTCCAATCCTTGAACCCATTATTCATCATCATCCTTGCACCTGTTTTTGCATGGATGTGGGTAAGACTTGGAAAGTATCAGCCATCTGTCCCGAAAAAGTTCTCCTTGGGACTGCTGTTTGCCGGTTTGTCTTTCCTTGTCATTCTAATTCCTGGTTATCTTGGCGGAGGAGCATTGGTAAGTCCGTTATGGCTTGTACTGAGCTACTTCATCGTCGTACTCGGGGAATTGTGTTTGTCACCAGTCGGCCTTTCCGCAACAACGAAACTGGCACCTGCAGCATTCTCTGCCCAAACCATGAGTATTTGGTTCCTGGCAAGTGCTGCGGCTCAGGCAATCAATGCCCAGCTCGTCAGATTCTACAACCCGGAAAATGAAGTAATGTACTTCGGTACCATCGGCGGAGCTGCCATTCTATTGAGCATCCTATTGTTTATCTTCTCACCGAAGATTCAAGTGTTAATGAAGGGTGTAAGATAAAGGATTTAATAAAGGGGCCAGACCCTCAGCGCTTTAAAGCGTTGAGGGTCTGGCCCCTTTTTTAGCTATTTCATCATTTCCTTTACAAGTTGGCGATTGCGTTTTTTGAATACATCGTTGTGGGACGATACCATCGCTGCCCCAGGTGCGGTTGGCTGGATGTACTGCTTCGCTTTATTCACTGCATTGGCGGCATCCTGGAATGCACCCGAAATCAAATGCAGCTTTCCATCATGCTTCAGGATATCCCCTGCCGCATATAGACCCTCGACTGAAGACTCACTGTTGGCATTGCCTGCTACATAGAAATTTTCTGCTATCTCAATATTCAAATCACTGTTCTGCAAAAGACTGGCGTCCTGTTCGTACCCGTGATTAATGATCACTTCATCAATCTCCAGATAACAGATCTCCCCTGTTTCCGAGTTGGTCAGCTCCACCTTTTCGATTTCTTCCTGATTGGAATCGGCAATCAACTTTGTAATGGTGGTTTGGAACATGCACTCGACCGAGCTGTTCATAAGCTGTTTAACCTGTGCTTCATGACCGCCCAAGGCGTCCTTACGGCAAGTCAGATACACTTTTTTCGCAATGGGCTCCAACTCATTCGCCCAGTCGATGGCCGTGTTTCCGCCGCCTGAAATAATGACGGTTTTGTTCCGGAAATGCTTTAAGGATTTGACCGTATAGTTCAGATTAGAAACCTCGAACCGTTCCGCCCCTTCAATATTAAGCCTTTGTGGATTAAGAATACCACTCCCGACTGCCACGATCACCGTTTTCGAATAATGCTTCTGCCCTGAAGAAGCATGGAGAACAAAGATTCCCTCTTCATCCTTTGTGATGCTATCCACTTTTTCGTTCAGCACGACCTCGGGGTTGAACGTCATTCCCTGCTGGACAAGCTGCTCAATTAATTTTGCACCTGGTATCGGGGTCTGGCCCCCAACATCCCAAATCACTTTTTCTGGATAGACATGAATTTTCCCACCAAGCTGTGGCTGATACTCGATTATTTTTGTTTTCATTTCCCTCAGCCCACTATAAAAGGCCGAGTATAATCCTGCCGGACCGCCCCCGATTACTGTTACATCATATATATCCATTTCCCTCATATATGCACACCCCTCGTATCCCCGAAAAGAGTAATTGATTATCATTCTCACTCAAATATACGACTTTCTTTCTATTTTTACAACACAAAAAATGGTTGACATAAGAATTAGTTGGTTTTATAGTATAAATGTACCGACATTGATAATCATTATCAACTGTTTTTTATTTACATATTTTCAAACATTGGGAGGGTTCAGCATGGTGAGACTTTACACGAATGAATTAAACATTGGCTATGGTGATCGTCTCATTGTCAAGGATCTATCGGTAGAGATTCCTGACAAGCAGATTACCACCATCATCGGGTCCAATGGCTGTGGAAAGTCGACACTATTGAAAGCGATCACGCGCATCATTTCCCAGCAATCCGGGACTGTGGTCCTAGACGGCCAGGATATTTCACGCGAGAATACCAAATTGCTCGCAAAAAAGATGGCCATTCTTCCACAAACTCCGGAAAGTGCAAGTGGACTGACAGTCGGGGAGCTCGTTTCCTATGGCCGATTTCCTCATCAAAAAGGATTTGGCCGTCTGACGAAAAAGGATTATGAAGTGATCGATTGGGCCTTGCAGGAAACAGGTACCCTCGACTTCAAATACCGGCCTGTCGATTCCCTCTCAGGTGGCCAGCGTCAGCGTGTGTGGATTGCCATGGCACTGGCTCAGGAAACGGAAATCATCTTCCTCGATGAGCCGACCACCTATCTTGATATGGCCCACCAGCTGGAAGTGTTGGAGCTCTTGCAGCGGCTGAACCGGGAACAGGGGCGCACCATCGTCATGGTCCTCCATGATCTGAATCAGGCTGCCCGCTTCGCCGATTACTTGATAGCCTTAAAGGATGGTCATATTATCAAGGCCGGGAATTGTGAGGAAGTCATCCATCCCGATGTTTTAAGAGACGTGTTCCAGATTGACGCCGTCATCGGACGAGATCCGCGAACCAATAAACCAATGTGTATCACTTATAATTTACTCAAAGGAGAAAATACCCATGAAGAAAATTCTAGTACCATTCGTATTCCTGCTCTTACTGGTTGTTAGTGCAGCATGCGGCAACAGCAACAGCAACACAAATAATAATGCAGCATCTGATGATAACAGCAAGAAAGGTTCTGCTGAAACCATCACCTATGAATCAGAAAACGGCCCTGTAGAAGTACCTGCAAACCCTGAGCGTGTCATTGTTCTTTCCTCTTTTGCAGGTAACGTCATGGCACTGGATGTAGACCTTGTCGGAGTAGACTCCTGGTCTGCGATGAATCCCCGTTATGCCGAATACCTGGAAGGCGTGGAACAGGTAACTGATGAAGACCTAGAGAAAATCATTGAATTGGATCCGGATTTAATCATCGGACTTTCAACAATCAAAAACGTTGAAAAATTGAATGAAATTGCCCCTACGGTAACTTTTACATACGGTAAATTGGATTACCTTACACAGCACCTTGAAATCGGAAAGCTTTTAAACAAGGAAAAAGAAGCACAGGATTGGATTGACGACTTCAAACAGCGTGCAGCTGCTGCAGGTGACGAGATCAAAGCGAAAATCGGTGAGGACGCAACAGTATCCGTTATTGAAAACTTCGATAAAGAGCTTTATGTATTCGGCGACAACTGGGCTCGCGGAACCGAAATCCTTTATCAGGAAATGAAACTGAATATGCCGGAAAAAGTAAAACAGACAGCTCTAAAGGATGGCTATTATACATTGTCCTTTGAAGTGCTACCTGAATTTGCTGGCGACTATGTCATTTTCAGTAAAAACTCAGACGGCGACACTTCCTTCCAGGAGACAGAAACATACAAAAACATCCCTGCTGTAAAAAATGGCCAGGTATATGAAGTAAATGCTAAGGAATTCTATTTTAATGATCCTATTTCTCTAGAGTTTCAATTAGAATTCTTCCAGGACAAATTTTTAGGTAGATAACAATATTGGTGGCAAGAGGGATTCTGATTTTATGGGATCCCTCTTAATCTATATAAAGAAAAGATGAATATGATGATGAATGAAAAACAAAGAAGCATTCCTTTCCTAATAAAACTTATTGCTGGAATTGTAGTATTTGCCGGAACATTTCTGGTTGCGATGCTCTTTGGTGCTGCTGATACCTCAATGAAGGATGTCTGGTCAGCCCTTACTGCAACTGACTTGGATGAAAAATCTACGATGATTCGTGAAATCCGCCTTCCCCGCGAAGTGGCGGCTATTTTTGTTGGGGCTGCATTATCCGTCTCCGGTGCCATCATGCAAGGGATGACGAGAAACCCGCTCGCAGACCCCGGGCTACTTGGGCTGACTGCGGGAGCCAATGCAGCTTTAGCAGTAACGCTCGCATTTTCACCTTCCACCAATTACTTCGGTATCATGATTGCCTGCTTTATCGGAGCAGCAGTCGGGGCAACGATGGTTTTTGGAATCGGAGCCATGAAGCGTGGCGGCTTTTCCCCATTTCGCATCGTGCTTGCAGGTGCCGCGGTATCCGCCTTCCTGTTTGCGATTGCAGAGGGCGTTGGGCTCTATTTTAAAATATCAAAGGATGTTTCGATGTGGACTGCCGGTGGAATCATCGGGACGAACTGGTCACAGCTGCAGATCATCATTCCTTTCATTACAGTTGGGATTCTGATCTCCATCTATCTCTCCAGGCAGCTGACCATCCTGAGCTTGAGTGAAGAGGTCGCAGTCGGGCTGGGACAAAAGACGGTGCTGGTGAAAACGGTGCTGTTCATCGTTATTGTCTTGCTGGCCGGCGCCTCTGTGGCACTTGTCGGGAATATGGCCTTTATCGGATTGATGATTCCTCATATTGTCCGTGCGATTGTGGGGACGGATTACCGTTTCATTCTGCCGATGTCCGCCGTGGTTGGTGCTACATTCATGCTGCTTGCCGATACACTTGGCCGGACATTGAACGCTCCATTCGAGACACCGGTAGCAGCCATTGTGGCATTGCTTGGATTGCCCTTCTTCCTCATCATCGTACGTAAAGGGGGCAAGGAATTCTCATGATACATCCATCTCTGATTAGAAGGCAGCGCTTGATTGTTTGTTTGCTCTCGTTACTTGTTCTTCTCACGGTATCCGTAGGAATCGGGATCGGCTACTCCTCGGTGTCCTATGATCGATTACTGCCAACATTGCTTGGAAACGGTACCTTCAAGGAGGAATTTGTCCTATTCTCCATTCGGCTGCCAAGGATCATTATTACATTATTGGCCGGAATGGCGCTGGCGTTAGCGGGGAGCATCCTGCAAGGCATCACGAGGAATGATCTCGCAGATCCTGGCATCATCGGTATCAATACAGGAGCCGGGGTTGCAATCACAGTATTTTTCCTGTTTGTCCCAATAGAAGTCGGTTCTTTTGTCTATTTGCTCCCGATCGTAGCCTTTTTAGGGGCAATGCTGACAGCCTGTTTGATTTATCTGTTTGCATATAGCAAGAAGACCGGACTTCAGCCAGTCCGACTTGTGCTGACAGGCGTCGGATTCTCCATGGCGCTCTCCGGTATTATGGTCGTTCTTATTTCTAGTGCGGACAGGGAAAAAGTGGACTTTATAGCAAAATGGCTGGCAGGTAACATCTGGGGGACGGACTGGCCGTTCATCCTGGCTCTTCTTCCTTGGCTGGTTGTACTTATACCGTTTACCTTGTACAAGGCGAATAGACTAAATCTATTGGCATTGAGTGAACCTGTATCGGTGGGTGTCGGACTATCAGTGGAAAAAGAGCGACTTGTCATGCTCTTTACTGCTGTGGCACTCGCAGCCTCCGCCGTTTCTGTAACAGGAGGAATCGCCTTTGTCGGCCTGATGGCGCCGCACATCGCCAAAGCACTCGTCGGTCCGAGAAACCAGCTCTTCTTGCCGGTAGCAATCCTGATCGGTGGCTGGCTGCTCCTCTTTGCAGACACATTAGGCCGAAACCTTGTCGATCCAAGCGGCATTCCTGCAGGGATCATGGTCGCGTTGATTGGCGCACCGTACTTTATGTATTTGTTGTTGAAGAAATAATAGCGGGGCCTGACTCCAAGAAAATTCTAATGAGACTGTCATGACTCATCTTTCTGAGAGTGAGGGTATCATCCGCGGCTTTTGATACCCTCTCTACCTCGCTTTGGGGCGGGTGGGGGTATCATTCGAAGCTTTTGATTCCCTCACCACCTCATTTTTCGCTGTCTATTCTTCTCAAACCTTAACAATATTAGTCAAATATGCTCAATCGTTTAAATGTAATTCAAAAACAGAGGTGCCTGACCCCCTCAGCGCTTTAAAGCACTAAGGGGGTCAGGCACCTCTTATTATGTCAACTCATCACCAATTCACATGGCTTTTTAACAAGCTGCCCTTCTTCGATAAAGAGTACTCTATCAGCAATAGCCTTGGCGTCTTCAAAATCATGGGTCACCAGGATGGAGGTGATGCCCGTTTTCTTTAGTATGTCTTTCAGTTCTTCACGAATTTTCTCCTGCAAGTGTACGTCCAGGTTGCTAAAAGGTTCATCGAGCAACAGCAAGGACGGTGATGGTGCAAGTGCACGCGCCAATGCAACACGCTGCTGCTGGCCTCCACTTAGCTCATAAGGATAGCGATGGCCATATTCGGATAGGTTGATCAGGGCAAGCATTTCCTCAAGACGCTCCTGCTTCTGTTTCCGGTTCATTTTCCGCAAGCCGAACTTGATGTTCTGCGCAACCGTCATATGGGGAAAAAGGGCATAGTCCTGGAACACGACACCTATTCCCCTCTTCTCAGGCGAACGAAGGGTCTTTTCATCAAACATGCATTCTCCGTTGATTCTCATAACCCCTTCCTGAGGAGTTTCAAGACCTGCAATCAGGCGCAGCAGCGTGCTTTTCCCACTGCCGCTCCTCCCTAAAATCGAAATGATTTCCCCTTTTTCAATATCCACCTGAATATCTAATAAGGTATGATTCTGTGCATTTTTATATCGGAATTTTAAATCTTGAATTTGAACAAACATTACTTCCCCTCCTTATCTAGTACTCGATAAAAGACAAAGATGCTTAAAGCGCTGATAAAGATAATAAGCAGCGATGCGATGGACGCTTCCTGTACCCTCTCATCATTTGCATATTTGAATGCCTGGGTTGCCAATGTTGAAAAGTTGAACGGCTGCAGGAACAATGTAAGGGGTAGTTCTTTCATAATATCGATGAATACGAGAATAAACCCGCTGACTATCGCCCCCTTCAATAAAGGAAGATCTACTGTAAAAAAGGTTCTGAGCGTCGATGCCCCTAAAGTACGGGATGCTTCAGTAAAACGGTTCCCTGTCTTTTCAAAGCCCGACTCGATCGCATTGAAGCCGATTGCCAAAAAACGAATCACATAGGCAAAGACAAGCATCGAAAGCGTGGTCCGAAGCACAAATTCAGGCTTCAGCTTAAACATGGCCAAAAAGGAGACAATCTGTTGGTCGAGCATCATAAAGATGGTGATAACCGCAATGGCAATGGCCGCGCCGGGTATCGAATATCCGAGGGTCGTAACCCTTGAGAAAATCTTCGGGACCACCCCTTGCTGCAACCTCGTATAATTGGAGATGATGAGTGCAATAACAATGATGATCGTCGCTGCAATGCCTGCAACAAAGATGGAGTTTTTCGCAAGCTCCAGGAATTCAGGCTTAAACACTGTTTCAAACGTCATGGTCGCCCACGCTAAAAGCTGAAGCAATGGAATGATGAAGGCAATGGCAAAAATGCCGAAGCAATAGGAAAAAACAAGCCAGCCCTTTACACCCGTCAAGCGCTTTGGCTCAATCGGCCGCACCTTTGAAGACGGATCAAAGAATCTCTTTCGTCCCCTTAACAGACGCTCCATGGAAAGAATCACCATCACCATAATCATCAGTGTCCCGGCAAGCTTCAGGGCGGAATCCAGATCCATCATGCCATACCAGGTACGAAAAATCGCTGTACTGACGGTCTGTATGCCGAAATAGCTTGTCACACCATAATCATTCAGTACTTCAAGAATAACAAGTGTGACACTTCCGACAATCGCACCGCGAGAGATCGGAAGCGCTACCCGATAAAAGGTCTGGAAGCTGTTACTTCCCAAAAGCTTGGCGTTTTCTATTACTGACGCGGATAGACTCTGAAAATAGCTTCTTGTTATCGAATACACATAGGGGAAAAGCGTAATGGTAAAAACAAAGATGGCGCCGGGAATGCTCATGATATTGAAATAGGCCTGGTTCACCTGTATATCAAAATTATTCCGCAAAGTGGCCTGAATAATTCCCGTGTAATTGATGATGCCATGATAGGTGTAAGCAGCGATATATGGCGGAATCGCAAGCGGCAGTATCAGGCTCCATTTCAAGAAGTTCCTTAACGGAAACTGATAGATCGTAATCAGCCACGCTAGGCTCGTTCCGATCAGCATGGTTGCCAAAGCGGTAAACAGAATAATCAGAACGGAATTTTCAAGGTAGTCCTTTAATAAATATTCTTTTATATGTAGCCAGTTTTCATTTGGCTCTGTAAAAAATTCGATGGCTATTAATATATTTGGAATGAGAATAATCGTAATAAAAATAAAGCTAGCAAGGGCCCACCCTTTATGTTTCACCCTTGACCAATGGAACTTACTCACTGTGACACATCCTTTAGACGACACTGTTGAAATCCTTTATTCATCCAATGTAAATTATAACGAAAATCATTCTCAAAAGGAACGAACAAATCAAAGAAAAAAACCGGTTTCACTAGAAATGAACCGGTTCTTCAATAATTGTATTATTTCCAGCCTACCTCGTTAAAGATCTTAATTGCAGCCTGCTGGTTTTCACCATAAACAGTCAAGTTTACATCCTGCTCTTTGAATTCGCCCCAAGATTTAAGAAGCTCGGAAGGCTCAACTTTCGGATTTGCAGGGTACTCGTAGTTTGCTTCAGCAAATTTCCCTTGTGCTTTTTCATCAGAAAGGAATTCGATGAACTTAACCGCATTTTCCTTGTTTTTCGCATGCTTCGTCACAGCAGCCCCACTGATATTTACATGTGTACCGGTTGTATTTTGGTTTGGGAAAAACACACCTACATTTTCCGCTACCTTTACTTCTTCCGGATCATCAGAATTCAACATTACACCAAGATAGTAAGTGTTCATGATCGCTACGTCCGCTTCCCCTGCAACTACTGCCTTAGCCTGGTCGCGATCTCCGCCTTGCGGGTCACGTGCCATGTTGTTTACAATGCCTTGTGCCCATTCCTTTGCTTTCTCCTCACCCATTACATCGATGAAAGATGCCACTAAAGAAATATTGTACATGTTATCAGATCCTCTTACTACTACACGTTCTTGCCACTCAGATTCTGTTAAAGCTTCATAGGTGGAAAGTTCTTCAGGTTTCACTCGGTCCTTTGCATACGCAATAATACGTGCACGTTTTGTCAGACCAAACCATTGGTTGTCTGCATCACGCAATTTTTCCGGGACATTCTTTTCCAGAACATCACTTTCCACGGCTTGGAATAATTCACGATCTTTGGCTTGATACAGATTACCTGCATCCGCTGTGATGTAGACATCCGCTTCCGTCGCTTCGCCTTCGATGCTTAGACGCTCCATCAATTCTTCGCCTTTACCTTCTACTACGTTCACCTTAATGCCCGTTTCTTCTTCAAACATCTTGTACAATTCTTGATCCGCTTCATAGTGGCGGCTTGTATATACATTAACTTCCCCGGATTCTTTTTCCTTGTTCGCATCTTCACCCGAACCATTATTGTTATCGGAAGAAGTATTGCCATTATTATTTGTGCTACTTACGCAACCTGTTAACGCCAACACTAAAGCCAGCATCAAGCTCATGATGATATTAAGTTTTTTCACTAAAAACACCCCTTATGTAAATTAATATTGATAATCAGTCTCATTTACTATTGTAATGATTATCATTCTCAAGTCAATGCTTTTTTGTAAACTAATAATAAAAGGAGGATAACATTTATGAAATGTCATCCTCCACTTTTTTACAACATTATTTCCTTAAACCACTTTGCACAAGTATAGGCCTGCTCCCACCCCGGCTCTTGGTCCTCTATCGCCCAACATGCCGAGAGGATACCCATTGCCACGCCTGCCTTCAAGAGACGTTCCCGATCAAGCGATAAGGCTTCTGTTATCCAGGCCACACGCTGTTCAAGCAGCATCTTCGGATTTTCCTTCGTAAGTAGATGGTTGCCCATGTAAGAAATCAAGTCAAAATAAGGATCCCCCACCACTCCTTTCGGGTCGATGGCAAGCCAGCCTTTTTTATCATCATATAAAATGTTTTCATGATGAAGGTCGCCATGCAGCAGCTCCACGCCATCGGAGGTTTCAGATAACTCTTGAAAATATGTTTGAGCCATCTCTATGTAACTACCTTCAATGGGACCATCTCCGCTTTTATGCATGTTGTTATAGCGGACAAGACCTGATGCCCAGTCAAGGATGGTCGGACTCTTACATTCCGCAGGAACCGGTCTGCGAATCGCTTTCCACACCTCGATAAACTGAAGAACGGCAGCTTTTTCGTCCTTTTCCACAGACAGCATCGTACCTGGCACAAGCTTCTCGAGCAGCATGGCACCACGTTCCTCATCCGCCTCCAAAAGCCTGGCACAGCCCTTTCCTCCATAGACCTTTAGCGTGCGAATCTCATTAGAAAAATCAAATGATGGAACGCCAAGCTTCAGCATCACAGGTGTACCGTTTGCATCCTTGGCATGCAGCACATAGTTGTAGGATAGGTTGGATACCGGACCTTCTATCTGCAGCTTCCATTCTTTTTCACAGAACCGCATTGTCGACTCCACATTGGTCAGCCATATCTTTCCCGCTTCCCCGAAAACATCCACCATTTTCTTTTGAAACCATTCCGGAATATTCATAGCCTACTACTCTCCTCTTCTAATCATAAAAAGGCATGCCACTCTCTCCCGGCATGCCTTTCTGAGTTATTGCTTAAACATCTATATTGATATTGTTCGGTCGTTCTTTCTTTTCCTGAATAAAATTAAGGATGAAAATCGATGTGACAATGATGACCCCTGCAATATCTGTAAAGGTTTCCGGAATGATCATCATCAATGCCCCAGCTCCTAACACGGTCCGCAATAGTCCGTTCAGGCTGGTTCGGAAATATCCTTCGATGGATGCGCTCAATGCAATGATTCCCACTACCGCTGTAATGGTGATCATCGTGATATCGAGTGCGGATGCCATCGGGAATTCCTTGGCATTGACCGCAGCATCTGTTGCATCAATCATCAGCATCGCTGGATTATAGACGAACAGATAAGGTATCAGGAATCCGGCAGCCGATAATTTCAATGCTGTAAACCCGGTGCGCATCGGATCTCCCCCTGATATACCCGCTCCAGCAAAGGCGGCAAGGGCCACCGGCGGGGTGATATTGGCAAAAATTCCGAAATAGAACACAAACATATGTGCAATCAGAATCGGAATCCCGAATTCTGCAAGAGCAGGTGCCGCCATGGTTGCCGTGATGATATAGGCTGGGATGGATGGAAGCCCCATACCCAGGATCATGGAGGCGATCATCGTAAAGAACAAGGTCAGGAACAGGGAGCCTGCGCCTAGACTTGCGATGGAAGATGTCATGACATTCCCAAAGCTCGTCAAGCTGACTACCCCAATGATGATCCCGACTACCGCACAGGCTACCATGACGGATAGAGATTGTCTTGCACCATCATTTAATGCCTGCAGAATATCCATAAAGGACATGCGCGTTGTTTTTCTGAATGCAGCCACCACTACCGTGGAAACGATGGTATAAAATGCTGCGTGGCCAATTGGGACGCCTTGATAGAGCAGCACAACAAGGAACAGGATCGGCAGCAGCAGATGTCCGCGTTCCTTCATGATCTCTCCTACCCGTGGCAGATCCGCCTTCGGAATGCCTTTCAGGTTTTCGCGGCCAGCTCTGAAGTGCACCTGCATGATCACGGCCAAAAAGTAGAGCACAGCCGGAATCAGAGCCGCCAAGGCGATCGTACCGTATGCCACACCAGTGGTTTCGGCCATGATGAAGGCGCTGGCCCCCATGATTGGCGGAAGGATCTGCCCACCGACCGAGGCACTCGCTTCGACCGCTCCAGCGAAGTTTTTGGAATACCCGATTCTTTTCATCAACGGAATGGTAAAGGCTCCTGTTCCAACCACGTTCGCCACTGCCGCTCCGTTGATGCTTCCCATGAAACCACTGGAGATGACGGCCACTTTTGCAGGACCACCCTGTTTATGCCCTGCAAGCGCCAAGGCAAGGTCGTTGAAGAATTGACCCATCCCAGAACGCGCCAAAAACGCGCCAAATAAAATAAATAGAAAGATGAAGTTGACTGAAGCTCCGATGGCGGTGGAGTATAATCCTTCCGTCTTCAGATACAACTGACCAAAAATGTCTCCCAAGTCATATGGGCGTGTCATCATCTTGATCGGCATCCAGCTCATATGGCTGAAGAACGGATACGCAAGGAACACTAGCGCCAATATCGGCAGGATAATACCGGTTACGCGGCGTGCCCCTTCCAGTACAAGGAGAACCGTCAGGATGGCGAGCACAATATCCATTGTATTTGGAATACCACCACGGGAGGTTACAATCGCTTGGTACTCCATGATGAGATATCCTGCAGAACCTAGTGCTAGAACAAATAATATCCAGTCATACCAGGCTATTTGACTGCGGTCCTGATTTTTGGTTGTAGGATAGAGTAGAAAAATCAACGCCAGTCCTACCGCAACATGAAGAGATCGCTGCTGTAGTGCAGGTATAGGGTTAAAGGTAACGTATAAATGGAAAAGAGAATAGAGAATGGCAATCGCATAAACAACAAGGAAGGTTTTTTTACTGGCAAAATGACGCACCTTTGATTCGGCATCATACTTTTCCAGTATCTCCGCTTTTTTATCTTCTGTAATCTCATCCTTTTCTATGTTGTCGTGCTGTTTTTTTGAATCTGTCACTTCTTTTCACCTCTTAGATACTGCCATAATGGTAGTTTTATAGCTTGTATTTCTATAGTTTCATAGTCCTCTACGAATGTATATAAGGGGATGGACCGACCTTCGAGATAGAGTGTTGTCTTCACATTTTCGGATACGCTCAATTGAAGGTTTTCCATTTTCTGGTTGATTTTCATATGGACAAAGCCATCTTTGGAAGGGATGATTTCCCCAGTCGATGGAGTCCCTGCACCGAAGGTTTTAAAGCGTGTCCGGACAAGTAAAAGACCGTCATCTCTTCTCTCATAGGTTTCAAACCACGGCTCTTTTTCGACGGAATGGATCCAGCCAAGCTCAAATGTTTCTTCCTTCAGGAAAAAGCTATCCTCTTTAAAGGAAACCTGAAAAACAGGTACCTTTACAAAAAGGAGAACGAGGAGCACTATAAGTAATACAGTGCTCCCCATCATGAAACGTTTACTGCTCATCGTAATATTTCTTTGCTCCTTTGTGGACAGGCGCCACCATGCCTTCCTGTGCCGCCTCTAAGGATACTTCTGTTGCCGCCTGATGGGCGTTACCTAGTGTTTCAAGGTTGTCAAAGAAGGATTTCGTCAGCTTGTATACATCGTCTTCGCTCAAATCACTGCTTACAACAAGTGCGTTCATGATGGCCGCAGTCGGAACCGCTTCAGCGTTGCCGTAAGTATCCGCCGGAATATCCATGGCAACGAAGTATGGTTGATCCTTCGCTAATTTTTCAATATTGGCCGGATCTACTGAAACCATCTTGATATCAAGCGTTTTGGAAAGTTCAAGAACGGATGCATTCGGAAGTCCGCTCGTTAAAAATGCCGCATCAATTGCACCGGACTTCAATCCGTCCGCCGCTTCTGCGTAGCCGAGGTAATCCACTTGGATATCATCGTAAGTAATACCATGACCTGCAAGGAGATTACGTGCGTTCACTTCCACTCCCGAGTTCTGGTCGCCTACAGCCACACGTTTTCCAACCAGGTCTTCAATTGTTTCGATTCCGGAATCCTCAGTTGTGACGATTTGTACATAGTTAGGATACAAAGTCGCTACCTGCTGCACATTTTCCACTTTTTCAGAAAAGTTTCCTGTTCCATTCACCGCTTCTGTCAGTACATCACTCATGACAAACGCCATTTCGATTTTTCCTTCTTTGATCAAGTTGATATTTTCCACGGAAGCACCAGTTGCCTGTGATTTGGAGTTGATACCGAATTCATCGGAATATTCATTTGCAAGGGCTGTCCCAATAATATTATAAGGACCTGATGAACCACCTGTTGCAATGGTGACAATGTTCGTCTCCAGTCCATCTTCCTTATTGCCTGAGCTTTCGTTCCCCCCACAGGCAACCAGCATGGTGCTCGTCAATAGAACGCTTACAATTACAGAACCAACCTTTTTGATTTTCATCCAATCTCTCCCCTTTGCCAGATAAAATAGTTCTAAATTAGTTTAGCAGAATAATAGTTAGGCTTCAATTAATTATTACATTTTTCTGGCTATTTACACAATTCCGTTAATACCTTTGGGCTAGAAAGGGAATTTCTCGCTGAGTATGGAACTATAAATAAATAGTAGAAAAGGGGGCATGGAACATGAAAAAGAGAAAACTGGTGATGGGAACCTTTGGTGGGCTACTTTTGTTGTTTGGAGCTGTAACAGGCTTCCAGGCACTGACCCTAGAGAGCAGGCAGCCAACTGCCAAACCTACAGCTGTGGAAGTAGACAAGGATAAGGCCCTGCAGCATTTATCTGAAGCGATCACCTTTCAAACGATTTCCTATGAAGACCGTACAAAATTTGATTTTAGCGAATTTGATAGATTTATTGAATTTCTGCAAGCCAACTACCCTGCCATCCATGATGAGCTGGCATTAGAGCGGATTAATAATTATGCACTTCTCTATAAATGGGAGGGTTCCGAATCCTCCTTGAAACCTATTGGCCTAACGAGCCATTACGATGTTGTTCCGGTTCTCGAAGGGACAGCAGCAAATTGGAATCACGAACCGTTCAGCGGCACTGTAACGGAGGATGCCATCTGGGGCCGTGGAACCCTAGATGATAAAATCGGTGTCATCGGAATCATGGAGGCTGTTGAGTACCTCATTAATGAGGGATACCAGCCAAAACGCGATATGTACTTCATGTTCGGTTTTGATGAGGAAATTGGCGGGGAGGAAGGTGCCAAGGCTATTGCAGAGACGTTAAAAGAGCGTGGCATCCTATTCGATTTTGTCATGGATGAAGGCGGTGCAATTGTCGAAAACATGGTCCCTGGTGTTTCTCAGCCTGTCGGGGTTGTTGGCGTCTCGGAAAAAGGCTCTGCTACAGTGGAATTGACCATTGAAGGAAGCGGCGGCCACTCCTCCCAGCCAAAGAATCAAACGAATATCGGAAGGATTTCCAAGGCGATTTCCAAACTCGAAGAAACCCAATTCCACGCTGAACTTAGAGGGCCCGGGGAAGACCTTTTTGAATTTGTGGCACCGGAAATGAACCCGGGAATGAAGTATGTATTTGCCAATAAGGCGATTTTCAAACCCGTCATCGAACATATCCTGCTGCAGGAGCCTGCATCTGCCGCCTTGATCCGGACCACCATCGCCCCGACGATTTTCCAGGCAGGCGAGCAGTCCAATGTGCTGCCGGAAAAAGCATCTGCCATTATCAATCTTCGCCTGATGCCCGGTGACTCGCTTGATGAAGTGAAAAGCTTTATTGAGAAAACAATTGATGATAAGCAGATTAACGTCTCTATCTATGGCAGCGAGGCCACCAAGGTATCCTCTGTGGACGGTTGGGAATTCTCCACCATTCAGCAGGCAGCACGGAATGTCTATGGGGATGCCGTCATCGCACCCTATCTAATGGTTGCAGGATCAGATGCCAAGCATTACGACAAGGTGTCAAACAACACCTACCGCTTCCTGCCTGTACAGATTACAGCGGAGGATTTGAACCGCATGCATGGAACCAATGAACATGTCAGCATCGACAATTATTTGAATAGCATCAAGTTCTATGTCGAGTTAATCAAAGAAACCAATAAATAGAAATTTTGTTGCATCTTCGGCTACAATGAAGGAAAGCATATTGAAAAAGTGTGGTGCAAAAATTGTTCAAGCTATTTTTAATTGAGGATGATACAAGCCTTTTCGGTGAAATAAAAGAGCGCCTCTCCCAATGGTCCTATGAGGTTCATGGGGTAACGGATTTCAGCAGTGTGTTCCAGGAGTTTGTCGAGATAAAGCCTGACCTTGTGATCATCGACATTCAACTCCCTAAATACGACGGCTTCCATTGGTGCCGGATGATCCGGAGCCATTCCAATGTTCCGATCATCTTTTTGTCTTCCCGCGACCATCCGACCGATGTCGTGATGTCGATGCAATTTGGGGCTGATGACTATATCCAGAAGCCCTTCCATTTTGACGTGCTGATTGCCAAGATACAGGCAATTCTGCGCAGAGTTTATAACTATAGTACAGAACAGACCAATCTGAAGACGTGGTGCGGAGCCGCTGTCGACTATGAAAAAAATACCGTTACCAATGATATGGGTTCCATTGAACTGACCAAAAACGAAATTTTCATTTTGAAGCTGCTGATTGAGCAGAAAAATAAAATTGTCAGCCGGGATGAGCTGATGAACAAGCTGTGGGATGATAAGCGTTTTGTCAGTGACAACACCTTGACCGTCAATGTCAACCGCCTGCGAAAACGGCTGGAGGAGCTGGGGTTGGGGCGATGCATTGAAACCAAGGTTGGACAAGGTTATATGGCTCTGGAAGGTAATACGCCATGATCGCCACGTTCCTTCGAGAGCGTCTAAGCTGGATCATGCTTGTTGCCTTTCTTCATCTTTTCATCAGCTTTGTCGCCTTTATCGACGCATCCATCCCTTTGGCGTCTGTTCTTTATATTCTATTTTTGTCATTTGGATTTTTCCTTGTATTTTTATTCTTTCGATATAAAAAGGAAACCGAATTCTATAGACATTTGAAGGAACGTGAAAATGATCTCGACCTCTCTACCCTGCCGAAGCCTGATAGTCCATTTGAAGAACTGATTGCAGAGAGTCTCCAGAGTCAATCGGAACATCTGAAACAGGATTCACATCAACATTTGCAATTGTTAGATATGGAAAAGGATGACCTTTTGGCATGGATCCATGAGGTGAAGACACCGCTGACCGCCATGAAGCTGATGATAGACCGGATGGAAGATGAAAAAAAGCGTGCGGCACTCACCTATGAGTGGCTTCGCATCCACCTCCTCCTGGATCAGCAGCTCCACCAGAAACGCATCCCTTTTATGGAAAAAGATCTCTATATGGAAGAGACAGATCTGGAAAAGCTTATCTATACCGAGATAAAAACCCTCCAATCATGGTGTATCCAAAAAGGAATCGGGTTCGACCTGCAGCTTGTTGTCAAAGAAGTACTCACCGATGCCAAATGGCTTTCCTTTATCCTGAGGCAACTATTGACCAACAGTGTTAAATACAGCAGGGAGTCGGAAATTGAAATCAAGAGCATTTTATCGGATGGCCAGACTGTTTTGCAGGTAAAAGATGCTGGACGCGGGATCGCCCTCCGAGATCTGCCCCGAATTTTCGATAAAGGCTTCACCTCCACCACCGACCATCAGGACCATGCATCAACCGGTATGGGATTGTATCTTGCAAGAAAAGCGGCAGACACTTTACATATCCATATCGATGTCTCATCAACCCATGGAACAGGCACCACCTTTACTCTCACCTTTCCAAAGAAGAATGAATTTGTCCGTGTGATGAGCAAGTGACAAAATTGTCACTTGCTTCTTCCATTTTGTAAGCCGAATCAAACGATGGGAGTGGCGCTCCTTTTTTATAATGAAAGCAGAAAAGGAGCGTGTCAGTCATGACCATATTAAAAGCAGAAAATATCCGTAAAAGCTATGGAAATAAATTCAACAAACAGGAAGTGCTGAGAGGAATCGAGCTGAATATTGAAAAAGGGGAATTTGTCAGTATCATGGGTGCCTCCGGTTCAGGTAAAACCACCCTTCTTAACGTGCTTTCCTCCATCGATAAAGTAAGCCATGGAACGATTCTGATTGACGGTAAAGAGATTACCTCAATGAAAGAAAAACAGCTTGCCGAATTCCGCAAATATCATCTCGGTTTCATTTTTCAGGAGTATAACCTTCTTGATACTTTAACAGTGAAAGAGAATATCCTGCTGCCATTATCCATTTCGAAAATATCCAGAAGAGCAGCGGATGAGACCTTTAAAAAAGTGGCGGATGAACTGGGGATCTATGACATCAAGGACAAATATCCCAATCAAATATCCGGTGGACAAAAGCAGCGTACCTCTGCCGCACGGGCATTCATCCATGAGCCAAGCATCATTTTCGCAGATGAACCTACCGGGGCGCTTGACTCTAAATCCGCCTCTGATCTCCTTAATAAACTGAGTGATCTGAATCAGAAAAGAAAAGCCACCATCGTCATGGTGACCCACGATCCGGTAGCTGCAAGCTATTGCAGCCGTGTTATCTTCATTAAAGACGGTGCCATCTACACACAATTGAACAAAGGTGACGAAACAAGACAGAACTTATTCCAGGATATCCTGAAAACGCAGGGAGTCTTGAGCGGGGTGCAATATGAGCGTTAATCAGCTGATCTTCCGGAATTTGAAGAAAAACCTCCGGAACTATTATTTGTATGTTTTCGCTTTGATTTTCAGTGTGGGATTGTATTTTGCCTTTGTTACCCTGCAGTACGATCCATCGATGGATCCTGCTGAGGGGACCATCAAAGGCGCAGCTGGTATCAAGACGGCTTCCATCTTACTGGTGGTCATCGTTTCCGTCTTTCTTTTATACGCAAACAATATATTCATTAAGCGCCGCAGCAAGGAAATCGGACTTCTTCAATTGATTGGCATGACGAAAGGACGGATTTTCCGGATATTAAGCGCAGAGAACTTCATCTTGTACTTTGGAAGCATGTTGATCGGAATATTGGTCGGCTTCTCGTTTTCCAAGCTGATTATCATGATTCTTTTCAAGTCCACCGGAGTGGATGCCATCGCTACCCTGCAATTTTCGACTCAGGCTCTTTTACAGACCTTAGTTGTCTTCAGTATTTTGTATGTGTGCCTGATGCTGATGAACTTTCTTTTTATTAAAAAGCAGACTATCCTTTCCCTATTTCGCGTCCTATCTTCAACCGAAGAACAGATCAAGAAGATTTCACTTCTGGAAGTGGTCATTGGCTTGATAGGAATTGGCTTGATTTCTTCCGGCTATTTGATTAGCACAAAACTTTTTGATGGTGATTTTGTTACAACGAATGCACTATTCTTTGCCATGATCTATATCCTTGGCTCGGTCATTGTAGGGACCTACCTGTTCTACAAAGGCTCTGTACGATTCATCTTCCATTTGATCCGTAAGCAAAAGAACGGCTACCTGAATATCAACGAGGTCCTTTCCCTCTCCTCCATCATGTTCCGGATGAAGTCGAATTCCTTTTTGCTCACCATCATCACAACCGTATCTGCGCTATCCATCGGACTTCTGTCTCTGAGCTATATCTCTTACTATTCGGCGGAAAAGACAGCAGCAAACCGTGTGCCTGCCGATTTTTCGTTAACAGATGTCGAGCTGGCAGATACGTATAAGACGCTACTTGATAAAAATCACATTGCCTATCAGGAGACTGTGATAGAAGTGGTGCAGGTTGACATCGATGTTGAAGATATCATGGATGCCAACCTGGAGGAGCTGAATTTTGATACAACATCCATGTCCCTTCCTGTGGTCAGTGATGTGTCAGTGAATATAAGGGATCTGGAACCGGAAGAAACACTTTTTACTGGTTATAGTGATCTGATGCAGAAATTCATGACCTTAAAGGATTCAGGAAACATTGAATTAAAGGGAAAAACAAAGACGATTCCACAAGAATATGTAGGGCTTGAACGGGAATACCCCATCTCCTGGTACTTCACAGACGGCGGACTTCCTGTAGCAATTGTGGATGAGACGGTATTTGAACAATTGAAAGAGGATAAGAATCCTGAGATCCAACCCGAGTCCTCCTTTTATATCGGGATTGACATCAAGGACAAAGACAAACTTGAAAAGGCGAACACTCTATTTGCAGAAGCCGGATTGGCTGGGCAATTCGAGCACGACTCCCGCCTGGATATGAGTAATGACACCAAGAAGTCGATGGGCCTTGCCATGTTCATTGTTGGTTTCCTGGGGCTGACTTTCCTTATCACTTCAGGGTGTATCCTATATTTCAAACAAATGGATGAGAGTGAAGAGGAAAAGCCGAACTACACCATCCTTCGCAAGCTCGGATTCACACAAGGTGATCTGCTTCGCGGGATAAAGGCCAAACAGCTATTCAATTTCGGTATACCACTGCTTATCGGCCTGCTTCATAGCTACTTCGCCGTCCAATCAGGATGGTTCATGTTCGGAGAGGAAGTCTGGACTCCGATGATCATCGTCATGGGCATCTACACGGGACTCTATTCCATTTTCGGACTATTGTCAGTGATGTATTATAAAAAGATAATAAAAGATGCCTTGTGATAAAACTTAAAGCTCCAGTTCAAACTGGAGCTTTTCTTTTTAATTGAAACCAATTTCTACCGATATACGTAATGAAGTATGGAAAGGTGGAAAAAACATGTACATACATATTGAAGAACCAACAGAAAAAATTTCGACGAACGCCATCACGATATGGCGAATCAGCAATACAATCGGACATGCAGTTGCTTTGCTTATTACAGCGATCCTTATATTTTGTGCCGATCAATTCGACTGGTACCGCTGGGTGGAGATTACGCTTTATTTTATTGGGGGATTTTTGAGCTTCTCTGCCATCTATTCCATCCTCATTGGACCGACCCTTACGCAGCGCTATTGGCGCTATAAGATTGACGAGCAATTCGTCCAGCTAAAAAATGGAAAATGGAATGAAAATCATACGCTGATTCCAATGGAAAAGGTGGAATACGTCCGAACCGAGCAAGGACCCATTTTACGTCGCTATGGACTGTACAATATCATCGTCGGAACTACGACTTCGAATCACACCCTGCCCGCCATTCCGATTGAGGTGGCCATGAAGCTAAAAGCCCAGATTGCAACCTTTGCGAAAATTAAGGACAGCGGAATGGAAGATGGAGGGGCAGCAGAATGAATGCGGAACACGATGTAAAACGATACCATCCCGCCTGGATTGCAGTGGAGTTGGCGACACTGCTGAAAAATTCCTTTTTCATCATTCTCTTCCTTTTTGTCTTGAAGGCAAATTCCTCTTCCGGCTGGGTCGTGTGGGGACGATACCTTGTTATAGTTGCTGCAATTCTCACTGTTATTTCAATAATTCTCAAATGGCTGCTGCATCGCTATGAACTGCACTCCTCCTCCATTGTGCTCAGAGAGGGTGTGTTAGTAAAGAAACAGCGTACCGTTGCACTAGAAAGGATACAGAATCACCATTCCAGAACAACAATTTTACATCGCTGGTTCGACCTTACCTCTCTCACATTGGAGACGGGTACCAATGGGGAGGATGCAGCCATTACGTTCCCTGTTTTAACGAATGGTGAGAAGGAACGGATTCTGGCTCTATTAGGGGAAGTGAAGGAACCTTCAGAGATAACAGAAGGCGAAATACAACCGGAAAGGAAAACACGCACCGTTCATTTTCGTTCCACTAGAAAAGATCTCTTTAAAGCATCCTTCACATCCCTGAGCTTTTTGGCAATTTTCCCTTTGCTTTCGGCAATCTATTTCAACCTTGCAGATTTCTTTGATATAGAGGATTCTGCCGAAAATGCCGTAGAATACCTGATCGGACATTGGTGGATGCTCATCGTGCTGTTTTTCATCGCCTTGACTCTTTCTGTTGCCATCGGCTTCATTAAAACGGTAATCAAATATGGAAACTATGAAATTAGCGATGATGTGGAACGAATTTACATTGAAAAAGGGGTTGGAAGCTCCAGCAGCTTCTCAATCCAGAAGCATAAAGTGCAGGCAGTGGTCGTGGAGCAATCAATCCTGAAGCGTCTTCTTGGTCTTGCCTCCATCAAACTGATCAGTGTTGGATCTGCTGAAGGCGAAGAGAAGGACACCAGCTCCCTCTACCCATTCATGCCGAAACACGGAGCCTACGAGCTACTGCACACCCTGCTTCCCGGCTATCCGATAGAGGAAAACATGCAGCGGTTTCCGATAAAGGTTCTTTGGCTGAAGCTGATATTACCTTATTACTTCACGATATTGGTAACTGGCGGTCTGTTCATCTTCAAACGGGAATGGATCTGGATTGCAGCCGTTGTCTTCCTTCTATCCTTTGTTTCACGAATACTGGATTACTATTTCACGAGTTATATCAGAAACGGTAACACAGTACAGGTTCGCCGAGGCGGCTTCACCAACGAGACGTTCATAACCAAACGCTCCCAGATCCAGCAGATCACCGTCCGGCACTCCTGGATCCAGCGGAAATTCGGCGTCGCCTCCCTCTCCTTCATCAACCGGGCAAAACCGATGCACACCAGCGAACTATACGGCCTATCCAAAGAAGAGGCCAGCGAATTTTATCGCTGGTACCATGGAAGTTGACAATAACGGGGCCTGACCCTCAGCGCTTTAAAGCGCTGAGGGTCAGGCCCCTTCTTTATTGTTTCACGTGAAACTTTTCTATTCACATACAGAATTGGCAGTAATTTTACAGAAACATTCCTGTTATATGACAAATCATTTGAAAACAGGCTGTAATAACTGTAAAATGATAAGTGTAACTTTAAATTAGGGGGAGTTCGATGAAGAAGAAAAGTAGTTTACTAATCATGGCTATGTTTCTAGTACTTTCGTTATTTTTGGCGGCTTGTGGAAACGGAAACGACGGGGAGTCCACTGGCGAGAAAAGTGATCCAAAACTAATGAGCATGCTGACTGGTGGAACATCTGGTACATATTATCCACTTGGCGGCGAAATGGCTAAAATCATTACAGATGAGACAGGAATTCAAACTGACGCACTTTCTTCCAATGCATCTGCTGATAACGCAGCTGCACTGGCAAAAGGGGATGCGGAACTTGCTTTTGTACAAACGGATGTAATTGCGAATGCGATTGAAGGAAAAGGTGCTTTTGAAGGAAAACCGGTGAAAAATGTAATGGCTATCGGTTCTTTATATCCTGAAACAGTTCAAATCGTTACAACTCCAAAATCGGGCATTAAAAGTGTGGAAGATCTTAAAGGTAAGAAAGTATCTGTAGGTGCTCCTGGTTCTGGTACTTACATGAATGCGGAACAAATTCTTGAAATCCACGGTATGACAATGGATGACATTGATGCACAAAATCTTGACTTCGGCGAATCCACTGGAGGAATCCAGGATGGCAACATCGACGCGGCTTTCATCACTTCCGGTACACCAACAGGAGCGGTTGAAGGATTATCTGCTACTGCTGATGTCGTAATTGTTCCAGTTGCACAGGATAAAATCGATGCATTGATTGAAAAATACCCTTACTATGCAGCTGATACGATCCCTGCAGGCACTTACGGTCTGGAAAGTGACGTAACAACAGTTGCAGTACTTGCGATGCTAGCTGTTACTGACAGCCTTTCAGAGGACCTTGTGTATGACATTACAAAGGCGATCTATGAAAATTCAGGAAACCTTGCACACGCGAAAGGGAAACTCATCACACTTGAGACAGCAACAGACGGAATCGGAATCGACTTCCACCCAGGTGCTGAAAAGTACTTCAAGGAAAAAGGATTACTCGATTAATCTACAAACGAATGAAGGAACGACCGACTGTCAATTTCACTTTGCTGTCGGTCCTTCTTTATTGTTGGCTGTTTTCGCATAATATGTTGCTTTTGACGTATCCAACGTAAACACGTAAAATTACTTGCATTCGTGCTCTTTTCCTGTGTAATAGATTTTTTCCTTTTAAATAATACAGGGATAAATGCTGTAAAAAATCCAAAAGCCGATTTTTCTAGGACATAAGCAACAATCTTTACGAAAAGAGCCTATTTGTTAACAGGAATTAGGTGGGTTTTACCATGAAGCTTCTCTCAAAAAAATCAATAGGACTTATTATTTCCTCGTTTACAGCAGTTCTCTTATTGTTTCTTTTTTTATTCCCTCTCCGAACAGCGCTGGTATTTAACGTTGAAAACACAGAGGAAATTCATGCATTCCTTCCCATTGAGGAACAGGAAACCTTCCAGCTCATCTTCACCCACTCCATCCATTTGACAGATGTCGTGGAAAAATACCGGGTAATGGACGATCTGCAGATTGTCCAGACAGAAATCGTGTATGAGGAGTTTGGAATAGGTATGCCTTCCAATGCAGGGGAAGGAGAGAAATTTGTGTATGAAGATGGAAAATACCATATCAAGGATATGAATAATATATTCCCTTCTATAAATATCAGGAATGGAAAAACCGTTTCCGAAAACCGTCTCGTATGGGGAGAAGATGACGAGAAGATGATCTGGTTCAATGAGTTCTTCACCCCTGGGGACTGGTATAAAGTAAAAGTAGAAAAGCTGACCCTATGGCAGTATTTGAAAGGAATGAAAATTCATGAGTGATACTAAGGACAAAACACACCTAACCGCAGAAGAGCAGGAAAAGCTGCTGAAAAAGTATGATGCAGAGGCCAATACACGTAGTCTTACAGGCTACACAGCAAAGGTTCTCTTTATCATGCTACTTGCTTTCTCTCTTTTTCAGCTTTATACGGGTATCTTCGGTCAGTTCACGGCCTATATTCAACGTACCGTCCATCTGGGCTTTGCACTGACTATCATTTTCCTTTTGTTCCCGGCGCGAAAAGGAATAAAGAAAACGAAGGTCGACTGGTATGATTATATACTGATAGGACTTACCGTTGTCGTATGTGGTTACTGGCCGGTGTTTTATGACACATTGGTTCAACAGATCGGCGGCATCAATACACAGCAGACCATCATTGGCGCACTTGCCATTCTGCTCGTATTGGAAGCGACGCGAAGAGCAGTCGGCCTTCCAATCACCATCATTGCAGGGGTCTTCATGGTATACGCATTGTTCGGACCATATATGCCAGGCATCCTGATACATAGAGGGCTTAGTCTGGAGCAATTGATCCAGTCCATGTTCTTTACAACAGAGGGTATTCTAGGGACCCCATTACAGGTATCCTCCACCTACATCTTTTTGTTCCTATTATTCGGTGCATTTCTTGTACAGACCGGGGTCGGGAATTACTTCAATGATTTGGCGATTTCCATTGCAGGGAGACGGGTGGGAGGACCTGCCAAGGTTGCCATCTTCTCCAGCGCCTTGCAAGGTACCATTTCCGGTAGTTCTGTTGCCAATACTGTTACAACAGGATCTTATACCATCCCGTTAATGAAAAGACTCGGCTATCACCGCAACTTTGCCGGCGCAGTAGAAGCAGCAGCCTCTACCGGTGGCCAGATTATGCCTCCTATCATGGGTGCAGCTGCATTCCTGATGATTGAATTTGCTGGTGTAGCCTACTGGGATATAGCAAAGGCAGCGACAATCCCAGCTATTCTTTATTTCTCAGGAATCTGGATAATGACCCATTTTGAAGCAAAAAAAAATGGCTTGCTTGGATTGCCGGAAGAAGAAATTCCCAAAAAGAGTGTTGTATTAAAGAAAATCCATTTGTTAATTCCGATTCTCGTTATCGTTGTATTGCTTTTCCAAGGATTCAGTATTGAAAGAACGGCACTGCTTGGTATCTTAAGCGCCATTATTGTAAGTATGTTCCGTAAAGATACTCGTATTACCTTCGATAAGTTCCTTCTCGCACTTACGACTGGAGCTCGGACAGCTTTGGGCGTTGCAGCAGCGACTGCCTGTGCGGGTATAATTGTCGGGGTTGTAACAAAAACCGGGCTTGGTTTAAAGATGGGGAACACGCTTGTGGATTTGGCTGGTTCATTGTCATCCACGCCAAACATCCAGCTTTTGCTGACGTTGTTCTTCACGATGATCGCTTCCATCATTCTTGGAATGGGATCACCGACAACAGCCAATTATATCATCACATCAACGATTGCTTTGCCTGCAATTATTGCATTGAACGGCCAGCTTGATGTAGCAATTCCAATCCTTGCTGCCCATATGTTTGTATTTTACTTTGGTATAGTTGCGGACATCACGCCACCTGTAGCCCTGGCCGCGTTCGCAGCGACAGGGATTTCAAAAGGGGATCCGATTAAAACCGGGGTAAATGCATCAAAACTTGCCATTGCGGCATTTATCATTCCATATATGTTCGTCTTCCAGCCACAGCTGTTGATGATCGACACGACCATTCTGGAGGTATCCTGGATACTTGTCACCTCCATTGTCGGAATGATCTCCATCGGTGCAGGCCTCATCGGCTTCTGGTACCGTAAGCTACACTGGATCGAACGAATCATCACCGTTCTTACAGGACTACTCCTGATCTATCCGGAATCCAACACCGACATCATCGGCTTCACTGCATTCGGCATCATGTTGGCCCTGCAGATATTCTGGAAGAGAGATAAAGGAAACCTAGGAAAAGAAGCAGAAGCTTAATTAATACAGGGGCCTGACCCTCAGCGCTTTAAAGCGTTGAGGGTCAGGCCCCTTTTTATCATTGCACCTGTCTCTGTGTCCCTTAAAATTCCCCATCTATACTCCGATTGAATTTATAGCTGTTGAAATGCAATATTTGCGCTTTGACTTTCACCTCTGTGAGAGATTCTTCATTTAGATAAAAGTTGCGGCTGGCTTTTAATTTTTGATACTCCTTCGGGTGCTTTCTGTACCATTTCTCCCCTACATTCAATATATCCAGTTTGTTTTCCACCCCGTCATAGTAGATGGATTCGACTTTTGCTTTTATATCTTCTTCTATCTGCTTTTTTAAAGTGTCCAATGTTAGATCCTCCTGCAGTTTTTCCAGGAGGTCGGCACTGACTGAAATTTCTATGGAGAACTTTGGTTTATTTGCCGTTTTTTCATACTTGATTTTCATTTTCGGCTCCCCCAGCTTTACAGCAGCAATTAGATCTCCCTCTTTTTCCACCCTCTGGTCCAATGAAACCTTTTTTTCCAGCAGCCAATTAATGAAGATGGCGTTCTCCAATGGAATTTCCTTCTTGTACTCCTGGTGCTGAAAGGCAGAGTAACCATTCAAAAATAATATCGAATAGTCCTTATCGGCTTTCCAGCTCCCTTGGTCAATTTTAACCGAAGGAATTTTCGCAGCTCCCATCGGTTCATAATAATCCCTCAGGAAAATCATCATGCTTGTGGATCTTAATTCATCCTGTGCCTCCAGTCCCATCTTTTCCTTAAAGAGAACGGTATAAATGGCAGGATAGTTGAACAATGCAGGTACGTTTAATACATCCTGGATATCCTCTTCTGTCGTGAAAATTCGGAGAGTAGGCCGGAAGGAACGGTTTCTCCCGACTTCCTCCAATACCTCTTTGGACTTACTCTGAATTAGCCTACTAGTTAACACTAATGTTCTCACATGTCCGAAATAGAGAGGCGGTTCTGATTTTCTATAGAGTTCACTTACTGCCAGATTCAGTGTTTCCCCGGTTGCTGTTGCAATGAAAATTGGAACGGGTTCCACCGGTTTCCCTCCTTCCTGCTTAGCCACATTGGCAAAATTCAACCCTTGGAGATACACGGCGTATTCTTCCTTTTCTTCATCATAATCCATCCCGACTGCCACAATATAGGATAGATCCTGGATATTCTTTACACCGGAACATCCTGTAAGCAGTACCAAACAGATAAGAATGAGACTTCTTTCCTTGCCGATCATGAGTGATCCCCCCTTGTGGGATCGTCCGGACTGGTGGCTTTGGTCCTTGTTTTATAAAATTGTGTTGGTGCCTTCAGGAATGCCTTGATCGTCTCTTTTATATCGATCGGAGCCAGAGACCCCAAATAAGGAGTGCCAAAGGATGTTAGCGTGGAAAAATAAAATACCGTCAAAATAAAGCCCAATATTACACCGAACAAACCTAGAAATGTACTAAGGATGATTGCAGCAAATCTTAGGATAGTTATGGCCGAACTCAAAGATTGATTCACTAAGGTAAAGGAAGAAATATAGGTTATTGCCGCAACGACTAGCATCGTTGGCGAAGTCAGACCTGCCCTGATTGCAGCATCCCCTACAATCAAACCCCCCAGTACGGCAACAGTCTGTCCGATTGCCCTTGGTAAACGAACTCCCGCTTCATTAAATAGCTCAAAAAGGAAAAGGATGGTAAACATTTCTATCGGTGCGGACAAGGGTAGCCCAAATCTGGAAACAGAGATGGTTGCCACAAGGAGATATGGAATCTGTTCAATATTAAACCCAGAAAACGCAATCCAGATGCTCGGCAAAAAGCCGGATACGATAATCCCTATGACCCTGATGATTCTCTCTATCGATACATAGGCATAATTAATATAGTTGTCTTCAGGAGATTTTGTCTGTAACAGCAAACTGATTGGGGCATAGGAAACAGTTGGATTACCATCTACAAGCAGAGCAAATCTGCCTTGGTTCAAAGCTTGTACAATAAAATCCGGCCTTCCAGTAAAATCCATTGTAGGAAAGACAGAGTATGGCGTGTCCCTGATGGTCGATTCCAATTCATATATACTGGTCAATATGTCCAAATCCACTTTTTTCAATCTGCTGTGAATTTCATCTAGAACTTTTTGATCGATAATGTCTTCCAGATACATCAGGACCACTTTTGTATTGCTTCTTTTTCCGAATGTATACTTCTCGAGGCAAAGGGACGTTGTATTAAGTCTTCTTCTAATCAAGGAAACATTCGTTCTAATATCCTCTACAAATCCATCCTTTGGACCCCTGATGGACGTTTCCAGTGCCGATTCCTCCGGCTGGCGCATCGGTAAATCCCCTGCTTGCATGCAAAAAAGCCACTCTTCCATAAGAAAAAGAACTTTTCCTTCAAAAAGCAGCTGTGATAACTCATCAATTTTTTTACAAGTAACATCCTCTGCCTGAAAAAGTGACTTAATATTCCTCTGGGTTGATCCTTCCTGGACTCCTCCAAGCTTAGGTAAGATATATTGATCCAGAAAATTGCTATCAATCAAGGTTTCCAGGTAAATGATTTCAAAGCTGCCAGTATCCGTTTCGTGCTCCTTCCATACCAGATCCTGACTTTTCGAGAATTTCCTTTTCAGCACAGCTGCTTTATCCAACATACTTTCCTCACACTGTGGAGTTGACCCTGGTGTTATTGCCATGTTTTTCATCCCTTTTTTTGATTACTAATATGAGTAGCGCTGATATTAGTATCTGGATTAGAAAGAAAGCCATGCATGCTGGTAAAAAGTAGTTGTAAATCAATTGAGTAAAATAGTAGGTTTCCACATTGACCATAATTGCTGCAAATAATAGGAGATACATGATAATGACAAGCTTTGCACTCAGTCTGTAATGGTTTTTTTTCTTCGTGAAAAAAGTTCCAAGCAAATACATGAACAAGCCTACACGGATGACAGCCCCACTCAACCACTGATATAAAGCAAAGAAATCGAGATGGGAGATATATTCCCCGATATTCAGGACACGCCACTGTTCATAGGCTGGATAGCGGAAGGTCACTGCTTCCGTTGGTCCGAATTCCATAATGGCTGCGGTAAGCGGACCTAGAATCAGGCCTATCAGTATCGTCAATAACAGAACAAGCTGACTGAACTTGATCGTCTTTTGCGTAAATGGCTGCAGCAATATGACAAGATATATCTCAAGAAGACCGGATAAAACATAGATCCCCCCTTTTATGACAGGTTCATATCCGTCTGCGAGCAGAGGGAACAGAAGCTGCGGGTCCTTCAGGTTCGTGTTTGTAATGGCAATGAATATGCCAAAAAGCATGACAAGCGGAAGAAGGAATCCACTTGAAATGGCCATGGATTTGATACCGGCCCATGTGATGGCACAACAGACAATAATAAGCATGATATTGATCATCAGTACAGATGCTTCAGCCAGAAAATAAGCATTTAGCCAAATAACAAGATCTTTGAATGTTAAATAGGAGCTGAAAAATAAAAAGAGAATGACAGGAATTGATAGAATGGTGGAGAAAACCTTTCCGAACCGGTTCCGAACCATGCTGAAAAAGCCCTCATCCGAGCTGTTTTTCACGATATAGTAGACAAGCCATAAAAAAAGGAGAGCTATCGGGTAACATAAAAGGACACTTAACCAGCTATCCCGACCTGAAGCAGTAAGCAGGTTCGGGATTAAAATAACATGATTAAGCAGCCCCGTGGATAAAATAAGGAGCATAAAAAGCTGTCTTGGAATCAATATCTTAATTAAACTTTGCATAGGTATCTCCGAATCATGTAGATTTACCATTTATCGTTACCAGATGTTAGGAAAATTATGTAATCAAAATAAGCAATCCGGGAAAAATGCAGGTTTTTCCCAGATTGCTTATCTCGTATTTATCTCAGCCTCTCCATTATCGATGAATAGCCATTACGTTCCGCCCATGCCACTGGCATCGACCATTCTGGAACATCACTTGATTCCGCCTTCGCGCCATGCTTTAAAAGAAAGAGAACCATTTCTTCCTGGCCATATTTCGCAGCCCAACCCAATGGTGTGGTAGAGTATTCATCATCCATCGCATCCAGGGCTGCTCCATACTCTACCAGCAGTTTAGCCATTTCCACTTTTCCAAGCAAAGCAGCGATATGCAAATAGCTGACACCAAGCCAATTTGATAGGTTCGGATCAGCACCTTGATCCAGCAATGTTTTCACCATTTCTTCGTCAGAGAAACGCATCGCATAGGTCATGTAGTTACTCGTATACCATGGATCATTCAATTCTACTCCCACTTTTAAAAGCAACCGGACAATATCTCCAAAGCCCGAGCTGATAGCCTGTGTCAATGGACCGAAATCCCCTGCATTTGCTCCGGATGGGCTCACCGCCAATATCTCGCCGACCAGATCCATTCTTCCCAAAGCGCAGGCAGCTGTCAAAGATAACGATCCTCCCGCAGCATAAAGTGCATCCACCAATTCTTGATGGCCATTTCTCGTAGCAATATACAAAGCATTCCCTGAAGCCTCTACCTCTGCGTTCGGGTCTGCACCGTGATCCAAAAGCATCTTCACTATGGACTGGTGCTTTCCACTCACTGCTACGTGCAGGGCCGCTCCTCCTGGTGCATCCTTTTCAGCCCGATTCGGATCTGCCCCGTTTTTGAGCAGTGCCTGCACGATGCCTTCATTTCCATTTTTCGCCGCATAATATAATGCCGATCTTCCAGATGAGTCCAAGGCATTTACCTTTATTGAATCATTGGACAGCAGCTCCCGTACATATTCTTCATCCCCAACGGCAGAAGCGGTGAAAATGTCATATGCAGCGCCTTTTGAAATAAGATAGCCGACCAGAAACCACTTATTTTGAGTGGATTCTTCGGCACGGTAAAAATAGTCCCCTTCCAATGCCAGGTGGACCGGCTTGCTGCCATCCGCTCTTGTCGCATCGAGGTCAGCACCTTTTTCAATAAGAAAATCGATTATGCGGAGCTGTCTCGTCAGCACGGACCAATGCATAGCAGTATTTCCTCGCCCGTCACTTGAATGGATGGCATCAGGGGTCTCCTCTAGCCACTTAATCAGAGCACTTTCATTTCGTTCCTTCATTAGGCCAGCCATCCTTTCACCGAAAGAATTACTATGAAGTTTCAGCTCGAGGTGACGTTCAAGTATCTCCACCAAGGAGGTATACCCGCGATCCTTCGCCTTCTGCAGTGGAGAATCCTGCCAGCTGATACCTGTGATGGCAGTTGCATCCGCTCCATAACCCAGGAGACATTCCACCATGGCTTGATGTCCCTCCCTCACTGCAAAATGAAGCGGGGTAAAGTACGCCCAGTTGCAGTTTACGAGAGTTGGATTTTGCTTTAAAAGCTCTTGAGCTATTCGTGTTTCTCCATTCATGGAAGCAGTCATCAAGCGCCAAACGTCATTCCCTTTTCCACCACAGGCTGGCAAATAGTCATCTGTTTTTAACGTATCCGGCTGGGTAATCACCTTCATTGAAACATGCCCTCCCCTTGTTTCTAGTTATCTCTTTTCTACAAAAAACATAGAAATGGCACCTAAGCCAACATGTGTGCCAACGGAAACTCCCATCTGCATGATGTGGATGTCTCCGGAAAAATCGGTATCCAGTTCCAACTTTGCTTTTAATTCCTCTGCAATACAGATATCCGATGTATAGCCGATGATGACAAATTCAGTTATGTCTCTATCATATCTGTTCACAAATTCCTGAACATAATGCTTCAATACTCTTTTTTGACCTCTTTCCTTTCCGACGATTGCCCCTTTTCCCTGCTTCATGCTCATGATTGGTTTGAGGTTCAGAATCTTACCCAAAAAAGCCGTTGCATTTGTAATTCTGCCACTTTTTATTAAGTGATTTAAGTCATCGACAGAAAGAAAATGCTTTACATTCACTTTATACTTCTCTATAAATTCCACGATTTCTTCAAATGAAGCTCCTCGTTCTCTCATTAAGGCACTTTTCAGGATCAGCCAGCCGCTTCCATGACTCATACATTTCGAGTCGACTACATGGATCTTGATTGGGGAGCCCGGATTTTCTTCATAGAAATAATCCTTGGCCAACACTCCGGATTGATAGGCACCACTGGTCCCACTAGACATACAGATACATAGTATTTCCCTGTAACCAGCTTCAATTGCCTCTTTTATTATATTCAAGTACTCGGTGGGACTTGGCATCCCCGTTGTCGGGTGCTCCGATAGCGCTTCCAACATTCCGTAATAATCATCAGGTTCTATATCCACTCTATCTCTATATATTTTCCCCTCAATATTAATAGTCAATGAAGCCAGGCTAATATCATGCATCTCAAGCACTTCGTTTGATAAATCACATGTTGAATCTGCCATTATTTTAATCATTCATTTCCTCCAAATAACCGTTCTACTACAATCTTAACCCAATCATCCATAATAAACTATCATGTCTTTAGAATTGGTAATAGTTCCTTTACATAACAACAGGGGTCAGACCCCTATTGTTATGTAAACTAATATCCATTCCAATTTCAACATAAAAGAACCTTTAATCTACATAGAGATCAAAGGTTCGATTACTGTTTTACTTATTAAATTAACTACGGACCACTTCTTTCTCACCAAGCCCAAGACCTTGTCCAAGTCCTAGCGTTTCAGCGGTTGAACGGTGGATTTCATGGAAAAGCTCCGGTTTTTCCACTAGTGACACACCGAAAGAAGGGATCATTTCTTTTATTTTCGCTTCCCATTCAAACATATGTTGCGGGAAGCATTTTTCCAATACCTCTAGCATGACGTGAACGGCAGTGGAAGCACCAGGTGAAGCTCCGAGCAATGCTGCGACAGAGCCATCCTCTGCACTGACCACTTCCGTACCAAATTGAAGTGTTCCTTTTCCTGCCTCCGTGTCTTTGATTACTTGAACACGCTGTCCCGCTACTACGATACTCCAATCCTCACTCTTTGCGTTTGGAATAAACTCGCGCAACTCTTCCATGCGCTTTTCATTCGATAACAGCACTTGCTGAATCAAGTATTTTGTCAATGCCATCTCTTTAAAGCCTGCAGCAAGCATGGTCATGACATTATTCGGTTTTACGGATCCGATCAAATCCAAGTTGGAGCCTGTTTTCAGGAACTTAGGTGAAAAGCCGGCAAATGGTCCGAACAGCAATGATTTTTTGTTGTCGATATACCTGGTATCAAGATGCGGCACAGACATTGGAGGAGCTCCAACCTTGGCCTTCCCGTATACCTTTGCATGATGCTTCTCCACAACTTCCGGGTTGTTGCATACTAAAAACAGGCCGCTTACCGGGAATCCTCCAATTTGCTTGGACTCTGGAATACCGGTTTTTTGCAGCAAATGCAGACTTCCGCCTCCACCACCGATAAATACAAATTTTGCAGTATGAGATTCAGTTTTACCGCTCTTGATATCATGCACTTTCACTTCCCACGAGCCTTCACCGGTGCGTTTAATATCCTTTACACTATGTTCATAGTTCATCTCGACATCTCTGCTTTTTAAGTGATCAAACAGCATGCGTGTTAAGGCACCAAAATTAACATCCGTTCCAGAGTCGATTTTAGTTGCGGCAATCTGCTCATTCGCAGTACGACCTTCCATCATAAGCGGCATCCATTCCCTCAGTTTTTCCAGGTCATCGGAAAATTCCATCCCGTGGAACAGTGGATTATTTGATAGCGCTTGCATACGCTTTTTCAAAAACGTTACATTTTGTTCCCCTTCTACAAAACTGATATGAGGAATCGGCATGATGAAGTCCTGAGGATTACGAATCACTTTATTTTTCACAAGATAGGACCAGTACTGTCTGGAAAGCTGAAACTGTTCATTCACCTTAACAGCTTTACTGATATCAATAGATCCATCCGCTTTTATTGAAGTATAGTTAAGCTCACACAATGCAGCATGTCCCGTACCCGCATTATTCCATTCGTTCGAGCTTTCTTCCCCTGCACTTGCAAGCTTCTCGAACACTTTGATTTTCCAATCAGGTGCCAGTTCTTTCAGTAGTGCACCCAAAGTCGCGCTCATCACTCCTGCGCCGATCAAGATCACGTCTGTTTTATTCTGTACGTTGCTCATTATTACATCCACATCCCCTATATTTATAAGAAGAGCATGCACGCCCGCCAATGTTTCACAAAAAGCAAGGCGCCACCTATAAACAAAACTATTCCATCCAATTACTATTATATCGTATCTATTACATATATTTATAGATTAGAAATATCTACTATTATCAGACTATTATAAACCATATTCCGCTGAGAAAAAAGAGAAGTCCTGTTCTCCTCGCAACTATTGCATCTATTTCTATCTTTTTAGTCGGGATGAAAATGGGAATTGGAAAAAAACTCTCCTATACCTTTATTTAGTAACGGGCTCCGTTTTGGGAGGGAAACAGCAAAGAGCAGTCAAAATAGCAGGCTATTTCTCATAAGAATTAGACCTGCCATTTTTAATTTTTTTGCGTTATTCCTATTCCTGAAACGTGTGCTATAACGGAAGAACTTATTAACTCAGTTCATTGTAGAACTGAGTTTTTTTATGCAAAAAAACACCTCAAAAAGCGGTGCGATTTTAGGTTCTCCCTCCCAAAACGGAACCCCTTACTTATTTAGGAATGGGGGAATTTTTTCTGCCATACATGCTATCAAAACGCTGGAATTGCTGTTTCATCATAATTTTCTTTAAGGAAATTTCGAACCATTTACTTGTCATTGCTTCTGCCAGCTTTTGAATAATTTTAGTCATTAGCGATATTAACCATTTTTTTATAAAACTTTTACAAAAATTCAATATAGTTTAAATAATTCACCATTACTCTTACTATGTCTCATTAAATTATGAAACCAGGAGGGAATTTAAATGAAGAGGAATAAGAAGCTCTACATGTTCTGTAGGATATTTTTAGCGAGTGCTCTGCTTCTGTCATGCACCCCAATGAATTTTGGCCATGTAAATGCGGAAGGGGTCATTCCAGATACAATAGATGTCAAAAAAATTGCAGGGTATAGCATTGGTTTAACCAATGAAGATGGCGGAGTTGCCGAAATTGTTAAGTACAATTCGGACAACGGGAAATTTTATGTGATCAATGGTTATGGACAAACAATTGATATTGTCAGCCTGAAGGAGCTAACATCTTCTGAAACCGTGCAACAGCTTCAAAAAGAAAAATCGATCAATATTGCAGATGCGGTAAACACGGATACTTTCACATATGGTGACTTAACAAGTATCGATATTCATACATCCAAGGATATAATCGTGGCAACTGTTCAAGATATTGACTATACAAAAAACGGAAAAATTATCGTGATGAATTATGATGGAGAAATTCAAAAAACATATGAAGCAGGTATACAGCCTGACATGGTGAAAATAACATCTGATGGTAAGTACATATTATCCGCAGATGAAGCAGAAGCTAGAGGCGGTCTTGATGGGGTTGATCCGGAAGGGTCGGTTACCATTGTAGAGGTCGAAACCGGGGGAGTCACAAAAGTGAAATTCAATGATGAAAGCGTAATCGATGACGCTGTTCATATTCGCAAAAATGGTACAAAGGCGGAGGCTATAAGGGATTTGGAACCTGAATATCTTGCCGTTTCAAACGATGGCAGAAAAGCATTTGTCACCCTTCAAGAGAATAATGCAATTGCCACAATTGATATCATATCTGGGAAAGTATTATCTGTTAAATCTCTCGGATATAAGGACCATTCGTTGCCAGGGAATGAACTTGATGCTGCAAGGAACGGAAAGATCGAAATCGAAAGACTCCCGATCTTAGGTGCGTATATGCCTGATTCTGTTGCTTATGTAAGTATTGGCGGTGTTGATTACCTTCTTACGGCTAATGAGGGGGATGCAACGGAATGGCCTGTGGAAGACCCCGACTTTATTAATGTGGCTGACTTTAAAGATGTTAAGGATACCATTTCAATCAATACGGAGCTTTTAAAAGGAATGACGGCTGAAGAAGCACATTCAGCCTTTGATAGGATGAAAAATTCCACCGATTTCAATAAACTGGAAGTGTTGACCGATCGAGGAAATGACGCCATCTATACTTTAGGAGGACGTTCTTTCTCTATTTGGAAGGCAGATACAATGGAACTTGTCTACGACAGTGGGAGTGATTTTGAAAACATCACGGCACTGCGTTTACCAGAAGTGTTTAACTGGTCAAACGATGATGATGAATTCGAAAAACGCAGTGCCAAGAAAGGGCCTGAGCCTGAAGATGTAAAAGTCGGCATGATCGGGGACCAAGTATATGCCTTTGTAGGGCTGGAGAGAATTGGCGGCTTTATGACCTATAACATCTCTAACCCAAAAGATGCCCAGTTTGCAAACTATATAAACAGCAGGGACTTCTCTCAAGCAGTGGCAGGTGATGTAGGACCAGAAGGACTCGAATTTATTCCATCAGACGCAAGTCCAACAGGGCGCCCTCTTGTGTTGGTAGCAAACGAGGTTAGTGGAACGGTTTCTGTAAATGAGGTGCAGGTTGATCCGATTAAACAGATTGAAGGAATTACACTCGACAAAACGCAGGTTAAACTAAACGTGGGCGAAACCGTAAAATTACATGCTGCCATTTATCCAGATGATACAACAGAAAACAGGGAGCTAACCTGGACAAGTTCGAATAAATCTGTTGCAGCTGTAACGAAGGATGGACTTGTATCTGCAATCTCTGCTGGAAAAGCAACCATTACCGTCCAAACACAAAATGGAACACAAACAGCCAATGCCAGCATTACCGTCACTGCACCGACTTCACCTCCTCCATCTCCACCGGTAAAGGAGCCATACAGTGATTATCAGGATTTAAACAAAAGCCTGATGAATGAGGTTGGGGACATCGTATTTGATTACCCTTCCTACCCACATTTAAGTTTGGAATTATCTACTGATAAAGTGAAAGAACTGTTAGGTATGCATCCAACTGCAAAAGTAATAATCAAAAAAGGGGATGTCGAGGTTGAATTGCCTCTAGTCATACTGAAAGATATCGGTCAGAATGTGACAATCAAAATCGTTCCCAAGTCGTTTAAGGGGTCCATTGGTCCGGTATATGACTTCATAATACAAAAGCAAGATGGAACATTGGTTGAGACATTTGGAGATCATAAAATTACAATAAAATTTATGGTCGACCCGTCAAAAGTCAAGGATTGGAAAGATATCTTCGTTTACTTTATCGATGAAAATAGCAAAAAAGCTGAGAAAATCATCCCGACTAAATTTGATTCTGCCATCGGTTATGTATGGGTAGAAGTAGGTCATTTCAGTACCTATGGAGTATTCGAAGAGGTTTCTTCAGAAAATGATTCCGATGATTCCAATGAGGAAAATCCTGCGAATAATTCCGGTGGTAATACTACCCCCCATGAACTTCCAATCACAGCGACAAACAGTTTTAACCTCGTTGTCATTGGTCTGATATTTGTCGTTTTGGGCGGAATAATATTATATGTTCAATATAAAAGAAAAACGGTTGTAAAACATTCAATTTAAGTCCTCCAACCTAGTAGGCTAGAAATATATAAATATAAAATATATATGAAAGTTTTTCCAATAACCTTCATAGATACACGTTTCACATTTTTTATGGTTCCTAGTTTCTTCAGATGCCGTTACCTTCAGTTGGCAGTTTGGCTCTATCAATTGAGGCAATAGGTTCGCTAATCATGAACGAAAAATAGTAGAGGATAGTAAAGGCAGCCCTAATCCCGGCTGCCTTTACTATCCTAAAATTTCAACTCGATTATCCGTTTATTGCAAAATGCTGCTCATTAGTACGGTATCTTTTTCATTAAAGGCTAGTTTAAGTTCAAGGACTTTTTATAATGCGTTTCCTCTGTTTTTTTTGTGCTAAAGCTATGCAATATCATTCCAACAATGACAATAAAAATGCCTAACCAAGATAATGGAGAAGGATTTGGTAACGACAGTAAAAGTAGTTCCCCTGCTAATGCAAAAAGTACTTCCACTGATTGCGTTGCTTCAACAGAAGCTAACTTTTGCATATCTCCTCTAACAATATCTGTTGCTTTAAAAAATAGAACAGTAGCAATCACTCCAGAAAAAAGGGCTACCAATAAAGATTGTACACTCTGCCCTGTGCTTGGTAATCCAACGCTATAAATTCCGTACAAAGAAAGCATAAGCCAGACCGGTAGACTTGCCAGGGTCATACCCAATACCCTCTGATAAGCGTCTAAACGCCCTTCGCACACATCCATCATTTTACGATTCCCCAAAGGGTAAGCAAATGATGCGATGATAACAGGTACAACTCCTAGTAATAGATTTTCTAACGTAAGTTGTTTTGCATGTTCCATTTGAATGAGAACAATACCTAATAGAATGAGCAGAGACATGCTAAGACCTCTGAAGGGAATTTTCCCTCTTACCTGTAAAGTTCCCTGCTTTGTGTGTTTCGTTTCAAAAAATAACGGGGCAAGTAAAGCACCTGAAATAATTGTAATTTGCCATGTTCCGGCAATCAGCCAGCCAGGTGAATAAGCAGCTGCAAAACATAAAGGAGCATAGAATAACCCAAAGCCCACAAAGCTCCATAAGATCCATTTTCCTGGTTGTTTTCTCATTTCGGTTAAAAGTGGTCGCAGATTTTTTCTCATCATGACAATACACAAAAGGAACGGAATCATAAAGAAGTATCTGAGTGAAGCACTCCAAATCCAACTACCACCAGACAACTCCATAGATGCATTGAGAACAAATGTAAAAGCAAAAAAGAATGCTGAACAAATACCTATTAGAATTGGTTGCATCCCCTCACCCCTGGTCCCTTTGTTTCGTAAGTAATTCACCAAGACTTAGCCAGTTTTTTTCTACAAGATCAACAACCATTTTATATTCCCGATTTTTACAAGCAGAGATAATTTGGTCGTGTTGGTCCACCGAATTTAAACCTTCAAGAGTAGTAAATTGTGAAATCTCTAATCTTTGAAGTTTTGGTACACTACGTTCCAATGCTAATACAATTTCAGGATTCCCTGCCCTATCTAAGAATACCTTGTGAAAATTTGTGTCAGCCTCAATCGCCTTAATTACATTACCCTTTTCAATGGAGTGTCGCAATGTCTGATTACTTATTTCCAATTTTTCAATATCCGTCTCTTTTAATATAGGGCATGCGAGTCTAGCAGCTAAAGCATGTAATACTGCCACAACAGTAAAAGCGTGATTTGCCTCCTCTAATTTTAGTGGTGCTACACGAGTAGATGACCCTGGAAGTGATTCAACAAGTCCTTCGTCTTCTAGTCGTTTAATTGCTTCTCTAACAGGGGTGCGGCTAATTCCAAACCTTTCTGCCAACTCTTTATCACTTAAACGTTCTTCTGGTTGTAATTCCAAAGTAATTATAGACTTTCTTAAAGTTTGGTATACTTCATCCCTTAAGGACAATCGTTTTATTGGTTTAATCATGTCTTTTTTCATAAAACCAATATATCGCATATTGGATTTAATGGCAATTATTAATTTATCTTTAAACTAAACTTTGTCGTTAAGCCATATAATTACCAACTACATTAAAACTCGATTGTTATTTATGAATACAAGCGAAAAGACATCTAATCGATTAAACAATTAGATGCCTTCCTATCAAATTACTTTACTTCTAATTTTATATAGCTAGCTTTTTCTCGTAATACCTGGGCTGCTTTCACCATATTGGTCAGCGCATCGATGGTTTCAGGCTCTTGACGTGTTTTTAGACCGCAATCAGGATTCACCCAAAACTGTTCTTTTGAAAGTACGGCTAAACTTTCTTCTAAAATATGCTTCATTTCCGTTACAGTTGGAACACGCGGGCTATGGATGTCATACACTCCCAAGCCAATTCCTAGTTCGTAAGGATTTTCTTTTAATGATGCTATCAATTCACCATGACTTCTTGATGTTTCTAATGAGATTACGTCCGCATCAAGTGCTCGAATCGGATCAATAAAGTCATTAAATTCACAGTAACACATATGCGTGTGAATTTGGGTTTCATTTTTCACACTCGATGTCGCAAGTTTAAACGCATGAACGGCCCATTCTAAGTAGGCTGCCCAATTTTCTTTTCGTAGTGGTAAGCCCTCTCTTAGTGCTGGCTCATCCACCTGAATAATTGCAATTCCAGCGTTCTCTAGCTCCTCCACTTCTTTACGAAGAGCCAATCAATTTGATTCGCTACCTGTTTACGAGGTATGTCATTTCGAATAAAAGACCAGTTCAAGATTGTTACAGGGCCAGTTAACATCCCTTTCACGTATTTCGTTGTTAATGCCTGCGCATCCACAACTTCTTTCACTGTCATCGGTTCCGTCCATTCAATATCACCATAAATAATCGGTGGTTTCACACAACGTGATCCATAGGATACAACCCAAGCCTTTTCCGTAAAAGCAAAGCCTGTCAATTTTTCCCCAAAATATTCGACCATATCTGTACGTTCAAATTCACCATGTACAAGAACATCTAATCCGATTTCCTCTTGAATGGCAATCCATCGCGCTGTTTCTTCTTTCACAAATGCTGCATATTCTTCATCCGTCAGCCCCTTTTTTCGCCAGGCTGAACGAGTCTTTTTTACTGTTGCTGATTGTGGGAAACTACCAATTGTTGTAGTCGGGAAATCAGGTAATCTGAGCTTTGCATTTTGTATGTCCCGACGTACTGTAAAGTCTGCCAATCTTGTAGAGCCCTTAGCTGAAATGGATTTGATTAAGCCCTCAACACGAGTATTATTTCGCACAGGATGTGTCGCAAGTGCTTTAATCGCTTGCATTCTTTCTGCGACAATACCTTCTTTCACCCATTGCTGTGTAGGCAAGAATTGACTAACATGTACGATTTCATTTATTTTTTCATCAGCAAAAGCGAGGGCATCGCGTAGTACTGAGTCAAGTTTTTGTTCGTTTATAGTGGTTACGGGTACATGCTGTAAACTACAAGAGGTACTTAGCCATACATCTTTCACACCAGTTAAACTAAGGACCACTTGCACATCACTTGCTACTTCTGCTAAATTCGTTGCCCAAATATCACGTCCATTTACAGCACCAACGCTTAGCACCTTTTCTTTTGGGAATCCAAATTTACGAAGTGCTTCTAGGTTTTCTTTCTTCCCATGTACAAAATCGAGACCAATGCCGGCAACAGGTAAATGAACTAATTTTTCATAGGAAGTGAGTGCTTCAAAATACGTTTGTAGCATAATTTTCGCTTCTGGCACACTTTCTGAAAGCTGTTTATAAATGTCTTCAACTGATTGCACCTCAGCAGCCGATAAACTTTTCGTTATTGATGGTTCTTCAAATTGAACCCATTCTGCTCCGGCCTCTACCAATTGTTTTACCACTTCTGCATATAATGGAATTAAAGCTAAAATAAATGCTGCACGGTTTTTTTCATCGTAACCTTTTGATAAATCAACAAAAGTATACGGACCAATTAATGTTGGCTTTGTAATAATGCCTAACTTTTGCTTTGCCTCTAAAAAGTAGTTTAGTATTTTATTTTCTGTTACATGTAACTGTTGTCCTTCATATTCAGGCACAATATAGTGATAATTTGTGTTAAACCATTTTGTCATTTCGCAGGCAACTACTTCATCGGCACCTCTTGCCATTGCATAGTAACGAGTTAATGCAGATTTGTTTCTTAGCAGATTGTAGCGATTCGGAATGACATTAAACATCACAGCAAGATCAAGCATACGATCATAGTAAGTAAAATCACCGACTGTAATTAATTCTAATCCTAAGGCTTGCTGTCTTTGGATATGATGCAATCGTAACTCCTTTAATTTCTGTTCAAGCTGCTCCTCTGAAATTTCTTTTTTCCAATACTGTTCAACCAGTCGTTTCCATTCACGGTTTTCCCCAATATAAGGATAACCAACTACTGTACTAACTGCCTTCATTTGATAAGCCTCCTTTTTTACATAACCCAAACAAAAAAGCTATTTCTAAATTTAGAAATAGCTTGGACTTATCTATGCATGCTAAAAAAGCGTAAAGTTGATTTACGTTCATTTCGCACAGAACACCACCTATTTCCACGTAGGTATTGGGTGTGTACTAGAATTAGGCAGTTCTCCTGACTTATCATCAACGCTCCTCATGCCTTCCCGTATTTCACAGTGGCGGTAAAGATTCGCTCCGAATTACAGTTGCGGGACAGTGTTGGATTCTCACCAAGCTTCCCTTTTAAGCTTATTCTCATAAGCACCTATTCTTACACGTTATGTAATTGTTTTTCACTATAGCATAAAAATAAAAATTTAAAAACTAAAATTTCAGACTTTTTTGAAGCATCTTTCACATATACATTGTTTTCCTATTAATTCTTTCGGTACTTGATGCAGCACTTCCTTATCCATTTGTAAAGACATACACCAACAAGTTTCATTAACCTCATCAACTTTGCAATTATTATGCTTGTTGCAAATTGGACAACTATGTTTATTCACATCATATACCCTTTCTGCCTTTTTATTGAATAAAAATATCTAACTTATATTCAACACATTATCTAGAAATACCTTTCTAACAGAAAAGTAGAAAAACCATATTCACATACCTTCTTAACTTACAGTATAACCACTAAACACATAGTGGATCTTTAATATAAGCATTTATAACTATATAATGGTTCTCTGATTTATTATGGAAAATCACTCCTAATAATATGTATTTATTAATTAATACTGGAAAGAATAATAGTGTAGTAATTTTTTAGGTTATAAGGATTATCAGGGGGAATAAGCAGTGGAATTAATACAAATATCTTTAAAATTAGTAACAGGTTTCATTATTCTATTTTTGTTAATCAGAATTATAGGAAAGAAAATAATAAACCAGTTTACCCCATTCCATTTCATATCAGCCATTGTCTTGAGCGAATTGTTGGGAAATGCCATCTATGAAAAAAATGTGCTTATTACCCATATTTTCTTTACTATACTTATATGGGGATGTTTATTGTTCTTAGTTGAATTCATTGCTCAGAAATCTCTTTTATTAAGACAAATGTTTGAAGGGAAGCCTTCAATGGTTATTAGAAATGGTCAGATTGACTTTGAGCAGTTAAAAAAGAGTCGTATGAATATTAATCAATTACAAAGTTTACTTCGACAAAGTGAAACTTTTTCTATCCGTGAAGTAGCATTTGCACTGATTGAACCGAATGGCTCAATCAGTGTATTGAAAAAATCACAATATCAAAAAACAACCTTACAGGATTTTGATATGCCACCCCAACCTGTTTATCTTCCCGTAGCACTAATTAGAGATGGGGTATTAATTAAGGAACATTTAAAAGAAATATACAAAGACCACCAATGGTTAAAGAACCAGTTATTAACCCACAACATAAATAAAGTTGATGATGTACTTTTTGCTGAATGGCTAGAAGATGATGGTTTATTTGTTATCCCACATAAATCACAAAGTATAAAACATAAATAAATTACATTAAAATACTGTGTGCTATTTATGATACGGTTCACCACGATTAATCCGAAACGCCCGATACACCTGCTCCAGCAAAATAAGTCGCATCAATTGGTGAGGGAATGTCATCTTCGAAAAGGACAAGGTATCATTCGCCCTTTTCATCACTTCATTGCTCAGACCGAGAGAGCCACCTATAACAAAAGCTATCTTACTTTTACCATATGTAGCGAGTTTATCGATTTCACTAGCCAGCTGCTCGGAAGAACGCTGCTTTCCTTCAATGGCGAGCGCGATGACATGGGTGTCATCCGATATCTTCGCGAGAATCCGTTCGCCTTCTTTCTGTTTGACCTGGACCATTTCCGCATCGCTCAATTGTTCGGGTGCTTTCTCATCAGCAAGCTCCACCACTTCCACCTTGGCGTACGCTCCAAGTCGCTTCAGATACTCATCTATTCCTTGCTTTAAATATTTTTCTTTTAGCTTTCCTATTGTGATTATTGAGATATTCACAGTCATCCCCGCCTTGCAAACAGTTTATCCACAGAAGTTATCCACATATCAACAATTTCTATCCACATTTAGTATGCGAATATTAGTTCCCCACAATATATACTGCATGTTCGGAGCAGAATTCACAGGTTGTTGATAACTTTTCCTCTTCGGGCACCATCTCTAGTATTGGTGCCTCTTCATGTTCATCTATGTACATTTCCATTGCCAGTTCTATATGTTCCAAACAGCATTTCATTGTGTTCAATCCTTTCTACACCTTGTTTTCCTTACAAGAATACCACTTATCCACATGTTTATAAATGAAAGCACACAAAAAGGGAGAAATCTCCCCCTTTTTGGTTGTTTTCGCTGACATTGTTGTTTTTACGAATACTACATAAACACTAAATTTACTTACTATCGTGCTCTTTTCTGACGTAATAGAAAATTTACTTTTTAAATAAAGCGAAGTGTATTTCGTAAAAAATCCAAAAGCTGATTTTTTACAGTCATAAGCAACAAACTTAACGAAAAGAGCTTTTTAAGACGATTCTTCGGACAGTTTTACGGAAACGTTCTGAATTTCCTTGCCTCTGTAGAAAGTCACTTCCATGGTATCTCCGATTTCTTTTTCATTATATAAGTGTTTTCGAAGCTCTATGACGTCTCTTACAGGCTCCCCATCCAGTTCGACGATTACGTCATATTCCTTTAGCCCTGCTTCCGCTGCTGGAGATGCAGGGGAAACCCCCGTAACGTAGACACCTGCTTTGACCTCATCAGGAAGCTTTAATGTTTCCTGCCAATGGTAGCTGGATACGTCCGATAAGGAACCGATGCTGACGCCAAAGTATGGTCTTCTTACCTCTCCATACTGCTCCAGGTCATTGATGACTGGAATCACCGAGTTGATTGGGATGGCTAGTCCGATACCCTCTACCTCCTGCTGGGCGATTTTCATGGAGTTGATGCCGATAAGCTTGCCTTGGATATTGATCAATGCCCCTCCACTGTTACCAGGATTAATGGCGGCATCCGTCTGCATCACATCCGCATGCCAGTCGAATGTGCCATCGCGGTTAATGTCCACCGGAATACTTCTGTCCGTTCCGGAAATGATTCCTTGTGTCACAGAACCGGAGAATTGAAGTCCGAGTGGATTCCCGATTGCAATGACTGGCTCTCCTGTACGAACACTATCTGAGTTTCCGAAATCAGCGACCTTTGTCACAAATTCATCCTTCATTTCCAGAACCGCCAAATCCATCCAAGGATCCTCACCGAGCACCTCTGCCGGTACTCTCGTTCCATCGATCAGGCTCAATTCAACTTCTCCTGCTCCTTCAATGACATGAAAGTTTGTGACAACATAGGCTTTGCCATTTTCTTTTTTGTATATGACACCAGATCCTGTGCCTGCTTCACCTTCTTGGTCCGATTCGACCTCCTTTTCCCAGAAGGAGGACTGCTGCAGGTTGATGACACCTACAACCGCTTCAGCTACCGCATCCACAGCTTGTGTAACCGCGGATTCGACATTGACGGAAACATTCCGTACCTCTGCAGTTCCGGCAGCTCCCGGTTCAGGAATTTGGCCAACTTCTCCTTCATTTCTCGGCTCACTCAATTCAGGTGTTGCATTTTTTGAAAAAGACGGAATAGCAACCATGAAAAGAAATGCACCGAGTAAAAGTCCGATAAGGCCCGGTATTAAGTAACCTCTTCCTGTTTTTTTCTTTTTTGAATGGTCATGCTGGTCGTAGTATCCCACTTCATATCCTTCCTTCCTTGAAAATGCATCACTCCAAACAGCATCTTTTCGTATGAAACCCTTAAGCCTAGAGCTGCTCCTTTGCATTTTCATTTCGGAAAAGACAAAAAGAAAGGCGCTAAAAGCCTAAGATTTTACACGAAAGCAAGCGGCGTTGGAGATTTTGGATCTGTATCATATAGCTCGACCTGCTCACCGGTGATGATACCCCGTGTGGCAAGTGTTTGCTCTACAGACATTCTCGCTAGATCTTTCATGTTATTATCTTGACTTAAATGCGCCAAATAAATACGCTTAGTTTGATCGCCCATCACATCTGCCATGGCAAGCGCTGCATCCTCGTTGGATACATGCCCGACATCACTGAGGATACGACGTTTGATGCTCCAAGGGTAATGCCCCATCTGCAGCATCTGCACATCATGATTGCTTTCAAATACATATGCGTTTGCGTTCGAGATGATCCCTTTCATACGGTCGCTAACATAGCCTGTATCGGTAATGACGACAATCTTCTTGTCTCCCTGATGAAAAGCGTAGAACATCGGCTCCGCTGCATCGTGGGAAACGCCAAATGACTCTACATCCAAATCTCCGAAGGTTTTGACCCGCTCCGTTTCAAAATTGAATTTCAAATCGGTCGGAATCGCGCCAACCAAGCCATCCATCGCTTTCCAAGTCTTTTCATTGGCATAGACAGGGAGCTTGTACTTTCTCGCAAGCACCCCAATCCCCTTAATATGATCGCTATGCTCATGTGTAACCAGAATCCCGGAAAGGTCCTCTATTCTTTTATCTATTTTGGTAAATAGCTCTTGCATCTTTTTGCCGCTCAAACCAGCATCAATTAATAAAGAATGCTCCTCTGTTGCGACATAAATTGCATTTCCAGTGCTACCACTGGCAAGCACGCTAAAATGCAGGCTCATGTCACTCACTCCAATGTTCTATTTTCTTTTCGAATTATTTGCCCTTCCAATGCATTGACGAAGAAATCCTGTTCCCCATTGACGACAATATGCCAAGTAGGTGTCAGTACATGGGATGAGGTAATCTGCACTAACGTATAGTAGCCAAGCTTAACATCAGTAACATGGCTTCCCGGCTTCAGTTCATTCATGTTATACAGGTTTTCCAATGCATTGAAGGCCGTTAATAGCTCCTGCGCTTCATCCATCTCTTCCAAATCGGAAATCAGGGTCTGTTTGTAGGAGACGATATTGTTTTCATCATCCAAATATAAACTAAGCATGCCGCTCTCATTATTGCTATAGATCAGTCCTTTTTTATAGGATTGAAAGAAAATAAGCTCCTTTTCCCCTTTACGATAGAACTTATAGTCATATTTATCGTTAAATAACAACTGATCTTTCAAAAGCTGAGGAAGCCTGATTTCCATATCGTTTTCCGGAGTAGGTATAGGTTCCTTGAAAGCACCGACCAGAACTGTTTCGTTGACAATCTCGACAGTTTGACCTTTTTTTTCTAATGCTTCCTTGTCCTCAACAGAAAATTTATAGCTCTTTCCACTGATATAGCTTTCGGATACCGTTTCCTTTGGAAGATTCTCATAGGTAATTTCATCCGCTTCGAATTGCTCTTCAATTGTAGCCTCCGTGATGAGATCCCATTGATTTTCATCTCTCTTTTCAAATATTTGAGAAGCCAAAAAGATATTCAGAATGAGAAATGTAATAATGAATATGGTCTTTGTTTTCCTCCAATCCATTTTACATTCCACCTCCGAGTTCATCTTTTTCCGTGAAAATGACCTTTGACCAGCTGCTGTTATCAAGGTACATCCAAACAGGTTCCAATATGAAAATCCCTTGATAATCCATTTCCCGTTTTAGTTCATAGCCGACCCTGATATCCTGGACCGTTGACATATCCAAATTCTTCATGGCATTCAATTCCCGCGCCACTTGGTCTGCAGGTGGAAGAATAGTAGTCTGCGAATCGTTGTTTATCGGTAGTCCCAGTTGATAGATAGGACGGGAATAGCTTGAGACTTCATTGTTTCTCCACACCTGATTTATCTCCGTTAGCCCATCACGGTTCATCACAGGATAGTTTCCAACATGTAATTGAAAAACTACCCTTTCATAATCTGCGTCCGATACATTCCAGCGTGAAAATTGGAATCTATCCGTCCAGCCGCTATGCTCGTTCACAAAATCTATTCCGCTTTCAATCACATTAAAATCAGGGGAATTGGCTTCATTAGGCAATACCGTATTGACATATTGCAGCTGCGTATACGTACGGTCCACGCTCATGAATCTTTCACTGTCCGTATATACTTCCCCTACATTCATCTGATCCTTTGTCACGACACTTGGATCATTGAATAATGCATCCCTGAACTCATCCGGATCGATCGAATCTGTGAGAAAGTTCATTTTTGGCATTTCTATTGGACCCTTAGGTACGAAAATATACCTGTCCTCTTCAACAGCAATACTTACATACTCGTTATATATGACAGAGGGTGTATAGAATTTTTCCTTTAGAGTCGAAAGAGAGATATTATTAACCTTGGCTTTATATATTCTTCGATCTTCATAGTTGACCAGGTGTAGGATAGGTGCACTTTTTTCCGCTTGATTATTAATGTCTATCAAAATTCGGTCCACCGTTCCATTTGGCACTTCTTCGTCAGTAAAGCCAATAAGGAACCTTAAGGTTTCCAAAGGTATTTCATCAGGGAATATCACTTCCATCTTCCCATTGTTATGCATAAATGGAATGAACTCCTCTTCTTCCATCAAGGTGGAAGTGGGGTCTATGTCAAATAAGCTCCATTTTTTCATTTCTTTAGCAAAACGGTTGATTTCCTGATTCTCGATCGTTCCATAATGTACGCCATCGAAGTGATAAAGGATCTTGGAAGGGCGAATAATATTTTCGTGTTCTTCCGTTTTACTGATTTCCACATTTCGAAGCAGCTTTTCATTGCTCGTATAGTCCAATGACGGCTGAAAAGTCCACAGATTCCAGGATAGGACCAGGCTTATCAAGACAAGGATGGTTAATATTAGCGATTTCAGATTTTCGTATTTCATGACCAATCATCCTTTTGTTCTTCTTGCGTGATAGGAAGCGTAAAGAAGATCTTTGTTCCCTTTCCTTCCTGACTGGACGCCCAAATGTCCCCATTATGTGCATTAATCATTTCTTTTGCAATGGCAAGCCCTAAGCCAGTCCCTCCAAGCATACGTGTACGAGCTTTATCCACGCGATAAAAACGATCAAAAACCTTGGAAATATCCGCTTTAGGTATCCCTACCCCCTGATCGCTGATACTTACCAATATCTGTTTGGCTGTTTCCTCTATATGGACAGAAAAAGTGATGGTACCGCCCTCGGGGGAATATTTCATGGCATTCGAGATGATATTATCCAACACCTGGGTGATTTTATCCTCATCCAGACTCACCCTTACCTCTTCTGCAGGCAAGTCACGGACAAACGTCACCTCTTGGGATTTTGATAACTCGAAACGGTCGATGATTCGATTGAAAAATTCCACAAAATCAACAGATATTTTATTAAAGCGATAATCCCTTGTATCCATTTTGGAAAGCTGAAGCAGGTCGTTCACCAGACGGATCATACGCTCCGTTTCTGTCTGAGTCACATCCAGAAACTTCGGCGCAATCTCGTCATCCTTCCAGGCACCTTCCGCCAGCGCTTCCAAGTAACTGCGCATGGTGGTTAAAGGTGTTCGCAGCTCATGGGAAACATTTGCAACGAATTCCCGTCTCTCTTGATCTATCTTCTCTTGTTCCGTAATATCATGTAAAACTGTTATCAAACCGTTTATAAAACCTGTTTCCTTTTGAATGATGGAGTTGCTGGCTCGAAGGATCAACGGTTTCTTTTCTGTACTAAAATCCAGTATAAGCGTTTCCTGTTCCGATACTAAACTATCAAAGGTATGTGTTTCTTCAATATCAAGAACTTCCAGTATCGGTTTTTGGAGGACTGTTTCACGTGAAACGTTAAGCATCCCGAGTGCCGGCTCATTAATCAGGATAACTCTGCCTTTACGGTCTGTAGCAATAACACCATCTGTCATATGGGAAAGAACCGAGCTGAGCTTACGTCTTTCTCCCTCTGTTGTTGCTTGCGCTTCTTGGAGCTTTCGAGTCAGGTTATTAAAGGAAAGCGCCAGTTGCCCTATTTCATCGTTTCCGTATATATTTACCTTCCGCGAGAAATTTCCTCTTGCCATCTCCAACGCTTGCTTTCGCATATCTGACATCGGTCTCGTAATGGTCTGCGCCAACAGCACTCCCAATACAGCCGTTACAGCCAGAGCCAGAGTTGTACCTGCCGTGAATATACTATTAATCTGACGCATTTGATCATATACATTTTCCATGGATGCTTTCATGTAGATGGCACCAATAATGATATCTTGGCTGTTCGTTTTGATGGGGGTTGCAATAATTCGAACACGATCACCGGTACTTCGATCGATTGCATCGTCCTCGGAATATCGTCCGACAGCAAGAGCGCGTTTAATAAGCAGGTCAGTTGTCCTCTTCCCTACCATTCTAGTTTGATTGTAAGGATCCGAGGTTCCCAAAACCTTACTTTTATTATTAATGACCCGGACTTCCAAAATATCCTCCATAGTAACATCCTGCAGAACATTACGGATATCCTCTTCAATGGTTAACGTCGTATCGTCCCGCTGCTTCATGATTTCTTGCTCAATACTGTAGTTCAGCAACGTTATCCGTTCGTCCAAGGAGTCTGAAAAGTTGTTAATCAACTGCCGCTCAAGCTTGCTTACAAAATATACCCCGATAATCTGCATGGCAATCAAGATCAACAGTACATAAATCAACACAAATTTTAAGTGAATGGATCGAAAGAAACCAACTTTTTTCATGAGTATTATTCCTGCTCGGATTGTCGCAGGTAATAGCCAACTCCTCTTCTAGTTACAATCCATGTAGGATGGCTGGGATTGTCCTCTATCTTCTCGCGGAGGCGTCGCACTGTTACATCCACTGTACGTACATCTCCATAATAGTCATAGCCCCAAACCGTTTGCAGCAAATGCTCACGGGTCATGACCTGTCCAATATGCTTTGCCAGATAATGAAGCAATTCGAACTCACGATGCGTCAGCTCAATCATATCGCCGCGTTTTGTCACCATATAAGCGTCTGGGTGAATCACGAGCGAGCCGATGGGAATTTCCGTAGGTTCATCCACTTCATTTCCTTTCTGCTGATGTCTGCGCAAATTGGCCTTCACACGTGCAATTAATTCTCGTGTACTAAAAGGCTTCGTAACATAATCATCCGCACCCAATTCAAGGCCCAGCACTTTATCTATCTCCGAATCCTTGGCAGTAAGCATGATAATCGGCATTTCATACTTCTTCCTTACTTCACGGCAAACTTCCATTCCGTCTCTTTGAGGCAGCATGATATCTAATAGAATAAGATCAGGGCGAATTTCTTCCACTTTGTTGACCGCTTCTTCTCCATCATAGGCGCAATAAACATCATACCCCTCTTTTTGAAGGTTGAATTTCAATATATCTGCAATTGGTTTCTCGTCGTCTACAACTAATATTTTCTTTTCCATCTCTTTTTCGCTCCTTATCGGGTCTATCTACTAGTATCATTTAAATTTTCAACGTGCATTATACTAAATACTTTACCATGTAAAGCGCGGTAAAGCATCTAATAACAGAAAAGCATGGTCCGCAATAAATACCGCTGATGATTTCCGCAAAAGGCTGCGCTTTCCGCGGGGCGGTGCTGGAGCCTCCTCGGGCTTCGCCCTGTGGGGTCTCCAGTCAACCGCTACCTCCCGCAGGAGTCTCCGCCTTTTGCTCCAATCATCTGCTAGATTCAGTCATAGTACAAAGTCAAAAAGAAAGAAAAACCTCTAGCTTTTTGTGGTCTGCTAGAGGTTTGGATGCTTATCTTAGTTTAAATATTGCATTGGGTCTTTTAGTTGACCGTTTTGGTACACTTCAAAGTGCAAGTGAATTCCTGTTGACTGACCAGTTGTTCCCATTACCCCGATTTTTGCTCCTCGAGCCACTGTTTGTCCAACTGATACATCAACGGATGCCAAATGAGCGTACGTAGTCTTCATTCCATTCTGATGATTGATCACGATCTTATTGCCATAACCGCCATCCCAGCCCGCTGACTCTACAACACCATTATCAGCCGCTTTGATTGTACGGTTACTTGGGCGAGCGATATCAATACCTTTGTGCATTTTACCCCAACGATGGCCCATTTTACTTGAAACATAACCGCCCACTGCCGGCCATGCAAGCGATCCACTGCCGCGGGAAGGGATGACCTTCGTCCCTTTTAGTACAATATGCTTCACAGGTTCCTTCAGCACTTCTTCATGTGTAATCTCTTTGTTGACTTCAACACCATTTTCTTTTGTTACGATGGTCTGAATGTTTTTCTCTCCATTTACACCTTGCTGCTTAACTTTAGTCTCCCCTTTTGGAAGATCCGCATCTTCCACTACTTCTTGCTCATAAGGGATTTCTTCGTTTCGTGAGGATTCCTCTTTTACTAGCACATGTACAAATGGCTTTAATGCCGTGACGTTTAACGTAGTACCGATTTTCAGTAATGAGTCTTCCTTGAAGTCAGGGTTTAATGCCAACAGCTCTTCAGAAGAAAGGTCGTGCTTTTCAGCGATATCCCCCAGGACATCCCCTTCCGCTACTTCGTACTTTTCCTCTTCCTTGACACCCTTCTTCAGAAGATTCACCGCTTCTTCTACCGTTAATACTTCAGAAGGATTAACATTTTTCTCGGAAAATGAAACTTTTTCTTTCATTTGAACGTCTAATATACGAGACTCATCCACTTTGATTCCAGGAAGCTCCACATCGACTTTCTTTCGTTGCTCCAACTCTTTCAATTTCTCCTCGGAGACAAAGTCTAAAGTCAGTTGCTTTACTACTTTTTCAGCGTCTTCCTTACTGCCAAGCAACACGATTTCTTTTCCATCAACAGTTAAGGCAGAAGCATTTGCCTGTACTTCCAACTCAGCCGTAACTTTATCTAAAGTATCCTTGTTCTGAGTGGAAGGTCTGAATACCTTTTCCGGTAAAACGGAAAGCTGGTTTCCAACAGTAAGATCAAGTCCTTTGAAATTCTTCTGCATTTCTTGGATCTTCGCATCGACTGTTTTGTCCAAAAGGCCTTTATCATCTACTGCTCCAACGCGTTCTCCATTTACATACACATGGTAGATTGTCCCTAAAAGGGAATTTTCACTTGCTTGAGCAGCTACTGCACCAAGTGAGAGCGTTCCTACCGCAACTGTAGTAAGCAATGCCTTCTTTGTCAGTACGGAAAAACGGTTGTTTTGTATTTTATGTTTCATATTTAGTTTTTTGGTGTATGTACTATATATAGACTTTATTTGGCTGATCATGGTTAAATCCCCCTGATTCCATTCCTCTACAAAAAGAACATGTTTATTTGTTGAAAGATTACTAGGTATTTCGATACCCACGTAAATTTTTCGACTTCTTTACCATACCATATAACTATAAAAGAATAGAATAGTAGAACAAAAGATGTAACATAATTGTATTATTGTTGTCATATTTAGGCGATTTTTAGTGGTTTTTCCTTATATAGTTAGCAAAATGGGTAATTTTTCTTAGATAATCGTGATAAATAATGAGGCTATTTTGGTAGTTTTGTATAAAGAAGGGTTTATTGGCAGTAATTATGGAATATAAAAAAGCACGCCGCTTTTCAGATATTGAAAAGCGGCGTGCTTTTTGGGATGGCTCGGGACGGAATCGAACCGCCGACACATGGATTTTCAGTCCATTGCTCTACCGACTGAGCTACCGAGCCAAATTTATTAGATATATATTTAAAAATGGCGGTCCCGACCGGGATCGAACCGGCGATCTCCTGCGTGACAGGCAGGCATGTTAACCGCTACACCACGGGACCTTAGAAGCTTAAAAATAAAATGGTGACCCATACGGGATTCGAACCCGTGTTACCGCCGTGAAAGGGCGGTGTCTTAACCGCTTGACCAATGGGCCTTGCAATGGTGTGCCATGAAGGACTCGAACCTTCGACCCTCTGATTAAAAGTCAGATGCTCTACCGACTGAGCTAATGGCACTTAAGTTGTCTAACAATCTACTGTTTTGACGACGTTTTTAATAATAGCATAATAGTGTCGGTTAAAGCAATAGTCTTTTCAAAAAAGATTTAAACAATGTGTTCCTGTTAAAAACCGCTGTTGATTTCCGCAATAGGCTGCGCTTTCCGCGGGGCGTTTGTTGAGCCTCCTCGGCTTTCGCCTGCGGGGTCTCAACTAAACGCTTCCTCCCGCAGGAGTCTTCGCCTATTGCTCCAAACAACAGCTAGAGTCATTAAGTCAATACTATTATTTAATAGAACAAGTAATAAAAGATGGCTGCTTCAATAAGAAAGCAACCATCTTTAGCCTAAATCAATTTATTATTTATTCGCGTACACGCTTCTAACCACATTTGTCTGAGAGCGATCTGGTCCTACAGAGAATATGGATAGAGGGATGCCTGTAAGCTGGGAAACACGCTCGATGTAGTGACGCGCATTTTCCGGAAGCTCATCAAGGCTTTTTACGCCTGTGATGTCCTCTGTCCAACCTGGCATTTCTTCGTATACCGGTTCACATTCAGCAAGGATTTTCAAGCTGGCAGGGAAAGCTTCCATCACTTCGCCTTTGTACTTGTATGCAACACAGATTTTCAAGGATTCAATACCAGTTAACACGTCAATAGAGTTAAGAGATAGATCTGTCAGCCCACTAACACGGCGAGCATGACGTACCACTACGCTGTCAAACCAACCGACACGACGGGGTCTTCCGGTAGTTGTACCGTACTCTCTTCCAACCTCACGGATTTGATGACCAATTTCATTATCAAGTTCTGTCGGGAATGGACCGTCACCAACACGCGTCGTGTAAGCTTTCGCTACCCCAACTACGTGATTGATTTTAGATGGGCCGACACCGGAACCGATTGTCACTCCACCAGCTACAGGGTTAGAGGATGTAACAAACGGATACGTACCTTGGTCGATATCCAGCATAACGCCTTGTGCACCTTCGAATAACACTCTGCGGCCATCGTCTAATGCGTCATTCAACACAACGGAAGTATCTGTTACATATTTCGCGAATTGCTGGCCATATTCGTAATACTCTTCCAAGATGTCCTCTAGCTTAAAGCCTTCCGCTTCGTACATCTTTTCTAGTAAACGGTTTTTCTCAGCAAGATTGTGTGCCAATTTCTCTTCGAAAAGCTCACGGTCTAGAAGATCTGCAATACGGATTCCAACACGTGCTGCCTTGTCCATATAGGCTGGCCCGATACCTTTTTTCGTTGTACCAATCTTATTTGCACCCTTACGCTCTTCCTCCACTTCATCTAATTTAAGATGATACGGCAAGATGACGTGTGCACGGTTACTGATGCGAAGGTTATCTGTGCTTACTCCGCGATCATGAAGATATTTCAGTTCTGTGATTAAAGCTTTAGGGTCAACAACCATCCCATTACCGATAACACAAATCTTATCGCTATAGAAAATTCCAGATGGGATTAGATGTAATTTATACGTTTCACCATTGAATTTAATTGTATGTCCTGCGTTGTTTCCACCTTGGTAACGCGCGATCATTTCTGCGTTTTCTGAAAGAAAATCCGTAATTTTGCCTTTTCCTTCATCGCCCCATTGTGTTCCTACTACGACTACTGATGCCATAGTTCATACACCTCCACTAAATATGTAGACTTTTATTTTTTTACTATTTTCAACCAAAATAAGTTTATCAGGTGAACTTGAGAAAGTCAACCAAAACACGAACGATACTTAAATTAACAGCGTTTTTTGTTCGTAAATATTACAGTTTTCTTGCAATAATATTTGTTCTATAACATTTTTGATGCACCTTTCATCCTATCGAGCCATTTACGCACAATCCCAGCACAGTTTTCATATAAAAAGGCATCTACCAGAGTAGATGCCTTCTATTATGCCCCCGAAGGAACAGATTCATCATCAAATCTGCGCTCCAGGTTAACGAATTTATTATATTCTTTTACGAACGCCAGCGAGACCGTACCAACTGGGCCGTTACGCTGCTTGGCCAGGATGATCTCAATGATGTTCTTGTTTTCACTCTCTTTGTCATAGTAATCGTCACGGTATAGGAAGCCAACGATGTCGGCATCCTGCTCGATACTTCCAGATTCACGGATATCGGACATCATCGGGCGTTTATCCTGACGTTGCTCTACACCACGGGAAAGCTGTGATAGGGCGATTACCGGAACCTGCAATTCCCTCGCTAATGCTTTTAAGGAACGGGATATTTCGGAAACTTCCTGCTGACGATTCTCTCCGCCGTTTCTGCCACTTCCCTGGATCAGTTGCAGGTAATCGATCAGGATCATGCCAAGGCCGCTCTCCTGCTTCAGACGGCGGCATTTGGAGCGTATTTCGCTCACTCGGATACCTGGTGTATCATCGATGTAGATTCCCGCATTGGAGAGGCTTCCCATCGCCATGGTCAGCTTGCTCCAGTCCTCAGCCGTCAATTGGCCTGTCCTTAAGTTCTGAGCATTAATATTCCCCTCCGCACAGAGCATCCTCATGACAAGCTGTTCTGCACCCATCTCCAGACTGAAGATGGCCACATTCTCCCGTGCTTTCGTTGCCACATTCTGAGCGATATTCAAGGCGAATGCCGTTTTACCTACGGACGGTCGTGCAGCGATAATGATTAGGTCATTTCGCTGGAATCCGGCTGTCATTCGATCTAGCTCGGTAAATCCTGTTTCAATACCGGTAACTTCCCCTTTGCGATTGTGGAGCGTTTCGATATTGTCATAGGTTTTCACAAGTACGTCTTTTATGTTCTGGAAAACACCAGAATTTTTACGCTGGGATACTTCAAGTATCTGCTTTTCCGCTTCGTTCAGCAGGCCTGCCACTTCGTCTTCTCTGGAGTAGCCTTCCTGTGCGATGCTTGTAGCCGTACGAATCAGTCTTCGCAGAATGGACTTTTCCTCTACAATTTTTGCATAGTACTCAATATTGGCAGCGGTTGGAACCGAGTTTGCCAAGTCACTCAAGTAGGAAACTCCCCCTACTTCTTCGAGCAGCTTCAGGTTGGCAAGCTCGGCAGTGACTGTTACAAGATCTATTGGTTCTCCGCGGTCCGATAGATTCAGAATACAATTGAAGATTTTCTGGTGGGCAGCACGGTAGAAATCATCGGGTAAAACCAATTCTGCCGCCATGGTAAGGGCTGATGGTTCCAGGAAAATGGCACCTATGACGGCCTGTTCCGCTTCTATATTTTGTGGTGGTATGCGGTCAGCAAAAAGATCGCTCATCCTTGTTCCTCCTCCCTCGTAAGCATGGATGCTTTTATATATATAATCCGTTGCATAAAGAAAACTCGGCTGCTGCCGAGCATCTTCTGTTTTATTGGCTTTATTGATAATCTACTATTTTTGTTCCGTTACATGTACTTTAAGCGTTGCAGTCACATCGGAATGCAGCTTAACCGGTACATTCGTATAGCCTAAAGCACGAATCGCATCGTTCAACTCCATTTTGCGTTTGTCGATTTTGATTTTGTGCTTTTTCTGCAGTTCTTCGGAAACTTGCTTGGTGGTGATGGAACCGAATAGGCGTCCGCCCTCCCCAGCCTTCGTTTGGAACTCCAAAGTCAGCTTTTCAAGTGTTTCCTTGAGTTCTTTTGCATTCTCAAGCTCCTGCTCTGCTTCTTTTACTTCTTTATTTTTTTGTGCCTCTAATGATTTAAGGTTACCATGTGATGCTTCCATCGCCAAGCCTTGTTTTAGTAGAAAATTATGGGCATAGCCATCTGCTACATTTTTGACTTCGCCTTTTTTCCCTTTTCCTTTTACATCTTTCAAGAATATAACTCTCATTCTTTGGTACCTCCTTCTAGGTATTCGCGAATTGCTTCTTTTAATTTCTCTTCCGCTTCATCTATGGTCATGGTTAGCTGCGTCGCTGCGTTCGTCAAGTGGCCGCCGCCTTCTAGCGTCTCCATGACGACCTGCACATTGATGTCGCCAAGGGAACGGGCGCTGATACTGACCATATCGCCAGTCCGATGGGCAATCACAAATGAGGTATTGATATCACTCATTGCAAGCAGGGTGTCAGCCGCTTGCGCGATCATGACCTGGTCGAAGGAATCTTCCGGATTGCCTTTTGCAATGACGATTCCATCCTGAAAGAGATAGGCGCTTTCAATTAGCTTTGCACGTTTAACGAAGCGTTCCAAATTCTCTTTCAGCAGCTTTTGCACCAATATCGTATCTGCACCTTGGGAACGCAGATACGATGCGGCATCAAATGTACGTGAACCTGTACGGACTGTGAAGCTTTTTGTATCTACTATTATACCAGCAAGTAGGGCAGTCGCTTCAAGCATGGTGATTTTGATGCGTTTTGGCTGGTATTGTAAAAGCTCGGTTACAAGCTCTGCTGTTGAGGAGGCATATGGCTCCATGTAAACGAGCAACGGATCTTCGATAAAGTCTTCCCCGCGTCGATGGTGGTCGATAACGACTACATCCTCGATCTTATTCAGAAGCCTTTCCTCAATCACAAGCGACGGTTTATGCGTATCTACCACCACAAGCAAGGTATCATTTGTTGCCATATCATAGGCTTCCTCAGGTGAGACAATTTTCTCCCATAGCTCGTCATGACTTTTCAATTCGCTAAGCAGACGCTGGACGCCAGCATCAATCTCATTTTGATTTAACACGATGAACGAATCCTTTTGATTCAACTCTGCCACCTTGGCAATTCCGATAGCCGCTCCAATTGCATCCATATCCGGATAGCGATGACCCATGATGATAACCTTATCACTTTCATGTATCAGTTCTTTAAGGGCATGGGAAATAACTCGGGCTCTTACTCTTGTACGCTTTTCCATTGGATTGGTTTTTCCGCCGTAGAAACGCACTTTTCCATTTGTCTGCTTGATGGCAACCTGATCTCCGCCACGGCCAAGAGCAAGGTCGAGACTCGATTGTGCCAGATGGCCAAGCTCCGGAAGGGAAGGGACGCCTGTACCGATACCGACACTGAGGGTTAACGGCATGCTTTGTTTAGCCGTTTGTTCCCGGACTTCATCCAGTATCGTGAATTTGTTCTTTTCGAGTTGTACTAATATGTGTTCATTCAATACCACGATAAAGCGCTCCATCGAGGTTCTCTTGAGGAATACACCATTTTCGGTGGCCCATTTATTGATAATGGAGGTGACTTGGCTGTTTATGGCACTCTTCGTCTGATCGTCCATGCCTTGGGTCACTTCATCATAATTATCAAGGAAGATAATACCGAGTACTGTGCGCTCTTCTTCATATTGCTTTTCAATTTGTGTCTGTTCGGTAACATCAAAGAAGTAAATAAGGCGCTCCGCCTTTTTGATTACCACTTTATATTTTCTATCATGAAGAGGGATCACTTCGGTTTCGACGTCCTGCTTCAGTAATGGAATCAGATTCTCCCCCACATCGTAAAGCGATCTGCCGACTAAAGTTTCCTCATGAAAACAAGAGGCCAGAAAGGGGTTGGTCCACTCAATCTGATAGTCATCATTGTAGAGCATAATCCCGATCGGCATTTCCATCAACGCCTCTTCTCCAACCTTTTTTAACCGGTAGGATAAGGTCGAGATATAAGTTTCCATTTCCTTTTTGGCTGTTTGTTCTACTTTCATATAGAAGTAAATGACGATACCAAGGAGCAGAAAACTAACTAGCCCTATTTGCCATTGGAAAAACATGATTACCCCGAACTGAATCACGGAAATGAGCAGCAGTGTATAAAAGGGGTAACGGAAATTCAGTTTTTCAAAATAATTAGGCATTTATTTTTCAGCTCCTAATTAAAAATTTACTGTTTATTTTGTGTATGTGTTAAACACCGCTGTTGATTTCCGCACTAGGCTTCGCTTTCCGCGGGGCTTGCGTGAGCCTCCTCGGCTTCGCCTGTGGGGTCTCCACTAATCGCTACCTCCCGCAGGAGTCTTCGCCTATTGCTCCAATCAACAGCTAGATTCTTAAATATTCAACATTAGACATTATCAGAGACCCTTAAAAACTTTATACCATGAGATAAATATAGTGTAGCCGTTATGCATCACATGCCGCCCCTGTTGATTGGAGTGCAAGGTGTGAGACTCCTGCGGGAGATAGCGGTAGGCTTGAGACCCCGCAGGCAAGGCCGAGGAGGCTCAAGCACCGCCCCGCGGAAAGCGAACACCTGGAACGGAAATCAACAGGGAGTTAAACAGGACACACACTTATTTTCAAGGTAGCCTATTTTTAATTCGCTTTCGTAAATCAAACCCTAAATCTATGATGCCTACCATTCTTATTATATAGAGCATCGGGGGGATTAGAAAGGATAAAATTAGCATAATGATGGGTACTGCCTTGGGAATCTTTCTTTCATGGCAGAAGTGAAAGATAAAGGACATTCCCTGCACCGCCATGAGCAGCATAAGGATATAGGATAAATTCATGGTTGCCAGAAAAAGCGTGGAGCCCTCCTCCATTTCCATCAGCGAAAGCAGAATCACAATTAAGTAATACCACAACAGGCTTTTTGGTAACATGAAATCGCGGAATGGAGGAAATGGCTGGACCGGTTCCTTCAGACGCTTCAGAACAAACCCGGCAATCAATTGTGAAATAAGGGCAAAGACAAAAGCGATGGTGACCATACCGGACGGCAAGAGATAGTTGAATTGTTCCACCATCTGCTGCATGAGCTCCGTTGCTTCCTCTGAATTCTGACCGATTGCGGCAGTCATTGCTTCTGCATTTTTTAAAGAATCATTCAGCATTTCATTGAGCAGTGCTGCAATATTTATTTGAAATAGGACAATGGCAATCACATAGCCCAGCACTAAATTCAATAGGTACATCCCTGTGGCCGCCCCTATAATGGCATAGCGGTTGCTATTTTTCGAGAAAAGATAGCCCATCACCACACCGACGGAGCTCACGGGAATGCTTAGAACTAGTGCCGCAGGAGAACCCATCAGAAGGCTCAGTATATTGGCAAGCACCGCAAACCATATGCCCATTTTCCAGTTGTTGCGAATCGTATAGACGACAAAAGGAACAACCAGCGCAAATAAGGTAATGGCCCCGATACCAGGAATGAATAATGTCATCAGGAGAAGCAGTACATAGACTCCAAGCAATACCGCTCCCTCTGTAATATTTTTGGTTTTCAAGCTTACAAACCTCCATAAATACTTTAGTTATGACTGTTTTCGCATTAAATGTTGCTTTTGACGAATACAACATAAACACGTAAACTTACCTATCATCGTGCTCTTTTCAGCGTAAAAGAATATTTGTATTTTAAATAAAGCATAGTTAATCTCGGTAAAAAGCAACAAACTTTAACGAAAAGAGCTTGTTAACAATATGTATAGTTTATCCTTTAGATTCTATTACAATCAATTTCAAGGACTTTTATTTATACCCAAACTAGCAAAAAGGAAGGCAGCAAGATATTCTCTCACTGCCTTCCTCTTTTATTGTATATGTGCGTGCTTACTCACCAGATACGTATGGTAGTAATGCCATTTGACGAGCGCGTTTGATTGCGATCGTTAATTTACGTTGGTATTTTGCACTAGTTCCAGTTACACGACGTGGTAAAATTTTACCGCGCTCGGAAACGAACTTTTTCAGTACATCGATTTCTTTGTAATCGATATGAGTAATACCGTTTGCTGTGAAGAAACAAACCTTACGGCGTTTGTTGCGTCCACCTCTGCGTCCTCCTGCCATGTTATTCACTCCTTTACGATAGATTTTTTGGCTTATGCCGGACTTTTTTTATCAAAACGATTCCTTCTAGAATTAGAACGGAAGATCGTCGTCAGAAATATCGATAGGTTGACCATCATTCTTGAATGGGTCGTCATCAACACGAGTATAACCTTGGTTGTTGTTATTGCTACGTTGTTGTTGGTTCTGATCGTACCCAAACGGAGATGAACCATAGCCTTGATCTTGATTTGGATTAGGACGATTGTTGTTATATCCTCCTGAACCGCCAGAACCACCAGATCCTTTAGGCTCCAAGAATTGAACACCTTCTGCCACTATTTCCGTTACGTATACACGTTTTCCATCTTGGCCTTCATAATTGCGCGTCTGGATTCTGCCGTCCACACCTGCCAAGCTTCCTTTTTTCAGGAAGTTCGCTGCGTTTTCCGCTTGTTTTCTCCAAACTACACAGTTTATAAAATCAGCTTCGCGTTCGCCCTGCTGATTCTGGAACGTACGATTGACTGCCAAAGTAAAAGTAGCAACCGCCACTCCACTTGGGGTATAGCGCAATTCAGGGTCTTTCGTTAAGCGACCTACCAATACTACGCGATTTAACATCAGAACCACTCCTCCTTGAGACGACGTCCATAAAGAGGACAACTATTATTTAACTTCTTTTTTAACAACAATATGACGGATGATATCTTCGCTGATTTTAGCTAGACGATCAAACTCTTGAACTGCAGCTGGCTCAGTAGCCACGTTTACTAACATATAGTAACCGTCACGGAAATCATTGATTTCGTAAGCTAAACGGCGTTTGCCCCACTCTTTTGCTTCAGTAAGTTCTGCACCGTTGTCAGTCAAGATCGTATTGAAACGTTCTACAAGAGCTTTTTTAGCGTCTTCCTCAATGTTTGGACGGATGATATACATGATTTCGTACTTGTTCATCACAGTCACCTCCTTTTGGTCTAAACGGCCCTTAGTGGGCAAGGAGCAATCAATTATAAATAATCATTACTCACAAATTTAGATTATAGCAGAACGCATGTCTTTTTGCAAACTTTCCTTAGACGTTGAAACGGAAATGAATGACATCTCCATCTTTCACGAGGTACTCTTTTCCTTCCAGACGTACCTTCCCGGCTTCCTTTGCAGCAGTCATGGTACCGGCTGCCAATAAGTCTTCATAGGATACCGTTTCGGCACGGATAAATCCACGTTCGAAGTCAGTATGGATGACACCTGCACATTGTGGAGCTTTCATTCCAGTACGGAATGTCCACGCGCGCACTTCCTGAACCCCAGCTGTAAAGTAGGTAGCAAGTCCAAGAAGGTTGTAAGCCGCACGAATCAGTTGATCCAAACCGGACTCTTGAATTCCCAGCTCTTCCAGGAACATTGCTTTTTCGTCTGCATCAAGCTCCACGATTTCAGACTCGATTTTTGCACAGACTGTGATCACTACTGCGTTGTCTTTCTCCGCAAATTCACGAACCTGTTTAACAAATTCATTGTCTGACGTGTCGGCAACATCATCTTCCCCGACATTCGCAACATAAAGAACAGGCTTGCTTGTCAATAGATGCATGCCTTTCAGATACTTCACTTGCTCATCTGTCACTTCAACAGTACGTGCAGGAAGCTCATTCTCTAGCGCTTCTTTCACTTTTACAAGCACTTCATGCTCATAAACCGCTTCTTTATCTTTTTGCTTTGCAAGTTTCCCGACACGCTCTAGACGCTTATCCACTGACTCCAGATCAGCCAAAATAAGCTCCAGGTTGATTGTTTCGATATCTGCAATCGGATCAACTCCACCAGCTACGTGTGTAATGTTGTCGTCAGCAAAACAGCGCACTACGTGGCAAATTGCATCCACTTGACGAATATGAGATAAGAACTTGTTTCCAAGACCTTCCCCTTTACTCGCACCTTTCACAATCCCTGCAATATCAGTAAACTCAAAATGTGTAGGAACCGTCTTCTTCGGGTTCACAAGCTCCGTCAGTTTCTGAAGACGCTCATCCGGAACATCTACAATCCCCACGTTTGGATCTATCGTACAGAACGGGTAGTTGGCAGACTCTGCCCCCGCTTGTGTAATTGCATTAAAAAGCGTTGATTTCCCTACATTTGGAAGACCAACGATGCCTGCTGTTAAAGCCATTTTATCCACTCCTAACTTTCCGTTAACACATATTTCAATCTCCCACAATTATAGATACAACCACCAAAAAAGACAAGGCAAACCAACATTACCCAAGTATAAAAGAAAAACAGTTGCCAATGCACAGCTGTTCTCCTGCTACTTATTCTTCTTCACTCCGAACCAGGATTTTCTTGATCTTTCGTGTGAATTCCTTCCTTGGCATCATGACGGTGTGCTGGCATCCTTCGCACTTGATCCGGATGTCCATTCCCATCCGGACCACCTTCCAGCGATTCACTCCACATGGATGTGCTTTTTTCATTTCCACTACATCGTTCATTCCGAAAACCTTATCGCTCAATTTCTACACTCCCAATCTATTCATATCTCTATATAAATCACTGCTTTCCTTTTTCCATCTGTGGTTCCCGGTTGTAGAGGACCAGCCTCGGGAAAGGAATTTCTATACCTTGTTCATCCAGACGCAGTTTTACTTCTTTTCTGATTTTACGAGAAATATACCAATGCTTCATGGGTAGCGTCTCACACGTTATTCGCAGAACGACTTCCGAGTTTCCGAAAGTTTGGATTCCCAACAGCTGAGGTGGTTGTACAATTTCTTCATATTTTAATGGCAATTCTCCAAGCAGTTCCTCAATCACTTGCTCCGCTTTTTCGATTTCCCCTTCATAGGCAATGCTCACATCCACTATTGCGATACTATTGTGGATGGAGAAATTCGTCACTTCAATGATACTTCCGTTTGGCAGAATGTTCAATTCACCGGTCCAGCTTTTAATTTTCGTTGTGCGCAGCCCGATTTCCTCCACATGTCCCTCGAAAGTTCCAATTCGAACATAGTCACCGACTGAAAATTGGTCTTCAAAAATGATAAAGAAACCGGTAATGATATCACGGACCAGATTCTGTGCCCCAAATCCGACAGCAAGACCTAATATTCCTGCCCCAGCCAGCAGTGCCCGCACATCGATGTGCACCACTTCGAGAATCATGATGAAGGCTACAAAATAGGTGACATAGGAAATGACATTCTCCAATAGTTTCACCAGTGTATTTTCCCGTCTCACTGATACTTGCAAAGGACCCTTGGCTCTTATTCTCACAAAGTTCTTTATGATGGCTTTTCCTATTCGGATAACCAAACCCGCTACAATAATGATGGCAATAATCTTCACAAATCCTGCCCCGATGCTAATCCAAAGATCTTCATTAGTCAGGGCTTCTTCCAGCTTTTTATTTAATCGAATAATCCATTCCATTTACGCTTCAACCTCTACCTTGTAATTTGCTTGCTATTCCTTCATTTTACTTAAGCTTATCATAGCCAGCAATCCCCTGTTTCACTAAACTATTTCATTCACTCCAGCCAGTTTTTTCGGTTGGTGATGGGATACAGCAAAATACAGACAAGAAGATAAAGATTGACAAGGCCAAATAGCGGGTAAAGTATTGCTACGAGAACAGAGAATCCAAAAGCGGTAAAAGGCAGCATGCAAAGAAGCAATAGCAAACAGATAACCCATAGCGGGAAAGGAAGGCTTCCTCTGAACCTTGTGACCAGCCCCAAGAGCCCAGAAGCGGCAGTCGTATAGATGGCAACCCAGAGAAGAAGCGTCATGACGAAAATCATATAGTAAGGATAGCTTTGAATAATCGCAAAAAGCGGAATTTCGAAAAACTCTATTTTACTTTGAACGAGCAGAAGCGTCTGGTTGTAGAAAAGCGAAATAACTCCTAATATTACTCCGCTTCCGATACTTGCTATCAGAATTTCTCCCTTGGTTTTCACTTCTTTTCCTATTGCAGATAGAACCGCAACAAGAGGCAAAATGTTCAGTGCGGTAAATGTAAAAGCAGCGGGCCAGTTTGAATGGTGTTGAAAGACATAAGAACGAAGGGTATCCGGACTGATCTCCGCTGTACGAAACAGCACAAAGGCCAGAATAAGAATGATTGCGGGAATGATGATGCTGTTGACAGTAATCATTCCATTGACCCCAAAGACAAAGAGGATGACTAATAGAAAGCAAATAATTAATATCCCCGCCCAGTAAGGAATGGAGAAAATCTGAAAGGCTGCCCCACCGCCAGCCAGCATGACTGCGGTTGTCGCAAAAAGATAGATAACCATCACCACGTTATAGATTTTGGAGATTTTGGGACCTACCAGTTTCTCTAATACGGGGGAGAAATGGGCCGATTGCAGCTCTCGGCTTAGGCTGAGCACCACATGACAGGCAATCACGAAGAAAATGGAGAATAAGAGGATGGCCAGTCCGCTTTCCGCCCCGAAAAATTGCCATATTTCACGCCCGGAAGCATAACCGGCACCGATAACCGTGCCTAAAATTAAAAACATCCAACGAAATCCGCTACTCCACATACATTTTACCTCCTGCCACCAATTAACCGTAAAGTGGACGTATAGTTTCCAATAAATAGTCGTATACTGTTACTACTATTAAGAAGGAGTGGAACCTATGAATCTTAAATCTAACTTTTTTGAGAAGAAAGGAGGCAATATTCGTATTGCTCATGATGAAGTAAATGCATCCAAGGAAATCGCACTTACTTTACAGTCCAACCTCCCTTCTAGTTCCATTTTTCGCCCCATCGTATTTGTGTGCATCGGCACTGACCGTTCTACAGGAGATTCTCTCGGTCCGCTGATTGGCTCAAAACTGCAAGACCAGACCCTCCATCATGTACATGTATATGGCACATTGGATGAACCTATTCATGCGGTTAATCTGGTCGAAAAGCTTGCAATGATACAATCCACCCACTTTAATCCGTTCATTATCGCCATTGATGCATGTTTGGGTAGATTAAAAAGTGTTGGTCAGCTAACGGTAGGAGATGGTCCGGTAATGCCTGGTGCCGGGGTCAAGAAAGATCTTCCGCCTGTAGGGGATATCCATATAACAGGTATTGTGAATGTCAGTGGATTCATGGAGTTCTTCGTTCTGCAGAATACAAGGCTTAGTCTTGTAATGAGAATGGCCAATGTGGTTGCCTCCGCCATTAAGGATTTGGACATTGCGTTGGAGCGGAAAGACTTTTTGGCTGCGGCTTCCAAGGATAATGACATACCACCTATGCTTCATACGCAAGAATAATTTCCATTAAATGTAAAAAAGACTGACGAAATATCATCAGCCTTTTTGTCCTATAGATATAAATATTGTAATAGTACTAATCCGGCAGCCACGATAATGCCCGGTAACAGATTCGCAACGCGTATGGAGGTTACCCCGATGATGTTCAATCCAATCGCCATGATCATGACGCCTCCTGTTGCCGTTATTTCAAAAATAAGAAGTTCAAGTAGGTCCGCTGGAACAAATTGATCAATCTGTGTGGCAAATAAGGCAATCGTCCCCTGGTAGAGCATGACAGGTATTGCCGAAAACATAACCCCTATCCCAAGAGTCGTGGTCAAGACAATACTTGTAAATCCATCGATGATCGATTTTGTATAAAGCACCTGATGATCGCCTCTAAGGCCACTGTCAAGTGAGCCTACGACAGACATTGCTCCAATGACGAATATTAAGGTGGCAGTAACAAAACCTCTAGAAACCGAACCGTGCTGTCCCGTACCTACTTTTTTCTCAATCCATATCCCGACATTATTCAGAAGTCGGTCCAGGTCTATCCACTCGCCAATCACTGCCCCTAGAACCAAGCTGATAATGACAATCAAAAACTCATTGCTCTTGAATCCCATTTGAGCTCCAAGCAAAAACACAGCAAGCCCGATCACCTTCATGACGGTTTCTTTTGTTTTTTCCGGTATTCGTGTAAAAAGTTTTCCTAATAAAGTACCAAGGATGATACATATACCATTGACTATGGTCCCTAATAAAACCAATTTAAATCCCCATTCCTATTTATCTTTTTACCTATTTAAAGACTTTACGAAAAGAACCTATCTAAAAAAGCAAACCATCTATCTTACTGGATGGTTTGCTTCCTTTTATTCAGATTGAGCTAACAGTTCTAACAATCTGTTTAAGTCATCATCGGAAAAAAATTCTATTTCAATCTTTCCTTTGTTCTTTGACTTTTTTATGAACACCGACGTACCAAATCTTTCTCGGAGGGAGGATTCCTGATCCTTTAAGAAAATATCCTTTTCCACCGGATCCTTTTTTGTTTCACGTGAAACATTTTCGTTCACCTGGTGGATAAGCTGTTCAAGCTGGCGCACATTCAAATGATCTTTGACCACTTTTTCAATGACTGCCTTCAACATTTCTTTTTTCTTTAACCCAAGCAGAGCCCTGCCGTGACCCATAGAAAGTTTGCCTTCGTTCATGAGCTCTTGCACGTACCCTGGCAAAGAAAGCAAGCGTACATGGTTGGCAATATGTGGTCTACTTTTCCCAAGACGGCTTGCCAATTGCTCCTGGGTCAAATCCAGCTTTGACATAAGAGATTGATAGGCAGCAGCTTCTTCAATAGGAGTAAGGTCCTCCCGTTGTAGATTCTCCAATAATGCCAGTTCCATCATTTGCTGCTCCGTCAATTCACGAACAACCACTGGAACCTTTGTTAATTTTGCTTCTTTTGCTGCACGGTAACGGCGTTCCCCGACAACGATTTCATAGCCTTTGATGCTCTTGCGAACAATAATCGGCTGTAGAATTCCATGCTGAAGAATAGATTCCTTCAGCTCCTGTATCGCTTCATTATCAAAAACTTTTCGAGGTTGATACGGGTTTGGACGAACATCCTTGATATTAATTTCTTGTACCGCTTCTTCCTTGGAAGCTTCAATGGAAGGAAATAAAGCGTTAATGCCTTTACCTAATCCTTTACCCATGAGTCACCACTTCCTTTGCTAATTCTAAGTAAACTTCCGCTCCACGAGATTTAGGATCATAAATGATGATAGGTTCTCCATGACTTGGCGCTTCACTTAAACGGACATTACGCGGAATGATGGTACGATACACCTTATCCTGAAAATACTTCTTCACTTCTTCTATCACTTGGATTCCCAAATTAGTCCTTGCATCGAGCATGGTTAATAGGACGCCATCTATCATTAATTCTGTATTCAAATGCTTTTGTACGAGTCGTACCGTATTTAATAACTGACTTAAGCCTTCCAATGCATAATATTCGCATTGAACAGGTATAACAACAGCGTCGGAAGCCGTTAAGGCATTAATCGTTAACAGCCCAAGAGATGGGGGACAATCTATGATTATGTAATCATATAAGTGTTTGACATCATCTAACGCTCTTTTTAATCTAACTTCCCTTGAAATAGTCGGTACCAGCTCTATTTCAGCACCTGCCAATTGAATGGTAGCAGGGATAATGGAAAGATTTTCTACTTTAGTAGAGAGAATAGCACGTCTTGCTTCCACATCTTCTACTAAAATATCATATATACATTGATCAACTTCTGCTTTAGCAACGCCTACTCCACTGGTTGCATTCCCTTGTGGATCCACGTCTACAAGCAGCACTTTTTTACCAATATAGGCCAAACACGCACCTAGATTAACCGAGGTAGTCGTCTTTCCAACTCCACCTTTTTGGTTAGCAATAGCAATAATTCTGCCCATGCTGTCACCTGCCTTCAGAAAAGAACATACTTTTTATTCGTTTCTCACTTATTTTATCATGAATTTACAGAAAGTTAACTTGTTTTTGATAATAAATAGAAAGAGTTGTTGGTTGATTGGTTTTTGTGGGATTGTGGGGTGAAAGGTAGTCATTTGAGTTTTTGTACGAAGTATTAAATTGGCATTTTTAAACACCGCTGTTGATTTCCGCACTAGGCTTCGCTTTCCGCGGGGCGCTGGTGGAGCCTCCTCGGCTGCGCCTGTGGGGTCTCCACTCTAGCGCTATCTCCCGCAGGAGTCTTCGCCTATTGCTCCAATCAACAGCTGTAGACATAAAATCAACACTTTTGTTTCACAGAGTAAAAAAAGGGCGTGGCGCCTTTTAATATCTATTAATCCTGTAAGTGGATAATTTAATAGATACTATTTCGGGTGATAAAAGAAACCAGGCCCTCTTTTAGAGGTTGTTATCTTGTATTCTATTATTTCTTTTTTGGTATACGGATGGTGAATTGGTAGTATTCTTCTGTTTCTTCTTCTTGGGAGTCGAGTTTGATTCCGCTGTCGTTGACCATTGTCAGGGATTGACGGATGGTGTTCATGGCAATCCGCATGTCTTTTGAGAATGCCTTGCGCTTTGGCTTGGGCCTAGCAACGGATTGTTCGAGCATTCGGACGACGCGTTCCTCTGTCTGTTTCACGTTCAGCTGTTTTTCCAGAATCTCTTCCAGAAGCGCAACTTGTTTTTCTTGTTGCTTTAGTGGAATGAGCGCACGAGCATGACGCTCCGTGATTTTCTTCTGAAGAAGGGTATCTTGGATCTCTGCAGGCAGCTTTAATAAACGAAGCTTGTTTGCAACAGTGGATTGTCCTTTTCCAAGCCTTTGTGCCAATGCTTCCTGCGTCAGATTATGCAGTTCCAAGAGCTTCGAATAGGCGATAGCTTCCTCGATAGCGGATAATTCTTCACGCTGCAGGTTTTCAATGAGTGCCACGGAAGCAGTTTCTGCGTCATTGAAATCCTTAACGATGGCAGGAATCGTATCCCATCCAAGCTTTTGTACAGCACGCCAGCGACGTTCACCAGCAATGATTTCATATTTGTTTTCTTCAAACTGACGAACCACGATCGGCTGAATAATGCCATGAGTGCGGATTGTCAGGGATAATTCTTCTATTTTTTCATCGACAAAAACCGTACGAGGCTGATATCGGTTTGGAACAATATCTAGTACCGGTAATTGTTTAATTTCTTCATGATTCGTCTTTTCTACTACTTCCTGTTCTTCTTTTTCGCCAATACCAAAAAATCGAGAGAACGGAGATTTCATAGTTCCACCACCTTATGGATAGAATCCCTTACAATAAATTCGCTGTTTAGAACAGTAATTCCTTCTCGGTACGATAAAATGTTTCACATGAAACATTCAACCAGGGCCATCATCATACATTATTATTCAAGCGGTAATTTATTAGGTGTACCTGGCTTACGCGGATACTTCTTCGGTGTAGGTTTTACTTTGTTGATGATGAGAATATTTCTTTCGCTTTCTTCTAAAGGAAGGTGAAAAGAGTAGATTTCCTCTAATTTCCCGCCTAGAATCTGCATGGCCTTTTTCCCTTTTTCCACCTCTTCTTTAGCTGCAGCGGCTTTCATTGGTATAAACCGGCCACCCTCTTTGACAAGAGGAAGACATAGCTCACTAAGGACAGACAGTCTCGCAACCGCTCTAGCTGTCACAAGATCAAACTTTTCCCTGTAATCTGCGTTTTGACCAAAAGTCTCAGCACGATCATGCACAAAATTCACTTCTTTCAGTTCCAAAGCTTTTGCCAGCTGCTGAAGAAAAGTGATTCTTTTGTTCAAGGAATCGACAATTGTAACCTTGAGGTCAGGAAAGCAAATTTTAAGTGGAATACTCGGGAAACCCGCTCCTGCCCCAACATCGCAAAGATTTTGACCTTTTGACAGGTCTACATAGAAGGATGCGGTAATCGAATCGTAAAAATGCTTGAGGTATACCTCTTCCTCTTCTGTAATGGCAGTGAGGTTCATTTTCTCGTTCCACTCTACCAGCATTCTGTAGTATGTATCAAATTGAGAAAGCTGGAAAGGAGTAAGGGAGATCCCTTTCTCCTCCAACATACTAATAAATTGCTCTTTGTTCATTTGCTTGTATCCTTTCTTGAACCTTTTCATAGGCTGTTTTTCTATGGAATGGTGCTTTCATTACAGTTACGAAAAAAGCCTACTCGTTAGATACTTTAGCTATACGTCCTTGTTCGAGGTATACGAGTAAAATGGAAACATCGGCTGGATTGACTCCTGAAATTCTGGAAGCTTGAGCTACGGAAAGAGGGCGAACTTCCTTCAGTTTTTGACGTGCTTCATTTGCCAAGCCATGAATAGCATCATAATCGATGTTTTCAGGGATCTTCTTATTTTCCATTTTTTTCAAACGGTCTACTTGCTGTAAGGACTTTTGAATATATCCTTCGTACTTCACTTGTATTTCAACCTGTTCTGCTACATCTGGCCCCAATTCCGTTTCAGGAGGAACCACAAGGTGCATATGTTCGTAGTTCATTTCCGGACGTTTCAATAAATCTGATGCTCTGATCCCATCCTTCAGCTCAGTGCCGCCAGCATTCTTTATCGTTTCTTGTACAAATGCAGTCGGCTTAATGATGATGGACTGTAAACGTTCTTTTTCTGCTTCGATCTGTTGCTTTTTCAACTGGAATTTCTCATAACGTTCTGGTGAAATCAGGCCAATCTCATGACCTTTCTCCGTTAATCGAAGATCTGCATTATCATGACGCAGCAAGAGGCGATATTCTGCACGAGATGTCAGCAAACGATAAGGCTCATTGGTGCCTTTCGTTACAAGATCATCTATGAGGACACCAATGTAGGCATCGGAACGACTTAAGATAAGGTCCTCCTTACCAGTGGCTCGCAGACCTGCATTGATTCCCGCCATAATTCCTTGGCCTGCCGCTTCTTCATAGCCTGAAGTACCATTGATCTGGCCAGCAGTATAAAGGTTCTGCACCTTTTTGGTTTCAAGTGTCGGCCATAGCTGAGTCGGTACGATTGCATCATATTCGATGGCATATCCCGCTCTCATCATCTGCACATTCTCAAGACCAGGGATGGTGGAAAGGATTCTTCGCTGCACTTCCTCAGGCAAGCTCGTGGAAAGACCTTGCACATACACTTCTTGTGTATTTCTTCCTTCCGGCTCCAAGAAGATTTGATGTCGAGGCTTGTCGTTAAAGCGGACAATTTTATCTTCAATGGATGGGCAATACCTTGGCCCTGTTCCTTTGATCATGCCTGAGTACATCGGGGAACGGTGCAGATTTTCATCAATCAAAGCATGTGTTTCCGGACTTGTATAAGTCAACCAGCATGGTAGCTGATCGGTGATATATTCGGTCGTTTCATAAGAAAATGCGCGCGGGACATCATCACCCGGCTGAATCTCCGTTTTGCTGTAGTCAATGGTGGAACTGTTAACACGAGGTGGCGTACCTGTTTTAAAACGCGCCATTTCAAACCCGAGCTCTTCCAAGTGTTCGGAAAGCTTAATGGAAGGCTGCTGGTTGTTCGGTCCGCTCTGATATTGCAGGTCACCCATTATTATTTTTCCACGCAGATAAGTTCCCGTTGTGATAACAACTGTTTTGGATTCATAGATGGCACCGGTTTGGGTGAGGACACCTTTACAGACGCCATCCTCCACGATCAATTTCTCGACCATTCCTTGCAATAGGGTAATGTTCGGTTCATTTTCAATCGTTTTCTTCATCTCATGCTGATACAGGAACTTGTCAGCCTGGGCACGCAAAGCACGTACGGCAGGGCCCTTCCCTGTATTCAACATCCGCATCTGAATATGGGTTTTATCAATATTCTTACCCATCTCTCCGCCTAGCGCATCGATTTCGCGTACAACAATTCCTTTTGCTGGTCCCCCAACAGAAGGATTACATGGCATAAATGCCACCATATCAAGATTGATGGTGATCATGAGCGTTTTCGCTCCCAATCTTGCCGAGGCGAGGCCCGCTTCGACTCCGGCGTGCCCCGCTCCAATTACTATGACATCATAGGAACCTGCATGATATTCCATGTTTGTTCCCTCCTCTTCTATTTACCTAAACAAAATTGTGAAAATAACTGATCAATCAAACTCTCATGGACTGCATCGCCGATAATTTCACCGAGCAACTCCCATGTTCGCGTCAAATCTATTTGAACGATATCAATGGGTACCCCGCTCTGTACCCCTGAAATCGCGTCCTCCAATGCCTGCTGTGCCTGTGTCAGTAAACCGATATGTCTGGAATTTGACACATACGTCATATCCCCAGCTTCAAGATTTCCCTGGAAAAACAAAGAGGAAATCGCTTCCTCCAGCTCGTCCACTCCTTCATCCTCTTTTAAAGAGGTCGTGATGATAGGATGGTTCTTTGCCAATGCTTGTACTTTTTCTAGTTCTATCTTTTCATCAAGATCCATTTTATTCACGATGACTATCACGTCCATGCCCTTCACCGCTTCAAACAGCTGCTCATCCTCGTGTGACAGATGTTCATTGTAGTTCAGCACAAGAAGGATAAGATCGGCCTTTTTCAATACTTCACGGGAACGCTCGACACCGATTCGCTCGACAATGTCCTCGGTCTCCCTGATTCCTGCCGTATCAACCAGGCGCAATGGGACCCCGCGCACATTCACGTACTCTTCGATTACATCTCTCGTGGTACCCGGTATATCGGTCACGATCGCCTTGTTTTCATGAACGAGGCTATTCAATAAGGAAGATTTCCCTACATTCGGTCTTCCTACAATAACCGTCGATAGGCCTTCTCTTAATATTTTACCCTGCTGGGAGGTTTGTAACAGTTTTTCCAATTCAGCTTTCACATATTTGGATTTCTCAAGTAATAGCTGATGCGTCATTTCTTCCACGTCGTCATATTCCGGATAATCAATGTTCACTTCCACGTGAGCCAATGTTTCCAGTATTTCCTGGCGCAGCTTCTGAATAAGCCTGGATAATCGACCTTCCATTTGTCCCAATGCAACATTCATCGCACGGTCAGTCTTTGCCCGGATCAGGTCCATAACCGCTTCCGCTTGTGAAAGATCGATTCTTCCATTTAAGAATGCACGTTTCGTAAATTCACCTGGCTCCGCCAATCTTGCGCCTCTGCCCATTACAAGCTGAAGGAGCTTGTTTACTGAAACCAAGCCACCATGACAATTGATTTCGATTACATCTTCTCTTGTAAAAGTTTTCGGCCCTCTCATTACAGAGACCATCACTTCTTCTATCGTCTGTTTTGTCTTAGGATCCACGATATGTCCGTAGTGAATGGTATGAGACGGTACGTACTGCATCTTCTTCCCGGAGGGGCTGACAAATATTTCATCGATGATTCGGAATGCTTCCTCCCCACTCAAACGGACGATCGCAATGGCACCCTCCCCCATTGGAGTGGATATTGCTGCAATTGTATCTAGCTCATACATATCATTCACCTCATTTCTTTTATACTAGTTTCTATTTTAACTTGATCGATCACACCACTCGTTTGCCTCGATCAATTTCAATCTTCTTGAATAACTAATTAAGGTTAGCATAATTCATGTCACTTTTAAAGTATTCCTCTTCGACAGTTATCCACAAAAATTTCCCAAGCGCTCATTATTCTATCATCAATTCTAACTTATCCACATGTGAATAACAACAAACAAAACTCGACGTTCTTTCTATCATCTTTTCCTATCAGCAGGATTTGAAACAAAAGACGTTTCATTATTTCTGATAGCCATTTTCTCACCATTTGTTACTAACTTTCCTTTTAAACACCGCTGTTGATTTCCGCAATAGGCTTCGCTTTCCGCGGGGCTTGCGAGAGCCTCCTCGGCTTTGCCTGCGGGGTCTCCACTAACCGCTACCTCCCGCAGGAGTCTACGCCTATTGCTCCAATCAACAGCTAGTGACCTTAAAAATCAAAACTATTCATTAAAACAGCCAAAAAAAATAGCCGTACTCCATATAGGAAGACGGCTAGCAATCATCTTGTTACTTTTTTCTTATTGGGTGTGATGACAAGCGATCTATTCGGCTCTTTTCCTACAGAGTAGGTCTCCACTTCCGGATAACGCGAAATAATCGAGTGCATCACTTTACGTTCAAAGGATGGCATAGGTTCGAGATGAACTTCCTGCTTCGTCTTCATCGCTTTTTGCGCCAATCTCTCTGCCAGCTGTTCAAGCGTTTCACGGCGCTTTTCACGATATCCTTCTGCGTCAATCTCAACAGAGAGATACTGGTTCGAGTAGCGATTTGCAACAATTTGTGTCAAATATTGAAGAGAATTGAGGGTTTGTCCTCTTTTCCCAATGATTAAAGCAGTTTTTTCCCCACTGATGGAGATAAAAATGTTCCTGCCTTCAACCTTGGTCTCCAATTCTGCGACAATGTTCATTTCTGTCAGAACTTTTTTCAAAAAATTCGTTGATTCTTCAATCGGATCATGTTTCAACTTAACGGTTACAATACTTGGTTTGGTACCAAACAGTCCAAATAATCCTTTTTTGCCTTCTTCAACGATTGTTATGTCTGCACGGTCTCTAGTTGTGTTTAGTTGAGTTAAAGCAGATTGGACAGCTTCCTCGACTGATGGACCAGTTGCAGTTATTTCTCTCACTTTTTCGTTCCTCCTGCAGTTCCAGTAGCTGTTGCTTTTCTCAGCTCCGGTCCTTTAATAAAGTAAGTTTGGACAATCATAAATAAGTTACCTACTACCCAGTATAAGGATAGTGCAGCTGGGAAGTTAAATGCGAACACGACAATCATCACTGGCATGATATAAAGCATCATCGTCATTTGCGGGTTGTTCTCCATCCCTGCCATCATAATTTTTTGCTGAATGAAAGTTGTGATACCAGCTACGACGGGCAAAATAAAAAATGGATCTGCTTCACCAAGGTCAAACCATAGGAAGTTGTGCTCCGCAATTTCACGTGTACGTGTAATTGCATGGAAGAAACCGATCAAAATCGGCATTTGCACCAATAATGGGAAACATCCAGCAAGTGGATTTACCCCATGCTTTTGGAAAAGTCCCATCGTTTCCTGCTGCAGCTTCTGCTGGGTCTTTTGATCTTTTGAGCTATATTTTTCACGAAGTGCCTTCATTTCAGGCTGCAGTGCTTGCATCGCCTTCGTGTTTTTCGTTTGTTTGATCATCAAAGGTAGAATCGCAAATCGAATTAACAATGTTACAATAATAATGGATAGTCCATAATCATTTCCAAGTAATGTTGCAAAATATGTAATCAACCAAGAAAGCGGGTACACTATATACTCATTCCAAAAGCCTTCACTTTCTTTTGTGATCGGCTGGTTGATTTCCGTACAGCCTGTTAGTAAGACTACAAGTCCAACAAGGCCCATTAGTAGCCATATTCGTTTTTTCAACCTCTTTTTCCTCCTTTTTGCGCAAAAAAAATAATTCCTATTACATCCTACCACTTTTATTCGAATAATTGAATAAAGGACGGGACTCTGACAAAATTTTTACATGTTTCCTGACAAATTGCTGTACTACCGTTTTTTATTGGAAAGCATCGGAAGCTTTCGGATGATATGCTGCAGACTCTTCTGCACTTCCTCATAGCCCATTTCCGCCGTAGGCTTTCGGGCAATTACAACAATGTCTACATATCCAGGGAGCTGCTCTTTCATTTCCAGAAATGCCTGGCGAACCAATCGCTTAATTCGATTTCTCGTAACCGCGTTTCCAATCTTCTTACTCACTGACAGGCCGATCCGAAATTCGGGCTGCTCTTTTTTTTCAAGTGTGTAAATTACAAATTGTCGATTTGCCATGGACTTTCCACCCTGGAACACATGTTGAAATTCTTTGTCCTTTTTGATTCTTTGTTCCTTCTTCACATGTGGTCCCCCTGTCGCAGCAATTTCTAATTTGATTATTTTACGTCGTTCTTCCACATTCTTTCTAAATAAATGCGAAATCATAACAATTTTCTTCTTAAAATAGTAAAAAAGACCACTGACAGTCAGTGGCCTTATGCGGATAATACTTTTCTTCCCTTACGACGACGGCGCGCAAGCACTTTACGTCCGTTAGCAGAACTCATACGCTCACGGAAACCGTGTACTTTACTACGTTTACGCTTATTTGGTTGAAACGTTCTTTTCATTACTATGACACCTCCCTGAGGATTACCTTTTAGATTATCGAAAAACATGCTTCACATGTATGATCATCATACCACAATAGCCGTTTTTCACTCTCTCGTGGAAAGTCTTGCTTTCCTATAATATAAATTTTAACAGACAGTCTTATCAATTATAGAGAAAATACCATCGGAATGTCAACTTCCCAATAGTTAGTATAAATTCCTTCGCGATTTAAAGCAACCTTTTCTTTTAAATAGTAAAAAGTAACCAAAAATTATTGGCAGGTTCTTGAGCACTCATTTCTTTTTTTATCTATATAAACACCCCTGTTGGTTTCCGCTCCAGGGGTTCGCTTTCCGCGGGAGTCTCACCCCTTGCGCTACAACCAACAGGGGGCGAACATAAATAATCCTGTGCTTTTCTGGATCCCCACGGTTATTTCAGAATTATAGCTAGAATAATTTCGATACTTTTATTTCTATTAGGAAAAAAGGACAAAACCATTAATGAAGTTGGTATTCTTCTCAGACAATCCCAACCAAGAGCAAAACTAGCTCCTAAATTCGTAAGATCGTAGGTTAATTTGGTTAGAATTTTTATAAATCAACCAAATCAGAGCTATATTGCGAAAGGAGCTAGTCATTATGAAGGATTCCACAAAAAGTGTTGCTACAGACACTTCAATAGAAAAATTAAGAACCGTTAGTGGATTGTAGCGGAAGGCACTTGACTCCTGCGGGAAGATAGAGGGCATGGGAGACCCCACAGGCGTAGCCGAGGAGGCTCCCATCCCTCCCCGCGGAAAGCAAGTGCCTGCAGCGGAAATCCACGGGTAAAATTTATAACTAAAACAAAAATCCCCAAAAAAACAGATCTCAGCAAAATTCTCCCTCTGCATACAACATTTTTCCACCTGTGAATAACTTTTTTCGAGTTTTTTCGTCATCTACAACAGTTATCGACAAGGTTTACACAGTATCTTGTGTTGTGGAAAACTTTTCTCCACAAGATGTGTCGATTGTGGATAATCAGAAAAAGACGTTGCAACAAAAGGTTTTATTTGATATTATTATTGTGTTTTCACTCTTAATAATTATTAACATAAAATAGTTATCAACAGATTGTGGATAAGATGTGGATAGTTATTCAAGGTTGTGTGTAAGTATTTGTCCACAGAACAGGTTTTTTGTCGAAAACTACTTTTCTACTATATTATATGTTATGCACAGTATACGAATGAATAAACATACATCAGGTGTTTTTCTCAAGAAGGTTTGTTAAACAAAACTTGTACAGATAAGCACCTTATTTATTTTGGGTTGAATCTGGCATGTACGTTGCAGCAGCAGTGCAGCTTAGCGCATTCAAACTTGAAAGAGCGCTGAAATTAAAGATTCATCCAGCGGAATGCATGAAACATCCATGGTGAAAATTATATAGAGATCAAAAGAAAGGGGGATACACGTTGAAAAACATATCGGATTTGTGGGAGAAGGCTCTCAAGGAAATAGAGAAAAAAATCAGCAAGCCAAGCTTTGAAACATGGCTGAAGTCTACAAAGGCTCATTCTCTCAAAGGGGACAACCTCGTTATTACAGCACCAAACGAGTTTGCCCGTGACTGGCTGGAGTCCAGATATTCCAACCTGATCGGAGAAACCATCACAGATATAACCGGGGAAGAACTGACAATCAAGTTTATCATTCCCCAAAATCAATCGGACGAGGATCTTGAAATCAAATCACCTCCGGCCAAGATGAAAAAGGACGAAGATCCTATTGAAATTCCACAGAATATGCTTAACCCGAAATATACGTTTGACACTTTTGTAATCGGTTCGGGGAACAGATTTGCCCATGCCGCTTCTTTAGCAGTGGCGGAAGCGCCTGCCAAAGCCTATAATCCCTTGTTTATCTATGGAGGAGTTGGACTTGGTAAAACCCACTTAATGCACGCCATCGGTCATTATGTAATCGAGCATAACCCTGGAGCGAAGGTGGTATATTTGTCCTCCGAGAAATTCACAAACGAATTCATCAATTCCATCCGGGACAATAAAGCCGTTGATTTCCGCAATAAATATCGCAGTGTCGACGTGCTATTAATCGATGATATTCAGTTCCTTGCCGGAAAAGAACAGACACAAGAGGAATTCTTCCATACTTTTAATACGCTTCATGAGGAAAGCAAACAGATTGTCATCTCTAGCGACCGGCCTCCAAAGGAGATCCCGACACTTGAGGACAGGCTGCGTTCCCGTTTTGAATGGGGATTGATCACTGATATTACTCCGCCAGACCTGGAAACCCGTATTGCCATTCTGCGTAAAAAAGCTAAAGCGGAAGGATTGGACATTCCGAATGAAGTCATGCTTTATATTGCGAATCAAATTGATTCCAATATCCGTGAACTCGAGGGAGCACTTATTCGCGTTGTCGCATATTCTTCTTTGATCAATAAGGATATTAATGCCGATCTTGCTGCTGAAGCTTTGAAGGATATCATTCCTAGCTCCAAACCAAGGGTGGTAACCATTCATGATATTCAGCGTACAGTCGGTGAGGAATATAATGTGAAGCTTGAGGATTTCAAAGCGAAGAAGCGTACGAAGTCTGTTGCTTTTCCAAGGCAGATTGCCATGTACCTCTCACGTGAGCTTACTGATTTCTCCCTACCTAAGATCGGGGAGGAGTTTGGCGGCCGTGACCATACGACCGTTATTCATGCTCATGAAAAGATTTCAAATCTTGTTCAAACAGATACATTATTACAAAAACAGATTCAATCCATTGCAGAGCAATTAAAGAACTAAAAGAATGAACCGTGGATTGTGTGTATAACTTAGACCTAGTTAACAACAGTTTGTCCACATGTGAATAACTGTCGTTTCATCAAGAAATACCACTTATCCACAAATTCACAAGCCCTACTATTACTTCTACTATTTTTTTATTAATAAATATATATAAAAAGACCTGCAATTAGAGGAGGATAACGATGAAATTTATTATCCAACGAGACAAGTTGGTTCAAAGTGTACAAGACGTACTAAAAGCTGTTTCATCACGTACAACGATTCCCATTCTTACTGGTATTAAGATTGTCGCAACAGAAGAGGGAGTAACCCTAACAGGAAGCGATTCCGATATCTCCATCGAATCATTCATCCCTAGTGAAGAGGATGGAACGGAAAATGTAGAAGTGAAGGCTTCTGGAAGTGTAGTACTACAAGCACGTTTCTTTAGTGAAATCATCAAGAAATTGCCGATGGATACTGTAGAGCTTGAAGTTCAGAACCAGTTTGTTACAACCATTAGATCCGGAAAATCCGAATTTAATCTAAATGGCCAAGATGCAGCAGAATACCCTCATCTTCCTCAAATCGAAGAAGATAGTGTATTTAAGCTCCCTACCGATCTGTTGAAAAATATTATTCGACAAACGGTTTTTGCAGTGTCCACCTCAGAAACACGCCCTATCTTGACAGGTGTAAACTGGAAGCTTGAAAACCATGAGTTGATCTGTATTGCAACAGATAGTCATCGATTGGCATTGCGTAAGGCGAAAATCGATGCGGAAAACAATCTGGCTTGTAATGTAGTGATTCCAGGTAAAAGCTTGAATGAATTGAATAAGATCCTTGATGATACAAATGAACAGCTCGATATCGTTATTACAGATAATCAAGTCCTGTTCAAAGCAAAAAATATTCTATTTTTCTCTCGTTTGCTTGATGGGAACTATCCGGATACATCCCGTTTGATACCGGCAGAAAGCAAAACGGATATCACGGTTTCTACAAAAGAGTTCCTGCAAGCCATCGATCGTGCATCCTTGCTTGCAAGAGAGGGAAGAAACAATGTCGTAAAACTCGCTACCTTGGAACAGAGCGCTTTGGAGATCTCCTCCAATTCCCCTGAAGTTGGGAAAGTAGTGGAACAGGTACAAGGCAACTCCGTCGAGGGAGAAGAATTAAAAATCTCCTTTAGTGCAAAATATATGATGGATGCGTTAAAAGCTCTGGAAGGAAATGAAATACAAATCAATTTCACAGGTGCTATGCGACCATTCCTGATCAGAACGATGCATGATGATTCCATGCTGCAACTAATCCTGCCAGTCAGAACTTATTAATCCATTGATTTTAGAAAGCTACTTGCGTCAAAGCGCGGTAGCTTTCTTTTCTATAGTCCCAAGTTTTAGTACAATAAGAAAAAGACTAAACGAAAGTGAGCTCAAAATGATGAAGGAAATAGAAATTACTACAGAGATAATTACGCTCGGTCAGTTCTTGAAGCTAGCCGATGTCATTCAGTCAGGTGGAATGGCAAAATGGTTCCTCCAGGAGTATGAGGTTAAAGTGAACGGTGAACCTGACGATAGAAGAGGAAGAAAATTAAGAGATCAGGATATAGTGGAAATCGACGGCTTCGGAAGCTTTGTCATTATTTCGTCCTAAGATGGTGAAAAATATTGTATATTGAAGAGTTGTCCTTAAGACACTATCGCAATTATCAAAGCTTGGATGCTGTGTTCGAGAATGGTGTGAATGTAATTCTGGGGGAGAATGCCCAAGGAAAGACAAACGTAATGGAATCCATCTATGTACTGGCCATGGCAAAGTCGCATCGTACCTCAAGCGACAAAGATCTTATCAGTTGGGACGAAGAGTATGCTAAAATAGAAGGCAGGATACATAAAAGAAATGGACCGTTACCATTACAGCTCGTCATTTCCAAAAAAGGGAAAAAAGCAAAAAGCAATCATCTGGAACAATCAAAACTGAGTCAATATATCGGGAATATGAATATTGTCATGTTTGCTCCTGAGGATCTTACCCTTGTAAAGGGGAGTCCACAGGTACGACGACGGTTCATCGATATGGAGCTCGGCCAGGTTTCCCCTATCTATATGCATGATTTGGCACGCTATCAAAAGGTTTTGCAGCAGAGAAACCATTATTTGAAGCAACTGCAGACCAGAAAGCAAAAAGACGAGACCATGCTTTTTGTTTTGACGGAACAGATGGTGGAGCTTGCAGCGAAAGTGACGATCAAGCGCCTAGAGTTTATTCAGTTACTGCAAAAATGGGCACAGCCAATACATAGTAGCATCAGCAGAGGGTTGGAGGAATTGACTATTATTTACAAACCCTCTATTGATTATGTATCAGAAAGCTTAAATTTGTCGAAAATGATAGAAGCATATAACGAAAAATTTGATAAAATAAAAGATAGAGAAATTGAAAGAGGCGTCACGCTGTTTGGACCACATCGGGATGACCTTATCTTTCATGTGAACGGAAAAGAAGTGCAGACTTTCGGGTCGCAAGGACAACAACGGACAACAGCCCTTTCTTTAAAGTTGGCAGAAATTGACCTCATCTATTCTCTAGTGGGGGAATATCCTATTCTACTGTTGGATGATGTATTATCAGAATTAGATGATTATAGACAATCCCACTTGTTGAACACGATCCAGGGAAAAGTGCAGACCTTCGTCACAACGACAAGTGTGGATGGAATAGACCATAAAACGCTGAAACAAGCAGCAACCTATAAGGTAGTCTCTGGTTCTTTAAAGAAATTGAACTGAGGTGAAGGAAGTGTACTTGCATATCGGGGAAGAGGTTATGGTACGCGCATCCAATATTATTGCAATCTTGGACAGGCGTCTGTTGAAAACGGATTGGCAGAACTCATTACCGGCAGTGGCGGCCCAATCCATCAAGAATATCAGCAAACACGATGTAAAATCAGTAGTTATCACAGAAGAGATAATTTATCTATCTCCTCTAGCCTCTACAACCTTAAAGAAAAGAATGGACACTTCCTTGGAAGAGTTATTTCTTAAAATATAGCGTGCTAGCCTAAGAGGTCATACTCTCAGATGCGCGATGCTCGGATTGAAATAAAAAGTGAAGGTGATAGATATGGCGATGGACCAAAAAGAAATGCAAGAAAATACGTATGATGAGAGTCAGATACAGGTACTTGAAGGATTGGAAGCTGTTCGGAAAAGACCTGGTATGTATATCGGTTCTACAAGCGCAAAAGGATTACACCACCTCGTATGGGAAATTGTCGACAACAGTATTGATGAAGCCCTTGCTGGTTACTGTTCCGAAATCAATGTCATTGTGGAAAAGGACAACAGCATCACTGTAAAGGATAACGGGCGAGGAATCCCTGTTGGAATCCATGAAAAAATGGGAAGACCTGCAGTTGAGGTAATCATGACCGTTCTTCATGCCGGAGGAAAATTCGGAGGCGGAGGCTACAAAGTTTCCGGAGGACTGCATGGTGTAGGTGCTTCTGTTGTAAACGCACTTTCTTCTGATCTGGAAATCTACGTTCACCGTGATGGCAGCATCCATTATCAGCAGTTTAAAAAAGGTGTTCCTCAGGAAGATTTGAAAATCATTGGGGAAACCGAGGTTACCGGTACGATTATTCATTTTATTCCGGATTCGGAGATTTTCACAGAAACGCTTGAATATGACTACGATACACTTGCACACCGTCTTCGTGAGCTTGCATTCCTAAATAGAGGAATCCGTATTACGATTGAGGATAAAAGAGTCGAGGAAGGCAAAAAGAATGAATACTACTATGAGGGCGGAATTGCATCTTATGTAGAGCATTTAAACCGTACAAAAGAAGTTATCCATGAAGAAGTGGTGTTTGTGGAAGGGGAAAAGGACGGAATCTCCATCGAGGTTGCCCTTCAGTACAATGAAAGTTACACAAGCAACCTTTATTCATTTGCCAACAACATCAATACCTATGAGGGCGGAACGCATGAATCAGGGTTTAAAACCGCTCTTACACGAGTAATCAACGACTATGCACGTAAACATAATATCTTTAAAGATGCAGACAGCAACCTCACCGGTGAGGATGTTCGTGAAGGTCTGACTGCCATCGTTTCCATCAAACATCCAAATCCACAATTTGAAGGCCAAACGAAAACCAAGCTCGGAAACAGTGAAGCTCGTACTGTTACGGATTCCGTATTTACCGAGAAATTCGAAGGCTTCTTATTGGAGAATCCATCTGCTGCGAAAAAGATCTTGGAAAAAGGATTAATGGCTTCCCGAGCGAGAATGGCTGCGAAAAAAGCGAGAGAGCTTACAAGAAGAAAAAGCGCATTGGAAATCTCCAGCTTACCAGGGAAATTGGCGGACTGTTCCTCCAAAGATCCAGCTATCAGCGAAATATATGTGGTAGAGGGTGACTCGGCCGGTGGTTCTGCAAAACAGGGACGTGACCGTCATTTCCAGGCTATCCTGCCTTTACGTGGAAAAATAATAAACGTAGAAAAAGCGAGACTGGACAAAATTCTATCCAACAATGAGATCCGTGCGATTATCACTGCACTTGGAACCGGAATAGGCGAGGATTTTGACATCTCAAAGGCAAGATACCATAAGATTGTCATTATGACAGATGCGGATGTCGATGGTGCGCATATCCGTACCCTCTTACTGACATTCTTCTACCGTTACATGCGCCAAATCATTGAGCATGGATATATCTATATCGCCCAGCCGCCACTGTATAAAGTGCAACAGGGCAAAAAGATTGAATATGCCTATAACGACAGACAGCTTGAAGAGGTTCTTGCTACCATGTCGGAAAACCCGAAACCAGGAATCCAGCGCTACAAGGGTCTTGGAGAGATGAATCCAGAGCAGTTATGGGAGACCACGATGGATCCGGTAACAAGAACATTGCTTCAGGTCAGCCTGCAAGATGCTATTGAAGCGGATGAAACATTCGAAATCCTGATGGGTGATAAAGTGGAGCCAAGAAGAAACTTTATCCAGGATAATGCCCGTTACGTGAAAAACCTGGATATTTAAGGACCGTTCTATTTATCCATACGAGAAGACAAGATATTAGCAGGATAGGATGCCTATCCTGCCTGTTACATAGAGCGAATTCGGTGTGAAACTGAATTTCGCAAGGAGGTTCATATATATGTCTCAAGTTAAAGAAATCAATATCAGTCAGGAAATGAAAACGTCCTTTCTGGATTACGCAATGAGCGTTATCGTGTCCCGTGCCCTTCCTGATGTTCGTGACGGCTTGAAGCCTGTTCATCGACGCATTCTTTATGCAATGAACGATTTGGGAATGACTGCGGATAAAGCCTATAAGAAATCCGCCCGTATCGTAGGGGAAGTTATCGGGAAGTACCATCCTCATGGTGACTCTGCTGTGTATGACACGATGGTACGTATGGCCCAGAATTTCAACTTCCGTTACATGCTGATCGATGGTCACGGAAACTTTGGATCGGTCGACGGTGATGCTGCTGCGGCAATGCGTTATACAGAGGCAAGAATGTCCAAAATTGCTATGGAAATTCTGCGTGATATCAATAAGGATACCATTGACTATCAAGATAACTATGACGGTTCGGAAAGAGAGCCGATTGTTCTTCCGGCAAGATTCCCAAACCTTTTGGTGAACGGTGCGTCGGGTATCGCCGTTGGGATGGCAACTAATATTCCACCACATCAACTTGGTGAAATCATTGACGGAGTTCTGGCTGTAAGTAGAGATCCTGAAATTACAATTCCGGAATTGATGGAAATCATCCCTGGTCCGGATTTCCCGACCGCTGGGCAAATTCTTGGCAGAAGCGGTATTCGCCGTGCTTACGAAACAGGACGAGGTTCCATTACGATTCGTGCAAAAGTTGAAATCGAAACAAAGCCGAATGGAAGAGAAGTAATCCTTGTTCATGAATTGCCGTATCAAGTAAACAAAGCCAGGCTGATTGAAAAAATTGCAGATCTGGTTCGCGACAAAAAGATTGAAGGCATTTCCGATCTGCGTGATGAATCAGACCGTAATGGTATGCGTATCGTCATGGAAGTGAAAAAGGATGCCAATGCGAACGTCCTTTTAAATAACCTGTACAAACAGACGTCCCTGCAGACGAGCTTCGGTATCAACATGCTGGCTCTTGTTAATGGAGAACCAAAAGTATTGAACCTGAAGCAGTGCCTGTACCACTATCTGGAGCATCAAAAAGTAGTCATCAAGCGCAGAACAGCATTCGAACTTCGTAAAGCGGAAGCTCGTGCTCATATCCTCGAAGGGCTGCGTATTGCACTAGACCACTTGGATGCGGTCATTACCTTGATCAGAAGCTCCCAGACAGCTGATATTGCACGTGAAGGCTTAATGACGGAATTCTCCTTATCGGAAAAACAGGCTCAGGCTATTCTGGATATGCGTCTTCAGCGTCTAACCGGCTTGGAGCGTGAAAAAATCGAAGAAGAGTACCAAGGTCTTATGCAGTTGATTGCGGAATTGAAAGCAATCCTTGCTGACGAAGAGAAAGTATTAGAGATTATCCGTGAGGAGTTAACAGAGGTAAAAGAGCGCTTTAATGATAATCGTCGAACTGAAATCATGGTTGGCGGACTCGAAGCAATTGAGGATGAGGATCTGATCCCTCGCCAGAATGTTGTCATTACCTTGACTCATAATGGTTATATCAAGCGTCTGCCACTTTCCACTTACCGCAGTCAGCGAAGAGGCGGCCGTGGAGTGCAGGGTATGGGAACGAACGAAAACGACTTTGTGGAACATCTGTTAACGACGTCCACGCATGATACGCTTTTATTCTTTACCAATAAAGGCAAAGTATACCGTGCCAAAGGATATGAAATTCCGGAATACAGCCGTACAGCAAAAGGCATCCCGATCATTAACCTCCTTGAAGTCGAAAAAGGGGAATGGATCAATGCCATTATTCCTGTAGAAGAGTTTGTAGATGATTGGTATCTCTTCTTTACTACGAAGCACGGGATTTCCAAGCGTTCCCCGTTATCTCAATTCGCCAATATCCGTAAAGGCGGTCTGATTGCAATTGGCCTGCGTGATAACGATGAATTGATTAGTGTAAAAATGACGGATGGTACGAAGGAAATGATCATTGGAACGAAAAAAGGAATGCTTATTCGCTTCCAGGAAACCGATGTTCGTTCCATGGGTAGAACGGCAACCGGCGTTAAAGGAATCACCATTTCCGATGACGATGAAGTGGTCGGCATGGAACTGCTCGAGGAAAACCTCGATGTATTGGTGGTTACGAAAAATGGTTATGGAAAACGTACTCCAGCTGAAGAGTACCGCATCCAAAGCCGTGGCGGTAAAGGAATCAAAACGTGCAACATAACAGATCGCAATGGCGAACTTGTAGCAGTAAAAACAGTTACTACCGATGAAGACCTTATGCTTATCACTGCAAGCGGCGTACTAATACGCATGTCTGTAGATGGAATTTCTCAGATGGGCCGTAATACGCAAGGGGTAAAATTAATCCGTTTAGCTGAGAACGAATTTGTTACGACTGTAGCAAGAGTTGATAAAGAAGAAGAAGGTCTGGACGATCTGGAATTGGAAGATTCCAATCTGGAAGAAGGAATTTCGGATGAAGAGGTCGAAGAATAAGAAGTGCAAATAGTCTAATCCAAAGAGGAACACTCCATGTGTTCCTCTTTGTGTATAAAGAGTTAAGGAGAGGAAAGCGTGTATGTTAGTGAAAACTGAACAATTGGTGGAAGGGTGTATTTTAGCGAAGGAAGTAAAATCTCTAACGACTAAACCAATTATGACAAAACGAACAGTTCTTACAAGTCAACATATCGAAATCTTGGAGCTTTTTTTAATAGATGAAGTCGAGATCGAAGCATTCCTTTCAAATGGACAGCCATTCAACCCTCAGCTTTTACCTGTTCGCGAGGAAAAGCCGAAAGAAGATTCCTTCCTGCAGATGTACTTCAAGACAACACAAAGCTATAAGCGTCTGTATCAAACCTGGCAATCAGGTGCTCCTATCGATTACGCAGAGGTTCGAAAGGCGATCATCCCGATGATTGAAAAGTCCTTGGTCTTTCCACAAGAGGTGTTTTCTGTCTACCATTACACCAATGAGGAAGAATACGTCTTTCACCACTCGGTTGCGGTGGCCATCATCGCAGCTTCCATTGCAAAATCCATGGGTTTCAAAAAGAAGGATATCATTCAGGTAGGCATTGCAGGATTTCTAATGGATTGCGGAATGTCCAGAATCGACCAGAAAATCTTAAAAAATGTAGCCGTATTAAAGAAAGAAGAGTTTGACCAGATAAGAGAACACCCGATATTCAGTTATCAGATGGTGAGTAAGCAGCCTGTCATTCAAGATGAGATCAAGCTCGCGGTGCTGCAGCATCATGAACGTTATGATAAAAGTGGCTATCCTTTTGGTCTATCTGAGGATAAAATACACGATTATACAAAAATACTTGCTGTAGCCGATGTTTTTCACGCTATGACCTCTCCAAGAAAGTATCGAAGCAAGCAGTCACCGTTCAAAGTGATCGAGCAACTAAAGCACGAAACTTTCGGAAAGTATGATTTGGCTGTCGTTCAGGCACTGACAAACAGTGTATGCAGAATCAGCGTAGGCGCAAAATTGAGACTATCAAACCGAAAAATCGTGGAAGTGGTATTCATCGATCCAGCGACCCCAACAAGGCCGATGGTAAGAATAGAAGACAGTGAACAATTCATCTCCTTAAATCAAGAACTGGATCTTTTTGTAGAAGAGATTATCAAATAGGAAATCTACTTTAGTAACGCCTTTTTAGAAATTGTAATGGTCACGCTGACGTCTAGCAGCGTGACCGTTTTATTATCTTTGAAAATAATTTAATCATATATTAAAAAAGTAATTGCATCGGGACAAACCCCGTGCTATAATCAATCAAGTCAGCAACACAAGCAATTGTGAATGACATTCTTCGAAAAAAGAATTTCAAAAAAACGTTGACTTGAAACAATGATTAGTGTTATATTAAAGGGGTCGCTTTTAACAAAGCTTCTACCGAAAGAGCTCTTTGAAAACTAAACAAAACAACAGCGTCCACGTTAATCTTATAGA